>NZ_DCAO01000104.1:108515-126779 GCF_002311515.1 Thalassospira sp. UBA1131
GCTGATGCCAGAGGGGAAGGGGAACAATCGTTTGACGCTGCAACGCCATCACATTGTGCGTTCTCTGGTGGTTATCCTTGCCTATTTCGCAACGGGCTATGCCGGACTGCAACTTCCGTTCTTTGGCACAAGTGTCACCCTTGTCTGGCCGCCATCGGGCATCGCAATTGCCGCGATGGTGTTTTGGGGCTGGCGATATTTCCCGGCAGTGTTCATCGGTGCCCTTCTGGTTAATCTGGCGACGTCGCCGTCGGTGCCTGCGGCCCTTATGATCGCGGCGGGCAATACCCTTGCCGCCGTGTTGCCCGCCCTTTTGATCACGCGCCTTGCCGGGAATTATCCACTGGCGCAATTCCGCAGCATGCTGGTTTTCCTTGCGCTGGGCGCGGTATGCAGCCCTGCCATCGCAGCCCTTTTGGGCAGCACCACACTCAGCATGGTTGTTATCGGCAGCTTTGATCAGTTCGGCGAAATCTGGCAGGGCTGGTTCCTGGGCGATCTGGTTGGTGCGATTGTGGTCGGACCACTGACCTTGCGCCTGATGAACCGGCAGCCGGTATCGCGATCGCTCCAACACTATGGCGAGCTTGCCTTCATCGTCATTGCGGCCGTCGTTCTGGCCTCCGCCGTTCAGACAACGCCGCTGATCTCAAAGCCCGAATATCTGTTTATCTTTGTCTCCGTACCGCTGGTGATCTGGGGGGCGGTGCGCTACGGGCTGCTGGGCGCGGTTCTGATCAACGCCGTCATCGTTGCCGACATCATCGTCTTTGCCGCCCTTGGCAATAAAACCTTTGTCGGCGTCGGACTGAATACAGGCCTTCGCAACCTTTATGGCTATGTCATTGCCATTTCGGTCGGCACCCTGTTTCTGGCTGCGGGCATGGAACGGATTGCCGCGATCACAACGCGAACCCTTGACGGGCGGCAATCCGAAGATGTCCATCGGTTGCGCCGGACGCTGTCGATCATCATTGGCGTGATCGGGTTTGGCGTCTCGGGGCTGGCATCCTGGTACACCTATACCCAGCTTGTCGCCGCCGACCGATCATCGACCGACCAGTATCGTCTGGCGTTTGAAGCGTCGCTTCGCGAAGAACTTGGCGGGGCCACCGATGCGTTGGTTGCGGTCAGAACGCTGTTTGATGTGCATGGCAGCATTTCGGCCAATACCTTTGATGCGATGATTGCCCCATGGGTCAACCGTCGGCCCGGTGTTGCCGCCCTTGAATGGGCGCCGCATGTTGAACGCCGGGCGCGCGGCCTGATTGAAGAAAATGCCGAGCTGCGCGGGGTGACCAATTTCGCCATCCGCGCCCTTGTCGATGGCGAACTGCAAACATCAAGTGAACAGGATACCTATTATCCGGTCTTCTTTGTCTTCCCGCGGTCGGGGAATGAAAAAGTCATCGGCTTTGACATGATGAGCGAACCTTCGCGCCGACGCGCGCTTGAAACCGCCCTTCAGACCGGCAATGTCACCCTGACCGAGCCGCTCGAACTGGTTCAGGCGAATTCGGCGGTCGTGACCTCGCTTGCGTTTCTGGCGGTTGAAAATCGTCGGGACCGCACCGGACCACCACTTGGTGTCGCCATCGGGGTGTTGCGCCTGACCGACATGATCAGCCGGGCGGCACGGGTGGCGCGCATTCCGCTGAATTTTGAAATCCATCTTGCCGACCTGAAATCCGAGTCTGATAAAAAACTTATCTATTCCAATCGGTTAGCCAACTATGCGATAGAGCACATTCAAGAAGAACTGGAAAAACCGTTCAACCCGAATGTTTCGAACTTCACGTTTGGCTATCGCGACTGGACGATTGTCCTGCATCCGTCAAAGCCCGGCTTTGGCACGCTGCTTTATTGGCAGCCATGGGCGATCTTTGTGTTTGGCAGCACGGTCAGCATTCTGCTTTTGATCTATCTGCGATCACTGAACCGCACCGAAAAATACATCGTCAATCTGGTCGAGACCCGGACCCGCGAACTTGAAGACGCACGCGCATCTGCCGAAAACGCCATGAACCGGGCCCAGCAGGCTGATCGGGCCAAATCGGAATTCATCGCCCATATGAGCCACGAATTCCGCTCCCCGATGACATCCATCTTGGGCTATGCCCAGCTTGCCAGTGACAGTCTGGACAAAGATGCCAATACCGAAACGCTGCGCAGTTACCTGTCGACCATTCGCGGGGCCGGTCGCCACGTTCTGTCGCTGATTGGTGATATTCTTGATATTTCCAAGATCGAGGCCGGCAAGCTTGTGCTGGAAGAAAACCCGTTTGACCTTCATCACATCTGCGAAGAAGTTGTTTCGATGATGCTGGTCCCGGCACGCGCGCAGGAAAGCACGCTTGAGCTTGATATGGATCCGAAACTGCCGCGCCATGTCACCGGCGATCCTGTGCGGCTCAAACAGGTGCTGACCAACCTTGTTTCCAACGCCATCAAGTTTACCAAACAGGGCAAGGTTCTGATTCTGGTGCAAGCACTCGACATCACCGAAGATGCTGTTTCATTCCGCATTTCGGTGCGCGATGAGGGGATCGGCATTGCGCAAAACAAACTTGAAGCCATCTTTGATGCCTTCACACAGGCCGATACCACGACTACCCGACGTTATGGCGGCACCGGACTTGGCCTGACAATTTGTCAGCGCATGGTTCAGGCGATGGGCGGCCGGGTACAAGTCGAAAGTGAGGAAGGCAAGGGCAGCCGTTTCTGGTTTGACCTGACCCTGCCACGCAGCAGCGAAACCGACGTTGCCCAGCAGGAAGGACAAACCGCAAACCCGGACGACGCCCTGTCTGAAAATGCCGAGACGGCTGATCCGGGCGCATGGAACCTGCTTTTGGTTGAGGACATCGAAATCAACCGCATCCTTGCCCAGAAATTGCTGGAAGCGCAGGGTCATACGATTACCACGGCTGCTGATGGTCAGATCGCGCTTGATATTCTTGCTGGCACAGATTTCGACGCGGTTCTGATGGATCTTCACATGCCGGTTCTTGATGGTATCGAGGCCACCCGGCGTATCCGCGCCTTTGACGATCCGGTCAAGGCGACCATTCCGGTGCTTGCCCTGACCGCGGACATTTCGAACGACAATCTCGAGAACTTTCACGAGACCGGCTTTGACGCCTATTGCACCAAGCCGCTGGATATCGCGATGATTGACGCTGAGCTGGCCCGCCTTATTCACCGCAAATTTGACGCCCGCCTGGCGCGAAATGACACGCCCGCAACCTGATGCGCGGGCCGTCTAACGGGTGATACCGGTCATGGATTTAAGTTCTTCGGCGACATTGGGACCCGCAGTCAGGATCGGTGCGCCATTTTCAAGCGCATCGGGTGCAGCCAGATAATCATTGGCCCAACCACCGGCTTCCTGCATCAACAGGATCCCGGCCAGACAATCCCACGGATTGATGTGCGGCTCGTAATAGCCGATCATCCGCCCGGCTGCGGCATAGGCCATTGAAAGTGCGCCCGATCCGTTCCGCATAAAGATGCCCTTGCGATCCAACAAGTCCTTGATAAACGGCATAATTGCGTCACTTGTCGTACGATGTGACATGCCAAGCCCCATCACGCCGTCACCGACGGTTTTGGCGTCACTGGCCTTGATCGGCTCGCCATTGGCAAGCGCACCCTGACCGCGACGGGCACTGAACAATTCCTTGCCGCACGGCTGATAGATCAGGGCGATCTCGATCTTCCCCTTGACGACAAGGGCGATGGAAATGCACCAGCTTGGCATCTGATTGACAAAGCATGCCGTGCCATCAATCGGGTCAATCACCCACAAGCAATCATTGTCGCCCTTCTCGATGCCCATTTCCTCGCCAAGGAAGCCGTCCTCGGGAAAGGTGTCGGCGATCTGATCACGAATGATCGCCTCGACATTCTTGTCGGCGATACTGACCATATCGAGCGGGTTTTCCTTGGCCTCGACCTCGAGATCGCCGGCACTGCCGTCGAAATACTCCATCGCCCGCTTTCCGGCGGTGCGGATGACGTCACGGGCATGTTCGAACCGCGCGTCGAGATCAAGTTTGACGTCATCACCCATCCTGTTTTCCTTTCAGAGCGGAAAGCGTCTCAAAATCAACTAGCTATAGAAAAACCTATCGCATAACTGCTTGCAAGGTTTCATGACATTTCAAAGGCACTAAAACAGTGATGTTTTCTTTGACCATTTGATTGCAAAAATCCTATGCTAGGCAGCGCTAATGAACCGCCCCACAGGAGTACAAAAATGGGTCACGCCGCCACCGATAGCACTGTCACAAACTGGACCTGGTATCAGGGCCAATGGCACGAAGGGAACCCCAACATCATGGGGCCGCAAACCCATGGCTTCTGGATGGCCTCGACCGTGTTTGATGGTGCACGCCGCATGAATGGCAAAATGCCGGACCTTTATCCGCATTGTGCGCGTGTGATCCGCTCGGCCGAGCTGATGGGCCTGAAACCGACGATCACCACCGAGGAAATCGTCGCACTGGTCAAGGAAGGCGTTCAAAAGTTCGATCCCAAACTCGCCCTTTACATCAAACCGCTGGTGTTTGGTGGCGAAGGCTTTATCGCGCCCACGCCCGAAAGTGCGCAGTTCGTGCTGTGCATTTCTGTCAGTGAAATGCCAGAAGCCATCCAGACCGGCTTTAGCGCCCGCAAATCAAGCTTCCGCCGCCCGTCGCCGGAAAGCGCACCGACCGAGGCCAAGGCATCCTGCCTGTATCCCAATGTCGGACGCGCGGTGACCGAGGCCACCAGTTCGGGCTTTGACACCGGCGTGATGCTTGATCCGATTGGCAATGTTGCCGAGTTTTCCTATGCCAACCTGTTCTTTGCCAAGGACGGTACGGTCTTTACCCCGGCGATCAATGGCACGTTCCTCAATGGCCTGACCCGTCAGCGCGTGATCAAGCTTCTGCGTGAAGACGGCGTTGATGTCGTGGAAAAGACCTGCAAATACGAAGAACTCGAAACCGCTGACGAAATCTTTGGCACCGGCAACTATTACAAGGTCGCCCCGTGCGTCAAACTTGATGACCGCAACCTGCAACCCGGCCCGATCACGCGACGTGCGCAGGACCTTTACACGGCCTTTGTTGCCGCCAGCGAAGACTGATTGCATTTAGAACATGATCGACAGACAAACGGCCCGGATATCCGGGCCGTTTTTTATTCCGTCTGAACGCTTTCTTACTGCGTCAAGGCCCTCGCTCTTACTGCGCCAAGGCTCTGGGCGCGCTATTGCCCGCCACATACGGATATTGCGCAAAGATCGACGCCACAGCCGCCCGCACCGTTTCATTCGGCGCTTCGCGAAGCGAACTGGTCACCCGCGAAACAGCTGTGCCTTCCCAGACCATCTGACGGGTCTGGCGGTCGACAAGATCGATGCTCAGCGTGCCTTCGGTATAGCTATCGACATAGCCCGGTTCGACATAGCCCGGCCAACCGACATACATGCCGCTGCGATAGCCATAATAGCCGCCCATATAGACCGGCGGAGAGGAGCGCGTCTTTTCCTCGGTCTTGAGATGGAAATTGATCAAAAGATCCGGATTATGGATATCAAGCTGATATCCGCGCGACACCATTGCGGTGTTGATCGCATCCTCGATCCGCTGACCCGACAGGGTCTGATATTGCGCCTCAGCATTCTTGCCGGCCCCTTCGACAAAGGCGAATGTCTGATACTGTCCGAAATCGGCCGCCGGATCGGCATCGGTATAGATGCGCGGTCCCGTGGCACAGGCCGCCAGGACCGTTGCCATCATCATGACCAGCACAAGTTTCATCTTCGTCATTGCCCGTGTCCTTTGGTTTGAAATGTTTGCCGGACCAACTGCGACACGCATCGGGTGAATGCGCCAAACCCCTAATGCATCATCAGAAAATGCGTAAATAATGGCAATCAACTTTTGAGGGAAAAACAGCCGGGGTTTAGCCAATCAGATCTTTGGCCAGTGCACGCAATTCATTGATCTCATCATCAAGGATAGCCCGGTCCCCCATGCTATGGGCCAGAATAATCGCACCCTGCCAGCGCAGGATGATCTGACGCCCGGTCTTTGCGGCTGTTTTGCGATCAAGCCCGCCTTCTTCAAGCTGACCGGCGACCCAGTTGATCAGGGCGTCAAACACCGCCTGCCCGGTTTTGCGCGACGGGGCAAAGTCGGCATCACCAGGCATATCAAGCATCAGTCTTGCCAACGGACAGCCGTGACTGACCCGGCGCGGGGTCATGGCATCAAGATAATCAAAGAACTTCGCCAACCGATCCGCCACCGAACGCGAGGTCGAGATACTTTCAAGAAGCGGGACAAACTCGCCTTCCATGGTTTCCAGTGCCGCCAGGGCAAGGTCATGTTTCTTGGGAAAGCGGTAAAACACGCCACCGGCGGGTAACCCGGCCTCGGTCGCGACTGCCTGAATGGTGGCGGCGTGATAACCATCGCGCCAGATCACATTCATCGCCGCACGGGCAAGCTTTTGACGCTTTTGCTCGGAACTCAGCTTGGTGGCCATGGATACCTCAATAATATAAGTCAGTTCACTAACTTATATGTCAAATATTATGTTCCTGTTAACTGCCCGGTTTAGGTGCCCTTTGGATGCCTTAGTCCGCCGTTAGGCATACCGAGAAATTTGAAAGCATTGCACAGGGCGTGTATCACTGATCCATCGGACACACGCCAAAACGGCACAAGAGCAACAACACACTCCGGAGCCACCGTGAAAAACAATCAATTCACCCTTGCCGATATCCGAAATGCGGTATCGGCCGGCGTGCTCAGCGAAGAGGCCTTTGCAAGGCTTGAAGACTACCTTGCTAAACAATCGCAAGAGTCGCCTGAAACAGAAAAATTCACGCTGTTTCGCGGCATGAATGACATCTTCATCGCACTTGGCATATGCGCACTGACCATCGGCTGGTTCGTTCTGTGGGGCCTGCTTGCCAATGGCCCGGCGTTTTGGATCGCGCCACCGCTTGCCATGATCGCCTATGTCGCGCTGGCGGAATATATCGCCGGCAAGCTCAAGGCGTCCCTGCCCTCGATCGCCATCATGGCCGCCCTTGGCTCGACGCTGATGATCTATGCGGTCGCACTTTATATGTCATTCGCTGGGTCAACCGGCCAGCTATCTGATCTTGATGCGGTGATTGATTTCGGCCAGCGGTCGATGAATGTGCTAGTGTTTGTCGCCATCATCGGCTTCGCCTTCCAGCTTGGCTTCTTCCTGCGCTATCGCCTGCCGGTATCGTTTGCACTGATTGCCGCTGGCCTTGTTGGCGTTTTCTGGTCTGCTTTGATGGCGACGTTTGGCCCGGCGGCAGAACCCTATATCCCCTATCTGATCACGGCGACGGGCATATTGTTGCTCGCCCTTGCGATCTTTATCGACAGCCGCGATCCCAAGCGGATCAATGGCTGGGCGGAATGTGCGTTCTGGCTGTATGTCTTTGGCGCACCGCTGACCATCCATTCGATTGCCGCAACGTTCGAGGCCGCCGCCCTTGCGATGATCCCGGTGATCATCATTGCCATGGTGCTGTCCCTGATCCTGGATCGCCGATCCCCGATCATCAGCGGCCTGATCTATGTCGGTTATCTGCTGCAATCCGGGTTTGAGGGCGCGGCGATTGATCCGTCCATGACCATCGTTCTGGTCTGCTTCATCGTTGGCGGACTGGTGATGGCGTTTGGTGTGGGTTGGCAACGTGCGCGCCACGTGCTTCTGGCACCGTTTGAACATCATCCGCTGCGGCGTTACCTGCCACCAAGCTGATTTAAGCGTTGAGGCCAGCACATTCATGCTGGCCTCATTCGGTTTTATTATCGATGAAGTCCCGACTTCAGCAAAAGCGACAGGTTTCGGGGGTTCTCCCCCACCCGGCGCCAGGCATAGGCCCACCAGTCCTTACCAAACGGTGCATACAGCCGCAGGCGATACCCCGCCGCAACCAGTTCACGTTGCAACGGCTGATTAACACCATAAAGCATCTCGAACTCGAACCTTTCGCGCGCCCAGCCATTGTCATCGGCAAGTGTCGCGATCTTGAGCACCAAGTCGCGATGGTGACTGCCAAAGACCGGGAAAAACCCGCTTTGCTTGGCGGTTTCCGATAACATCGTGCCGGCCAGTTTCAGATAATTGGCGTCAATCTGATCACGGTCGGTAAAGGATACGCTTGCCGGTGGGGCCATTGCCCCCTTGACCAGCCGCAGCATCGCCCCGCGTGCAATCATGGCGTTCATATCAGATTCCGTCCGGTGCAAACGGGCTTGAAGGGTTTGGGCAACCGGCACACCGACGGTCGCCAACCGATGATGCAGCGCCAGCGTATCATCGACCATGTCGAAATCTTCCATATCGATCATAAGCCGGATGGTCTGCGATGAGTTTGCCTGTGCTGCAATATCGCGGATCTTGTTTGCGATCTCATCGACATGTTTGGTCAGGACCGCTTCACCCTGCATATAGCCCAGCTGCGACGGATCAATCGACACATGCACATCCAGTCCAGACATATCGAGGCTTGGCATCACAAAGCCAAGCTGATCAACCGTTTCGCGGACCTGGGTGATATCTTCGACATATTCACCAAGATAGAAGCTTGAAATCCGGATACCTTGTGCCGCCAGCGCATTTGCCCGCGACACATGACCAATGCCATCGTTCGCACTGACAAACTGCGCGGCAAGTCCGGTCTTGCGTCCAATCGCCTCGCCCAGGGTGCGAAGCGGCTTGGAACATGCAACCGCGATCATTGATTTCTGCCAAAATCCCATATCATTCAATTCCTTGCTGGTGACGCAAAGCACCGCCATAGCCGGTCTGACTGGCAAATTATTGAATGATATGACCCAAAAAGCAAAACGGCCCGCCAAAGGCGAGCCGTCTTTTACATGTATCTAATCGCGCCGTCTTAGGCAGACAGATCTTCTCCGGCCAAGGCACGGTCGATCAGGGCAACACTTTCATCAAGACCATACAGGGCGATGAAGGAGCCCATGCGCGGGCCCTGTTCCTGACCCAGAAGCACTTCGTAAAGCGCCTTGAACCAGTCGCGCAGGTTTTCGTAATTGTGGTTTTTGCCCACGGTGAAAACTTCGGTCTGGATGTCGGACGGATCGGTGCCCGGTGCAATTTTCGCCAGTGTATCGCGCAGGTCTTTAAGGGCTGCTTTTTCCGCCTCGGTCGGGGCGCGGTACGACTTGGTCGGTTTGACGAAGTCGCTGTAATAGTTGATCGCATAGCCGACCAGCTTATCAAGATACGGCGAGGTTTCCGGGGTTGCGCCGGTGGCGTAACGCGAAATGAACTTCCACAGCAGGTCGCGATCATCGGTATTGCAGACTGAAACAAGGTTCAGAAGAATACCGAACGACAACGGAATTTCGCGATCCGGTGCGGTCCCGGCGTGGATGTGCCAGGCCGGGTTCTGCAGAATCTTTTCCGGATCGGTTTCGGTTTTAAGCTTTTCAGCAAAGGTCAGGTACTCATCCACGGTTTTCGGGATGACATCGAAATACAGACGCTTTGCGGTTTTCGGCTTCTGGAACATGAACAGCGACAGGCTGTCTTCCGGCGCATATTTCAGCCAGTCTTCCATTGAAAGACCGTTACCTTTGGATTTGGAAATCTTCTGGGCGTTCTCATCGAGGAACAGTTCGTAGTTGAAGCCTTCCGGCGGGGTGCCGCCAAGCGCCTTGACGATCTTGTTGCCAAGCTCGACTGACGGAATAAGGTCTTTACCGGCCATTTCATAATCAACGCCCAGCGCATACCAGCGCATCGCCCAGTCCGGCTTCCATTGCAGTTTGCAATTACCGCCCGTGACCAGCGTTTCAACAAGATCACCGGTTTCCGGATGTTCGTAAACAATGCTGCCGCTCTCAGGTTTAAGCTCGGTCACCTTGGCCATCAGGACCTTGTTGGTGCCCGGCTCGACTGGCATGAACGGGCTATAGGTCGCACGGCGTTCTTCACCAAGGGTCGGCAGCATGATTTTCTGGATCGCGTCATAACGTTCCAGAAGGCGCAAAAGCGCCTCGTCAAACATGCCCGAACGATAACAGTCGGTCGATGATTTGAATTCGTACTCGAACCCGAAACCATCAAGGAATTCACGCAGCTTGGCATTGTTGTGATGGGCAAAGCTTTCATGCGTGCCAAACGGGTCCGGAACGCTGGTCAGGGCCTTGCCAAGATGCTGCGCGACCATGTCCTTGTTTGGAATATTGTCCGGGACCTTACGCAGGCCATCCATGTCATCGGAGAAGCAGAACAGCTTGGTCGGGATATCGCACATGGTTTCGAACGCGCGACGGACATAGGTCGTGCGCGCAACTTCGCCAAAGGTGCCAATATGCGGCAAACCCGACGGACCATAACCGGTTTCAAAAAGGACATAGCCCTTCTCAGGCGCCTTCTGTTTATACCGCTTGACCAGCTTGCTGGCTTCCTGAAAAGCCCAGACGTTGCTGTTAAGTGCGGCATCTCGAAGATCGGCTGTCATTTTTGAAACCTTGTTTGTCAGTTGGATCGTTAAATTCTCGGGAAATATACGTATCACGCTGATCGCATGTTTGCGCGAAGCTATACCCCACTTCGGGCCAAGATCAAGCACCTGTTGCGCATGGCTGCCAAATAATCGCGGAATTACCGGGCCAATCGCCGATATTTATCTGCAGGCGGTTGCTTGTAAAGCCACCTTAGCGGCTACACCTAAGTGTAGTTGACTTTGGCCACCTGCCGACAAATATCCGACAGTGGGTGAGCACGCTTAAATTGTGAAGAGCTTTTATTGCATAACCATACGCTTATGCTGCGATACACTATTAGTTTAATTTAATACTATTGATCGTCCGCAAGCGAAGGCAAACCCGATCGACGAACCAAACACGATGATTGGAGTGTGTTGATGTCGTTTGGAGAGACCGGTGGGCACATCACCGAAAACGCCTTTCCGACGAAAAGTCCGGATCAAAGATTTGAACGCGTTGTTGAGTACGCGCCAAATGCCATGATCCTGATCAGTGCGGATGGCACCATGGAAATGGTGAACGCCCAGACCGAAATCATTTTCGGCTATGCGCGCGATGAACTGCTGGGCCAGCCGATTGAAATGCTGGTCCCCGAACGTTTCCGTACCGGACACCCGCGTTTGCGCCGATCCTATTCGGAGCAGCCCAATCCCCGCCCGATGGGGGCTGGCCGCGATCTTTATGCCTTGCGCAAGGATGGCAGCGAGTTCCCCGTTGAAATTGGTCTGAACCCGATCTCTGACGGTGAAAAGCATCAGATCCTTGCGGCTATTTCCGACATTTCCGAACGCAAACATCGCGAAGAACAGATCGCACGATCGCTTCGTGAAAAGGAAACGCTGCTTTCCGAAGTCCATCACCGTGTGAAAAACAATCTGCAGATCATTCACAGCCTGCTCGATATGCAGACATCCTCGGTCATNNCAAAAGCAATCTGGCCCATGTCGACCTGACCATTGATCAGGCCGTGCCCTGCGGGCTTATTGCCAACGAACTGATCACCAATGCGCTGAAACACGGTTTCCCCGACGGCGCAAAAGGTCAGATCACGGTGTCGACCCAGATGAATGATCGAAGATGTTGTGACCTTGCGGGTATCCGATAACGGGCGGGGCATGCCTGATGACTTTACGCCGGGCACGAGTGACGGGCTTGGCCTGCAACTGATTGAACTGCTGGCCGACCAGATTGGTGGCACGCTTGATATCACGACCAATGGCGAAACCACCTTTGTCATCAACTTCAAAATAGGGAAGTGATCGGGATGCCACATTCAGTCCATGTCATGATTGTCGAGGACGAACGTGTTATCGCCCTTCATTTGCGCAAGCAGCTTGAAAAGCTGGGCTACCAGCGCACCAGCGCACATACGCGCGGCAGTGACGCCCTTGCGGCCATCAATGACGATCCGCCTGACATCATTCTGATGGATATCCGTATCGAAGGCGATATTGACGGCATTGAAACGGCGGCCGGCATCCCGCCCCACCTGATGATCCCGGTCATCTATCTTTCGGCCCACTCCGAAGACGCGACACTGGCGCGCGCGCAAAAAACCCGTCCCTATGGCTATCTGATCAAACCGTTTTCGGACCGTGAACTGCATGCCACGATCCAGATGGCGCTGGAACGCCGCACAGCCGAACTGGCCCTGTCGGAAAGCCAGCACCGGCTGTCGCTTGCCATGACGGCGGCACAGATGAGTTGCTGGGAAATTGATGTCCTGACCCGGCAAATGCACTCCACCGGGCTTGGCAATGCCGATCTTAATCAGAATGCCGAACTTGTCACCGAAAGCTGGGATGCCTTTCTTGAACGGGTCGCAACAGAAGACCGCGACATGGTGCGCAAGGCGTTTGCCTATGCGGTTGCGCATGGCGATTTTTATGACGTTGTCTTTCGCAGTCTGGACACGGATCAGAACTATCGCTGGCTGCGGGCCCGCGGCAAGTCCTTTGGCGATGATCGCAAAGGGTCACAACGCATCATCGGCATGATGCAGGACATCACCGATCAGCGCCTGACGCAGGACAAGCTGCGCGAAGCCATGACGGTGTTTGAAACCACCCAGGACGGCATTCTTATTCTTGATCCGGACCTCAACGTTACCAACGCCAACAACGCCTATTACCGGATCACGGGCGAGACCGAAGAAAACACGCTGCAAAAGCCACCCTATTTCCTTTCTGCCAACGAACATCCCGCCGAATTCTTTCAGGAACTGTTTTCCGGGCCGGGGGCCCGCCGCCAATGGCATCGCGATCTTGATACCCACAACGCCAGTCGTGGCCCGATATCGCTGTCCCTGCAGGTTATTGCCGTCGAAAACGAAGAACACGAGCTCACCCACTATGTGATGATCGTCTCTGACCGGACCGCCATCCGGCAGGCCGAACAGGAATTGCATTACCTTGCCCAATATGACGGATTGACCAGCCTGCCCAACCGGCTGCTGGCAACAGACCGCCTGAACCGCGCGATCGAGCGTTGCGAACCCAGCGGCATGATGGTCGCCTGCCTGTTTCTTGATATCGATGATTTCAAGACGATCAATGACACACTTGGCCATGCGGCGGGCGATCAGGTCATTCTGATTGCCGCAACCCGGATCAAGGGTATTACCGAACGCACCGACACCATATCGCGTCTGGGCGGTGATGAATTCCTGATAATTCGCGAAAACATTCCCAACGAAACAGCGGCCGCAAATCTGGCGCAAAAGATCATTCAGGAACTGCAACGCCCGTTCTATATCCGTGGCCACGAAATGAATATCGGGGCGAGTTTGGGCATTTCACTCTATCCGGTGCATGGCCGCTCATCACACGATCTGATCCGCCTTGCCGACACCGCGATGTATGCCGCCAAGGATCGCGGACGCAGAACCTTTGCCCTCTATGAGCCGGAAATGACGGCCAATGCCGCCCATTACATGACGCGCTCCCTTGAATTGCGCCGCGGGCTTGAAAACGAAGAACTGGTTTTGCATTACCAGCCACAGATTGATGGCAAAACCGGTGACATGGTCGGTGTCGAAGCGTTGCTGCGCTGGAAACATCCGATCCACGGCCTTGTGGGCCCACATGAAATTATCCCGATTGCCGAGAAAAGCGGCCTCATTCTTGAAATCGGCAGCTGGGTAATCCGCGAAGCCTGCCAGCAGGCCCGTCGCTGGCAGGATGAATATGGCCAAAAACTTCGCATGGCCGTCAATGTGTCGGTCCGCCAGATGCAGCAACCCGGTTTTGCCGACAGCATCGCCCATGAGTTGGCAATTTCCGGCCTCCCGGCCGAGGATCTTGAAATCGAAGTCACCGAAAGCATGATCCAGGACGAAATCAGCATGATCCAGACCCTGCACGATCTTAGGGAAGTGGGTGTTTCACTGGCGATTGACGATTTCGGCACCGGCTATTCATGCCTGCGGTCGATCAAAAGCCTGCCGATCAGCCGCATCAAGATCGATCGTGCCTTTGTCAGCGGAGTACCGGGCAACAGTGATGACGTGGCCCTGATCAACGCAATGCTGGCAATGGCGGGTGCGTTGGGCCTGTCGGTCACCGCAGAAGGCGTTGAAACCAAGGCACAACATGACTTCCTGCGCGATGTGCCGGGCATCAAGCTGCAAGGGTTCCTTTTCGGAAAACCTGTCCCCGCCGAGGAAGTGTTTGCGCCGACAATCGGAAAAACCAAACGATTTTAATAACAAAAACTACATATTCAGACAGCTTCCCTTTCCAAGTATTATACCTTAGAGTAATCGCCTAATATGACGTGCCTTATTGCACTGCCAAGCCATTGACTTGGCTGGTGCATTACTCAAATGCGATCTTCAAACGAAAGCATAGGTCGGAAGGATGACTGTATGAACTTTTCGTCCCTGTCCCTTGGCGCGAAGCTGACTCTTTTCAGTGCAGCAACCATCGCGCTCTGCCTGATTGCAGGTATATCTCTTCAAACCGTTCAAACAAGCCAGACCACCGAGGAACTGACCGTCGGCGAAGCACGTGGGGTGGCAAACCATCACGCAGAGCAGGCTGGTAGTGTTCTGAATGGCGGGATGTTGGTCGCAAAAAACCTGGCCGGGGCGTTTCGTGCGATCCGCGAAAAAGGCGGCGTTGATCGCGCGGCATATAACGAAATTCTCAGTCGGACTCTGATCGACAATCCGACACTTGCCGGCGCATGGGCGGGCTTTGAAACCGATGCCCTTGATGGCAAGGATGCCGATTACGTAAACGAGGGTGAGCCATTCGGCGACGGCAGCGGCAAATACGTCACCTATTATTACAATTTCGGTGACGGCATTACCCCCTATCACCTGACCGGTCTCGATAATCCCGAGATCAACGAATATTACACCACCCCGCGTGACACCAATCAGCCCTATGTCACCGACGCCATCACCTATGACATTCAGGGCCGTGACGTTGTTCTGACATCCTTTGTCTATCCGGTGCAGAACCAAAACGGTGATTTTCTGGGTGTTCTGGGCGTTGATCTTGAACTCAATGCCCTGTCAGAACGCTTTGCCGAATTGACACCGTTTGGAACCGGCACGGTCAATCTTGTCTCCGCCCAAGGCACCTGGGTTGCCCACGAAGACCCGGAAATCCGTGGCACCACCCTTGATGGCAACAACCCGATCCATGCGGCCATCCTCAAAACCATGCAATCGGGCGATCCGATGCGCATTGATGATGATACAACCATGCACATGATTGTCCCGGTCGAGATTGCCGGATATCCCAACAAATGGGGCGTTGTGGTCAATGTGCCGCTGGCAACCGTCTTTGCCCCGGCAGACAATCTGCGCAATATCACCCTGATCGGCGGTGTCATCCTGTTGGCGATTGTCATTGCCGTGGTTCTTTTGTCGACCAGAACCCTGGTTGCACGGCCGATGACACGGGTGACCAGTGTGATTGATCACCTTCAGAAGGGTGAGTTTGACATTACGGTGCCCTATCTCAAACGCGATGACGAGATCGGCGCAATCGCCAAGGCGCTTGAAGCCTTTAAGGAGGCCTCCGCGCGCATGCAGATGGCCGAACGTGAAAAGCTTCAAGCCGAACAGCGCGCCAGCGACGAACGCAATCGCACACGCTTGCAAATGGCCGACGAGTTTGAAAAATCGGTCGGCTCGATCGTTGTCAATGTGTCTGACAAGGCCGGAAACATGGAACAGGTGTCCCGGCAAATGCGACGTGCTGCGGATGAAAGCTCCGAACAGGCTGTTGTTGTTGCCGCCGCCGCGGACGAGGCAAGTGCCAATGTCCAGACCGTGGCGTCTGCGACCGAGGAACTGTCCGCCTCCATTCAGGAAATCAGCTCCCAGGTGGCGAAGTCATCTGACATCTCCAACACCGCTGTAGAAGAAGCCTCAAGGGCCAACGCCATGGTCACCGGCCTGGCCGAGGCGGCCGACCGCATTGGCGAAGTGGTTAACCTGATCAATGACATTGCCGCCCAGACCAATCTTCTCGCACTGAATGCCACCATCGAGGCCGCCCGTGCGGGTGAGGCTGGCAAAGGCTTTGCCGTGGTCGCACAGGAAGTCAAAAACCTGGCCAACCAGACCGCCAAGGCGACCGAAGACATTGCTCAACAGATTGGCTCCATCCAATCCGAGACGCAAAATACGGTTGGTGCGATTGAACGGGTGACCGAAACCATTTCCAACATCAACGAAATCGCCACCGCCATTGCATCCGCGGTCGAGGAACAAGGGGCTGCCACCGCCGAAATTTCAAGTAACGTTCAACAGGCGGCTGCTGGCACCAACGAAGTTTCGTCCTCTATCGGGATTGTTCGCAACACATCCCAGGAAACCGGTGAAGCGGCCTCGAACGTCCAGGCCGGGGCAACCCAACTGGCCGAAGAAGCCCGCAATCTTGACGCACAGGTCAAAAACTTCCTGGATCGCCTGCGCAACATCTAGGGCGCAGTCACACCTTTCGGCACATGACACATCGGACGGCACCATGATTGGTGTCGTCCTTTTGTTTGATCCAAACTGCATTCAGTGATTGAATTTGAACATAGTTTCACAATCCCCTTCACAAGCCGGGAATATTGACATGCTGCCGCTGCCCGTAACCATCTTTATCACCGCCGTTTTTGTTTTGATGCTGACCGTGCTCAGCCTGATGGTTTCGATCCGGCGCGCCCAGCTTAATGTGCTAAGCGGTGATGGCGATGACAACACCCTGCGCCGGCGCATTCGCGCACATGGCAATTTTGTTGAAAATGCCCCGCTTTGCATTCTGCTGATCCTTGCCATCGAGGCGATCCTGGCAACATCAACCATCATCTGGATTGTGGCTGCCATTCTGATCGCAAGCCGGATTTTACATGCCATTGGCACCCTGACCCGATCCAAACGTATCATCGCCCCGGCCATGGTCATGCAGCACATCACCCTTGCAATCTGCGGTGTCTGGCTTCTGATCCAGTCCCTTGGCAATCTGAGCGCTGCGGGCATGTGATGGGGTCTGGGGATTTCGCAAGACCGGATGTTGCGGCAAAATTCAATGCCTGCCCGGCGCGTGCCCGGCGGGCATTGATGTCGATCCGCGACTGGATCCTTGAACTGGCGGGCGAAATTGACGCGGTTGGCCCGATCACCGAAAGCCTGAAATGGGGCGAACCGGCCTGGCGGCCCCAATCCGGATCGGGCATCACCATTCGTGCCGACTGGAAAGCCAAAACACCCGATCAGGTCATGATCTTTTTTGATTGCAAGACTGACCTGATTGACCGCACGCGCAGCCTGCTCTCGGCCGATCTGACGACCGAGGGCAATCGCGCCATTATCCTGCCGCTAGATCGCCCCCTGCCTGAACCGGCGATCAAGACCGCGCTTGGCTGGGCCCTGACCTATCATCGGGACCGGAAACAGGATCTCAAACAGCAGGCTACATAACCGCGATCAAATCTTCTGACCGACGGCCTCCATCTGATCGCGCATGGTCCGCAAATCACGGTTCAGGCGTTTGGCGGTCTCGATATCAAGTCCGGTGGCGTCAAGAATGCAGGGCGGGACTTCCTCTGCCTTGTCTCGCAGGGCCTTTCCAGCCTCGGTCAGGGTGACGCGCACAGATCGCTCGTCCTCCGGATCGCGCTTGCGGCTGACAAGGCCGTTGGCTTCAAGGCGTTTGAGCAACGGTGTCAGCGTACTGGATTCCAGATACAGCTTTGAGCCAATGCTCCGCACAGACTGGTTATCTTGCTGCCAAAGGGTCACCATCACCAGATATTGCGGATAGGTCAGCCCCAGATTATCCAGCAGCGGCTTATAGACCCGGTTAAAGGCATGACCGGCTGAATAGATCGAAAAGCACAGAAACTTTTCGAGCTGAAGCAGGTCATCTTTGGATGAATTGTCCATTGGTCTGGTCCTTTAATGTAGGGCAACAAGACATCGCCTTGCGCAGAATTCTGCGATTTCCATACCCACCGGCGATGTCCGTCTTCTCGAAACATCTTGGGCCTGAAATTTTCGAAGCCAAGTAAATTAAATCGCACGCGATTAAATAACAAGCGATTTTATTGCATGGCTGGGTTTCTCATTTTTATATCGTGCACGATTTAATTGTGTGCAATACATAATTCAACAAAACGCAACGCCGCCCGTCAAACATCACGGACGGCCCATTTAAAGGATCAGACCCATGAGCCCATTCAATTCAAAAGTTGC
>NZ_DCAO01000104.1:126865-127898 GCF_002311515.1 Thalassospira sp. UBA1131
GTTCTTGAAAACACCACCCAGGAATTCATTGATGTCCTTTCCGCGTCCGGCGGCCCGGCTATCTACACCCTGACCCCGGCTGAGGCCCGCAACGTTCTGGCTGGCGCACAGTCCGGCGACGTTGCCAAACCGGCTATTGATATCACCGACACCGTCTTTGGAGTTGGTCCGACAGGTGCCACCAAGGTCCGCATCATCCGCCCGGCGGGCAATACTGATCGCCTTCCTGTGATTGTTTATTTCCATGGCGCAGGCTGGGTGATGGGCGATACCGGCACCCATGATCGTCTGGTCCGTGAACTCGCCGTTCGTGCCAATGCGGCCCTGGTGTTTGTGGATTACGAACGCTCCCCCGAGGCGCGCTATCCAATCGCGATTGAGCAGGATTACGCTGTTACCAAATATGTTGCTGAACATGGTGAACAGCTCAATATCGATCCGACCCGTCTGGCAATTGCCGGTGACAGTGTCGGGGGCAACATGACCGCTGTGGTGTCGCTTCTGGCCCAGGAACGCAAAGGTCCGCAAATCACCGCACAGGTTCTGTTCTATCCGGTGACGGATGCCGATTTTGACAACGGGTCCTACACCGAATTTGCCAACGGCCCGTGGTTGACCGAGCCTGCGATGGAATGGTTCTGGAACCAGTACCTGCCCGAAGGCGTTGATCGTACTGACCCGAAAATCACACCGATCCATGCAAGTGCCGATCAGCTTGCCGGTCAGGCCCCGGCACTTGTGATTACTGCGGAAAACGACGTACTGCGGGATGAAGGCGAAGCATATGCGCGAAAACTGAGCCAGGCTGGCGTTGATGTCACCGTCACGCGCTACAACGGCACGATCCATGACTTTGTCATGCTCAATGCCCTTGCCGATACCCCGGCTGCCAAAGGCGCAATTGCCCAGGCCGGTCAGTATCTCCGCACCGCCCTGCACGGCGAATAACACGACGAATACAGGGGAATTGTCCCCAAACTTTAACACTCTTTCGGGTAGGTGCGGTTGCACCTGCCCGCCCCCGGCGACATAT
>NZ_DCAO01000104.1:127986-128298 GCF_002311515.1 Thalassospira sp. UBA1131
CCTAACAGCCGGGTAATCACCAACCGAACCAATGTTCAAACAAAGGATGAAAACCATGTCTGTTGATGTCAAATACACCGCACTCGCTTCTGCAACCGGTGGCCGCGATGGCCGCGCTTCGACTGACGATGGATCGCTTGATGTCAAGCTGTCCACGCCAAAGGAACTCGGCGGTGCTGGCGGTGACGGTCATAACCCGGAACAGCTTTTTGCCATGGGTTACTCGGCCTGCTTTATCGGCGCCATGAAGGCTGCCAGCGGCCAGACCAAGATCAAGGTGCCAAATGACGTCGGGGTTTCGGCTGAAGTCGG
>NZ_DCAO01000104.1:128480-128958 GCF_002311515.1 Thalassospira sp. UBA1131
TTTCGTCTCCCCCCTGCTGGTCAGCTCCCCCCAAACTGCTGACCAGCAATTCCAGGCCCGGTGTCCCCCGCACCGGGCCTTTTTCTGTTCTCTGCGTGCTTGTGAAACGAAGATTTGTCCTGCACTGTGGTTGGTGATCTATCCAAAAGCCAAACAATCAAAACGACAGGAAACCGAAATGTCCAAGCAGCTTACCGTTGTTGCCACCGCACGCGCCAAACCCGGCATGGAAGATGAACTTGGCAAACGGCTTTTGGCATTGGTTGAACCGTCGCGCGCCGAGGAAGGCTGCATCAGCTACGACATGCACCAGTCAAATGACGATCCCGCCCTCTGGTTGGCCTATGAAAACTGGCGCTCGGAAGAAGACCTCGCCCGGCATTTCGAGATGCCCTACCTAAAGGCCTTTGGCGAGAGCAAGGATGAAGTGCTTGCACAGCCGCTTGATGTCCGTAAATTCAGCCTCAAATCATAACGC
>NZ_DCAO01000104.1:129259-133192 GCF_002311515.1 Thalassospira sp. UBA1131
TGGTCATTACTGCTTTCATGGCTTCCGATTATTGGTGATCCGCTCACGCTGTTTGCCGGGGTCATGCGGGTGCGCCTTCTGCCCTTCATCATTCTGGTGACCATTGGCAAGGCGGCGCGCTATGCCATGATTGCCGGTGGGGCAACTGGTTTGTCGAACATGTTTTCCGGTTGAAGCACGAAATAATTCTTCGAAATAACGAAAAATAAAACTACTCCCCTTCAGAAAATCCACCTTTGATTTAAATATTTAAAAATAAATCAATTGTAATATTACATCATCAATGTTTTCCTTTGATCTAACAGAGCCGCGAAAAATACTTTCACGGCCTGATTAAAAGGAATTTTATTTATGGCTATCGAAATCCCTGCATGGACAAAGCCCGGAATTTGGGGCGGCATTATCGGCGCCGCACTGATCACCATTGTCGGTTTTAGCACCGGCTCGGTGGTGTCTGGTGGCACTGCGCAGGAAATGGCCGATGCAAGCGGCAAGGAAGCAACGATCTCGGCAATGGCACCGGTATGTGTCGCCCAGTTCAAAATGCTTTCGCCCAACAATCAGACGGCGGAACTTACGGCCCTCAAGGCTGAAAGCTCTTACAAGCGCGACGATTTCGTGATTGCAAAAGGCTGGGCAACCATGCCGGGCAGTGACGAACCCAACAACGAGATCGCTCAGCGCTGTGCATCGCTTCTGATGGATCTGACGACAAGCTGATCTGAGACCGGTTCCGGCACAACCAACCGGGACACGGATACCGACAGCACGCAACGCAACCGGCTCCACATCCGGTTGCGTTTTTTTATGCCCAAAGCCGAAATCACCTGCGCACAGGTCAATTTTGTTCAATAAACGCGCCGCCAGACAGCGCATGTTGATCAACAACAAAAAACACCGTGCGAGGAACACCAAGATGTCCGGCTTTAGCGCAACACTCAGCCTGTATCTTTCCATGGCCGCCTTTGCCTTGGCCGCCTCCATCACACCGGGACCGGTCAATATTCTGGTGCTGAGTTCTGGCGTGCAATACGGCTTTCGCCCATCCCTTCGCCTTGTCTTTGGCGCGACGGCGGGATTTTGCCTTTTGCTGCTTTTGATCGGGTTGGGCCTGCATGAAATGCTTGAAGCCTTTCCGCAACTGACCACCGTCATTCAGTGGGCTGGCGTGGCGTTCTTGCTGTTCATGGCCTGGAAACTGGCAACGTCAAACGGCGAACTTGGCAAAGGCAATGCCGCATCCGGTCCCAAAGCCATCACCGGGGCCGTCATGCAATGGCTCAATCCCAAGGCCTGGCTGGCATCCATTGCCGGGATGGGCGCCTATGCCGCGTCCGGCGCGCCAACCCTGATCTGGGAATTCACCGCCATTTACTTTGTCATCTGCTTTGCCTCGGTCGCGTGCTGGGCCTATGCGGGCGCATTCCTGTCGCGTTTCCTGGGCGAGTCATCCCGCATCCGCGCGTTCAACCGGGCGATGGCGGTGTTGCTGATCGCCAGTGCCGCCTATCTTGTTTTGGAGTAATCCCTCTTACCCTGCTTTCTTACTGCAGAATCCAATTCGCAATTATTCATATCGTGACAGCTACTCACTGCCACTTTCTACTCTTTGTGATCGGAAAGCTCAGAAATCAGGGTACTTTAGTTAACTTTTCTTGACAGCCACTCTTCTTGATCAAGGATCTTACCACTGGAACGAAATGTTTCAATGCGCTTAAGTTCATCCTCCACGTGAGCTTTTAGAAAGGCTTTGTCATCTGCGGAGAGAGTTGCACACGATTGCAATTTGCTTGGGAAAATTTCAGGTAAAGTTTTGATGTTTTCTCGAATAAACGCCTGTAGCTCACGAACCTCCGAAGCAACCTCTGCCTTCTTATTATATTTTCCCTCAGTATAATCTTGAATTAGTTCACATAAATCACTTGCCATATCAATGAGTTCAAACCTCCTACTTTCAGAGGTCACTCGCTTAATTTCTTCAGATGCAATCCCTGAATCCGCCAACATTTTTTCTATTTTCTGACGCAACTCGAAACGCTCTCTGCGGCTTAGGTGCGTATCTGCACGACCTAAGCGAACAGCTACCGAGAGCAGATGTTCCGCAGTCAGAACGGAGAGTTGTCTCAGCTCCGCAATCAAGTCTTTCGCCTCTTCCATGGTCTGCTCCCATGTTTCGGCTTCAATTCCAAATCCCTTAAAACGTTTAAACTGCGATAAGAACGCAAACACCAATATAATGGCACCAGCTCCAATCGCCGTCCCAGCATTTTTCAAATTACCAAGATCAACTTGGTACAGACCCATGCAAAACGCGATGAATCCCAAGAATGCCAAGAGGCCCTTGAACATATCTCTCAGAAAACCAGCTGCGCAT
Organism: Thalassospira sp. UBA1131; assembly: GCF_002311515.1. GTDB lineage: Bacteria > Pseudomonadota > Alphaproteobacteria > Rhodospirillales > Thalassospiraceae > Thalassospira. The sequence continues at coordinate 131,634 of NZ_DCAO01000104.1, forward strand.
TTAAACTTTTTGGAGTCTGTTCGTTGCTTCACTCAAGTTTCCCCCTAGAATGGACATAGAACCGATGTCAGTTCTTTTAATACTAGAAAGTTACGCCGCCTGCGCGCGGGCATATTGCCGTGGGGTTGTCGCCATCAGACGTTTGAAAATGCGCTGAAAATGCGCCTGATCGGCAAAGCCGGTTTCAAGCGCGACATCAACGATCTTTTCCCCACGCCGGAGCGCATGGCGCGCCCGCTGCACCCGGCAATTGATCAGATAGGCATAAGGCGTCATGCCAAAAGTCTTTTTAAATGCCCGCACCAGATAGGACCGGGAATAGCCAACCAGTGCCGCCAGGTCATCCAGACTGATATTTTCGGCATAATGGGCGCGGATATACTCACCCACCCGGGCCATCTTGCGATCATGGACCGCGCCGTTGGAACGCATCTCTTCGCCGCCCAGCACACCACGCCGGTCAAGCTGCACATGCAGATCGCCAAAAAACGACACCAGTGCCGTTTCCTTGCCGAGAATATCGACATCCGGATTGGCCAGCATATCAGCCAGATCAATCAAGCCATCATAAAGATGCGGATCATGGCTGAGCGTATCGGAAAACATCGCAAACTTTCCGGCTGCGTCGGCATCAAGCTCAATCTGCAAATCCAAAAGCCAGTCCGGATCAACAAACAGCATGTCATAAACCCAGTCCGCGCCCTTGACCGGGTTGCAGCCATGAACATCCTCAGGGTTCAGGATCACCACCGAACCGGCCTGCGTTTCATGGGTCTTGCCCCGGTTCCAATAGGTGCTATAACCGCCCCGCACCGTACCAATCGAAAAGGTATCGTGGCTGTGGCGTTCGTAGCAGACCTGCATGCCCGTCCGCCACACGCCGCAATTCAACAAACGGCATCGCGTCATTGCGCCAGAAATGCTGATTGCGGGTATTGGGGGCTGCCATTGTGGTCCGTCTTCTTGTGTTTGGGTGTTTGCTTTATAAATTCGAAGATAGGTCAATTTCACCGGTAGCGCCACTGTCGCTGTCTGCTTATAGTGCCCCAAATGTTCGATGATCGTTCCGAAGAGTCCCAACCGCGTTTCATGCCGCCCAACGCACCTATCATGGTCGTTGGATTGCGTCACGCCGTGTTTTTATCGCCCGATGGCGAAATCGAGGAACTCCCGCACGGGGCCGCGGCCAAGCGTGCGCGGTCATCACGCCCCATTCTGGTCCATACCCCGGCCTGTGCCCGACGTCTGAAATCCGATCCGTTTCCGGCCCATGACCTGCTTGAGCTATTTGCCTTTGTCCGCCCGGCACAGTTTTGTGTGCCGACCCCGCGCGGCATTGCGCTTGCCACCGGCCAGAAACCGGCCGATGACCTGATTGGTCAGGCAGAGGCACTGGCAGAAGCCATGAAACGCCTTTTGCAGGAACTGGCCACCCTTCATCGCAACAAACGTGGGCCCGGCCCTTTCGGTTGCATGGCCGATGGCGCGCGGCCACTGGCCGTGGGGTGTTTCGGTTCTGGCGGCCCTTGGGTGCTGATGGCGATGGCCCGCATCGTTAT
>NZ_DCAO01000104.1:133280-140610 GCF_002311515.1 Thalassospira sp. UBA1131
GAGGCCGGAACGGGGACCGGCAAGACACTGGGTTATGTCGCCCCGGCGTCCCTTTGGGCCCAGAAGAATGACGGTGCAGTGTGGATTTCGACCTATACCCGTAACCTGCAACGCCAGATCGATCAGGAACTTGATCGCCTGTATGACGATCCCAAGGACAAGCGCCTGAAGGCCGTCGTGCGCAAGGGCCGGGAAAACTATTTCTGCCTGCTGAATTTCGAGGAAGCCCAACGCCCGCTTAACCAACAACCGCATCAGGCCACCCCGTTGGGCCTGATTGCGCGGTGGGCGTCGCATACCCGTGATGGCGATATGGTCGGCGGTGATTTCCCGGCTTGGCTGACCGAATTGTTGGGCAACCGGTTCACCGGGGCGCTGGCCGATCAGCGCGGCGAATGCATCTATGCCGCCTGCCCGCATTATTCGAAATGCTTTGTCGAAAAGACCGTACGCCGCGCCCGCTCGGCCGAGATCGTGGTGGCCAACCATGCGCTGGTGATGGTACAGGCAGCCTTGGGCGGGCTTGATGATGCCTCCATGCCGACACGTTACGTGTTTGACGAAGGCCATCATCTTTTTGACGCCGCAGACAAGGCATTTTCATCCCACCTGACCGGGATGGAGGGGCAGGAACTTCGCCGTTGGTTGCTGGGTGCTGAGCAAAAGGGATCATCGCGTGCGCGCGGCCTGAAACAGCGCCTTGAAACGCTGATCCTTGATCGTGACGAACTGCGTGATGCCGTCAATGCGGTGATTGTCGCCGCCCAATGCCTACCCGAGCAGGGTTGGCTATCGCGCATTCATGATGGATCGCAACATGCCAAGGGCCCGGCGGAAACCTTCCTGGCCCATGTCCGGGCGCAAGTGATGGCACGTTCCGCCGAGGGGGATCGTGGCTACTCGATCGAGACCGATTGTAAACCGGCGCTCAACGAAGTTCTTGCCAGTGCCGCCGATCTTGATCGCGCGCTGGAAGCCATGGAAAAACCGGCCAAATCGCTGATCAAGATCATTGCCCATATGCTCGATGAAAAGGCCGACGAGCTTGACAGTGCCGAACGCCAGCGCCTTGATGCCGCGATCCGATCGCTTGAACGCCGCGCGATCATGCAGGTCGGTGCATGGCGTGAAATGCTGGCTTCCCTGGTTGAGGAAACACCGAAAACCTTTGTGGACTGGTTTGCGATTGAGCGCCAGTTTGGCCGCGATTTCGATGTTGGCATGCATCGCCATTACCTTGATCCGACCATCCCGCTAACCACGTCACTCGCCCCCACCGCGCATGGCATGGTGGTGACATCTGCGACCCTGCGGGATGGCACGGGCGATGAAGAATTCGACTGGGCCGTGGCAGAGGATCGCACGGGCGCGGCCCACATGCCACTTCCGGCCATCCGGGCCGCGATGAAAAGCCCGTATAACTACCGCGAACAAACCCGCGTTTTCATCGTCAATGACCTTGGCCGGGACAACCCCGACCATGTTGCTGCGGCCTATCGCGAGCTGTTTTTGGCATCTGGCGGTGGCGCGCTTGGCCTGTTTACCGCGATCAACCGGCTGCGCGCGGTTTATGAGCGCCTGACCGGCCCCATGGACGAAGCAGGCTTGCAATTGCTCGCTCAGCATATCGATGGCATGGATGTCTCGACGCTCATCGATATTTTCCGGGTGGAGCGCGATGCCTGCTTGCTGGGTACCGATGCGGTGCGTGACGGGGTCGATGTGCCGGGCGATAGTTTGCGTCTGATCGTCTTTGACCGCGTGCCTTGGCCCCGGCCCGATATCCTGCACCGCGCACGCAAATCGGCGTTCCATGGTGCCCGCTATGACGACATGCTGACACGATTGCGCATGAAGCAGGCCTTTGGCCGCCTGGTGCGGCGCGCCGAAGATCGCGGTGTGTTTGTCCTGCTTGATAACCGCATGCCATCACGGCTGCTGGGCGCCTTCCCCGAAGACGTCGAAGTCCAGCGCGTTGGATTGCGTGAAGCGATTGAGCAAACGCGAATCTTTCTTGGCAATGACCGGGATAGCAAAGAAGGTTAATCGGTTTCTTTAGCCTCAATTCTGACGGCGGAAAGAACGCACCATGCATGTCATGCTGATGACATATGGGACGCGCGGCGATGTGCAGCCCTTTGTCGCGCTGGGACGTGGCCTGATCCAAAGGGGGCATCGGGTCACCGTCGCCGCCCCGGAACGCTTTGCCCGTTTTATCACCGATCATGATCTTGAATTCAAACCTCTGACCGATGCGCTGATTGCGCTTATGGATGATCCACAATTTGCCCATGCGTCGGATCCGAAGGCATCGGCCGTGGCGAAGCTGACATCGTTGTTTGCCATCAGCAAAAAGGCGCGCGGTCTTCAGGACACACTGCTTGATGACATCTTCCGCGCCATTGATCAGGCCAAACCCGACGTGATTGTGTTTCATCCGAAAACCTTCGGTGCACTGCCGATTGGCAGGTATTTCGGCATCCCGGTTGTGATGGCGCAACTGATCCCGTCCTTCATCCCGACCGGCGATTTTCCCAATATGGGCATTCCCGATATTGGCTTCAGAGGCACCTTGGCTCGCTGGTATAACCGCGTGACCGGCAAGCTAGTCTGCGCGATTTTGAACGCAACGCTGCGCCGACAGGTTTGTCGGTGGGCAGCAAGACGTCAAAACGGGATAAACGCGAATGGGTTGGACATCCTTCAGTCTTGTAAGTCCGGCACGCTGCCCATCATTCATGCCTTTAGCAATGCCGTGATCAATCGCCCCACAGACTGGCCGACACACGCAACTGTCACCGGATACTGGTTTCTGGACGGGGGCGCACAAACAAACCTGCCTGATCCGGAATTGCAAAGCTTTGTCGAACGTCACAAAAACCTGATCTATATCGGCTTCGGGTCAATGCACGGCAATGATCCGACCGCGATGGCAGAAATGATTGTTAGGGCCGTCTCACAAGCCGATGTTAGCGCTATCGTTGCAACCGGCTGGGGCGACATTGACTGGCCACCCAACATCCTTGCAGTGCGCGAGGTTCCCCATGACTGGCTGTTCCCGAAAGTCGATCTCGTCATTCATCATGGCGGCGCTGGCACCTGTGCGGCAGCCCTGCGCGCCGGTCGCCCGTCGATCATCATTCCGTTCTTCGGTGATCAACCTTTCTGGGCAAAGCGCCTGCACAGGCTTGGCGTTGCGCCACGCCCGATCAAGCCTGCAAAGCTTGATGCCGCAATGCTGGTCAGTCGGATCAAAACCGTCCTTGAAACGCCGGCCTACCGCGAAAACGCCGAACGCCTCGCAAGCAATATCGCCGCTGAAGACGGCATCGCGAATGCCATTGCCGAAATCACGCGCGCGGCTGAGCAACCTGACCTTCCCAAAACTGGAAGCCTTTGACACATCCCGGTGAAGGGCATAAACACGATCCAGACAAAGCTTGATGGATCGCAACACGTGCAACGCAAACACCAGATCAGTCTGATGTTCAGACAGGGCCTTTCGGCACTGGTGGCTGTGGTGTTCCTCGCCAATACCATCATGTTCGGCTTCATGCATATTCCCATGGCAAAGGCCAATGGGGCATCGCTGGCCTCTGTGATGGATGGGGTGGTGCGCATTCCGATTGTCATTTGCACTGGATCCACTTTCAAAACCGTTCTGGTCCGCGCCGATGGGCTGCCCGATGAACCGGACCAGAATGCAGACGCGCCAGATGGCTTTGAATGTGCGCTGTGCGGTTTGGGTAATTATGCCTTTGGCATGCCTGTGACGCCGGAGCTTCCCGAACTCGAAGCAATCGAACTTAGCAACGCAGTTGCTGCCCTTCACATTACCGCGCGCAAGCATGTTTTCTGTGCCCTTGCGCCATCGCCACGCGCCCCGCCTGCTGTTTCTTGACCATTTGCCTTAGCACGCCTGAAAACCCGCAAGTTCCATGAAAGAATAATTGCGCGTTCAGATCTGCTTTTTCCCAAAATTACCTGTGCCCTTGTCGTCTCGACAGATCGTCGAACGCCTTACGCACATGCATGGACAAGAAACATGACTGAAACTTCCAAATCCCCGGTATCACAGGGGAGTACAAGCCTGTATCGCGCTGTCTGGCGCTGGCATTTTTATGCCGGTCTTCTGATCCTGCCCTTCATGATCCTGATGGCGATCACAGGGGCGGCTTACATCTATCGCGATGAAATCGATGACTGGTATCACGCTGACCTTAAATTTGTTGAGGCATCCCGCCAAGCGCCCCTTCCGATAAGCCAACAGATTGACGCGGCCCTTCTTGCCGTTCCGGGCAGTGCCGCCAAGGTCATGCCCCCGGCAAGTCCGGATCGCAGCAGTGAAATCGTCATTGCCACTGAGGCCGGCGGGCGCGAGGCGGTTTACGTTAATCCTTATACCGGTGACGTGCTGGGGCATATGCCAGATCGCACTACCATCATGTGGGTGGTTCGGCGTATTCACAGCCTTGCCAAGTTTGGCACCATCCCGAATTACATCATCGAAATCGCGTCCGGCTGGGCGATCCTGCTTGTTCTGACCGGGATGTATTTGTGGTGGCCGCGCGGCAATCAAAAAGGCGGTGTTGTCAGCCTGCGCGAAACAACCAAACGCCGCATCTGGTGGCGTGATGCCCATGCCGTGACCGGCATCTTCATTGGCGTTTTCATTATCTTCATGGCTGGAACTGGCATGTTCTGGTCGGTATTCTGGGGCAAATATGCCAACCAGTTTGCCAATGGCACGCCCAATGGATATCCGTCCGGCGTTCGGGTCGATGTGCCGCTTTCGACCATTCCGATGATCGATGCCTTTGGCGACGTTAGTTGGACTAATGAAAACATCCCGCTGCCGCAATCGGTGGATGGTGGCAGTGATCCGGTGACAACGCCGAACCCCATCGGCATTGATCAGGCCGTCGCAACCTTGAACGATATGGGCCTCACACCGGGATACGCGGTGGCCCTGCCGCGCACCAAGACCGGGGTTTATTCGGCATCGATCTATCCCGATGACCTGTCACTGCAAAGGGTCATTCATCTTGATCAATATTCCGGAAGGCCCCTGATCGATATGGGCGTTGCCGATTACGGGCCGTTTGGCAAGATCATGGAGTTTGGCATCAATGTTCACATGGGTCAGGAATTTGGCATCGCCAATCAGATTATCCTGCTGGTGATCTGTGCCCTGATCATTTTCATGTCGGTATCGGCTGGCGTGATGTGGTGGAAGCGCCGCCCAGCCGGTGCCCTTGGCGTCCCGCCGATGCCGCGCGATGCCAGCAAGCTCAAAGTGGTCACCGCCATCCTTGCCATCGGCGGCATCATTTATCCGACTGTTGGCGCATCGATGATCGTGATCTGGCTTCTGGATTACCTGCTGGTCGCCCGCCCACAGCGCAAATTGCGCACGGTATAACCCCTGCCATCTCTTCGCGGTCCGGATTACGTTCGGGCCGCGACTTTCCAACGTTCTAGTCCTCGACAATATCCGCATCAATATCATGCGCGATCGCCAGTCGAAGCGCATTGAGGATGGCGATGATATCAATGCCTTCCTGCAACAGCGCGCCCGCCACCGGGGTGATATAGCCCGCTGCGGCAAAACCCATGGCGACGACAGACAGCACCATGCCACCAATCACGCTTTGCAAAAGGATGCGGCGCATCGCCATGCTGATGTGAAGGAGCTCGTCCACGGTCACCAATGAGGCCTCGGGGATCACCGCACCGGCGGCATCGGCCGTCACCGCACTTTCCTTACCAAAGGCGATACCGACGGTGGCAACCGCCAGTGCCGGGGCGTCGTTGATGCCATCGCCCATGAACAATGTCGGGGCCTTGGCTGTTTCTTCGCGGACGATGGCGACTTTTTGTTCCGGGCTTTGCGATGCAAGGCTTTCGGAAATGCCCAGCAATTCGGAAAGGTAGCTGACCTCGCTTTCGCGGTCGCCCGACAGCAACATCACCTTTTTGAAATGATGGATGTCGCCAAGATGGCCGACAAAGCTTTCGCCCTCTGCGCGTGGCGTATCGCGGAAGCGGAAGGTCGCGCCATATTTGCCATCGACCAGCACCACGCATTCAAGCCCGGCGGCGGTATCGGGCAGAAGCCCGGCGATCTCGGGGTCGGATTTCATCAGCTTGTTGCGGTGGGTCACGGCGACTTCATGGCCATCGACCAGCCCGTTTAAGCCCTGCCCCGGTTTTTCCGAGGCATGATTAACCTCATCAAGCGGCAGCTTGCGATCCCGCGCAGCATTCAGAACCGCCGAGGCCAGCGGATGTTTGGAATAACGCTCAAGGCTGGCAGCCAGTCGCAAGACAAGGTTGCCATCCATGTCGGGCCCGGCCAGCACCTCCACCAATTCCGGTCGGCCATAGGTCAGCGTCCCGGTCTTATCGAAAATCGCGGTCTGGCAGGTGGGCAAGCGTTCCAACACCGTCGGGTCACGGATAACGATGCCGCGCCGGGCGGCGATTGAAATCGCACTCATCACCGTGATCGGAATGGCAATCAAAAGCGGACAGGGTGTCGCCACCACCAGCACCGCCAGAAAGCGCGATGAATCATCACTCAGATACCCGACCAAGATCGCAAACATAAGCGCCGCCGGGGCAAACCACGCGCCGATCTGGTCACCAAGACGGCGAATGCGCGGGCGTTTTTGTTCGGCCTCGGCCATGACATCCATGATCTGGGCATAACGGGAATCCCGCGCGCGCTTTTCCGCCCGGATGATCAGGACCGCCTCGCCATTGATCGCGCCCGACAGCACATTGGTGCCCGGTGCCTTGGCAACCACATAGGGCTCCCCTGTCAGGTAGCTTTCATCCATGCTGCCATGGCCATCAACCACAATGCCATCGGCGGGCGCAGTTTCATGCGGAAAGACCGCGATCAGATCGCCAATGTCGATTTCATCAATCGCAATGTCGGTAATCTCGCCATCATCGGATTTGCGATGCGCGACACTCGGCATGCGCTTGGCCAGGGCATTAAGGGCCGACGACGCCTTGCGCATGGCAAAGCCTTCAAGAACCTGCCCGCCAGTCAGCATCAAAATGATCAGGCTGGCGGCAAGATATTCCGCCAACACAACACCGGTAACAAACGCAATGGCAGCCAGAAAATCAGCCCCCATTTCACGCCGCAGAAGCTTGATTGCAAGCTGCGCCAAAATGGGGATGCCACCCACCACAAACAAAACCAAAAGCGGCAGGTCTGCGGTGCGTTGGCCCAGCATCATGTCGGGCAGACCAAACACCCCGGGAAACATCAGGATAAAATGCCCCGCCATGGCAAGCAGGGTAATGATCAGAATGG
>NZ_DCAO01000104.1:140772-144181 GCF_002311515.1 Thalassospira sp. UBA1131
CTGAAACCCGACGACAACAGATTGATGCCAATCAACAAACCAATCGCCCACGTGGCGGAGCTTGGCAGCTCGGCAAAGATCAGGATACCTGCCAGAACCGAAATCCCGCCAGAAACCAGCATCCACTTCCAGCCCGGAAACTGTTTGAGCCACAACGCCATCAATGTTTCAAAAATCCCGTGCAGCAAAAAGGCAATCGCCAGCAACACGGTCAGTGTCACAATGCCGCCTTCTGGCATGAAGGCCAGCCAGCCGCCAATCAGGGCAAAGACAATCCCCTGCACGACATCAAGGCTGCGCCGTGTCGGGGTATCGGCATTCCAGGCCCCGTAAAAATGACCCAGCGCCCCAAACAGGAACAGCCAGCCAATCACGGTTTTAAAGGCAATTGTCGTGACAAAGGGAAAGGCCACCGCCAGCACGCCCAGGATCAGCATTACCACGCCGACGTTGCGCAGCCGTTTGCGCCCCTTTTCCAAAAGGCCGCGCATTTCCGGCGTTCCGTCATTAACGATCAAGGTCATGGTAAGGTGCTCCTGACTGCTGTGGATCGCGGCAATATCAACCTGAAATTGCTGCAAATTATAGCCCATCTAACGCCTGTCGAATAGGACAAGTTCCCAATGCGCTGATCTTATCCGCAGGCCTTCGCCGCCGTGATCAGGCGTTCTGCCACCGCACGCACCGCCGGGCGCTGATCATAGGCCGGCTGCACCAAAAACGTCGCAAGCGGGCTTCGAACCGGTGCGAAAGGCAGCATGATCAGGTCGTGATTTCCAATTGCCGTGCGCGCAAACGGCAAGCGCGCCAAAATCACGCCAAGCCCCGCATCCGCCGCAGACAGCCCGACACTGTAATCCTCAAACCGGCGATCAGATGGCTTGGGCCGATACTTGACCCCATGTTCGGCCAACCAGTGCCGCCAGCCGGTGGCGTCGCTGTCATTTAAAAGCGGTAAACTTGCAATTGCATCTGCATCAAGGCTGTGCGGATCGCGCCCAGCAAGAAGCTTGGGCGAAATCAGCGGCACCAGATCATCGGCAAACAACAAGCTTGATTTGGTGCCCGGCCATTGTCCCTTGCCACAGCGAATGGCGATGTCGGTCTGCCCGCCATCGAAATCGGCCAGCCGTTCGGTAATTTCAAGTTCAAGCCGCACATTCAGATCGCGCTCGATCTCTGGCACAAGCTTAAGAAACCAGATCCGGGCATAGGATGGCAGCAAACTTATTTTGATGACATCCGGTCCACGGCGTTGCCGCCAGGGCTGCGCGCCTTGTGACAAAAGATCAATCGCCGCCTGTGTTTCGCGCAAAAACCGTTGCCCATCTGGCGTCGGACGCACCCCGCGGCCATAACGTTCAAACAAGTCATAGCCAAGCCATTGTTCGACCTGTGCAACATGGCGGCTGATCACGCTATGCGTCACACCCATTTCACTGGCGGCGGCAGAAAAGGACCCGTTGCGCGCCGCGGCCATCACCGCGGGCAACAGCGCAAGAGGCGGAATGGAAAGGTCATTGCTGTGCACCATATGCACATCTGACTCCCAAGCTATGTTCTATGTCAACACTCATGATCGCGCTATCAGCAAGACAGAAGACAAATTCATTCGCATAGAACGAAGGGAATGCCGATGTTCTCACAAGCCACTTTGGGCCTTGCCTGTGCCCTGATTACGGTTCTGTCCTGGGCGGCGGCCTTTCCGTTGATCGGGGTTGCGCTTTCGGGGCTTGATCCCCTGCCGCTTGCCGCTGTGCGCTTTACACTGGCGGCCTGCCCGGCTGTAATCTGGCTTGCGATCAAACGCCCGGAGATGCCCAAGCTGGTTGATCTTGCAAGGCTTGGTCTGGGCGGCGCACTTGGCATCAGCATCTATAACTGGTTGCTTAATACCGGGCAGCAAACGGTATCACCCGGGGCGGCAAGCTTTATCATCAATACGCTTCCGATCTGGACAGCGATGCTGGCCACTGTGTTTTTGCGTGACCGGTTCGGGATTGGTGCCTGGATTGCCACAGCGGTGAGTTTTTCCGGTGTGGTCCTGATCGCTGTTGGTCAGCCGGGCCCGATGCGTTTTGGCAATGGCAGTTCGCTGATCCTTCTGGCATCCATATTATCGGCCACCTATTTCGTTCTGGTGCGCGGGGTGATCGCGCGATATGGCCCGGCCACCTGCACCTGCTGGACACTGATTACGGGTGCGCTGTGGCTAACCCCGTGGTTGCCCGACGGGATGGCACAAATCAGTGTGGCGTCGGTTTCGGTAATTTCGGCGGTGTTGTTCCTTGGTCTTGTTTCCGCATCCCTTGGCTATGCCACCTGGAGCATCGCAATCGGCCATTTCGGCCCGGCATCGGCGGCAAACTTTTTGTATCTGGTGCCGCCGATTGCGGTTGTGCTGGCATGGATTCTAAGTGGTATTACGCCCGACATCCTGACCCTGATCGGCGGCATGGTCGCGATAACCGGTGTGGTTATGTTGCGCATTTCCATGGCAAGATCGGCCCGCAAGGCAACAGCGTAACCAAGGGTGTGCCGGGCCTGGCCCGGCATATCAGAACGATTATAAAGAAAAACTGATAACTGGTTCACAATTCGATGCTTTGACATGGGGGTTTCAAGGGTCTATCAAATTCCAGACCTTATCCAATCTGGATGGAAACCCGTGTATTTCACACCGCTCAACAGCTTGGTTGCACGACGCACTCTGTCACTTTGTGTGGCGTGGCTGTTGCTGGTCAACGCGCTGTTTTTCGGGTTCATGCACGCGCCTGTCGCGCTTGAAACCGTGCCGACGTCGAACACGGAAGTTTCCCAGACCTATGTCCCGCTGATTATCTGTACCGCAAATGGCATCAAGACCATTTCGGTTCCGGCCGACCTTGCCGCAGATCGCACTGCTAATCCGCACAGTTCCGACGCCTTTGACGGCTTCCAGTGCGCCAGTTGCGGCCTTGGCAACCATGTGGTCGGCATGCCGGTTGAACCTGAATTACCGTTGATCCATCGGATCCGGCTGTCTAATAAGGTCACGGCCCTTCATATTACGGCACGTCTGCACGATTTCTGCCCGATTGCCGCATCTCCGCGCGCACCGCCGGTCGCCATCTGACCGGATTTCCAAGCACTGTCTTTCAGGGCCTTGTTGGCGGTTTTACGCCACAACTGTATCTGACGGACGTGGTTCTATCCGATCATTATCCCATGCCAGCCGGTAAAACCGGCAATTTCCGGGACATCCCGGTTCACAGACTGGTGTCGATACGCGACGGCATTGCCGCGTATCTGTAAGTTTGCCAATGGGAGATCCCCATGAACAAAGACGACGCCTTGCTTGTATTGGAAAAACTTGCCGAACCCGCCGTTCTGACTTTGCCATCCGATGCCAGCATCGGACATCACAGCC
>NZ_DCAO01000104.1:144329-187635 GCF_002311515.1 Thalassospira sp. UBA1131
GGCGATCCGATCGGCCTTGAAATGCTGGCGGTGACCGACCCGTCGCTGGTGATTGAAACCATCGCACCCTCGGTGATCAAACGCATCCCGATCCAGCGGATCCGTCTTGCCCAGCAAAATGACGCCCGCACGCAATCGGCTGTGACATCGCTTCTGGCAAGCGAGGTCATGGATGGTCAGCAGCTTAAGATCAGCTTTGGTACCGGTTCGGCCATGCGCCGCATTTGCCGGTTCCTGTTGTGGTCTGCCCACAATGATCTGGTATCGCTGCCCAACCGTGAAAAGCTTGGCAATATCGTTGCGACCACGACCGAAACGGCCAGTCGCATGATCGCCAATCTGAGGCGCGAAGGCGCAATTGTGCGCAACCCGCGCATGCCATCAACCATGCGGATTGATCGCGACAAGCTGTGCAAGGTCGCAGGCGACCCGCAACAACAGTCTGCGGCATAAGAAGCCTGCAAGACGCCAAACCAACAAACGCACCGGGATACTGTTCCGGTGCGTTTTCTTTTGGGATCAAGATTGGTTCTGATTATGACCCAGGTTGGGCAACCGGGAAACGGGCGGGCGAGGTCAGGTTGGCCTTAAGCAGGCTTTCCATATCGCTGGCACTGATCGGCTTGCTGAAATAGAAGCCCTGAACTTCATCGACACCCTCGGACGCGATATGTTCAAGCTGGGTTTCGGTCTCAATGCCTTCGACATTGACTGCCATGCCAAAGGATCGCGCCAGGAACACGACGGCGCGCACAATCGCAGCATTACCATCGGAACTGTCGATATCAATGATGAAGGACCGGTCGATCTTGATCTTGTCCACCGGGAAGCGTTTGAGATAGGCCAGTGACGAATACCCCGTCCCGAAATCATCAATCGCAATGCGAATGCCCTGATTTCGCAGGATACCAAGCGTGATGGCGGCTTCGCGCGGGTTGTCCATCACGGCCCCTTCGGTCACCTCGAACTGCAACTGATGGGGATCAAGTTCCGTGCGCGAAAGCACTTCGCCGACACTTTCAATCAGGTCTTCGTGGCGGGCCAGTTCAAGCGGAGAAAGATTGACCGATATGGTCAATTGGCCATAGCCCGCATCGCGCCATGCCTTGGTCTGATGGCAGGCGCGGTTCAGCACCCATTTGCCGATATCGGCAATGATGCCCATGCGTTCGGCCACCGGGATAAAGTCAACCGGGCTGACCTGCCCGCGTGACGGGCTGAACCAGCGGACCAGTGCTTCCATGCCGATGATACGATGACCGACGATATCAATGATCGGCTGATAGAAAAGCTCCAGCTCGTCATTTTCAATCGCGTGACTCAGATCGCGTTCCATCGCCTTGCGTTCCTGAACCTCGACCTGAAGTTTCGGCTCAAAGAAGTGATAGCGATTGCGTCCCTCGGCCTTGGAACAATAAAGTGCCAGGTCCGCATTACGCAGCAGGTCCTTTTCATCGCGACCATCCTGCGGATACATGCAAATCCCGACCGAGGTCGAGGCCTGCACTTCATTGCCATCAAGCATGAAACGTTCTGAAATGCGTTCGATCAGGCGCTGGGCGACAAAGGTCACTTCCTCCACCGAGCCCGGCTCGTGGATCAGAACTGCGAATTCATCACCGCCAAGACGCGCGACCACATCCTCATTGCGCAGGCAAACCCGCATGCGTTCGCCAACCCCCTGCAAAAGCAGATCGCCAATCGGATGGCCAAGCGTGTCGTTGATGTCCTTGAAGTTATCAAGATCAAACATCATCAGGACAAAGTGGCAGCGTTCGCGTTTGCTGCGCGCAACGGCCGCCGCCAGACGTTCCTGGAACAGGGTCCGGTTCGGAAGCCCGGTCAGCCCGTCATGATGGGCAAGGAACTGAATGCGCGCTTCGCTGCGTTTGCGGTCGGTAATATCGGTGATTGATCCGTCAATCAGGGTCGGACGGCCCTTGTCATCGCGGACAAGACGGGCATTTTCCTCGACCCAGATGATTTTGCCGTCTTCACGGCGCATCTCGGTTTCAAAGCCCTGCACAATCCCGTCGCGCAGCAACCGGCCGATAAACCGCAAACGATTGACCGGGTTCAGATAATGAAACGCCCAGTCATGCTCCTTGGCAATCAGGCTCTCGACCGCGTCATAGCCCAGAATGGATGCAAAGGCCGGGTTGGCCGACAGGATCGGGCCAAGCGGAATGCTTTGAAACAGGCCTTCTGCCGAGTTTTCGAAAATACCGCGGAATTTTTCCTCGGCATGGCGGAGTGCGCGTTCGACAGACAGTTTTTCTGTCACGTCCTGACCGATACAGATCACACCCGCAACATCGCCATCCTCGCCGAAATGCGCGCGCGCATTCCATTGCAACAGGCGTGTTTCACCGTCGCGGCGCTTGAATGAAAGGACCTCGTCCTTGATGATTTCGCCCGACAGTAAGCGGCGTACTGCGGTGCGGACCCTTGCGCGATCTTCCTCGACCAGCAAAAAGTCAAAGAAGTTTTGGCCTGCCGCCTCCATCCAGGAATAGCCGAAAGTCCATTCGCATTCGCGGTTATATTCCAGAATGCGCCCCTCGGCATCGAGGAACAGGATGACGCTGCCCGCCGTCTGAACCAAGGCGCGATAGCGTTCCTGACGCCGACGCAGGTCATATTCCGCCTGCCGGTTCTTGGTGATGTCGGTGATGGTAACGCTATAGCCCAGCAGCATTCCGCCTTCGCCACGAATTTCGGTGGCATTTACCCGCACCCAGATCTGGCTGCCATCGGCACGGCGCATTTCAATATCGCGGGCCTGGACACCCTTGCCGGATGCAAGATCGCGACGCAGCTGAATGCGGTCGCTGTCGCTGGCATAAAAGGTTTCAGGATGGCGAAAATAGGCCTGGGTCACTTCGCGCACGGAATCATAATTGAACAGTGACGCGGTTTCTTCGTTCACATTGGTGATCGTGCCTTCGGCATTCAGCTCGATAATACCGTGGACCGCGTGTTCAAGGGCGCGGCGATAGCTTTCCTCGCGCGTGCGTTCCTGACCAAACAGCACCAGACAGCCCGAATTTTCCAGCGTGATATACTGCCACTGGAAAAACCGCTGCCCGTAATGGACGGTGCGCGGGCTGTCGGTGTCAAATTGCGGACCTTCGTCACTGACCAGCGGGCGCTGGTCGCTTGGATGCATCAGATCAAGCGGCGATGCCATGCCCATTTCAAGGGCAAGCTGCTCTGCCGCGCAATTGGTGCTGCGCAGGCGACCGTTGGTTTCCACCAGCAACACCGGTTGCGGTGAAATCAGCGATCCGATGCCCGATGAAACGGTGGCTTCAATGGTTGTAAAGCGGATATAGGTGCGCCGACCGATGCTCAGCTTCCAGCCGAACAACACACATGCAGAGTCCCGGAACCCGCATTCGATATAATGGTAGCCGCCAATATCAAGAAGCCGTCCGGAAAGTTCGGCAAGCGGTTTCGACAGACCTTCAACTGCGTCCGGAGAAACCCATTCACCGACCTGTACACTCTCGTCATAGGCTTCGCGCCATGCTGAATTTACGAGCAATCGTCCTTCGTCTGGATCATATGCTCCAGACGGCAAACACAGGTGGCTGATCAACGCCGTCAACATACCGACGGAATCGATTGCGTTGATGTCTCCCATAGCGGCTTTATTCGTCATGTTTGTTGTCGCTGCGCGACCATAACTGCTACCCCATGCAGTGCAAAGCCAAATTTTCCCCGACGAGAGCCACCAACCCCAATCATTTTGCTTGTATTTTTGTAGCGGCTTCATTTTTTGTTCTTTTGGTCGCGCATGCCGCCTTTTTCACGGCTTTCAACGCCCTCGCGACCGGTGCCGACAGAATGAACGCGATTTCACTACGTAATCCTTAAAATCCTTGAAAATTCATCGGTTAACTGTTGCCCGTGGAAGTTTATCGGCATACCATCGCTCGGCTCGGTGGTTTTCACACTGTCCGGATCCCAACGTCAAAGTCCGGATAAAAGCGTTTCAGGGAACCATCCTCGATAAGGAGTAACCAACGTGATTTCGCATCAGGACGCCTTGATCTACACAATGGTTATGGTATCGGCCGCCGATAACGATATCACCGACGCCGAACTTTCCGCGATGGGCCGCCGGGTCCGTTATCTTCCGATTTTTGCCGGATTTGACAATGATGGC
The DNA here is from genome assembly GCF_002311515.1 of Thalassospira sp. UBA1131. GTDB lineage: Bacteria > Pseudomonadota > Alphaproteobacteria > Rhodospirillales > Thalassospiraceae > Thalassospira. Next base: position 148,501 of record NZ_DCAO01000104.1, read on the forward strand.
GTCACCAGTGTTGCGCGCGATTGCGCCAAGCTGCTGGGCGAAGAAGACGGCATGGACCGCACGCTGGATATGATCCGCGATGCCCTGCCGCGCAAACTGCGCGAAACCGCGTATGTCTTCGCCTGTGAAATCGTCCTGTCCGACAGCGAAATCAGCCAGGAAGAACTCCGCATTCTTGAATTGCTTCGCCACCGGCTTGATATTGACCGGTTGGTCGGCTCGGCCATTGAACGCGCCATGGCAGCGCGCTATGTCCGGCCCGGTGATTTTTGATGATTGCAACGATGGCCGCGGCACCTTGCCAGCACGGCCTCGTTGAATGAAAACCGGTTAATTCAGCATTCCAACTTTGTGTTGGGCCTGTCTGATCGAATTTGTGGAACCCAAAGCGCATTTTGGGCGTTACGCCCTGAAATTGCTGCTCTTGGTCATCCACAATGGGACATGGACCAGCCAACAGAACTTTCCGGTTTCGGGCCAATGGGCGCGGACCGTTTTTGCGTCGCCAATTCAGATATAGCTACCGTCACACAAAGGGATCGCCGTCATGACCGCTCTTTCCGGGGAAAACATCGCCTTTATCGGACTTGGATTGATGGGGCGTCCGATGGCGCTCAATCTTGAAAAGGCCGGTGCAGTCCTGACCGTCAATACCCGTAATCCCGAAACACTCAATGCCTTCGAAGATCTTGGCATCGCAACTGCAGGCACCCCGGCCGATGCCGCGGCCGAGGCCGACATCGTCATCATCTGTGTTGCCAACACCCCTGCACTTGAAAATGTGCTTCTGGGCGAAGAAGGCATTATTGACGGCCTCGAAGAAGGCACCATCGTCATCGACATGGGCACAACGTCGGTCGAAGCCACACGGCGCTTTGCCGATGTGGTCGAAGAAGCCGGCGGCACATGGATTGATGCCCCGGTTTCCGGTGGCACCCACGGGGCTGAGAACGGTACCCTTTCCATCATGGTCGGTGCATCGCCCGAAGATTTCGAACGTGCCCATCGGGTGTTTGACGTCCTTGGGTCGCGCGTCACCCATGTCGGCGATGTCAGTTCCGGCCAGATTGCCAAGGCGGCCAATCAGATGATTGTCGGCATCACCATTGGTGCGGTTGCCGAAGCCTTTTCCATGGCCGATGAAGCCGGTGTCGATCTTGATAAATTGCGATCTGCACTGACCGGTGGCTTTGCCGATTCCGCCATCTTGCAGAAGCACGGCGAACGCATGATCGAACGCAATTTCGAGCCGGGCGGCAAGGTCGTCACCCAGCACAAGGACCTGTTCCAGGCGCTTGAATTTTCCGAAGGCGAACTGGGGGTCGAACTGCCCATCACCCGTCTTGCCATGGAACTTTATGACGAATTGATCGACATGGGTCATGGCGATCTTGATCATTCAGCATTGATCAAAGTCTATGAAGAAGACTGATGCCGATCATGTCGAACTGGTCTCGGTTCTGACCTGCCCTGAATGCGGGCATGTCGAAACCGAAACCATGCCAACCGACGCCTGCCAGTATTTTTATGACTGCAAGGGATGTGGTGCAGTTCTTCGGCCCAAGGCCGGTGATTGCTGCGTTTTCTGTTCTTACGGCACCGTCCCCTGCCCGCCGATCCAATTGCATGGGCGCGATCCGGACGTTGGCTGTTGCGGGCATGGCAACTAAGCCGTCCAATTGATCAGACGACACAGATAAGGCAACACCGATCAGGCAACAATGCCCGGCTTGTGACTGCCGATCCGATACAGATAAAGGTGGTCTGATCCGGTTTTCATCGGCACCTCGCCGAATGCCTGCCAGCCGGGAATGGCAAAGGCGCGTGATATCAAAACGCCGCCATTTGCCATGCGCTGATCCAGCACATCCCCAACATCGCCCATCACCCGTGGATCAAGAAAACACACAACAACGTCGCCCGGATCGCGATCAACGGTTTTAAAATCACCCCGGATGAAATCAAGGTTGGGCCGTGCGGCCAACACCGCCCGCATCCGGCTGATGGCGTAGGGGATTGGCGATAATTCAATACCGGTGACTTCGACATCTGGCCTTGCCCGCGCAATCGCCAGTGCAAGATCCCCCCAGCCAGATCCAAAATCCGTCACCGCCTTGGTATCACCCGGGATATAGGCGATGATTTCGTCGGCTGCCTTGGCCGATGTCGGCATGGGAACGGCCTTGAGACCGATTGCATAACCCGCAATCAGCGCCAAAATAATTCCGACAAGGGCCAGTACGGATAAATCAGTCATCAACCATCCAGATATGTTAGGGTCCGTGCCGCGCAGTGGTGCCACAGGCATGCGCGTACCGCAAGTCACGGCATACACAGCCAACTGAACACATTTGCAGAAGATACCGGAATGAGCCACGAAGAAACCAACACCCGCATAACCGAGCTTGAAATACAGCTTGCCCACATGGAAACCGTCGTCACCGACCTGTCCGACATGATCAAAAAACAGTGGGATCGCATCGATCTGCTTGAACGTCAGAACAAATTAATGTCGTCTGATATTAAACGCATGATCGATTTCCTGCGTACAGCACCCGAAGACGACGCACCACCGCCGCATTATTGATGGCACGCAGGGTTTGCTGGTTTCTGGCGATCGCGCCTGCCAATGAAAGATCGATTTGACAAACCTTTATCTCGACATACCGACCTTTGACGACTTCGGAAAGGTCCTTGATGGCACGGTGTATCATGCCCTGCCAGATGACTGGTGGGTTGGCACATCCGACGTCATTGGATCGACCAAGGCGGTCGAAGCCGGTCGATACAAGGACGTCAACATGGTCGGTGCGTCAGTGATCTGTGCGGTCAGTAATGTGCTTGGCCATTCAGATTACCCGTTCCTGTTTGGTGGCGATGGCGCAAGTTTCGCCTGCCCCCCGGATCAGATTGACGCGGTGCGCCATACCATGGCATCGACGGCCACCTGGGCGCTCGAAACCCTGGATCTTGAATTACGCGTCGGTCTGGTGCGGATCGGCGATATCCGGGCTGCTGGCCACGATGTCCGCATTGCGCGCTACGCCGTTTCCAATCCGGTTTCCTATGCCATGTTTGCCGGCGGCGGCATGCAATGGGCCGAAGACCAGATGAAGCAGGGCAACAACATGATCCCGGCAGCTCCACCCGGCAGTCGACCGGATCTGACCGGGCTTTCATGCCGCTGGTCCCCGATCCGGGCTGAGGGTTCAGATGTTATTCTGTCGATTATTGTTGCAGGACGTGACGACCGCACCCGGTTTGATGCCACCGTTCATGAACTGTTTGCCATTCTTGATGACAGCCCGCGCAAAAGCAGCCCGATCCCCGAAAACGGGCCCGGCGTCGCCTTCCCGCCGCCCGGCATGCACCTTGAGGCAGAGGCCACCAAACATAAGGAAGGCGGTTATATCAAAGCATGGCTCAAGGCGCTTTACATCGCGCTGATCGCGGCCATCCTGATGAAAACCGGCTGGAAACTGGGCGCGTTTGATCCAAGGCGCTATCGCGATTACACCGGCTATAACACTGACTTTCGCAAGTTCGGTGATGGGCTTTGGATGACGGTGAATTGCAGTTTGACCCGTGCAGAAGAAGTCGAAGCCCTTTTGCATGCAGCAGAACTTCAAGGCGATATTCATTTTGGCACCCATCGCCAACGCAGTGCGATCATGACCTGCATCGTGCCCTCCATCACAAGTGACGCGCATTTCCATTTTCTTGATGGCGGCGAAGGCGGCTATACCGCGGCGGCCACCGCGTTCAAGGCAAAAAGAAAGCGCGATCAGGTCAGTGGCGCATCCCCCGCCAATGCATGAAACGCATCGATTGTGACGCTACAATAGATTTCTTGCATGACCATGGATTATCCCGGAAACTTCCCTGATCCCGAACGGATCAGGATAGCCCCATGGACACCCGCGAGCTTGAAACCCTTATCGCCGTTGCAGACGCGCAATCCTTTCACGGTGCGGCGGATCGTCTTGGCCTTACGCAACCGGCGGTGACCCGCCGCATTCAGCGTCTTGAAGAACGCATTGGCAAAAGCCTTTTTGACCGCGCCACCAAACCCCTGCAACCGACCATCGCCGGGCACCGGGCGCTTACCGAGGCACGCGATCTGTTGCGCCGTCTCGAAGGTTTCAGTGACTCGGTTCTTGGCAACACCAAATGCCACGGTCCGTTCCGATTGGGCGTAAGTCACGGGGCTGCCCCGCTTTTGGCCGCCCAAGAACTCCGTTCCCTGCATCAGACCTTCCCGGATATGTCGCTTTCGATCAAAAGCGGCTGGTCAGCCGAACTTCTTCCGCTTCTGCGTCGGGGTGAAATTGATGCCATGCTTTCGCTTGATGGCCCAAACGGCATTGTTGGCGGGGTGCAAAGCCGCGATCTGCCAGCCAGCCTGTCGCCGCAGACCCTGCTGGATGACGAAATCGTTGCCATAGGCCCGAAATCATCCCGTTCCCATCCGACAACCATCGCCGAACTTGCCAAAAATCCAATGATCCTGATGCCCGAAGGCTGCACCTTCCGTGCGCTTGGCAATGCATGGGCGCATAAAAACGGGGTCGAATTCACATCCGTGCTTGAGGTATCCGCCCTTGAATTGCAGATCGAAATGGTCGCCGCCGGGGCCGGTTACGGGATCATGGCACGTCGGTTTTGCCAGCACAGCCCGGCCGCAAACCGCATCAAGATCCTTGATATTCCCGGCATGAACTGGGGCATGGCCATCACCCTGATCCGTCGCGCATCAAGTTCTGATCTTGACGATATTATCGACAAGGTTGGCGAACTGGTGATTAATGCGGGCAAAGCATCCGATAACCCCCATGCAGAAATGTTATCAGCATCATAATCCGAATGAATTGGACGCATAGCGCCCCCGCGTTCAATATCGCCACCAAACAATAATCCCTCTCGGAGGAACGCCTATGAGCCCCACTCAAAGCTCGCCCCAAAGTCCGCCGCCGCAAAGCCCCACACGCATGACCCTCATGCGGGCGAAAAAATGGTTCCCGTGGCTGGTTTTGCTTTCAGGCTGCCTTGTTTTGTCACTGAACCTTGGTGTGCGTCAGTCACTTGGCCTGTTTATCCCGGATATGCTCAATGACACGGGCTGGAACGCGGCCACCTTTGGGCTGGCCTTTGCCATTCAAAACCTGATGTGGGGTATTTCCGCCCCGATCGCCGGTGCCATTGCGGATCGGTTTGGCACGACCCGCACCCTGATTGGCGGCGGCATCGTTTATGCGCTTGGGCTTTATCTGATGGGGACATCCGCCTCCCCCGGAGAGCTTTACCTCACCGCAGGTTTCCTGATCGGCACCGGTGTTGGCATCACGAGTTTTCCGGTGGTACTTGCCGCCATCAGCCGTGTTTTCAGCAATGAAAAACGAAGCTTCGCACTGGGTCTGGCATCCGCCGGTGGATCAGTTGGTCAGTTGGTGATGGCTCCGACCACCCAGGCGCTCAACAGCTCGCTTGGTTATGTCTCAGCCCTTGTTATCCTCGCAGCCATTTCGATGCTGATCATCCCGGCCGCCTTTGCCATGACCGGCAAGGCCGAAGGCAACAGCCCGACCGCCACCCCCGATCTGGGTCCGCAGGGCTTGGCCGCCGCGTTCCACGAGGCCCGCAAACATCGCGGCTTCGCATTGCTCAATGCCGGTTTCTTTGTCTGCGGTTTCCATATCGCGGTGATCGCCACCCACCTTCCGACCTTTACCGAACTTTGCGGCTTGCCCCGTTCTGTCGCGGCCGAAGGACTGGCATTGATCGGTCTGTTTAACATTGTCGGCACGCTTACGGCCGGCTGGGCCGGTGGTAAATGGCGCAAGAAATATGGCCTGTCGTTTATTTACGGCATGCGTGCGCTGGTCATTGTGATCTTTATCTTCGCGCCCAAAACGTCTGAAACCATCTTGCTGTTTTCGGCATCGATGGGCGCACTTTGGCTTTCGACCGTGCCGCTGACCAGTGGCCTGATCGCACAGGTCTTTGGCCCGCGTTATATGGCGACCCTGTTTGGCATTGTCATGCTGTCCCATCAGATCGGCGCATTCTTTGGCGCCTGGATGGGCGGCATTGTCTATGACCTGACCGGTAATTTCGATGCCGTCTGGTGGGCATCGGTGGCCCTTGGCGTCTTTGCCGCGATCGTGCATATGCCCATTGATGACAGGGAACTGCGCGCCACGGCCAAGGCATAGGTTCGCCGCGCATTTCACAAATCAAAGCAGCGCCCGGCACCATTCGGGCGCTGCTTTTTTTGTCCTCTTTTCCAACCATCGGCTTTGCGTTAAAACGCAGACCATGGACAGACCGATTTACATCACCCCCGAAGGGCTAGACGCCCTTAAATCCGAACTCGACCACCTTTGGAAAAAGGAACGGCCGGAAGTTGTGGCCGTTGTCCATTGGGCAGCGGGCAATGGCGACCGTTCGGAAAACGGGGATTACATCTATGGCAAAAAGCGCCTGCGCGAAATCGACCGGCGTGTGCGATACCTGCGCAAGCGGATCGAAGATGCCGTCGTTGTCCGCTCTGATGAACAACCCGATCACGCCCACATCTTCTTTGGCGCCACCGTCACCTATGTGAATGCCCGCGACGAAGAAAAAACCATCCGCATTGTCGGGGAAGACGAGGCCGACAGCCTCAATGGCAAGATCAGCTGGATCTCCCCGGTTGCGCGTGCCCTGATGAAGTCAGGTGTCGGCGATGTGGTTACCGTCCGCACACCCTCGGGCGAGGATGAGCTTGAAGTGCTTGAGATCAGTTACACCTGAGAGCAAAGCTCACAAAAGAAGCTGCGTCAGAGAAACTATTTCTATCAACAAGACTTGCGCAATGCCTCTGTTCGGGCTCATGATTGGCGCACTTGAAAAGTCAGACTTATGATTGATCGTTTCCAAAAAATGTATCTATCTGACGGCCTTGAACGATATTCGAAAACCGCTGGATTTAGACATGAGTGACCCAACATTTCTGATAGGCACCAAGCTTCGCCATGCACGCAAGCTCAAAGGAATGCGTCTTTGCGACCTTGCCGAGCAAGTCGAGTGCTCCGAGGGGTTCCTCTCGAAACTGGAAAATGACAAGGTCAAACCATCCCTTCAGCTTCTACACCGCATTGTTGCCGTTCTGGAAACGTCGATCAGCAATTTGTTTAGCGAAAACAATGCGAGCATCGTCTCACGCGCCGGAACACGTCAGATACTGCACACCAGCAATATCCGTCCCGGTGAAGGTGTCAGCCTTGAAACACTGATTTCCCCCTCACCCGGGCACCTGCTTTTCGGGACGATACATATTGTCCGCGCAGGCGGAGGAAGTTCAGGCACAATCGTCCATGAAGGTGAGGAACTCGGCTATGTTCTGGAAGGCGAACTTGATCTTAATGTTGACGGCACCGAATATCATTTGATGCCGGGAGACTCATTCTTCTTCCCGTCGCGGATGCCGCATGGATACCGTAACCCGACAGATAAAGAGACCCGCGTTCTGTGGGTTAACACCCCTCCGACCTTTTAGATCCGACTAATTCAGGAAACACACTTTCTTATTGGTCAAGCTACTTGACCAATAAGAAAGCTTTGGTCAGTATGCCCCTGCTGGCTGAGTCGGAATTTCCACCGCCATAAGGTGGCCGGGCACATTGCCTCAGGTTCGGGAAGAAACAAAAACATCTCTTCGATGTGGCTGGCGAAACCTCCGGAGTCCTTTTCAAAGGCTCCGTAAGAGTTGTTTTCTACAAAGCCAACAGGGGGCTTAACGCAATGAAAATTCTAGGTAAATCGACCGTTTCGGCGATTGCAATGGTGATGACACTTACGGTCGGCGTAGGCGTTGCAGATGCAAAAGACAAGGTAAAAGTTGCCTTTATCGGCCCAATGACCGGTGGTGTTTCCGCCGTTGGCGTTGGCGGTCGTAACTCCGCGGAACTGGCCGTGCAGCTGCGAAATGCTGATCCGGAAGCAAAATACGAGTACGAACTCGTTTCGATGGATTCCGAATGCAAACCGAATGTCGGCGTTCAGGTTGCTACCAAAATCGCGGCAGACAGCAAGATCATCGGTCTCGTCGGGCACTATTGCTCGGCTGTTGCGATGGGTGCCGTTGACATTTACCACCGGTTCAACCTGCCGATGTCAGTCTGGGGCGCGGTCTTGCCAGATGTTACATACGCCAATGACTACAAGGAAATCCATCGTGTAAACGGCACAATGATCAACCAGAACGAGGTTGCCGCCAAATTTATGACTGAACAGGGCTATAAAACCTGGGTTGTTATTCATGACACAACCGATTACGGCAAAGGCCACGACAAGTATTTCACCGAATACTTGACCCAGAATGGCGGCGAAATCCTTGCAGATTTTGGTGTTTCCTCTGATCAGCAGGACTTCACTGCTGAACTGACCAAAGCCAAACAGCTTAACCCCGATGTAATCTATTTCGGCGGCCTGACGCCGCTTGGTGTGCGCATCCGTGCGCAGATGGAAAAGCTTGGCATTACCTCTCAATTCCAGGGCGTGTCTGGCATCAAGTCTGACTCATTCATTGAAGGGGTTGGCCCGGAACTGTCTGAAGGTGTTGTCAGCTTCCTTGAAGGCGCTCCGGTCGACAAACTGCCGGGTGGCCAGTATTTCACTGAGAAGTACCAGGCTGCGGGCTTTGCTGAGTCCGAAGAAGCCTATGGACCGTTTGCCTTTGCAGCGATGACACTGATCCTCGACGGAATCGAAGAAGTCGGTCCGAACCGTAAAAAGCTGACAGAATACCTTGGCAACATTCAGGGCTATGATTCCATTGTTGGCGAAGTTTCGTTCGACGATCATGGTCAGAACACTGTCGCAGCCATTACCAAATATGTCATCCAGGACGGAAAATGGGTCGTCTGGGAAGACAGCGAGTATGTAGACGGCACGCGCAAACTTGCCGGAAAATAAGCCTGTCCAACACGGCCACTCCCGGTCTGAAAAAACGGACGGGGAGTGGCACGTTTTATTTTCGCGACACTTTTCATTAATAAAATCAAAGAGGTAGGTTGACCATGGATGTGGGCCTTCTCGGTCAGTTTGTTGTTAATGGCATGATGCTCGGGATGATGTATGCCCTTGTTGCCGTTGGCTTCACACTGTTTTTCGGTGTGCTTGATGTCATCAAGTTTTCACATGGCGATGTCCTGATGGTTGGCACCTTCGCGGGCTTTACGACCTATATTGGGATGACCGCTATCGGGATCGACAATGCTTTGCTTCAGCTTGTCGGCGTTCTAGTCATCTCGATCGGATCAATGGCCGTGATGGGGGCAATTATTGCGCGCTATCTCGTTCTACCGCTCAAATCAGCACCGCCGCTTAACACACTTCTTGTGACGCTGATGCTAGGCACCGTTTTGCGTGAAGCAATTCGCCTCTTTTACCCGGATGGCTCCAACCCCAAGCATTTCCCGGCTCTTTTGCCGACAGACTCTTGGGCAGTGGGTTCGTTTACCCTTCGTGCAGACAGTGCGATACTTCTGCTGGCCGGTTTGCTGGTGATTATCGGCGTCAACGTGCTGATCAATCGCACCCGGTTGGGCCTTGCCATCCGCGCCGTCGCACAGGACGAGGAAACTGCCAAATGCATGGGCATCAATTTCAAGATGATCGTGCTTCTGACCTTTGCTCTCGGGTCTGGCGTGGCCGCGTTTGCCGGTGTGATGAACGGCCTTTATTACAACGAAATCAATTTCGGCATGGGTTTGCTGCTCGGTGTCATTGGCTTTAGCGCGGCCATCGTTGGCGGACTTGGCAACATTTACGGGGCGATCTTGGGCGGCTTCCTGTTTGCTGGACTGCAAACACTGGGCGCGGTCGCCTTGCCGTTCTCGAGCGCCTACAAAGATGTTTTCGCCTTCGCGGTCGTAATCGCCATCATCGCATGGCGCCCCACCGGCCTGATCGCCGAAAAAACGAGCGAAAGGGTCTGACCATGACGCAATCGTTAAAAGATAAACTGGTCATCCTTTCACTGGCCGTTCTTGCCACTGCCTTCATGATCACTTTCCTTGCCATTGAAGAACAGGCAGAAATCTTTGCCCTGCTTGTTCTTGCAGCTGTTTTGGTCTTTGCCAGCGCAAAATTCGGCCTGATCGAAACCATATCTGGATGCCTTTCGCGCAACGAAAGACTGTTGAATGGCGCCGTAGTTGCCGCAACGCTGATTGTGGCGTTCTGGTTCTACGAAGATCACTTTCCGCTGCTGATGATCGCCACCGTCCTGCTTTACACGGTGGCAAGCTGCGGTCTGAACATGCAGTTCGGCTATACAGGTGTGGTCAATTTCGCAGGTGCTGCGTTCTTTGGTATCGGCTGCTATACCGCAGCCGTACTCGGGGAAACATCAGTACCGATGCTTATGGTGATCATCGTTGGCGGTCTTGTTGCCGCCTTGGTCGGTTCCATCCTGATCATACCGGTTTTGCGTACTCGCGGCCACTACGCGGCGGTTGTAACCATCGCTTTTGGCCTTTTGTTCCGTACCTTCCTTGAAGTGAACGATGCACTTGGCGGACCGCAGGGGCTTGGCGTTTCCGGAATGAATATTTTCGGCTGGGATTTCAACAGCGGCATAACCCTGACAGACGATATAGAAGTCTCTTTCTATATGAACTATGTGATCCTCGCGCTGATCATGGTCATGCTGACGTTTGTTCTGATGCGTCGGATCGAACGGTCCTGGATCGGGTTGAACTTTGATGCCGTCCGGCTCGATGAAACCGCCGCCGCCTGTTACGGTATCGATATCAAGCACTGGAAAATTCTGTCCTTTACGCTTGGCAACTTTCTTGCGGGAACGGCAGGTGCGCTTTACGCCATGATGCTTGGCTTTATTGCACCATCGAACTTTGCGTTTTCTGACTCGCTGATTCTGGTCTCCATCGTCCTTCTTGGCGGAATGGGCAGCCTCTGGGGCACGATCCTTGCGGCCGGACTGGTCGTTCTGTTGCCAGAAAAACTTCAGGCCATTCAGGAATACCGCTTCCTGATCTATGCGGTTGTGATGATCCTGATCCTGCTGTTCCGTCCGCAGGGCGTTCTTCCGCGTGGCTTGCGCGCATATATTCCCGGCTGGAGAGGTTAATATGGACCAGCAAAAAGAAACCGTATTGGCTTTTCGCGGACTGACCCGCCGTTTTGGCGGCGTGGTTGCACTTAACGAGTTTGATATGGAACTCGACAACGGCCAGATCGTCGGCCTGATCGGACCAAACGGGTCGGGTAAGACGACATCATTCAATGTGCTGACCGGCATCTATTCAGCCAATGGCGGCACCATCGAATTCCTGGGCCAAGACATTACAAACTGGCCCGCCCAGAAGGTATACGAAGCAGGGGTTGCGCGCACCTTCCAGCGTTCGCGCCTGTGCCTTGAACTGTCGATTTTTGACAACGTCATGATCGGCAACCACAAGCGCCTTAATCAGGGAATTTTGTTTAATATCTTCCAGCGCAAGGCGCTGAAGGCCCAGATCGAAGAAAACTACTCCGAAGCCCACAAGCTTCTAAAGATTTTTGATCCTGCGCTCGCAGAGAAGATATTTGACCCGGTCGGAAGTCTGCGGATGATTGATCGTCGCCGGATCGAGATTTGCCGCGCACTGATCAGCCATCCCCGTTTACTGCTACTTGATGAACCATCAGCTGGCATGACCCATGAAGAAACCCGCGAACTGATGGATGATATCCTTGAAGTCCGCGAAATGATCGACGGTCTTTCGATCATTCTGGTCGAACACGAAATGGGCATGATTGAACGTGTGACCGACAAGTGCATCGTCTTGAATTTCGGACAGAAGATTTGTGAAGGTGCGTATCGCGACGTTGCCTCTGACAAACTTGTCCAGGAAGCCTATCTGGGGGGGGAATAACAATGGTGACGGCCAGCGCACTTGAACTCAAAGACATCTATGCCGCCTATGATTCAGCGGATGTTCTAGAAGGCGTTTCCCTGAAGGTTTCTTCGGGAAAAATCACCTGCCTTCTGGGATCGAACGGAGCTGGAAAATCAACCATCATCCGGGCTATTCTTGGCCTGACACCGCCCCGGTCAGGCGATATCCTGATTGATGACCAAAGCCTGATAGGTCTTCCAACCCACAAGGTCATTTCGGCCGGGATTGCATGCATTCCCGAAGGCCGCAAGGTGTTTCCGAAAATGACTGTTGTCGAAAATCTTCGACTTGGCGGTTATCGGCAAAACGCCGATGCGGTCCTCCGCGACCGGATGGATCAGGTGTTTGAAATTTTCCCGCGCCTGAAAGAACGCCGCAACCAGTTGGCCGGCACCATGTCGGGCGGCGAACAGGCAATGGTGTCGATCGGACGCGGCCTCATGGCGGCCCCGAAAGTCCTGCTGATAGACGAGCCATCCCTTGGCTTATCACCGCTTTTTGTCAAAGAGAACTTCAACATAATCAAGCGGATCAACGATCAGGGTATTACCGTATTTCTTGTCGAGCAAAACGTGCATCAAACTTTGGCGATCGCCCATTACGGTTATGTCATGTCCCAAGGACGTGTCGTTGCCCAAGGAACGGCACAGGAACTCTCCGAAAACAAAGAAGTCCATGAAGCCTATTTCGGCTGACTGGAAACGCAAAAACACAGGGGACAAACCGTGCCTAAGACGAAAATTGATGCTGTTGAATTGACGCGTCAACTGATCCGCTTCCAGACCGTCAACCCCATCAACCCGGAAGAGGATTGTGTTAAATTTGTCGGCAATCTTCTGGCCGAACATGGATTTAAGATTTCCTATCATGACTACGCGCCGGGCCGAACCAACCTGATTGCTCGGATTGGTGGTACCGAAAGGTTACCACCGATCTGTTTTACCGGGCACCTTGACACCGTCCCGCTCGGCCATGTCGCATGGTCGATGCCCCCGTTTGATGCCGAGATATCGGGCGACAAACTTTATGGTCGCGGTTCAAGCGACATGAAATCGGGCGTTGCCGCCTTTGTCGCCGCTGTCATCGAAATCGCATCCGAGCTCGAAACCGGCCCTGGGGTCGTGCTTTTGATCACCGCTGGCGAAGAAACCGGTTGCGAAGGTGCGGCCTATCTTGCCAGCCAGAAAGATCTTGTAGGTAAGGCTGCTGCGGTTGTGGTAGCCGAACCCACATCGAACTATCCTTACGTCGGGCATAAGGGGGCACTTTGGCTGCATGCAAACACCGAAGGCGTGACAGCACATGGGTCCATGCCGGAACTTGGTGTGAACGCCATTTACAAGGCATCGCGCGCCATCACCAAACTCGAAGAGTTTGATTTCAATGTTGCCCGTCATCCGGTAATGGGACCGGCGACCTTGAATGTCGGCACCGTTCATGGCGGCATCAATGTCAATTCTGTGCCCAACCATGCCGAATTCAGCATTGATATCCGCACAATCCCCGGCCAGAAAAACGAGACGATTATGGATCAACTCGACAGTTATCTGGGCCCGGAAGTTACCTTGTCACGGGTCGTCGATCTTGAACCCGTCTGGACGTCCCCAGACGATCCGTGGATGAAGTCGGTTTTTGAACTGGTCGCACCGATGCACGAAGCCACCATCGCGCCCAAAACAGCCGCCTATTTCACGGATGCGTCGATTTTCACCCGCGCTTTTGATTTCGCCCCGACCGTCATCCTTGGCCCCGGCGAGGCCGCGATGGCCCACCAGACTGACGAATTTTGCTACGTCTCACGGATCGAACAGGCAGTTGAAATCTATCGCGCCCTGGCGGAAAACTGGAACAATCAATGAAGACTTTACCTTACAGATTGTCACTTCTGGAAGCCGCCAGCGACATTTCTGGCGGTCACTTGAGTGCGGGAACACTCGTGGCATCATGCCTTGAACGCATTTCCCAACGTGAAGACGATGTGCGGGCGTGGATCCATCTTGATCCGGCCAAGGCATCTGGCTCCGCCAAGGAGGTCAATGCAGGCCCGCTTTCCGGTCTGCCAATCGGCATCAAAGACCTGATTGATACCGTCGATATGCCGACCGGTTATGGATCGGAAATTTACGCCCATAACCAACCAGCCCAAGATGCCACCTGTGTTGCCACCATCCGCCATGCAGGCGGCATTGTGATGGGCAAAACGGTTTCAACCGAATTTGCCTATTTCCAGCCTGGCAAAACCGCAAATCCCCACGATCTGCGCAGAACGCCCGGCGGATCATCAAGCGGTTCTGCAGCAGCAGTTGCCGATTATCATGTTCCTGCGGCATTGGGCACTCAAACAGCAGGATCCATCATCCGTCCTGCGTCTTTTTGCGGCGTTGTCGGATATAAGCCCAGCTACGGATTCTTGCCATTAACCGGCATTCGGCCCCTCGCGCCGTCGATGGATCACCTCGGGGTATTAACCCGGACGGTAAAAGATGCGGGTTTTCTTGCATCCACCCTTGGACGGCGACCAGAACTCGACATTCGCAAGGATGTCGGGGACTTCGTGCCCAACATCGGTTTTTGCGAAACACCGCAGTGGGATGCAGCCGAACATAGCACGCAATCCCTGCTGCGGGATGCGGCGTCAAGGCTTGGCAAGGCTGGCGCCAAGGTTTCCGACATCACTTTGCCGGAAATCTTTGCATCCCTTGCCAATGCCCATGGGCGTGCGATGGATTATGAAGTCAGTTTTACCGGGTTGTTTGATGTCATCAATCACCCTGATCGCGTCAGCGCAAAGTACCGTGAACGATTTAATGCCGGGATGAATGTCCTAGCCCAGGACTACGATCAGGCACTTGATCAGGCAAGACGCTCTCGTACTGCGCTGTCGGATGCGATGGGCGAGTGCGACGTTTTGATCTGCCCCAGTGCGCCGGGCGAGGCACCTGTTGGCCTTGATGCCACGGGTGATCCGGTCTTTAACCGCATCTGGACATTCTCAGGCGTTCCCTGCATCAACGTCCCTGGATTGGTTGGACCCAACAATATGCCACTCGGCCTGCAGGTGATTGCCAGATTTGGAGATGATGCCCGCGCACTCAAGGCCGCCGAGTGGATTTCCCGTCATCTTGTGTGACACGGCAATCTTTACACGGCTTACATCCGGCTTTTAACCCGCCGTGTTGGTTCGGCGACTTGTGGGTCATCAGGCCAGTAATGTTTGGGATAGCGCCCCTTCATCTCGGCCTTCACCTGCGCATAGGACCCGTTCCAGAACCCGATCAGATCACTTGTCACCTGAATGGGCCGTTGTGCGGGGGATAGCAGATGCAAGGTCACCGCGACCTTGCCATTCGCCACCTTTGGCGTTTCGGTGGCACCAAACATTTCCTGCATGCGCACCGGCAAAGCGGGTGTTTCACCGCTATAATCAATGCGGATGTTTGATCCGGTCGGGACCTGCCAATGGGTGGGGGCCAAGCGATCCATTTCCTGTCGCTGGTTCCAATCAATCCCGGCGAGCAACGCTTCAGACAGGTTGATCTGTTTAAGCTGGCTTCGTTTGGTAATGCCGCCGAGATAGGGTGCCAACCAGTCCTCAAGCGATGCCAGAAGCCTGTCATCAGAAACATCGGGCCACACATCGCCCTCCACCCGATGAAGAAACGCCAGCCTTTCGCGCAAGCCTTCTGATGCCTTGTCCCATGGCAGGCAATGCAGGCCGAGCTTGCGGATGCCCTCGATCATGGCCGCTGTAATCGCCTCGGGATCGGCTTCGTCATGGGTGGCTTTTTCATCCAACACCAGTGCGCCAATCCGGCGTTGCCAGCGGGCAGCAACCGCATCGCTTTGCGCGTCCCAGAAGACTTCCGTGCCCTCGGAAATCTGATCGGCAAAATGGGTTTCAAGGGTGGCGCGCGCCACAGGTGCCGCAAGGTAAATCTTGGCCTCGCGCGCCTGCCCGTCCAGTTCGGCCACCGCGATATAGAGCTCATTGGCGATGCTGTCTTCATTGGGCAAAACACCACCCCGCCCGCCCGACAGGCGATAGCGCGCGTCCGCCCCCTTGCGGCGCTCCCCGATCCGGTCGGGATAGGCAAAGGCGAGCAACAATCCAACCTCATCGGCCCGATCCACCCGCGCGGTATCGGTTTTTGCCAACCCGCCCTGCTTGGCAGCATCGCGCAGACGGCGGGCAAGTTGCTTGGCGGCCTCCGATATCATTTTGGGCGCCCGGCCCTTGATGATCGCCTCCAACCGAATGCGCAAATCCGCCCCGCGCCCGCGCATGAAATCACGATCAGACAACAACGCCGCCAGCGCACAGGCGACATCATCAAGGCCAAGCTGCGCACCGCGCAACATCATATGCGCCAAGCGCGGATGGACCGGCAATCCGGCCATGGCCGTGCCCATCGGGGTAATGCGGTTATCATCGTCAAGTGCTTCAAGCCCGCGCAAGACATCGCGCGCCTGATCAATCTTGGCGCGATCGGGCACATCGAGCCACGGCAGCGTTTCAGGATCGGTAACACCCCAACGGGCCAGCTCCAGCGTCAGCGGTGCCAGATCGGCCTCGGCAATTTCGGGCGCGGTAAAGGGCGCACGCGCACGCTGTTCATTTTCCGGCCACAGGCGATAACACACGCCCGGTTCCAGTCGCCCGGCGCGGCCGCGGCGTTGCTCGGCACTGGCTTGTGATGATTTGACCGTGACCAGCCGCGTCATGCCCGATGCCGGATCAAACCTTGGCAGGCGTTGCAGGCCGCTATCGACCACCACCCGGATGCCATCAATGGTCAGTGACGTTTCGGCAATCGCGGTGGCCAGAACCACCTTGCGCTTGCCGTCCGGGGCGGGCTGGATCGCGATGTCCTGCGCCTTGGCATCCATTGCGCCATAAAGCGGGGCGATGATGACATCACTTCCCACCGCATCCTTAAGCGCACTTTCAACCCGGGTGATTTCGCCCTGCCCCGGCAGGAAGGCCAGGATCGATCCGCTTTCTTCGCTCAGGGCCGTTTTGATCGCCGATGTCATTTCGGCGTCTATGCGGACATTGCCCCATTTATCGGGCTTGGGGGCCAAGTATTTCGTTTCAACCGGATAGGCGCGGCCTTCGGATGTGATCACCGGGCAATCGCCCATCAGTCGCGCAATCGGTTCGCCATCAAGGGTGGCCGACATGACCACAAGGCGCAGGTCATCACGAAGCGCCCCTTGCGTTTCAAGGGCAAGGGCCAAGCCCAGATCGGCATCCAATGATCGTTCGTGAAATTCATCAAACAGGACGGCGGCAACACCGGAAAGTTCCGGGTCATCCTGGATCATGCGGACCAGAATGCCCTCGGTCACGACCTCGATCTTCGTGTCCTTGGAAATCTTGCTGTCAAACCGGACGCGATAACCCACACGCCCGCCAACCGCCTCGCCGAGTAACTGCGCCATGCGCCGCGCACTGGCACGCGCTGCCAGACGACGCGGTTCAAGCATGATGATCTTCTGATCTCCGCGCCACGCGCAATCAAGCAACGCCAGCGGCACCTTGGTCGTCTTGCCAGCACCCGGTGGCGCCTGCAAAACCGCATTGGTGCCTTGTTCCAGCGCGGAAATCACCTCTGGCAGGACAGCATCAATCGGCAGGGCGGGAAATCGGGAACTCATATGTTTTCAATACTCAGCTTGGCACGGCAGATACCTGTTAGCGGGCATCGCCTAGCAATATCCCTGCGGGGTTGGCCGGGGCAATGAAAATCACGCCAGAATTTATTCTGACGGCAGATGCCGATTGATCGGCCTCAATGCGCACACTCTTGGTCATGATAGAATGGTTTTATTGTTTTGGGCAGTTTCCCGCCTTCGATCCGCAAAAATGCGACGGGTCATCTGCACATAATGGTCTCATCCCTTCGGAACAGGAGACTTATGATGAAAAGATATCTCGCAATAACCGCAGTCGGACTGATGCTTGCCGGTGCGCTTGGCGTCGCCCAGGCCCAACAAGGCCCGCAAATGATGAACCCCAACGGCCAAGGCATGCTGCAGGGCCAAGGTATGATGCAAGGTACGGGCATGATGGGTCAGGGATATGGCCCGGGCAACGGACAAGGTTACGGTCCCTGCAACACGATGCCGTGCAATAACGGTGCAATGGGCCCCGGTATGATGAATGGCACTATGATGAATGGTGCCATGATGAATGGCGGCATGATGATGGGGGGCATGATGGGCAAAATGCATGGCCCGGAAATGATGATTGTCATGATGGACACCAACGGCGATGGCCAATTGGCGCTTGAAGAATTCCAGGCCGTCCATAACCGGATGTTCAACTATCTTGACGAAAACGGCGATGGCCAATTGACCGCCGACGAGCTGCGCGGACGTTAAGCAAATCTGCTCGGCTATCGGACGCTGCGGCTCTGACCTTTAGCTGGGCCGCAGCATTGTATCGCAGCCAGATTGCGCAGCCTGAAAATCGGGATTAAACAAGGCGAACAGGCTCGCCATATTGCTCTAGCAAAGTGTCTGCAGTCAGGAGCAATATGCCCTCCGCCTTTGCTTGTGCAATCAGAATTCGATCAAACGGATCCTTATGCACCGGCGGCAGCGTATCAACAGTGAGCGCATGCTCACTCGACATGGGGAGCTCCAGATAGCCATTATCTAGCATTCCCCGCCGAATGAGCCGCGGGTTTGCCTTGAAGTCAGGTCTTTCGAGCGCATTCTTGATCGTGATTTCCCAAATATTGATAGGACTGAAAAGAAGCTCGTTCTCTGTATCAGAAATCATCTTGCGGGCCTCAGGCGACAATCGATCACTGCCCTTTGCTGCCCACAGGATCAGCTGGGTATCAAGCAATAGCTTCATCAGCTGACCCCGAACATTTCTTCGATCTCATCCTGACCCATGCGATCAAAATCATCCGGAATCAGAATTTCCTCGTCCTTCAAGAAGCCGATCCTTTTGGGCGCAAGTTCATTTTGCTGATAGGCAGACATTTGCACAACAGGCTTGCCTGCCTTTGCAATGACAAGCTGCTCACCGCTCATAACCCGCGCAATCAACCGGGACAAATGTGTCTTGGCTTCATGAATGTTAACTATGCCCATAACGCTCTCCATATAGACTAAGTTAACTTAGTCTATATCATTTATGCTCTAAATGCGATTGGGATTTCATAAACAATACTCTGCGTTCCCCGCCAATCCGCTGCAGGATCTTCATCCCGCGCGTCAGGGCATAAAGCGTTTCCATCGCCCCTTCGGCCTTGGCCCGCGATGCCGCCGCACGCGTGATGTCATAAAGCCCGCGAAACACAGGTTCGGGCAAGGCGCGCAAGGCCGCCTCTGTCTCCGCCCGGTTCGGATCGGGATGGGCAAAACTGAGTGGCGCGGTCGGGTCAAAATTCGACATGGTTTGATCTTGCGGGTTCGACGGCTTCGGGCCGGTGTTTTCTATCATGATTGAAAGTGCCCAGACCATCCATGCCTGCGTCCAGCGCATGTAATTGCGCCGATCTAGCCTGCCGTCTTTCTTGATCCCGGCAAAGAACAGATCGCGGCCAGGATCAAAAAGATTTTCTGCGGCCCATTCTGACAACCGAATTACCCCATCACGATCCCCAAACCGGCTAAGACTTGCCATCGCCTGTGCAACTGCATGGGCATCAAGGTAGCCATCCCGCCCGGCAAAGCTGCGCGGCAGATCATTCTTATCGAAGCACGCTGAGCGATAGAATTGCCAGCCACATGCAATGGCATTGTTCAGCCCGTCCATCCCTGACGCCCGCAAGCGGTCGAGAAGATCAAGAACATAACCCGTGTGAAACCCGTCCACAAAATGGTGATGGGACCGCGTGCCATAGGCCCAGCTGCCATCGGCCTTTTGCGCGGCGATAATGCGCTCTACTGCCTGTGCGGTTTTATCATTTGGCCCGATCACCCGATGCAGTGCAAAGGCCGCCCAAAGGCTGGCATTATGGATTTCAACGACAACATGATCGAAATAGGCGAAATAGCCTTCCCGCCAAAGCTTGCTTTCAACAAACCCTGCTGCATGAACCAACGCCGGGTGATCCTTTTGCATCCCGCTCTGAAGTAACGCGTCAACGACAAAGCTTGTCACAATGGCATTGCTTTGATGGCGCTTGGCGCAAAAGGCCCGCGCCTGCCATTCAAATGGATATCCCCATCCGCCATCCAGGTTTTGCAGTTTCAACAGGCTATCGCGAACGTCACAAAGAACCACGCCCTGCCCAGCCCCACCCAGCAAGGCCAGCGTCTTCGGATTGACCTTGGGGGGAATGCGAACAACCTTGCGCAAACCTTCCGGACCACGCTTGATTGCCTGTAACCATGCCAACCGCGCCAGTCGGAACCGCCCAAGCCCGCTTGCGCGAAACACAGCACTTTCAAGCCCGTCAAACGGATCGGCCCCGGCAAAGCCATCAGCGACCATACGGGCAAGGACCCGATCCCGGATATCGATCAGACGATCCCTATTCATGCGCACACCCCGCACGCGAAGCAATCCCGGCGGCCATCCCGCAACAGACCAGATAATGCCCGTAATTCAGCGTATTATCCGTCACCATGGTCAGCATCACCGAAAGCAGGATACAGACGGCAAGGCGCACATGGCGCACGGTCCAAAGCATGACACCCCATCCCGCTGCCCAAAGTATCGCCCCGGTGGTCCCGGTTTCAAACAGCATGCGGAAGTGGTCGTTATGCAAGGCACCAAACGATGCGAAGGATTGGTAGCCGGACAGGATTTCTTCCACCGAATCGGCCCCGAAACCAAGCCATCTTTGCCCTAAAGAGCCGCCTTGCCACATCCCCCAGAAATCCTGCCAGAACGCCAACCGCCCGCTGCCATGGGTCAGAAACAGGCGCGGTAGATGGGACATCGCAAACCAGCCAGCCACGGCCAATGCGACACTGCCGACAAGCCAGGTCATCGCCCGCGAAAACCGGATCATGCCCAGCAAATTGACCAACATCGCCAACACCGCAATCCGTGTTTGGCTGAGCAACACCGCCAAGGCCGATCCCACCGCAAGCAGCCGACAGCCACGCCACCCGGCCACCGAACAGAGCGCAAAAAGCCCCAAAAACAAGAACGGCTGATTAAGACGCATGCCCTCATGGGTCATCTGAAACGAACTCGAAAGCAGCAGATAAAGCACGAGAACCGGCATCATCACCCGAAGGCTGTCCCGGCCAGTCACAAGCCCGACCGACAGCCCGACGGGCAGCATCAAAAGGTTGCCGATCAGGCGGAGTTTTTCGAGGATTGCCCCATTGCCAGTCGCAATGACACCAATCAGCCCAGCCAGAACCAAACTGCCCGCAATCAAACCCGGCGTAATTCGAACCGGACGGGCGTATGCGCACAGCATCACAATCCAGAAACCAAGCAGGATAAGCTTGGCGGCCATTCCGCCCGCTGCAATCAGCCAGAGCGAGGTGCCCATCAAAAGATTGCCCACAAGTACCAACCAGATCGGCAGTGATACTGCTTGGCTGGCGGTTCCCGGCCCCTGCCCGGCGTATTGCACAACCCCGGTCTCAATAGCTTTCACCGCCGTGCCCCCTGCGCAAGCAGCGCGACAGGGTGCGAAAATTCGGCTAGGCTGAAGCTCTTGATTTCAAAGCAGATTGGCTGACCTTGATGCTCTGGCTGGCGCAAACCTGTCTGATGGCGCAGATCATTCTGGCCCCGCTGTTGCTCGGCGGATTGCGGCCATGGGCGCTTGCCATTCTGGCGATCCTGACCGGTATCGGCGTGCTTGCGATCTGCCTGCGCCCCGGTCCTGTGCAACTCGGCAAGTACCTGCTGTATCTTTGGATCGGGATCGCTGCGCTGATTGGTTGGGCGATCCTGCAAAGCCTGCCGATCTGGCCAGTTCAAGCTTATCCGTTCAACGCGCCGCACATCGCACTTGCCCCGCACGGTTGGCTGAATATCGCGGCGTATCTGATCTGGATGGGCGGTGTTGCGAGCCTGACAGCACTTTTGGCACGCCTTCAAAACCATCTGAACATCACCATCGCCCGCACCATTGTCATCACATGTGCGCTTCAAGTGGCGCTGGCCGCCGGGGCTGATCTGATGGGATGGCAGACGACATTCTGGTTTGCCAAACAGGCCCATCTTCACGACTGGACCGCCAGCTTCGCCAATCGTACAGCGTTCGGAAATCTGATGGGGTTGGGTATTCTGGCCTGCCTGTTTTTGTATGATCAAAGTCGGGCGCCGAGCACATCCCAGCGCCTTGATCAGGCCGGAGGCTGGCTGGCGATTGCTGTCTTGTTTGCCGCGGCTCTTATCGAAAGCCATTCGCGGCTGGCCTTTGTCATGGCGCTGATTGGCGGGGCACTGTTTATGATTCTGACCCCGCGCGAAAAAGTGCAAAGCAGTAAGCGGCTGATTGTGATCACGCTTGGCATCATCGCGACCATCACCATCGCAATCATCGCATCGCCGGAACTTTTCGACCGCTTCACCGACCTTGCCCGCAGTGATCTGATACAGCGCGATGATTTGTGGATCACCGCCCTGCAGGCGATTGCAGAACGGCCATTGACTGGATGGGGGGCGGATAGCATTGGACTGGTCATTGCTCATTTCGCCACCCCGGACCTGAACGCCAATGCCCACTGGTTTAGCAGCCATAACCTTTGGCTTGATGGCGCAATCATGTTTGGGGTTCCGGTCATGCTGATCCTCGCAACAGCACTTACACTCGCGATCAAAACGGTTCTTGCGACCTGCCTGCAACCCGACACGCGTGCGCTTTTGATCGCCCTTTTTGTCATGGCAATGCTCGGCACCATAGGTGATTGGGTCATGGTCATGCCTGCCCTTATTCTGCCGATGGTGATGCTGGGAATGACCAGCTTTGAAGCCGCACTTGCAGCCCATCGCGAAATGCCTGCACCCGTGGGTCACGCGGGGCAATCGCCTGCGCCTGATCCAGAAGCTTTGCGCTAAGCACCAAATCATCCGCGGCCACTATTGCCGCCTTCAGCCCCAGCAAAACCGGATCAAACGGCCTTTCGATCAGCCGCTGTTTAAGCTGTTCGTCAAGTTCCGAGCCATCGACCACCATCGCATCATGCTCTGCACCAAAGCCGTCTCCGTTGGCAAAGGCGGCACGTTTGTTTTCAAGCTGCGATAGCGCCCTGCCCTCCGAAACCAGAACCACGCCGCCAGAGCCAAGCAACAGCAGGGCAATCACAATCAAGGCTGCCTTCATGACGTCGGCTCCTCGGTTGCCAGTGCCGCCTGTGGCTTGCCATAGGCGGCACGCGGCTTGGCACCGTTCAAAACAATGCCCTCCGGCACAATATTGGCTGCACGCAATTGCGACAGGGCTTGGGTGATATCACGGCGCTTGCTGTGGCCGCAGCGCAGGGCAAACAGCCTGACATCGGCCAGTCCCAGCGCAATCACACCATCCGCGACGGACAGGATCGGCGGCGTATCAACAATCACATGATCAAACCGGGTGCGCAGGTGCTTTATCAAATCAGACAATTGACCATCTATCATGCCTGTTGCGATATTTCCCGGCACCGGCATGCGCGCACCAAGATATCGATACCCCTCGCCGTTTTCTGCCCCGGCAAGGGCGGCATCCAGATCCACAATCCCCGACATCACATCTGTCAGATCGGCAGTCAGTTCACCGTCATGTCGCGCCCGGTTTGGCGGTGCCGGGTCATGCAAATCCGCATCGAGAACCATCACTGATGCCCCCAGGCCGGTCAGCTTTTCAGCCAGCGCATGAACGATGTGACTTTTGCCATCGCCCGAGAGTGCTGAGCCAATTGCAACCACCTGCCCGTCCTTGTGATGTTGATTTGCGACGTCCCTGCCCTGCACCATGATCCGCATCAGAACTGCCAGATGGCCTGCGGCCTCGTCATGGGCTGAGGTGGTGGCGGCCTTGGTCGCCCTCGACCGTTCCGGAATACGGGCAAATAACGGGATGCCCAACGCCGTCTGAGGATCAAAATCGTCATCAATGCTCTGATCGAAATAGTGACGCAGCAATGCGGCAACCACAGCGGCAAACAGCGCCATCATGATCGCCAATATGGCAAGATCGCGCTTGGCCGGAAATTCGGTTGCCGCTGGCAAAGTTGGCGCACGCAGGATCGAAGCATCCCCCTGAAACGCTGCCATTTCACGGCGCAAGGCTTGCACCTGCTGGCCCAGGTCCTGAACATTCGTGCGCGCCATGGCGACAGACCGCACCAGGGCGGCCTGACCCTGAACGCTTGTATTGCGGAGCGTCATCCGTTCCTGCCAACGATCCCGTTGGGCCGTAATCAGACGCAGCTTTTCTTCCGCCCCGGCAAGGGTGATATCCATTTGATCGGCGATATTGCTGGCGACAGCGCTCAGTTGTTTATGCAGATCGTCCAGTTCTTGCTGCTTGCCCTGCATGGTTGGATGCTTGGGGCCGTAACGCTGATCAAGCCTGACGAATTCCTGTTTTGTCGTCTCGAATTGTGCCGAGATTTGGCGCACTATCGGATGGCTTGCCACATCGTCAATCGCCAGAAGATCATCAAGGTTTACCGCGTCATTGCGGCTTTGGCGCGCAAGCCTGAGGCTGACAACCTCCTGCCCCAGTTTTTCAGCCTGCTCATCGAGTGCATAGATGCGATCCAGCATCCGCGCATTCTCATCCGGGTCCAGAATACCGGCCCTGTTTTGCAAGCTGGCCAGATCCCCTTCCAGACCATCCAATTCAGTTTGCGCAGATTGAAATTGCGCCTCCGCCTCGGCAAGTTGCCTTCGAATGGCGGCTTTTTGTCGGTCTTCACGCTGCCAAAGATAACTTTCAACAACGGCCATCAACGCCTTTTGCGCTGTTTCCGGACGGCTCGCGACAAAGGCCACTTCAATGACCGCCGCATTGCCAATCCGGTTGGTTTCCAGAGCATTGCGAAGATGAGAGATCCCGTCTGTTTCGAGATCACTGGATATCGGCGTATCCGTCAGGGAAACACCCTCTCCGCGCAAAACCGAAAGTGCGGTGGAAAGTGTTTCCTGCCCTTTGATCTCGGCAATTGCCGTTTCGATTTCTTGGGCGGTTACAATGCGCCGGTCAGTGTTGAATGCCGCCGGCATCTGGCGTTCCGCGATTTCCACATTTGCAGAAAGCCCGATTTCGGTGACGGACCGATAATCCCCTTGCCAATTGGCGATGCCGCTCAGAAGCGCGATCAGGACAACAACAAAGCTCAGTGCCACAACCCCGCGCCGTTGCCAAAGAATGCTCAACAAATCGCGCAGGGACGGATCAAACCGTTCTTGCGCGACACTGG
Source organism: Thalassospira sp. UBA1131 (assembly GCF_002311515.1). Classification (GTDB taxonomy): domain Bacteria; phylum Pseudomonadota; class Alphaproteobacteria; order Rhodospirillales; family Thalassospiraceae; genus Thalassospira. The sequence goes on from NZ_DCAO01000104.1 coordinate 173,787, forward strand.
TAATCGCGACGGGATGGTTGGGATGCTCTGTCATCTCGGGCTTGCATCCTCAAGCTCTGGAATTCCGATTGGTTCCTGATAATCCTCAACACCCCAATAGCTATCGACGACGGGGTTTCGCGGGCCACCAACAAAAAGAAGCGAATAACGCAGCGCCCGTTCGGTTTCAGGTGGCCGCGCCGAACCGACAACACGCGGTGCGACTTCGGGCTCGATGCTTGCGGTAAATGATTGTTGTTCGCCTGCGAATATCAGTGCTTGATTGGCATTGCGTTCAAACAGGCGCTCTGCCAAATCCGAAGAATTACCCCGGACGATTTCCGAAAGGCGCCCCGGGTCGGGATGAAGATCAAGCAGACGCAGAACCACCCCACCCAGCACGGTCTCTAGCAAAAAACGGCTACTACCACCGCCCAGAACCACATCAAACAGACCAAGCAATACTTTAAGGCTGTCCTCTGCCACCTGCCAATCGATATCAGATTGTTGGTTGGTGCGATCCTCTGACAGCACAGCTCCGATAAGTGCATCAATTAGCTGGGTGACGTCTTCGGTGGCCTCGACCTTTGCGATTTCCGCTTCAATCCAGCTGATCGCCGCCTGCCGGTTTTCCAGATCAAACGTCGCTGTGGTTGTCGGCTGTGCCTGTAAATCAGCGGCGGTTGTCAGCATCATAAAGATGACCGAAATGGTTGCCGTTTTCCGCAAGGCACGCCAAAGGCGCCGGAGTTGAAAGCGCACAATCCGTGGCACGACAAGGCGGGCAAATGCCCAAAGCCCACGCCCATAGCGCGGGATCATGTAGCGTGGCTGACAGAAGATACGCCAAAGGAATTCCAACCCGCACCGCTGCCAGATAACCGGGGCGCGTCTGACATTCCCGGCCAGAACATCAAACGCCCCGCCAACACCCATGGCAAAACCGCATCCGGTCTTGGGCGCATACTGATCAACGAACAGCTCCTTGCGCGGGGATGGCAAGGCGACAAAAAGGGCATCTGGTTTGGCCTGTGCAACACAATCGGCCAGCTTTTTATCATCGGGCTCATAACCGTGATGGGTACCCGCGATGATCAGACCGGGAAAACGTGCAGGCAATACCACCTGTAACTGATCCAAAACATCCTGACGCGCCCCCAACAGGAAAACCCGCTGGCCATCCTGCGCGAACTGCGCCAGAAGGTCGGTCATCAGATCAATGCCAGTGACGCGCTCTGCAACTTTGATCCCCAACAGGCGGGCTGCCCACACAATCCCCGTGCCATCCGCCGACAGGCAATCTGCGCGCGAAAGTGCTGAAAACAACCGATCATCGCGCAAGGCTGCGGGCAGTTTGGTTGCATTCAGGCAATAATGACGAAAACAGGCTTGGTTGGCAATCGCCGTACCTTTGCGAAGTCCCAAGGCGATATCGGCACAGACGAGACGGCGTCGTCTCGTATCGAGCGGCAACCCGAAGAAGGCAGCTTTGTGCCCTTTGAGTTCGTCACGCATCTGCCACCCCTGTCACCCCGGCCGGACACTTAAAAACGGCAGAAACACAAAGTTCCTGCTGTTGGCGTCCGTCTTTCGCCACCGTCAACGATTTAAGTCACGGCTAATTGGTTGAATTGAATGGTAACTTATGATTGAGTTGCAGGCAATATTAGCATCTCAAGGTGATCGCCGCGGTGAGGGTGACTTTGCTGACCAACCTTGTGCCACCCTACCGATCTGATGCCTATAACGCGCTTCATCATTGCGCGGCGGCCGCAGGCGGAGGTTTGCGTGTACTATGTACCCAACATCGCGAACCACAACGCAACTGGTCAATCACAACACCCGCATTTGACCATATCACCTTGCCGGGCGTTCAAATTCCCCTTGGTGAAAACCGAACCCTATCACTTCCGTTTGGCGTCACCCGGGCTGTTTGCCGTGAACCAAGTGATGCGTTGATCTTAAACGGTTTTGGCATCGCGCAATGGCAGGCGCAAAACTGGGCGCTGAAACACCGCATTCCGACCGTGCTGCAATTCGATGGCTGGGCAGGCTCCGATGCCCCCTATGACAATCCGCTTCGGCGCAGATTACGCCGGATCATGATTGCCCGTGCCGATGGCTTTATTGCTGCAAGTTCGCGCGGGGCCGCGTGGTTTGAAAGCCATGGCGCATCGCCAGATCATATTTGGATCGCCCCCATCCCTCCGTCATTTCCCTTACCCGATATTTCCGCCAACCAAACCTTGGCGGAACGACAATACGACATCGTCTGGTGTGGTCGCACAACGGCTTCAAAGGGCTTTGACGTCTTCATGCGGATTGCCGCAGAACTGTCCAAGACAGACATTGCAAACCGTATCGCCATCGTTGGCAGTACCGACATTAAAAGCACCACAAGGCTTACGCAATCTTCCGGCCTTGGTGATCGGGTGGATGTGTTCGGGCAACTTCCCCACGATCAACTGCCGCCCATTCTGACCAACAGCAAGATCGCCCTATTCCCCAGCCGAAATGATGCCTATGGCGTTGGTGTAATTGATGCGATTGCCTGTGGTGCGGTTGCACTCGCAAGCCCATTCACCGGCTGCGCCCCGGATATTTTGCGCGGTCCCGAAATCCTGCCGATCGATAATCCGCAAGGTTGGATCACGGCCTGCAAACGCCTTCTTGATGCGCCGCAACTTCTCGAGGACACGCGTCTGCATCAAGCAAGGGCAATTGCCAATAACACCCCCGCCCATCACAGCGACACCATTTGGCAGGCAGTTCATCAGGCGGTTAATCATAACCCGGGCATGCGGCGGTGGGGATGATCACGCCACATCGTAACCGCACCTTGAAATCCGAACCTTCGGTCTGGATGATCAGCCGTGTCGATCAGGCCAGAATTCTTGCCAAGCACCTCGCCGATCAGGAACGGCTGGTACGTTGGGACAGTTTCTGGCGCCATGACGGTACGGGTCTTATCCGCCCGCCATCACGCCATGTCGGCACTGCGCTTTGCGATATTCCGGGCCGACACTTTCTGCCTGATCTGCTTGGAAAAACGGCCCAAAAGCTTCGGTTACCGGCACGCAATCTTTATTCCGACGTTCCCCTGTCGCTGCTGGCCGCCTTTAAGATGCCGAACGCCGACATCCTGCATGGGCAGGGCAATTACAGCCTGCCTGCGATGCGTCGCGCAAAGGCACGCAATATGATCACGATTTCCGATATCACCGGCCAACTGGCCGAAACCCGACATGTTCAGCTTGTCGGCGAATATGCATCCCACGGCCGCACCCACCGCGAAATATCGACCTTCCTTGCCGGTCGACGCACGGCAGAAGCCCGATTTGCCGATGCGGTATTTGCGCCCTCGGATACGGTCGTGGACGGTCTGCAAAGAACTGGTATTGCGCCTGACAAGATATATCTGGTCCCGTTTACGTCGCCGCATTGTCAGGCGCTGTTGGATCGGGAGCGTTTCAGGCGGGATGATACGGTCATTCGGCTTCTTTATGTTGGCAACCTGTCGCTTGCCAAGGGCACAGCCCATCTTCTGGCGGCTTGGAAAACCATCCGCCGCCAGTTCCGTTTAAGGACCGAACTAACCCTGATCGGCGCGGCACACCCCTGTGCCAAGGGCCTGCTTTCAAATCTGCCCGACGGGGTGAATTGGTCTGGCCCCCTGCCGCACGATCAGGTTGCCAATCATATGTTGTCTTCCGACATTTTCGTCTTTCCCAGCCTGACAGAGGGCAGCAGCCTTGCCACCATGGAGGCCATGGCAGCCGGTTGTGCCGTCATCACCACGTTCGATGCCGGAAGTCCGGTCATCAATCATCAAAGCGGCCTTATCATCCCGCCAAGGGATCAGGATGCGCTTGTAACGGCCGCGTCGGCACTGATCACACAGGCCGAGATGCGCCGAACCATCGCCCAAAAGGCGCGTGATCAAATCGCCAGCGATCTACGCGACACCTATGGCACGCGGGTCGATCATGCATATGAAACCATCCTGTCGCGCCATGGTTAAATGGTCAGCCCTCCTAAAATCAGCGGGTTCTCGGCTATATCCCTTGTGGATGATCGGGGCCAATATGATTGCGCGGCTGGGCGGCATGGCAATTCTGGTTCTGATCGGTCACGCCTATTCAGAGGCAGATCTTGGCACCTATTTCCAATTGCTCGCTATGGTCGGTCTTGCGGTTACCGCGACGCAGGCTGGAAGTGGTCCGCTTCTGGTGCGACTGGCACAAAATGCGGCCTTCGGACAAGCCATGCATGTTGTCGCCACAAGGTTCCTGATTGCAGGGTTTGCCTCGATCCTGATCATAACGACAACCAGCGCCCCGCTTGCGAAATATTGGCCACTAATCCTGATACCGGTTGCCGCCGCCCTTTCGCCTGACTGGATGATTGCGGCCAAAACCCGCTTCTCACGGCTTGGCATGATTGCAGTTATTGGTCAGGCATGCGGGATAATGGTGGCGGTTTGGGCATCGCTCAACCCTTCAGATGTAGCACTTTATCTCATCGCACCTGCAGTTTCTCTGGCAAGCCTTGTCCTCGCAACAGCATTTGCATTTGAACAATCCTCCACCAAAACCCCAATGGCCCCTAAGGGCAGCGTATTCGGCCTTGTCGGCTTCACCCTGCTCGCCGGGTTCGTGCCAAATCTCGACTTTGTCCTGTTGGGCGCAGACAACGATCCTCTGTTTCTGGCGCAACGCGTTTTCCTGTTTTGCGCCGGCCTGATTGCGGCCATTACCTCAACCCTGTTTGCCAAAAACGAGGTGGGCCAAATGCGTGACATCTGGCTTTTGACACCAATGGCATTGATCGCGGGCCTGCTGTTGTTCCTGCCAGGCAAATTGGCCGATCTTTTTTATGCCAGCCCATCAGATGATCTGATCACGATCCTTCAAATCGGTGCAGCTTGGCCGGTATTGATGGCGTTCATCGCCCGACAAATCCTGATATTGCAGGAAATATCAACGGTGAAATGGCTGGGTTGGGGATGCCTTGCGCTGATGATCATCTCGGCATTAACCATACCGACCAGCGACCTCGCAACCGACATCATGATGCTGATCGAATTTCGCTTGGCCTGTGTGGTTCTGATCCTGCTGGCCTGCCAGAAAGTCGCAACAAGACGGCACGTCATGGCATGACGAAACTGACCACCACCATCACCAACAATAAGCTGATCAGCGGCCAATATGGTGACATCGCGTTTGGCCCGTGGGGGCTGGAGTGTTCGGACCAGCATTCCTTCGTGACACTCACCGACCAACCGCGAAACGCCAAACAGGTCGGCGACATCTGGCACCTTTCTGGGGGGCGAATACGTATCGCGTACGAAACCCGTAAGCCCACCTCAAACACAGTCGGGCTTAAGCTACGCATTCAGGCACTAGACGAGATCCTGCTGCAAGATGCCGTCATCCGGCTGGTATTTGACAAAGCCGCCATCAAGTACGGGCGTATCGCAGACAAAACAGTTCACCACACCAACAGCGACAAATACCGTCTTTATCCAACCAATAAGGTCACACTGATCGGGAAGGACGGCGTAACAATATCCGTGACATTGGATCACGCGGATGGGGCGGGCCGGTTTGACCCGTACATGTATCTGCGTGATCGCGGAGATCACTGGATCATTCATGCCCGCATGCTGCCAAGTGCCCCGGTTGATCAGGTCTGGCTGCGCTGGGCAAACCGATTTTTCACGCTATCGGCACCGGGTTGGTTTTCAGCTTTGCTCTGGCGTATGCCGGTTTTCAAAAAGCTGCTCTGGCGCTTGCGCGAACGCATGGGCCGTCACTGCCCTGAAATTCAGGCAGTGCCCCTGAACCGCCTCAAAGCAGGGCAGTCCCTGTCGATGGAGGTGACATGTCACTTTCAGTAACCCATGACGCGCTTCGCTTACGCTGCCTCAATCTGGCCAAGCGGATTGCAGACGATCTCGCAACACGTCAACTGACGACTGGGCAGTTTGAACAGCCGGATTTTTACGCCAAGGCCTTTGCCGTCAATCTCTGGACGCGGATTGATCCTGTTAAATTTGGCCCCAATATCGACCGCGCCCTTGATGCCTTGCGATCAGAGCCGGGCGATAAAACCTACCACCGCGAATTCATCGAATATGCGTTGCTGGATACGCCGGGCCTGTCATCGGGTACCATCACAGACATCCTTCGGGGTGCGAAACCGCAACGTCCCGATGTCGCAAACTGGCAGATGCTTGGGCTGATCAATCGCCAGAAGCGAAATGCTGGACTAACCGCAAAACTCCTCAACCTCGTCCATTTAACCTTCATCTTGCTTCGCTATTGGCGTGCACCAGTTTTCATGGATCGACCAGACTGCTTCTCCACACAATACCACGCCTTTTGCGCAGCTCTTCTGTCTGACAGTCCCCATAAACACCATCAACGGATTGCCAACCGGGCCACCGAAATGCTGGCACAACTTGTCGGCACGCATGGCTTTGTCAATCTGCTCGGACGTGGTGCGGGTCAGAGTTTTGGCGCGACCTGCGGGCTTTATTTGTTGTTAAAAACCGGCTACCCCAACGAAGCAGAGGCAATCCTGCATCGGCTGGAAGATGCTGTTCTCACGGCAGGTGAACTGCCGCTCAACCTGTTCGCCCCTGCCCCCTTGCCCGAAAACCCCGGCCCCGAAAATCCACAAACACCGGGATGGTACAGCTATAACCGCCACGATGATTACCTTGCCTTTGCTGGCTATTGGCTTCTGAAGGCCTCACAACTGCTAGCCCCAAAGATCCGGTCACACGCACCGGAAACTACCGCGAAAAACATAGTCACGCAGTTTTCATCCTCGTCCTATCACGCGCAAATGACGCTTTGTGGCAGACAGAATTTTGATGTCTCCGGCGCACCCGTCATTGTTTCGGGCCAAGGAAAATCTGCCCGCCTCTTCTTGCCAGCAACTGGCGGCGAACAGGATGCACCCAGCCTTTATGATCAAGCCTCAAACCCGCTTCCCGCGATTGGCGAGACAGAATTCTCCCGCTTTCTTCAAACCCGCCAGATATCTGAGAACAAGATTGATGTAAGCTTCGAGCTTGCCGGTATTGTTGGTCATCGAACAATCGAGTTTCAAAACGCCCGCGTCATCATCTCTGAACAGATTCCCGACTGCGCAGCTAACGAAGTCGAACTCTTCCGAATTCTTATTGATGGCAACATCGGCCTGACCCGGATCGCGGAAGACACCATCATCTGTCCAAAACTCGGAATAAAGCTGACCTCGGACGCTCCGCTACACATGATCCCACAAGCAACATTCACCGCTGCTGGTCCGGCAACACGGATCCGTGCGAAGACAGGGCAAGGGAACAGCGCCACTCTGACCATCTCGTGGGGAGGTTATGATGCGTGAGCCGATCACCATCATCACGACCGTGCGCGATGGCGACGCCCATCTCCATCGCTATTTTAGCAATCTGCGACAGATACTCGGTCCCCGTGATCATGCGGCCATTGTCGATGATGGCTCAACCACCCCCCTTGCCATACCAACGGACTGGCAACACGATCCGCGCTTGATCATCCTTTATCCCGGCAAAATTGGACGGGGGGCAGCGCTTAACCTCGCCATTGAAAACAGCCCCACCGATCTGATTGCCATTCAGGATATCGATGATCTTTCTCTGCCTGATCGGCTGGATCGGCAAGTTGATGTGCTTTCCAATAACCACAATCAACTTGTCTTCGCACGCGCAGTGTCCGATCCGTGGCGACCGACTTTGGCTGCCTTACAGCATTTTTCACCAGCACGGCTTTACTTCAGCAACCCACTGCATCATTCGTCACTTGCCATGCATCGCTCTGTCTGGGCGCGTGCGGGCGGATATGCAACAGATTTGCCCTGTTGCATTGATCTGGATTTCTATCTGCGCGCCTGCTGCGTTGCCAAGGCTCGCATCAATCGGCTAAGCATGCCCCTGATCGAACGTACCCTTGATCCCGGCACCCGCCATTTCGCAAGGATACCGAACGCGCTCTATCAGAAAACGCGTGCTTCCGTTCTTGCGCGTTACCGCCCTGACCTGCCTTGGTCGATCTGGCTGGCGGCTGCCAAACTTCGCGAGTTGCAATTGTTTTCGGCAAGAGACGTTCGATGATCAACCGCCCGAAAATCATCGCCATGGTTCAGTTGCCAACGCCCATGCACGGGGCGGCCCAAATGAACCAGTTCGCCATTTCGGCCTTGGCGAAAGACTTTGATTTGCATGTCATTGAAATGCGCTTTGCCCGGACATTGTCGGAGGTAAATCGATTTTCGGTGCGCAAGATCGGGTTGGCGGTTTGGTTGTTGCTGCGCCTGATCTGGGCATTGCCACGCGCCAAGGCGCTTTACATCGGCTTTGCACCAAATGGCTTCGCCTATTACCGCGACTGCATTTATGTACTTCTGGCCAAGCTACTGTGCGTCCCTGCAATTCTGCACCTGCACGGTCGCGGTCTTCCTGAAATGGGAAGATCAAAATGGTCTGAGTTGCTTCAGAAGACGGTTTTCAAAGAGCAGACCGTCATCCTGCTTGGCGAGAGCTTGCGCGCCGAAATCCAAGACCTTGATTGCAAGTCTGCCATCATCGCCAACTGCCTGGATGATAGTGCCTTCGTCGGCCCAGCCACCAAACAATGGGTGCCCCATCATCCAATCCGGCTTTTATGGCTGTCCAACCTGTTTCAGGCCAAAGGCATTGAAACCCTGCTTGCTGCCTGTGAGATCCTGCGTGCGCAAGGTATCGCTTGCCATTTGACGATTGCCGGGACCGAAGGCGACATCAGTAAAGCCGAGCTCACCACATTACTTGAAAAATATCACATGCATGCGGCAGCGACATATCTCGGACCAGTTTCCGATCCTGAACGGCTGGATGCCTTTGAAAACTCAGACCTCTTCATCTTTCCCAGCCACTACCCCAACGAAGCCCAACCGCTTGTCGTGCTCGAAGCCATGGCGGCCAATGTGCCGGTAATCACCAGCGACATCGCAACCCTGCCTGAATTCGTGCGCGATGGCGCAACCGGGCGACTGTGCCCGCCCCAAGACCCGGAACAATTGGCAAATGCGATCAGCGCAGCAATCGGTGCGCCGGAGAAAACAACTGCTATGCGCGATGCAGCCTATCAGATGTGCCGACAGAAATTCCGCCAAGACAGGTTTGCCGAAAAACTGCGCCAACGGGTTCACAGCATTATCGAAAATCACTGACGTGCCGAGGGTGATTGCGTACCATCAATACCGACGGCAAACGCATGAACAGGATGGCCAGAATGGATCGGGACCAATTCAACGCCTTTTGCAAATCCCTGCCGCAGACAACCCACGTTGTTCAGTGGGGGGACGCGGATGTCTGGAAAGTCGGCGGCAAGGTGTTCGCCATTGGTGGCTGGGCCAAAAATGAGACATTGTGTGTCACGTTCAAGACCTCAGAAATCGGCTATGAAGTCTTGAAAGATATGCCCGGCCTGCGTCCTGCCCCCTATCTGGCATCGCGTGGCATGAAGTGGATCCAGCACTATGATGCGCCGGGCTTGAGCGACGATGACCTGAAGGACCATTTAAAAAGCTCGCACCGCATCGTCGCCAAGGGTTTGACGAAAAAGCTGCAGCGCGAGCTTGATCTTTATCAGGACGAATAGTTTTGCGGGCTTAAAGACGCCAAAGATAGATGCCGGTCGGCACAGCCTCACGCGGCAGAACCGCACGCACATCAGCAACAAAGCCCTTGCCATCTTTAAGCAAGCTGCTGACGAGCGGCCAGCCTTTGGCAACATACTCCTTGTGCGACACGGCCAGAACCACCGCATCGGCGGGTTCCAAGCAATTATCCGAGCAAAGCTTCAAACCATCAAATTCGTGTGCCACTTCGCCCGCATCGGCATGCACATCATGGACCTGCACAGTGACTCCGGCCTCTTCGAGTGACCGAACGATATCGATCACACGCGTATTACGGATATCAGGAACGTCTTCCTTAAAGGTCAGACCAAGTACCGTCACGGTCGGGTTCTTGGTCGCCCCTTCACGCAGCAAGGCTCGGATGACCTTGTTGGCCACCACATCGCCCATGCCGTCATTAACCCGGCGACCGGCCAAGACCACTTGCGGGTAATAGCCAAGCTCTTCGGATTTATGGGTCAGGTAATAGGGGTCAACACCGATGCAATGCCCGCCGACAAGACCCGGCGTGAACTTCAGGAAGTTCCATTTGGTACCCGCCGCGGCAAGAACATCACTGGTATCAATACCTGCCCGGTCAAAGATCAGAGACAGTTCGTTCATCAGCGCGATATTCAAATCACGCTGCGTGTTCTCAATCACTTTCGCCGCCTCGGCCGACTTGATCGTTGGCGCCTTGTGAATGCCAGCGGTCACCACACTGCCATAAACATCGGCCACGATATCCAGCGTTGCCTGATCCTGACCCGAAACAACCTTGGTAATGGTCGTAAAGCGATGTTCGCGATCCCCCGGGTTGATGCGTTCGGGTGAATAACCCACCGTAAAATCACTGCCCGATTTCAGGCCCGAAAGTTGTTCGAGGATCGGAACGCATACTTCTTCGGTCGCCCCCGGGTAAACCGTGCTTTCATAAACAACGATATCTCCCTTTTTAAGGATGGCCCCAACGGTTTTCGAAGCAGAGCGCAGCGGCGACAGGTCCGGACGGTTCGAGCTATCGATCGGCGTCGGCACCGTGACAACATGAAAATCAGCCTTGGCAAGGTCTTGGGCATCAGCGGTCAACAAAAGATCGGCTGCGGCAAGTTCATGGTCATCGACTTCGCCCGTCGCGTCATGACCCGCTTTAAGCTGGGCGATGCGCGCCTGATTGATGTCAAAGGCAACAGTCCGGCCACACGATGTGCCAAATGCCACAGCCACCGGCAAACCGACATAGCCTAACCCGATAACTGAAATCTTGCGCCCGTGGCTCATTGGTAAAACCTTACAAACAACGTGGTTGCCGATTAGTAGACAGCCGACCATGCCCCGTCAATTGATAAGCGCTTGGCGGTTAAAGAGAGCGTCCTTGTGCCGCCTCCCGGAACGTGGTCTAGTTTCCATTACAGCCTCACAACACATGTACCTTATTATATGCGTCTTCTTTCCGCCGCCCTCGGCTGCCTTCTAATGTTCACCGGACACGTGTTGGCCGCGCCATCAACGTCACCGATCCGGGTGGTTTTTCCCTATATTCCGTTGATGGCGGAAAGCAAGGATCACGGTGTTTTCATCGATATGTATGCGGAAATAGCAAGGCGGTCGGACACTGACGTCGTCATTGATATTCTGCCGGTACGGCGCGCGGTACAGGACTTCATAAGCGGAAAATATGATGCGCTAGGCGCATATCCGTCACTTTCTGAAATTCCGGTCTCGCTGGCCTCTGTCCCGTTTTATCGCCGCGAAAATCTGATTTTTTACAGCACTGATCAATTTGGTCATGGCAATGTCACCAAGCTCGAAGACCTTGATGGCACGCGCGTTGGACTGGCCGCCTATCATTACCCTGACTACATTCTCGATCGTCAGGAACTCAACCTTGAGCGCGTGCCAGACGATGCGTTTTTGTTGCGCATGATTGCCAGTAATCGCCTCGATGCCGCAATCATCGAACGTTTTTCGGGCAACCATGTCTTAAAGCTGCTTGGCCTTGAAGGCACCATCTCTGTCAGCGAGGATCCGGTCACCAGCGAAAATGTCCTGATCCTGTTCAAGGCCGATCTTGCCGGGATTGAAAACCGCAAAGCCTTTAACAAGGCGATCTATGAAATGCTGTGCGACGGGAGCCTGGCAAAACTGTTTGGCCGCGCAAGCCTCCTGCCAGATCAAAAGATCATTGAACGCGATTTGCCAGCCGCCGCAATCATCAGCGATTGCGACCCCAAGGCCATCTTTGCAGACCGCTAACCCGCGCCAATAAAAAAGGGCACGCTGCCAAAGCAACATGCCCTTCTCAAATGTTCACTCTGGCGGTAAAGGTTCAGCCCTTCACCACGATATTGACCAGTTTCGGGGTCGGCTTGGCGACATAGATCACCTTGACGATTTCCTTGCCCTCCAGATGGCGGGCGACGTTTTCATCGGCCTTGGCAAGTGCTTCGACCGTTGCCTGATCGGCATCAGCCGCCACCATGACCGAACCACGTTTCTTGCCATTGACCTGAACCGGCACTTCGAACTCGTCATCCTTGGCCTTTTCTGCATCAAACTCCGGCCAGTCGAACTTGATCACCGATTTCTTGGCACCGAATTCATCAGAAGCCATCCGGCTCATAAGCTCCTCGCCCAGATGCGGGGCAAACGGTGCGACCATCAATGCCAAGGCCTTGGCATGATCATCATGCACAGCATTCTGCTTGGTCAACGCATTGGTGAGCTCGATCAGTGCCGCAATCGCAGTATTGAGGCGCAGATCGGCGATATCGCCGGTCACCTTGGCAATCGTCTTGTGCAGAAGCGTTTCGATCTTGCCATCGACGCTATCTGTCCGCTCCATCTGGGTCGTGACTTTCCAGACGTTGGACAGGAAGCGCATCATGCCGACAATCGCATCTGACTGCCACGGTTTGGAGCTATCGAGCGGCCCCATATACATCTCGTACGTTCTGAACGTATCGATGGTGTACTGATCGCAGATTTCCTCAGGCGGGATACCGTTTTTATAACGCTTGCCCATCTTGCCCGGAACGGTAATCAGCTGTTCATCCGTCTTGGCGTTGAACGGAACCTTCTTGCCATCGACATCGCGCATTTCAACATCATGGATGTCGACATAAACCCCGCGCGCATCGGTATAGGCATCGGCCGTAATCATGCCCTGGTTAAACAGCTTCTGGAACGGCTCCGGCGTTGCGACATAGCCAAGATCAAACAGAACCTTGTGCCAGAAACGCGAATACAGCAAATGCAGCACCGCATGCTCAGCCCCGCCAACATAAAGGTCAACCGACCCCGGAAGGGCGTTGCCGTCCTTGTCCGTGCTGTTTGCCCAATAGGCCGCGGCATCATCGGATGCAAACTTGGCATCATTCTTGGCATCGAAATAGCGCAGATAATACCAGCAAGACCCCGCCCAGTTCGGCATGGAGTTGGCATCGCGTTTAAACGCGCGCACTTCATATTCCGCACCACCATGGGTGTGTTTGGTGCCAACTTCTGCATCCACCGGCAGAACCGACCCATCAGAAAGGACGATCCCCGTCACTTCCATCCAGTCCTTGGCGCGTGCCAACGGCGGTTCCGGCTCTGAATTCGGGTCTTCGTTTGATTTCGGTTTGAAATCGGTCATTTCCGGCAGAACGACCGGAAGCGCCGCCTCGGCAATGCCGTGAACCTGATCGGTTTCCTTATCGAACAGAACCGGGAACGGCTCCCCCCAATAACGCTGACGCGAGAACAGCCAATCGCGCAGCTTATACTGCACGCGACCGCGGCCAATGCCCTTGGCTTCCATCCATTCGATGATCTTGGCCTTGGCATCCGGGGTCGAAAGACCGTTGATCGAGATCTCGTCATTGGCGGAATTGATCGTCTCGCCAACTTCGGTCTGGGCAAGTTTGAAAGCGCCCGGCTCCGCCTCATAGCGCGCCAGAAGCGTTGTGGCATCAGATTCCGCCGCATCCGCCGGTGCGTTTTCCTTAAGCCAAGCTTCGGACGGCTTGGTGGTCGCCTTGATCGGCAGACCGAATTTATGGGCAAATTCAAAGTCGCGCTGATCGCCGGCCGGAACCGCCATGATGGCACCCGTGCCATAGCCCATCAGGACATAGTCGGCAATCCAGACCGGGATTTCTTCACCGGTGACCGGGTTGGTCGCATGCGCGCCAATAAA
>NZ_DCAO01000104.1:187892-188332 GCF_002311515.1 Thalassospira sp. UBA1131
GCATAATCGGTAATGCGCAACATCCACTGTTTCAGCGGACGTTTATAAACCGGGTAATCACCCCGTTCGGACTTGCCTTCGTTGGTGACTTCCTCGTTCGACAGAACCGTGCCCAGCATCGGGCACCAGTTGACCGGCACTTCATCGACATAGGCCAGACGCCCGCGATCAATCGCACGATCAATCTCTTTGCCTTCGGCTTTGGTACCTTCACCAATTACGGATTTCGGCTGCGGCACGCCATCTTCGTCAAGCAACCACTCACCGCTCTCAAGCAACGGGCGCAGCTCGGCAATCGGGCGCGCACGACCATTGATCACCTGCCCCTGCGGGCCTTTCCATTCGACGGTCGGATCATAGAAGCTGTTGAAAAGCTGCAGGAAGATCCACTGCGTCCATTTGTAATAATCGACATCGGTCGTGGCGAAACGGCGATGCGG
>NZ_DCAO01000104.1:188504-211347 GCF_002311515.1 Thalassospira sp. UBA1131
ACGTCGGTCGCGATATAGCCCAGCGGATGGCCGATATGCAGGCCAACCCCGCTTGGATAGGGGAACATGTCCAGGATGACGCTTTTCTTCTTGCTTGCGTCGAAATCGGCATCGCCGGGATTTGGCGTGCGATAAGTATCGTTTTCCCGCCAGTAATCCTGCCAGCGCTTTTCAAATTCCCGCGCACTTTCCTGATAGTTCGCCACGCTTAATCAACTCCTGCCTGTCCAACTCCGACCCTGGCGTCCGGCGCCGCCCAAATGGCGCGCCTTCCCCGGATCGGGTTCCAAAATATTCTTAAGCTGTGTTCATAAGCGTGCTTTGATCGACGTGCAACATCAGATAACGAGATTTCTGGCGAAAACCCGACGATTTTGCCAAACATTCGCCACCCGCCGCCAACCGCCCGCACCAACCGGGCGAAATGCATACACCAGTGCCCGACCATCAACCCGAACTTGCACATCGGCCCTGATACAACAACACTGGATTTTCCTGGCCATCCATGCCATATTAAAAGGTGAAATTTGCCAAGTCCTTGTTCGCGCGCGAAACTGCTGCGCAAGCTTGCTTGGAAAAGTGCTGATTGTCAGCACAGCTCTCAAAGCTCTCCGTCCAGGGAGGACGATTATGGATATCACCATTGGTGGTCTGTCATCCCAACAATCCGGCGCGTCTACGCGTTCGGCACAATCCTATTTGCCGGGCCAGGGCGATACTGAAAAAGCTGGCAACAATAATGGCACGTCCGCCTTTGCCGCTGCGACGTCTGTTTCGCTGTCTTCTGAATCGGCGACCCGCCTGTCGGCGGACAATATCGTTGCCGCAATCAATGAAAGCCTGCAATCCACCGGCCTGTCGATCCAGGGTGTTAATCCCGACGATTACACGCCAGAGGGCGTTGCAGACCGCATTCTCGCCCGCGTTGGCGATCTGATTGCATCCAATGCAAGTTCCGAGGCCGAAGCACGCGAAATTTTCGATCAGGCCAGCGAAGGCATTCAAGCCGGTCTTGAAGATGCCCGCGCCATTCTTGACGGATTGGGCGCGCTGAATGACGAAATTAACGGCAATATCAACGAGACCGAAGAACGCCTTAATGAAGGCCTGCAAAGCATCGAGCAGCGCCTGACCGAACTGTTTAACAGCAGCGCGTCGGAAGAAGCCGCCGAGGCCGCAACGCCGGAACGCGATGAACAGGTCCTGCAATCGCAGGTCACCCAGACCGCACAGGCAAGCCAAGCCTACGCCGAAGCTGGCAGCAATGCCCAGCGCAACGCGCCGCGCTACGGCACCAACGGCTAACGCTCCAAACATCTCGCTCGCACAGATTAAAACCGGCTCCCTTGGGGCCGGTTTTTTTGTTCGGCTCACTTAACCACAGTTCTTCCGCAAAGGTTGAACGAGTGATATCCTTTACTAAACTAACGTAGCAGCATGAGAAACTGTGTATGACATCGTCCAAACTTCGCGCAGACAGCAAAAGAGATGCAACTGATAGCATACGCGGCTACGTATATCAGGCTTATCAAAGTGTTTTGGCTTGGACAAATCTCAATCAGGATGAAACTCTCGTCCTAGAGGGAGCAGAAGACTTTGACATCTACGAACAACAACAAGCGACTGTAACCCAAGTCAAGGATCTTAGTGGAAACATTACGCTTCGCAGCAGAAGCGTGATTGACGCCATAAATAACTTCTGGAGCCACAGTCAAAATAATCCAAATAATCAAGTTAAATTTCGATTTTTGTCGACTACACATCCCGGCTGTGAAAAAGGCTCTCCCTTTGGCACCAACATTAATGGCTTAGACTATTGGCAAGGTGCTGCAAACAGTAAAGTTGACATCCAACCTCTCAGATCTTTTTTACTAAACCTCGACCTTTCTCGGTCACTAAAAGAATTTCTAAAAGATTCAAATGACAAAATTGTTAAAGAAAAACTACTTATCCCAATTAAATGGGATCTTGGATCAAAACCGATAGTACCGCTTCAAGACGCTATTCACGACAATCTGATTCTTCACGGCCACCAACTTGGAATCAACTCTTACCATTCATCGAACTCTCTAGATCATTTACTGAGGAAGATAGTAGACCTTTTAACAAAGGAAGGCCCAAAAGCCCTAACTCGCGTAGACTTTCTGCGGTCCTTTGATGATGCCACAACAGAAGCAGTCCCCAGAGGAGAGCTTGAAGCGCTCAGGCACAGCAGTCGCCTCTACAAGCTGGCAGGCACCGCTGATGCATTTCGCCTAGATCAGCTGGTATCTTCTCCGCCCTCGATTACATCTGCCCCCCCGGCAGTGAATGGACAGATTTCTCGCAGTTCTTTAACACAAAGCCTTGCCGAAACGGCGAAGCGACAAAGTATACTATTCCTCCATGGCAGCAGCGGCTTAGGCAAAACCAACCTTGCATTGTTGATTGCACAAAAAATTACTCAGAACTGGGGTTGGTGCGGCTTTCGCGGTCTATCCGGTGAGCAAATTCAAAACACTCTTCGACACGCGAGCTTTGAACTCAACACTTCGAACATTACCCCTTATTTGGTATTAGACGACTTGGACTTGCGTAGTGCGAGTCAATATGAACGCGAATTAATTACGTTATTTTTCCGAGCTAAAGATGCGGGAGGCGTAATACTAATCACCTCCCCATTCGCACCTTCCTTGCAGCTTCTTCCCAAACTTTGGGCTAACGAGGAAAGTCAAACACAAGTTCCTCCTTTTCAGGAACGAGACATCAGTGAGATGCTTGAGAAGCATGGCTTGAAAGATGCACATGCTTTGAACTCATGGAGCAAACTAATCTTTCTTACCACAGGCGGACATCCACAGCTCGTTCATGCAAGAGTGAGAAGTTTAGTAGCGCAAGGGTGGCCAAAACCAAAAAAGGATGACCTTGCCAAGCCTGAAGCTGTGGAAAAGGTTAGATCTGAAGCGCGGCAGCGCCTAATGCAAGAAATCCCATCCGAAAATGTAAGAGTTCTTGCTTATCGTCTAAGCCTAATCTCCGGTTCATTTTCACGTGAGATGGCAACCTCACTGGCAGCAGCTCCCCCTCCATTGAGACTTGCCGGAGAAGCTTTCGATACCCTTGTTGGACCTTGGGTCGAAAATGAAGGAGATAATAGGTACCGGACATCCCCTCTGCTCATCGGTGCAGCTGAAAGCAATTTGTCCGCAAACGAAATTAGAACTGTTCACGAAACCATTGCAATCGATGCAATGAATAGAGAAACCACAAACAAAGCTGAGATTGGAACAGCTCTTCTACATGCAATTCTCGCAAAATCCACACTTCCAATACTTTATTTCTCTCAAATAATCATTAGAGAAAACCAATCAAAATTAAATGAACTATCGGGAAAATTGGAATGGCTACCGATATTAACGCTAGATAGTGATCGATTCATTCTACCAAGCGATCCTAGTATTGAAGTGATTCTGAGACTTGCACAATACAGAATATCCGTAGCATCGGGAAACTCCAATAGATCCCTAAATATCATTGACCACATTCAAAGCTGTATCAACCGGCTTGAAGAACCAAATTCAAGACAATACTCCGAGGCTCTTGCGTACGGCATAATCCTCAACACACTAGAGATCCATATCCCTGCAGGTGTGGTCGTATCTATGCTGTCCAAACTAATTGAACACGCAGATACGATCGACGAAATCAGTGAAATCCATCGAACTTTCGCTGAATCCTCTCAGGACCTTCCAAAGTTTGGAGACAATTTACCAGCTCAAGTTCTGTTTTCTTATCAAGCGGTTCGTACAGCTGGCTTAGATGATTTAGTTGATCTTCTAGATGCTTTGAATGCTTTAACAGAGGAAAAAAGAAACCACCTGCTTGCAACCTGTAAATCCGACAGTGATTTCGCTGGAATGCTAATTAGCCGTGCGTGGTGGAAAGAGGTTAAAAACGGGTCACTGGACATCGAAAAAACAACGGTGGCTCTAAATAAAGCGATCGACTGTGCTACTGCTTGGCAATGCTCTGAAATTATTATCGCGGCTTCCGTAGCACTATCGGTGATTGCCGATGAATACGAAAAGGTGCCAGCAAAAGCCCTTGATCTTGTGCGCAACGCGCTAAGCAATTTCCCCAATGCACTCCCATTGCTTAATCAGAAGGCCAAAGTTCTTTTCCACTCAGGTAATTACAAAGAAGTTTTAGAACTCGCCAGTACCATAGGCGGTAGCAAAGAACTTTCGTCAGTAGAATTGACTTTCACGTTGCGGATGGCCGGGATTAGCGCCGCCAAGCTTGATAACTGGAATCGAGCCGAGGACTATTTCTTAGAAGGAGCAAAGTTGTCTCATGACACCGAATTTCTCAAGACTACCGCTATCGGCTTGATGGCTGACGCAGCCTTTGCAAGATGGATGAGTAAGAACTACTCGGGAAGCTTAGAACTCTTCTGCGACACCCTAACCGAACTAGAAGAAATTCCATTATCGCAGGAGCTAAACGTCCGACACTTACATGCTACCGTAGGACACACAGTTGCTTGGATCTACTTCGAAACCCGACATGAGGCGAGCGATGAATTGATGCGCCCTCTACCGGGCATGTGCAGCAAGCCAGACCCCCACGAGGGTATGAAAGACCTTGAAATCAAGGAACTATCGACAGTTTGGCAGCTTCTAGCAAATGCAGAAAAACTCCTTAAGTTAGATGTTGGAATTCAAAACAAGTCGCAACACTTTACTGGCGGCAAACGAACCCTAGTCATCGAGACATCGCAGAGATTTGCTGAGTTAAATGCGGTTTATATCAACGGAGACTTCGAGCATTTAATTCCCGCTTACGTTCGCGCAATGGAAGCACTGGAAACAAGCAAGAAACTAAATGAAGAAGGACTAGATGCCAGTTGGTCCTCCACTTATATCCCCAAGCTACCAACAATATTCTGGAGTGACCCAGCCCAGCAGGAACGAGTTCAAAACTTTATGCTGGAGGCAACTGTCATTCTGCTATCGAAGTCACCTAAGATCGAATTCCCGATTGCATCTTGGCGAGCAAGTTTGCTTGAGCTTGCTGGCACCACAGAAGCCACAGAGAGATTTTTGCATATTTTAGAAGGCGGCTTGCCACCGAACATGGTTCTACAAGAACAGGTTGCATTTGCATTAATAAGTTTGCAGCAGGGTCCTTTACCACCTGATGAGCTTTGGACTTCGCTATTCCGGGTCTTAAATTTGTTTTTGTATGGAAGTAAGTACTGTGCAAAACACCTCGAAACTTTAAGCAACGAAAAATGGTTGTATGCTCTTGAACATCAGAGATTTGCGTTCCTATCCCCACAGCTTTATTGCCCTAGTATAGAAGCAGCTTGCAGGAACTCCGCGCTCAGCGGCCTACCGAAAGTAGCTCATGTATTACTTACGTCGGCGCAGGCACTGAAAATCAATATGTCTCCAGAATCCTTGAGCATGTTGAAAGAAATTGAGAGAACTGTGACGCAGTGAACTTTTGCAAAAAATGTCTCGTCAAAGACACACAGGCTAACTCTAATCTAGTTTAGTTTCAGGCCCTAACCCCGTTCATGATCATCCGTCACACGAAACAACTTTTGACCAGCCGCTTGAATACGCGCAAAGGCGTCTTCGGCCATAAAGCCCGAGACAAAGGCCATGAAGGTCACGAGAAACGGGCTGATATCGATTTGTCCTGATCCGTCGGGTCCGCCCTGGCTGACCATCAGTACGCCTGCCTCTGTACACAGGAAGATGGCCATGGCGGCAGCGATCCCCTCCCCGGTCATGACGAGCAGCCTTGCGGCGGGCTTCAGGCTTTTGCCAAGATGTTCCCATCCCTGAAGCCGCGGCCCTGTATCGGACTGCGGCGCAGGCACTGCCTCCGGCGCGGTTTGATCCATGGCATTGTGATCTGAGGTGTTGTGATCTGCGGCATTTTCATCGGGTGGTGTTTTGGGCGGCGTTTGGGCCGTGGGCGGCTGACCGAAATTCTGTCTGGTAAAGGCAACCACCGCCCCCAATCCGCCTGCCGCGACTGTGACCAACAAGGTCAGCATGATGGTGGGCAACTGGATCAAATAGGACAGCATATGGCCGACGGGGTGTTGAAACAGGGCAACCAGTGACACCGTATCCTGGCCAAACTCTTCGTCCTGACGTCTGATCTCTGCCTCGATCTCGGCCAGCTCATTTTGCAAGCTCGTTCTGAGCTTTGCGGCGTGCTGGTTTTCGGCGCGAATATTGGCCCATTCGATCTGGGCGCGGGCGTTTTTCTCGTCAAACCGGATCATGGAACTTCGAATGGCATCGACTTGCTGGCCGGCGCGATCCATCAGGGCTTCCGGGGCTTTGTCGGTGAATTTCGGGTGATCAAGCAGGGCGTGAAGCCGGGTCATGATTTCAATGCCGTCTGCACGACGTTTCCTGTCCGCATCGCTTTCCCCGAAGGGCACATCAAGCATTGGCGATCCGGCGCGGCCAAGGGTTGTACCACCGCCGCCCACCATGCCGGTTGGCGGATCAAACAGCCCGTCGGTTGGCATGGCGGTTTGTTGACTTGTCACGAATTGATGCGCCGCATTGAGCGCACTCAAGAACGCACCTGCAAATTCGGGATCAAATGCATCGCGATTGCTGGCAACGGTTGCACCAAGCCGTGAATAGCTGCCAAACGCGTCCCACCATGCGGCAATCGCATCCTTGCGCAAGGCCAATCCATTCCGGGTTTCTTCAAGGGATCTGGTATCAATCGCGCGCATATCATCGCGCAAAATGCCGGCCTCTTCGCGCAAGGAGGCTTCATGGAAGGCTTGCAGGACCAGTCGTTCCAACATGCCAGGCGATGACACGCCGAGCTCCCGCAGCAGGGAATCGCGCTGAATATCGGCAGTAAATCCGGCAAAAAGCGTAATCACAAACCCGAAATAAAGCACACAGGTCAATCCGGCCAAGATGGATGACCCCGCCAGCCGCCAGATGTTCAGGCCTTCTTGTGTTTCTTGCTCCATCGGGCACCTTTACGCGTTACGTCCCCTGTCGACGCGGAGCGAAAATGCCTGTGAGGGCGCGCGTTATCGCGGGTTTAAGTTAACAGCCGCAAAACAGCTGTTTTCCATCCGTATGAGACACCCCCTCTTTCGCGTAGGGTGGCATATTTCTTATATTTTTCAGATAGTTACTATTAAGAAGATTCTAATATTAGATATTGCCATTTAAGTTTTATCTAATTAACATTGCCTTCAGCCGATCTCAGGAGGAGGTCGTCCACGCCGCCACCCTTTATCTTTGCTTGTTCAGGTAGGAACTGCGTTATGGCGTTAAATATCATATCCGACCACGCGGCCAATCTGGCGCACCGCAATCTGGCGCGCGCCGAGGAGGCCGCGAACAGGTCGCTTGCCAAGCTGTCATCGGGGAAACGTGTGGTCTCTGCCCGCGATGATGCGGCATCAATGGCCATCGGGTCGCGGCTGAACTCGACGGCCACTTCCTTGACAGCGGGGATTGTCAATATCGGTCAGGGCAATTCCATGCTGCAAATTGCCGACGGGGCCATGGTCACCATCGACGATGTGCTGGTGCGCATGAACACCCTGGCCGTTCAGGCCGCATCGGAAAACCTGTCAGACACGGAACGCGGATTTCTCAATGACGAATTCGTCGCCCTGCGCACCGAGATCAATCGCATTGCGGCCGCAACCAATTTCAACGGCATCCAGTTGCTCGGCGATGGCAGTGATGTGTCCCTTGATTATTCGGATTTGCAGGCTGGCGGCTCTGCCGAGGTTCTTTCGGTTGCCAATGGCTTTTCAAATTTCACCATCACCGATGACAATTACTGGGCTCGTGACGCCAACGATAACGGATCGGCGGATAATCAGCTTCGCTTTGATCTGCTCAAAACCGGGGATCGCATTTTGCTGAGTGCGATATCCGAAATCGATGGCACCAGTCCGCACCGGACCCAAAGCATCGATATCACCGATTATGCCTCCGGCGGCAGCAAGGCGCTTAATGCCGGTCAAACACAGACACTCGATTTCGAGGATGTCGGTGTGAACGTGAACCTGAACTTCAATATTGCGACCACCATCACCAACGCCCTGGCCCAGGGCTCCGATGGTGCCGGTGCCGATGGATCGGCCACAGCACAGATTTTTGGCGCCAGCCCGGTTTTATCGGTTCTTGAGGATCAGGGCAACAAACTGCCTGACAAGATCTATTTCCAGCTTGGCGGCGGCAATACCGGCGGTGCGCAGCTTTCGATCCCGACGACCGCGGTTGATGGTGCCGCCCTTGGTACGGGCAAAAACGGCACGGAGACAAGCCTTGATGAGCTGGGCAGCAATGCGATTGCCACATCCGCCAAGGCCCAAACTGCGATCGAGGCTGTGGCGCGCGCGATTGATGATCTGCAACGCGCACGGGCCAATATCGGCACCAACCAGAACCGTCTGGATGCTGCCAGCGAAAGCCTTGCCTCGACGCTTGAAAACGTCAAGGAGGCGCGCTCAAGCCTGCTTGATCTCGACGTTGCGATGGAAATGACCAACTACGCATCGAAACAAATCCTGATCAAATCAAGTGTCGCGATGTTGGCCCGCGTCAGTGAAATGCGCCAGAACCTGATACGCTTGCTGGCAGGTTGAAGAGCCACCTCTCAGCGAGTGTAGGAAGCCCCGCGCCCCCGCGCGGGGCTTCTGACCCTCATTGCGCTGCAAAACATCCTTTAAACGGCATGGGGTTTAAGTCTATGGTCTTTGCGGAACGCAAAGGGATACATATCGACCATGACCACCCCGACATCCGACAACACATCCGACACCGCCGCCGACAAATCATCCCAGACCTGGCAAAACCTTTCGACCGACTGGATCACCTGGGCAGAACGCCTGGCACCGGCGGCCGAGAAGATCAACCGCCACATGATCGAGGCGGCCGATCTTCCGGGGCTTGCAGCTTTGCGTAATGGCGCGCCGCTTGAGGTGCTTGATCTGGCATCCGGGGTGGGCGAACCGGCCTTTTCCTTTGCCCGTGCCTTGGGCGGCGGCACGGATGATAGCGCTAACATCCCCGGAATTGCGGGACATGTAACTGCGTCCGACATTGTTTCTGACATGTGCGATGCGCTGATGGAACGCGCCGCCGAAGAAGAAATTTCCAACATCAAGGCTGTTCCGGCCAATATGGAAAAACTGCCGTTCGAGGATCAGAGCTTTGACGTGGTGTCGTGCCGTTTCGGCGTGATGTTTTGCGAGGATCCGGACAAGGCGCTTCTCGAGGCATTCCGCGTTCTGCGCCCCGGTGGCAAGGCGGTGTTTATGGTCTGGGCGCCGCTTGTGGATAATCCGCTGTTTGCCGCAATGGATGCGGTTCTTGGCAACATCCTTGGCATCGGGTTTGATGCCGCCGGGCTCGACCCGTTCTGCTTTGGCGATGCCGATCAATCCATGATGCGCTTTGAGAAAGCAGGCTTTACCGGGATTGAAGCGACAACCCACAGCCCGGCTGGCCGTATTCCCGAAAACGCCCCGTTCTGGAAACCGCAAATGGATATGCTGTTTGGCAATGTTCTGCGCAAATCATCGGACATGGAAGTCGGCGCGATCAATGCCGCGATGTTTGAAACATTGGCGCCCTATATCGAAGACGGCCATTTTCAGGTCCCGATTTGTTTTCATGTACTTAGCGCAAAGCGCGCCTGATCCGGCCACTCCGTCTGATCGCTGATTTCGTGTAAAACCCAAGCATTCCTGCGCATCACGCATGGCCGCATGCGTGGATTTGTGCTTGCGTTTTGGCAACCGGCATGGCAAACCCCGCCCCCTTGGAAGGATGATCCTTCCCCTGTCGTAGCACCAGGTTAAAAACACGAAAGACTGATCATTATGAAGACGATTGTCGTCTGCTCTGGCGGGCTGGATTCCGTCACGCTGGCCTATAAGGTCGCGGTTGAGCACAAGCTCCATTCCCTGATTTCGTTTGATTATGGCCAGCGCCATAAAAAGGAACTCGATTTCGCCGCCCGTGCGGCGCGTAATCTTGGCGTCAAACACCACATCGTTGATCTGACCCCGGTCGGTGCCCTTTTGACCGGATCGTCGCTGACCAGTGATGATATCGATGTGCCCGATGGCCATTACGCCGAAGAAACCATGCGCATCACCGTGGTGCCAAACCGCAATGCGATCATGCTGGCTGTGGCCTTTGGGGCGGCGGCCAGTGCCGGGGCCGATGCGGTTGCCGCGGCCGTGCATGGCGGGGATCATTTCATCTATCCCGATTGCCGTCCCGATTTCATCAAATCGTTCCAGACCATGCAGGACCACGCCCTTGAGGGTGTCAAGGACGTCAAGCTGTATACCCCGTTTGTAAATGTCTCGAAGGCCGATATCGCGCTTGAGGCAGGGCGTCTGGGCGTGCCGGTCGATCTGACATGGTCATGTTACAAGGGCGGGGAAACCCATTGCGGGCGGTGCGGCACCTGTGTCGAGCGGCGCGAGGCGCTTGAACTGGCGCGCGTCAAGGATCCGACCGTTTATGTCGATCGCGATTACTGGAAACAGGCCCGTGCCGACCATATGGCGCGCAAATTCGGCCCCTTGCCCACCACCGATTGCGCAGCAAAGTAATCCTCATACAATTAAAATTTGCACCTTGGATGCCCGCCGAAGCTAGCATGACGGATCGACCGCAGACCTGCTTGATTTGGCACTGTTATCCCCACGAAGGCGGGGACCTCGATCCGCATGCTCATGGGGGCAGAAATGGACGACACCGAAAGAAAACCGATGTTCACCATCACCAAACAATTTGCCTTTTCTGCAAGCCACCAACTCAGCGGCCTTGAAGAAGACCACCCGTGCGCGCGCCTGCATGGCCATAACTATATCGTCGAGGTGGAGCTTAAGGGTGCCGCCATTGATCAACGTGGCTTTGTCCGTGATTACCGCGAATTGGGCCCGCTCAAACGGCTGATTGATGACGAGTTTGATCACCGTCACCTTAATGAGGTTCTTGGTCACGATCACCCGACCGCCGAACGGCTTGCGCTGTTCTTTTATGAATGGGCACATCATCGCTGGCCGGAAGTATCGGCGGTGCGCGTCTCGGAAACGCCGAAAACCTGGGCGGAATATCGTCCATGACGGTGCACGATCCCAACCTTGCCGACATTTCCGAGGGACGTGGTAAAATCCGCATTTCGGAAATCTTTGGCCCGACCGTGCAAGGCGAAGGTGCCCTGATTGGCATGCCGACGGTGTTTGTCCGCACCGGCGGCTGTGATTTTCGCTGTTCGTGGTGCGACACGCTTTATGCGGTTGATCCGGCCTTTCGGGCGGACTGGAAACCGATGTCCGCGACCGAGGTTCTGGACGAAGTCAAAAAGCTTTCCGGTGGCAAACCGATCCTGATTACACTGTCGGGCGGCAACCCGGCGATCCAACCACTGGGCGACCTGATTACCATGGGCAAGGACGAAGGTTTTACCTTTGCGATTGAAACCCAGGGCAGCATCGCCAAGGACTGGTTTGCCGACCTCAATTTCCTGACGATCAGCCCAAAACCACCAAGTTCCTCGACCAGTTTTGATAAGGAAGCGCTTGCTGCCTGTATCGAAGCAGCCCAGTCCGATGGCATTCTGAATGGTCCGGCCATTACCTTGAAATTCCCGGTGCGCGATGCCGCCGACCTGATGTTTGCCGATTATGTGAGGAACCTTCACATTGGCATTCCGGTCTGTTTGCAGCCGGTCAATACAACGCCTGCCGAGCCGCATCCGGATGGCGCAGACGGTGTTGATATCGATGGCCTGACCGAACGGTATCGCTGGCTGGTCGATGAAGTGGCAAAGCGCAAATGGTTTGATGTGCGCGTGCTACCGCAATGGCATGTGCATGTCTGGGGCAGTTTACGCGGGGTTTAAGCTTGGGCCAAAACTGCCGCAGGCCCCCGAAAATCTTGCGTTTTGCCCCGACAATGCCCATCTTAATACTATGTGTTCAGTGTCGGCCCAGGCCAGCACTGACTCAAAATGGCGCTTTGTGGCCGTACCACGCACGACTTTCTTGGGGATTGAGCAAACCCGTCTAAGGCGCCAGAACAACCTGCCGGAAGAAAGCGGGCCGGACGATACCGCCCGCCACACCGCCGATAGGTGCATATTCACAACAAAAACCAGATCAGCACCTTTATAGGCCATCTTCCGGATGCTCGAAGGAGCCATGATCATGAGCATAACCCGCACAACCCATCGTACGGTGACGTTCTTTCATCCGTTCCACTTGCCCGGCCATCCCGGGTTGCTTTCGCCTGGCGAGTATGAAGTCGACACCCTTGAAAAGCTTGATCCTGATGCTGCGATGCGCAGCTACATCAAGCTGGAATGTCATGTCCATCTCTGGGCGAAGGTGGATATGAAGGACGGTATTGACGTCCTGATGGTCGAACCGCAGGTGCTTGAAGCCGCCCTTGCCCTTGATTCCGATCCGCTGCGTGAAGATGAACGCAATCAGATGATCAAATCCTTTGGCGGCAGGCCAACGGATAACGCCGCCGCCTGACGGCGTGCAAAGCCGAAAGGGAGCAGCCCGGGCAGAGAACGTTATCAACTGATCGCGTCCCAACATCTCTGCCCTGCATATGATCATGGATTTATGGCAGCCAGAATACCGGTTTCAGCCACCCGTGATCTTGCAGGATTTTGACACCTTCCAACACAGGAATGGCAATCCAGAACCACATCGCATCGCGGGTGGTGGCCAAAAACAGGGCTGGTCGGCACAAAATCTCTTTCTCGTCACGCCAACGGAACCATGTCGGGCGAAAACGCGGAACAGTATTCACATAGCGTTTGAATGCCCGGCCAAACCGTTCCGCCAGCATGGCTTCCTCGCGCAGCACCACATGCCTGAACACCGCCCAGCACAAAACCGCCGAGACAAGCCCGATGGCAATACTGCCGGTTTGGGCACCAGCGCCAAATGCGCCAATGAAGCTGAAAACATAAAGCGGGTTTCGACACATCGAATAAGGGCCGGACGTCACCAGTTCGGTCTTTTTGCGCCCGCCAATATAAAGCGAACACCAGCCCCTCCCCACGATGCAGACCATGATCGCCATCATCCCGATAACCTGGATGGTGTGGTGCCAAACACTGTTGCGATCAAATCCTGCACGGGTAAAACAAACCAGTGCCAAAAGCAGCACAACACCGACGCGAAGCGTCCATTTTCGGTAGCGCTGAATGCGCTGTAGATCTTTTGCCGCGTGCGCGTCTGTCGCAGAATTGAAATTGGGTTGAATGATAAAGCGTGGTTGCAGCATGTATGCCCCCTTGGGAAAAAGAGGGCACAGCATCCGCGATCACCCGATCTTTGGCGTCCAATGCTGTTGATTCGGTCCTGCAATTGGCGGTTCGGACGCATCGGCAGCAAGCGTTGTTCCGCTGCGCGCTGCTTCGCGCACGGCGCTCGGTGTTTCTCCGGTAATCTTTTTGAAGGCAAGATTAAAGGTCGATTTCGAGTTGAACCCGACACTTAGCGCGATATCAAGAATTGTCCGATCGGGCTCAAGCACCAGAACTGCACGTGCTTCTTCAATACGTGCACTATTGACGTAATCAAAAAAGTTCTGCCCAAGATGACGATTAAGCACATAGGAAAGCTGATTGGGAGACACACCAACAGCCCGGGAAAGTTTGGGTAAAGACACCAAGGGATCAAGTAACAGTTCGCGTCGAGACCGAATTTCGGCGAGCTTAGTCAAAGCCCTTTGCAAATCGTCCTCGTCAAGCAGTGATCGCGCAGCTTCCGAAGACGAAGCAACACCAACACCCATGCCATTTTCTTGATCTTGCGCCCGCTTGTTATCAAAGACGCCGTCTGCGATTGCAGACCTTTTGATATTTTCCGGCCAATCGGCCATGACAAATAGCGCAGGCTGCGTTGCGATCACATAACTCATCGCAAAAAGAACCAGCACAAAGGCAACACCCGTTCCGGTCATTGCCATTTGCTCGGGTATATAAAATGCGACCACCCGGCTGACAAAAACCGTCACAAAGATCAAACAAACCCCGCCGAAAATAACAAACACCCATCGCTGAATCACACGACGACCTACTCCCAGCTGTTGCTGAACTTGCCAGAAATAAACCTGAGACAGCATCCATAATTGATAGATATAGAAACAGGCCTGCAAAAATATCGCCACCCAACAAAGGCCTTTGATGCCTTCGATAAGGAAAGCAAGAGAACCGACTGAGGCCTCCCCACTTAATCCGTCGACGGCAAAAAGCACGACCAACAAATTAAGAACCAACGCCGGCAGGAGGAAGTGCACCCATGGGGCACGCTCCGGGGTGCCCGATAATTCTCGAAAATATAGATAAATCGATGGCCCAATCAGGAAATTGCAGGGAAAGGAAAACAGAACGATCAAATCCCGAACCTGTTCAGAACTGAAATTATCACCGATATCAGCAAGAAGATTGATCATCAAACAGCAAAGAAACAAGATCATCCATCGGTTGGCCGCAAATGCCCGAACACCTTCCGATCTTAGCAAAAGGCACAGAAAACCGCCCTGTAGAAGCCCAATGACAGCGATTGTCACATCAAGATAACCAAGCATAGTGTTAATCATGATTTTCCTGTGAGGCTCTGGAGCCCGGCTTGCTCATCATTATTGGCATTTCCTGCCCTGGCTTCACGCACGGCACTGGGGGTTTCACCAGTGATTTTCTTGAAGGCAAGATTAAAGGTCGATTTCGAATTGAACCCGACACTGAGCGCGATATCAAGAATGGTACGATCGGGCTCAAGCACCAGAACGGACCGGGCTTCGCGTATGCGCGCGGCATTGACGAAATCAAAGAAGCTTTTGCCGACATGATGATTAAGCACATAGGACAGCTGATTGGGTGTTATGCCAACCGCACGCGCCAGTTTCGGCAAGGACACCAGCGGGTCCAGAAGAATATCCCCCCGCGCCTGAATGTCTTCAAGGCGCGCCAAGGCCCGTTCCACGCCATCGGGATCAAGCAACGGACGCGGGGTCGTATCATCATGCGCACGATGATCCGTCCGAGCTGTTTGCACGGGCGCATTTTCGTCTGGCGACATGACCGTTTGGCTTTGCACATCGCCGGCTTCGTTGGCATCATCTGATGGCCAATCAGCCATGACAAACACGGCCGGCTGCGTGGCGATTTCATAACTCATGGCAAACAGCACCAGCGCAAACGCGATCTCGGTGCCAAACATTTCGGCATTATCGGGCAAGTAAAGCTCAACAATCTTGCTTACCGCGACCGTAACAAACACGAAGGTCAGGCCACCCAGAACCACGCCAATCCAGCGTTGCATGGCCTTGCGATCCGCACCAAGCTGTTCTTCGGTCTTGCGCAAATAGCGGCAAGCCACCTGCCACAACAGAACAATATATATCGTTATCTGGATAAAGATCGTACCCCAGCTAAAGGCATCAACGAATTCCGCGATTGTATATTGCCCCGCCCAAACGGTCCCACCACCATTATGTGTGACAACCCACGCGGTCAGGTTAAACACCACAAATAGCAAGATGAAATGCCCCCACGGGCGGCGCGACGGGTTGCCCGAAATTTCCCGAAAATAGAGGTAGACCGCAGGCGCAATTGCAAAATTGATCGGACTAAAGAACAGATCAAGCAACCCGCCCATATCGGCCGAGACCAAAGGTTCAGCCACATCCTCAATCAGATTGAGCGCAACAGCAGCAATAAACAGCATCATCCATCGGTTGGCCCCAAAGGCACGCGAACCTTCGGACCGCAGGATCAAACACAGGAACACCGCCTGCACCACGCCAACGGCTGCGACCACAACACTTACATAATGCGTCCAACCGGTCATTCCGGCGTACTCCTGATTTTTCAGATGGATCTTCAGACGGCGAACAATGTCCAGCCCGATCGACTATATCGTTTCAATAGACACAATCGGACACTATCGGCGTCCGATTATGCACAGGCGGACGCCGCCCGGGATCGAGTTTGCGAAAGTGATCACCCGATGGCCACCGATACCCCGACCCTGTGGCCGATCATCACAACAATGATGTTGTAACACGAACCAAACATGCTTCGTCCAGATTGAAGGGCTGTCACAAAAGGTTCCATCATATTTATTTGACTATATCGAATTGATATATGATAGTTCGATATATATCGGATTGATATAGTCGCTTTGGCACCTTCCCCCGCCGCGGCATACTCAGTCCCGGATGCGTAGATAAGGATACAGAACACAAGATGGACGTACGTACTTTATGTCTGGGTGCCCTGATGGGCGGCGAGGCAACAGGATATGAAATCCGCAAGATGTTTGAAGATGGCACATTCAGCCATTTTCAAATCGCGTCCCTTGGTTCGATCTATCCGGCCCTGACCAAACTGACTCAGGACGGTCTGGTCACATTTGTTGAACATGAACAGGAAAACAGACCGGACAAGAAGATCTATCAACTGACATCCGAAGGACGTCGCACATTCCTGCGCACGTTGTTGCAGACCAGACCGGCCGAGGATCGTTATCGTTCTGATATTTTGTTCATGCTGACCTTTGCCGAAGAAATGCCGATTGAACTGACCGAGGCGCTGATTGATGAATTTGCTGCCCGTCATGAACTGATGAGCCAGCAGATTGATCCGGAAAACACCGACAAACCGGCGCATCAAAAATCGAATGCCCGCGATGAAAACGGCGAACTCAGACCGGGATGCTGTTTTGTTGCCGGACTGGGGCAGGCCATGTGCAATGCGACGCTGAAGTTTATTCGCGAAAACAAGCAGGGCCTGCTTGATGAGTTAAAGGCGCGCAAGGCCAACAAGTCCTAGGACGCAACCGAACGCTGTGCGCAAGACGTGCCCAACAGAGCCACTGACGCATTCCGATAGCGGAATATTTGAGGGAACAGAACAATGAATGCTTCACGCCTGATCGCCATTCTTTTGGTCGTTGGGACCGTTGTATGGATCGGCAGCGCCTATTTGACGGGTGGTGATGAGACGACGGAACAGACCAGCGCCTCAGATGCGACCACTGAAAACAAGGCCGCCAAAACTACGGCGAGTGTGCGCACCATCACCAGCCACGCTGTGGATCACGTCGATCATTTGCGCATCACCGGCCGTACCGAAGCGGTCATTTCTGTTGAAATCAGTGCCGAGACCGAGGCACGCGTGATTGAAGTTGGCGCGATCAAGGGCCAGGCTGTTCAGAAAGGCGATCTGATCGTACGCCTTGACACCGGTGATCGTCAGGCCCGTGTTGCCAAGGCGCGCGCGCTGGTCGCACAGCGTGAACTTGAACATTCCGCCGCCGAAAGTCTGGCCCAAAAGAACTATCGGTCCAAAACCGGTGTGGCACAGACACTTGCCCTGCTTGAAGAAGCGCGCGCTGATCTGATGATTGCGCGCACCGAGCTTGGCAATACCGAAATCCGCGCCCCGTTTGATGGCATCGTCGAAGAACGCCCGGCCGAGATCGGTGACCTTTTGTCAATTGGGGATCGGGTCGCAACCCTGATGCAGGGTGACCCGATGCTGGTCGTTGCCCATGTTCCCGAACATTCGATCAGCGCGATTGACCTTGGCCAACTGGCAAGCGTCACCCTGTTTGACGGCAGCACCCATGACGGTATCGTCCGTTACACAGCCCGGGCATCTGACAATGACACCCGCACCTTCCGGGTCGAGGTTGAAATTGATAATCCCGATCTGCGCATTCCTGATGGCATGACCGCCGAACTTGAAATTCCGGTCGGCATCAAACGGGCCCATCAGGTTAGGCCGTCGGTCCTGACGCTTAATGACGAGGGTGAACTTGGCGTCCGCGCCATTGTCGATAACAACAAGGTCGATTTCCTTCCTGTCGAATTGCAGGGCGGCAATCGTGACCGGATCTGGATCGGTGGCCTGCCCGACACGTTTGAATTGATCGTTGTCGGCCATGACTGGGTCAAGGAAGGTGCAACTGTTGAGGTTGTCCACCTTGAAACCGACAAGGATGGTCTTCCGATCATGCAGGATGACGAAGCACCTTCGACGGCGTCTGACGATACCGGCCCGACCCTTTCGGAAAACTCCGCGCAATAGCGCGTATCATGAGGAGATAAAAAATGTCCCTGATTGATCACGCGCTCAATCGATCGCGCACCGTCATTCTGGTTTTGATCCTGCTGCTTCTGGCTGGCTCGGTTGGCTATAACGCCATCCCCAAGGAAGCCGACCCGGATGTTCAGATCCCGGTTCTTTATGTCACCATGCATCATGACGGCGTATCGCCGGAAGATGCCGAACGCCTTCTTTTGCGCCCGATGGAGCAGGAATTGCGATCCATCGAAGGTGTCAAGGAAATGAGCTCCCAGT
Source organism: Thalassospira sp. UBA1131 (assembly GCF_002311515.1). Classification (GTDB taxonomy): domain Bacteria; phylum Pseudomonadota; class Alphaproteobacteria; order Rhodospirillales; family Thalassospiraceae; genus Thalassospira. Next base: position 206,910 of record NZ_DCAO01000104.1, read on the forward strand.
CCTATCAGGACGGGGCATCGGTGACGCTTGAATTTTACTCCGACGTCGATATCGACGAAGCCCTTGCCGATGTGCGCGAACGCGTTGACATCGCCAAATCCGAACTGCCCGAAGACACTGACGACCCCGAAGTCCACGAGGTCAACCTGTCGCTGTTCCCGGTTTTGGTGGTAACCCTTTCGGGTGACGTGCCCGAACGTGCACTTCTGCGCATGGCGCGCGATCTGAAAGACGCCATCGAAGGCCTGCCTGCGGTGCTTGAAGCCAAACTTGCCGGTGATCGGGAAGAACTGGTCGAGTTCATCATCGACCCGATGAAGATCGAGGCCTATCGCCTGAATGGCATCGACATCGTCAGCCTTGTGCGCAATTCCAATGCGCTGGTGGCGGCTGGTGCGATCGATACCGGTACAGGGCGCTTTAACATCAAGGTACCCGGCCTGTTTGAAAGCATAAATGACATTCTTGATATGCCGCTGATCGTTGATGGCGATTCCGTCATTCGGTTCCGCGACATCGGCGACGTGCGCCGGACCTTCAAGGATGCAAAAAGCTTTGCCCGCCTAAACGGCGAACCAGCCATCGCGATTGAGGTATCCAAACGTGTCGGCGAAAACATCATCGAAGTCATTGATGCGATCAAGGCGGTCACCGCCGAGGCACAGGAAGCATTTCCGCCGAACCTGACAATCAGCTATTCACAGGATAAGTCATCTGACATCCGCACCATGCTGACCGATCTTCAGAACAGCGTGATCCTTGCGATCCTGCTGGTGATGGTGGTCGTCATCTGGGCGCTGGGCTGGCGGTCGGGTCTTCTGGTCGGGCTTGCCATTCCGGGCTCGTTCCTGACCGCGATCCTGATCCTTTGGGCGCTGGGCATGACGGTCAATATCGTTGTTCTGTTCAGTCTGATCCTGGCGGTCGGGATGCTGGTTGATGGCGCGATTGTTGTGACTGAATATGCCGACCGCAAAATGATCGATGGCCTGCATCGCAGCAAGGCCTATCCGCTGGCGGCAAAACGCATGGCGCTTCCGATTATTGCGTCAACCGCAACCACGCTTGCAGCCTTCCTGCCGCTGGCCTTCTGGCCGGATATCGTCGGCGAGTTCATGAAATTCCTGCCGATTACGGTTCTGTTCACGCTGACCGCATCGCTTGCCATGGCACTGATCTTTGTGCCGACCGTGGGCGCGTGGTTTGGTAAACCTGGCAGTGAAAGCAACGAAAGCCTTGAGGCCATCGCAGCCGATCATGGCGATGACATCCACAAGGTCAAAGGCGGCACCGGGCTTTATGTCCGTATCCTCAGCGGATCTCTTCGGTTCTATTGGCTGGTGATTCCGGCGGCGTTTATCATTCTGATTTCGGTCTGGGTGGCGTTTGGCAAGCTTGGCAAGGGCGTTGAGTTCTTCCCGGCGGTCGAACCCGAAGTCGCCGTGGTTCAGGTCCGGGCACGCGGCAACCTGTCCTATTACGAACAGGATGCCCTGCTTAAAGAGGTCGAGGACCGAATTCTGGCCCTTGATGCCCGTCACGAAGGCGAACACTGGTTCGATACCGTATATGCCCGTTCCGGCGATGGTGCCGGTGGCAACGAGGCATCCGAGGACGTAATCGGCACGGTTCAGCTTGAATATGCTGATTGGCAAATGCGCCCGCCCGCAAGCGAGATTGAAAAACGCATCCTTGCCGATACGGCCGACCTTGCCGGTATTCACGTCGAAGTCCGCGCCGAAGAAGCCGGTCCGCCGCAGGGCAAGGACATCCAGATCCAGCTTCGCTCGTACTATCCTGAACTTCTTGATGAAACGGCGACCATTCTGGTTAACGGTCTTCAGGAAATGGGCGGGATGTACAATTTCGAAGATGGCAAATCGCCCCCGGGCATTGACTGGGAATACACAGTCGACCGCGCCCAGGCTTTGAAATTCGGTGCTGATATCAACCAGATTGGCAATGTCGTCAAACTGGTGACCAACGGGATCAATTTCACGACCTATCGTCCCGATGACTCAACCGAGGAAATCGATATTGTCGGGCGTTACCCGGCCAAGTATCGCTCCCTCGACGAGCTTGAAAACTTGCAGATCGTGACCGAAAAGGGTCTGGTGCCGATGTCAAACTTCATCACGCGCACCCCCAAACCCAAAACCGGCACGCTGACCCGTGTTGACAGCCGCCGCGCCCTGACCGTCAAGGCCGATGTGCAGGAAGGCGTTCTGGTCGACACCAAGCTTGGCGAGGTCAAGGCATGGATGCAAACCCTTGATATCGATCCGCGCATATCGGTCGAATTCAAGGGTCAGGATGAAGAACAGCAGAAATCGGCAGACTTCCTGATGAACGCCTTTACGGTGGCCCTTTTCATCATGTTCATCATTCTGGTCACCCAGTTCAACAGCATCTCGAGCTCGCTTCTGATCATGATCGCCATCATCATGTCGACGGCGGGTGTGTTCCTTGGTCTGATGATCACCGGGCAGGCTTTCTCGATCGTCATGAACGGTATCGGTGTTGTCGCACTGGCCGGGATCGTTGTGAACAACAACATCGTGTTGATCGATACCTTTGACCGGCTCAAACACACCGCCAGCAGCATCGAGGCCGCCATCCTGCAAACCGGTGCGCAGCGTCTGCGTCCGGTGATGCTGACCACGGTGACGACCATTCTTGGTCTGGTGCCGATGGTCATGCAGATCAATATCGACTTCACGTCTCGTGAGGTCACGGTCGGGGCACCGTCCACCCAATGGTGGGTACAGCTTTCGACCTCGATCGCGTTTGGTTTGGCCTTTGCCACGGCTTTGACCCTGATCTTTACGCCTTGTGCGTTGATGATGCGCCACAAGATTGCCAACCGTCTGCGCAAGACATCAGTTGGCAATCGACTGAAATCACTTGTCTCCTCGCGGTTCGGACGCAACAGGACAAAGCCATCAGGCCCGACTGCATAATCGATCCCTTTAACCCAATAGCCGCGCGACTTTTCCCCCGACCCCGCCGTGCGGTTATACCGGCCCCCTCCCCGGGGGCCGGTTACTTTTTTCTTCAAGCCGGCAATCAAAGCCGTGTGGTTTAATCGCGATGTAACCTTTTGCATTCAAACATCTTAATCATTTAATTTTTCGCCCCTTTCTACGTCTGCGAAGGCCGGAATACACACTTTCCTAATGTTTCCGGGCGTATTTTTAGAATGGTTATCGAGAACTGTTTCCCGCCGGAACCAAAGGATCTGCATGGTATGGGCTGTTTGGCATAAAGCGCGATCACAGGTATTTGGACTTGTCTGCGCGCTAGGCGCGTTTGCCCCCCATGGTGCGGCGGCGGAAAATGCCGTGTCCGACCAATCCCTGATCTGGGCGGTGCCTTCCTTTGCGCCGGCATTCATCAAAGATTACGGCGAACTCAGCGGCTATGCCGCCGATACCCAGAACTGGTTCGCAGCCAGGCTTTCACAGTATCAGCACCGCATTATGCATGTGCCCTTGGCCCGGCTTCTGGCGGAAATGAAAAGTGGCGATGGTGAATTACGTTGCTCAACCACGCTGATCCCGACGCCGGAACGGCGCACCTATATTACGTTTGCCAAAACCATTCTGCTGCATTTGCCGATCTCGATCGTTATCCGCGCCGAGGATGAGGCCCGTTTTGCGCCCTATCTCAATGACGAAGGCCACATCAGGATCGAGGACCTCCTCAAAGACGAGGAACTTGCAACCGCGGTTCGAATTGGGCGCGCTTACGGGACCCTGGTTGACGGACAGTTGAACCGGTATCGTAATACAGACCGCATCATGGAGGTCGCTGAAGATACCAAGTTCGTTCGGATGCTTGATCTCAAACGGATTGACTGGACACTCTATTTCCCGTCCGAGGCGGAATTTTACCGTCGGTCCCAGACGCCCGACCTTTTGATAAAGGCCCTGCCGATTGCCGGAAACACCACCTTGCTTGAGGCCACCATTGGCTGTGCAAAAACACCGGCTGGCAAAAAGGCCATTGAAGCCATCAATGCCATTGTCGATGCACATCCGACCATGCCCTGGACCGACTATTATGCCGACTGGCTTGGTGCGAGTGACCGGGAATGGTTCTATGCCGCACGCGATCAATATATCCATGCCGAGCATTTCGAAACCCGTCTGGAATACCGCCCGTCATCGGCGCAATAACAAAAAAGCCGGCAAAGATGCCGGCTTTTGTTTTGATCTTTTGATCAGTTCTGGTGGACGCGGTTCAATCCCTCGTCGGGATCATCATCGGGTTCACCATCATCATCTTCCTCGTCCGCTTTATCCTGTTCTTGCTGGTTCTCGACGCCCATACGGCGATAGGAACGATAGGACAGCGGGAAGGTAATGAAATAGACCCCGGCAATCACCGAAAGTGTCAGCCACGGCGAGGACACCAGAAACGCCACCGACGCCCCGAA
>NZ_DCAO01000104.1:211527-212158 GCF_002311515.1 Thalassospira sp. UBA1131
ACGATATACGGGCTGTCAAAGATGCCTTCGCCAAACTGGAAGGTCAGGACAATCGGCCACATCGCAAGGGCGGCGGCGGCCGGTGCCGGAACCCCGGTAAAGAACCGATAGGCCCATGTCGGCAATTCCGGTTCGCCCAGCATCTGGGTGTTAAAGCGCGCCAGACGCAGCATCATGCAAACCGCAAACAGCAGCGACAACGCCCAGCCAATGCCACCAAATTCATGCAGCGACCAGAAATACAGCATCATCGCCGGTGCGACGCCAAAGCAGACAAAGTCCGACAAGCTGTCGAGTTCACCACCAAAGCGGCTGGACGCATTAAGCATGCGGGCCAGACGGCCATCAAGACCGTCAATAATCCCGGCAATCAGAATGGCGGCAACGGCGGCCTCCCAGCGATCCTGCATCGCAAAGCGGATCGAAGTCAGACCGGCACACATGCCCATTATCGTTGCCACATTGGGCACCAAGCGTGTCAGCGACAGCGCCTTGAAGCGACGGGGACGACGAATGGGATCAATGCCGCCTGCCATTAGCGGATCTCCCCGACCGCGGCTTCCTTGCCCTTGGCCGATACATCGGCAAGAACAGTTTCACCGGCAATCGTGGTTTGACCGACAATCACGTT
>NZ_DCAO01000104.1:212325-225078 GCF_002311515.1 Thalassospira sp. UBA1131
AGCAGGATCTGGCGTTCGTTGTTTTCCGATGCCTTGTCGAGTTCGGCATTGACGAACTTGCCGGGCACATAGGCCTCGCCAACGATCTCGCCATTGACCGGGCAGCGGTTCACATGAACGTTGAACACATTCATGAAGATCGAAACACGCGTGCGCGGGGTTTTGTCGTCAAGCTCAAGTTCCTTGGGCAGCGGCGCCTGCGAAATCATGCAAACACGGCCATCTGCCGGGGAAATCACCAGATTTTCATCGGTCGGGGTAATGCGATCCGGGTCGCGGAAGAAGTACGCGCACCAAAGTGTCAGGATCACCCCGATCCAGCCCAGCGGTTCCGCAATCAGGAACAAGCCCACAGTGATCGCCGCAAAGATCGCAACGAATTTCCAGCCTTCGGGATTGATCGGCACAAGAACGGATTTCAAAGTCTTTATTCCCTGGTTGCCATGGTTGGGCGTATCAATTTGGTACGCATGGTACCGTGCGGGCGCTTTCCTACCATCTAGTGATGACAATGGGCAACGCAACCCGCGTTCAACTGTTTGGCCCCAAACTTAAAAGGGGCAAAACACACTTACCATGTGCTTTGCCCCTCGCAAAGAAAAGTGATGCTTATTGCTGATTTTCTTCGTTCGGCAGTGCGAAAATCTGCCCCGGATAAATCAGATCAGGATCGCGGATCTGGTTTCGGTTCTGATGATAGATCACCCAGTATTTCAGGCCTTCGCCATAAGTACTGCGCGCAATCCGCCACAGGCTGTTGCCCGGCTGAACGACATAACGTGAACCCGGCTCAAGAATTTGGTCTGGCCGTGCACGTTCGAACGGAATTTCAACGCGTGCGGTCACCTTGCCGGAACTGTCAAGCTGATCAGCGCGCAGCGTGTAGTTGCCCGGCTCAATCGGCTGTCCGATGGTCAGTGCCCAGTTGCCGTTTTCATCGGCCGGCGCGGTGCCAACATGGTTGTTATCAAGGTAGACCCTAACTGTGTGATTAAGGTCGGCCTTGCCCGACATTGCAACGCGGCCCTCTGTATCGTAGTCGACAACGTCAATCGACAGGCGCGGAAGGGTCGCATCCTGCGTATCAGAACCTTCTTCCTGTTTCGCTGCGGCTTCGGGTGCCGGTCCCTGCATTACGGTGACGGCACCGTCACCATCAGATGGTACCTTAAGCGCGATCACAGGCTGCTTTTCGCTTGCCGGTTCGCTGTCGGTGGCCCCGGCGGTTCCTGTGGTATCGCCAGTTTCACCGCTTTGTTCATTGGTGGCTGACGATGCCTTTTCCTCTGGGATCAGGACAACAACCTTGTCATCTGCCTTGGAAACATTGCCGGTGGCGTCTTCGGCTTCAAGCGACAATTCCCGGTCGCCACTGGCCAACGGTTTGTTTGGCAGTACGACCCATTCACCGCGTTCGTCAGCCGTAGCTTCGCCAATCACTTCTTCACCCTCGCGGATGCGAACCGTGCTGTTGGGTTCGGCGCGGCCTGCAATGACGGCATTTCCGTCCGGGCCGATGCGCACGACATCAAAGCTTGGATTGGTGATCGCAGGTGCGTCAGTGGCCGGTTCAGACGCCGGTTCGTTTGGCGTCGTCTCGGTGGTAACCGCAGGCGCCTGTGTTACTGCCGGTGCGGTTTCTTCATCCGCACTCTTGGTCAGCATGTAATTCAGCGCAATCGCTGCAATGATCAGTACAACGCCGACAATGACGAGGATATAGGGTCGCTTCACCGGAAATATCCTTGAACGATGTTTATGTTTATAACCCTTATGCTCAAGACACTGAAATTGCTTGCCATATTCCCCTCAAACAACCCGTGCGAGCACGTTAATTAGAAACTTGTACTACTTTGTACGTGCAGTTTCCATAACGTAACCTACAAACGATACATCGCAACCGTTAGGCAAAGATGAAGAGAGCAAGACCGCGCGCAGCAAACACCCTTGAGGTCAAAGGCTTCTGGCCGCCATCTCGGCGCCGACATAGGCCACAAGGGCGGCCATGATCAACGGCAAGGCCAAAACACCCACCCGGATCATCATACCCAAAAGTGCGGCCTGTGCCGGGTTATCGGTGGGCAGATGCGCCGCCAGCCTGACCGAGGCCTGACGTGCGGAGACCACCAGAAGCAACACCGCAAAGGCAAGGCAGGATGCCGGCACCATGATCATCGCACTTGCAGCCCCCGACATTAGCGCACCAACAACGCCAAGCCACACCGCCACCCGGTATTGCGGGGCCGCCTTTTCAGAAATCAGCGCGACAAACAGTGCCACCGTCAAGGCCGCCTGAAACACAACATGATCGGCAAGGCCAAACAGATGAACGATGATCCCCTGCCCCAGAGCCAGGGTCATTAAAACCGCAATCGGTCCGGGTTTCGCGATTGTTTCCACGTCGCTTTTGGCATCCGTCGTCGACTTGCCGGATTTTGATTTGGTACTTTTGGCTTTCCTGCCTTTGGCGGGTTTTGCCCCGTCATCGTCATCCTCGGTGAAATCCGGGCGCGTCACCCATAGGAAACACCCGCCGACAATCAGAAACGCCAGCCATGCGACAATCTGGATCGCGCCGGGATGGTATGAAAGCCCTCGAATTGGTGCCGCCAACACCAACCAGCCGCCCAAAAGCAGGGTCAGCCCGGCAACGCCCAGCGATATGCGTTCCGACAGTCGCGAAATATCCATTATCGCGCCACAGACACCGCCAAGCACCAACATCAAAAGTGCTGCGCCCACGCCACCGCGTGCGGTTTCAGGCAGTCCGATGGCCGCTGGCACGGCCACGGCAACCGCCGGAATGATCGCGCCCAGAACAAGGCGACGCGCGATGGAACGTTCCAACCCCAGCCACAAGGCCAGCATCAGAACGGCGGCGATAATGCCCGATATCACAATGGCGAGAATGAATGGACTATCGACAAACACGTTGGGCGGTCCTGCCTTCTTCTTATGAATATGCTTAACGCAGTTTCCTGCTGTGAGAATTACCCATCCCACAATCAGGTTCAGAACTTGTTAACCCTGCGACAAAAAGCGCGCAATTTGCGGCCTTCCAGAGCTTGGCCGTCAATGCCATAGCCAATTGGCAAGATTACGACCAAAGGCGAACAAATCAGGGCACGATCGATAAAATTCAGATGCTGCTATGCGGAAATTACTGCCACAGATGCGATCGGATCGGTTAAGGTCCCCTTCCGTACGGGGTTTCGTTCAGAAATGCGTGGCCCCGCTACCTGCGAAACAAGAAACACAAGGCAGGTCGCCATGACAAAAGTAAAATCAATCTGTGTCTTTTGCGGTGCTTCGGATGGCAAGAATCCGCAACACATGGAAAATGCCATCGCCTTTGGCAAAATGATGGCCGAACGCGGCATCACGCTGATTTATGGCGGCGGCCGGATCGGCCTGATGGGGGCCGTGGCAGATGGCGTTATGCAAAATGGCGGTTCCGTCGTGGGCATCATCCCGGCCCATCTTGACGATATCGAAGTTGGCCATACCGGCCTGTCCGAACTGATCGTTTGCAAATCCATGCATGAACGCAAGGTCGAGATGTTCCGTCGCTCGGACGCGTTTGTCACCCTTGCGGGTGGGCTTGGCAGCCTCGATGAGGCGTTCGAAGCCATAACGCTTCGCCAGCTTGGCATTCATGACAAGCCGATGGTGTTCCTCAATGCGCTTGGTTACTGGGACAAGTGCTTTGACATGATTGACGCCATCATCGACGAAGGCTTTGCCCGCCCCAGCCACAAGAACCTCTATACTGTGGCCAACACACTCGATGAAATCTTTGAACAGCTTGCTGCCGAACCGGCCCCGCGCTTCGACCCGCGCGAAAAGCTTTTCTGATCTCGGCAAAATAGCCTGACCAAAGCCCGGCCAGCCTCACCTGACCGGGCTTTTTTTTTTGTGGTAACCACGCCACTGGAAAAACCGATACTTCAGCTCGAATTAAGATTAACGGGAAAGCTCGCAGGTTGGTTTATCGGCAATCTTTGCCATGCGCTGATCAAATTCATCGGCCAGATCGGCCAATGTGACAGAGGCAAATTTTTCGATCAGCAGTTTTTCAGCAGCCTCGAACGCACTGCCAAGTGCCGAATTAACCGCCTGTTCAACAAGGCATTCCGGATGATCGACGGCAACTCCAACGGCAAAGAAAGCGGGATTGCCAATGGCGCGATGTATATCGAGCATGGTGATTTCCGATAAGGGCCTGGTCAAAACCCAGCCACCACCGTGACCTTTTTCCGAATGCAAATACCCATCATCGCGAAGCCCCGCCATGGTTCGTCGCACCACCACCGGATTCGTCCCAAGCATCTGCGCGATTTGATCAGACGTCGCAGCACCGTCTATCCGGTCCATATGAATAAGAACATGCAGCATGCGCGAAAGTCGGCTGTCACGGCGCATTGCGAACTCCTGATGCGGGTTTGATTTCCAGCAATTCGTAGCACTTGGCACATCTCGCAACAACAAAAGTTTCGAATTCCTTTGACTCGCTCATATCACGATACTTATAAAGTTACATGAAACACATCCATATGTTTGACGAGGAAATGCAATGTCACCAAATGTCCCTTCTGCTGCCCAATCAACCACGGCAGGCAAGAACCAATATGACGTCGCCGTTATCGGGGCCGGGTTCGCCGGGCTTTCGGCAGCGATGCAGCTTGCGCGCGCCCGGTGCGATATATGTCTGATTGATGCCGGAGAGCCCCGTAACCGTTTTGCGACCACCGCCCACGGAGTTCTGGGTCATGACGGCAAAACCCCGGCCGAAATTCGCACTACCGCCATTGATCAGCTTTGCCGCTATGAAACTGTTGATTTTCGTCGCGGGCTGGTCACCGACGCCATGGCCTGCACGCTTCGCGATGCATCCGATCCGCTGTTTGGACTGAAACTGGCAGATGGTGGGGCCCTCGAAGCGCGGCGTATCATTCTGGCCACCGGCGTACGCGATAGCCTGCCCGATATTCCCGGCCTTGCCGAACGCTGGGGCAAAACGGTTCTGCATTGCCCATATTGCCATGGCTATGAAGTGCGCGACAGCCAGATCGGTGTCATCGCGACCATGCCAGCGTCAAGCCATCAAGCAATGATGCTGCCTGACTGGGGTCCGACCACCTATTTCAGCCAGTCTGAACATATGCCCGATGACGACATGGTACTGGCCATGCGTGATCGTGGCATCACAATCGAACATTCGCCAATTGTCGAAATTCTGGGCAAGGCACCGGTCATTGATGGTGTCCGGTTGGCGGACGGGCGCACTTTGCATATTCAAACCATTTTCGCCGGTCCGACCGTTTCCATGCCAAACCCGGTTGCCGAGATGCTGGGATGCCGATTTGATGAAGGACCGCAGGGTCCGTTCATTGCTGTTGATCCCAGTCAGGAAACCAGTGTGCCGGGGGTATTTGCCGCCGGTGATGCCGCAACTGCACGTCACAATGCAACGTTGGCGTCGGCCGCCGGTGTCATGGCCGGGTTTGGCGCGCACCAATCGCTAGTGTTTCGATAAGATCGTAAACTAGAGACAAACTTCAATCATATCCGAACAGGCACCGCCACGCATGCCGCGCGGCGGTGTTTTTGTTACACGCCCGTGCAAAATGGATGATCCGGGGACGGTGTTCATTTGATCATCGCCCTAAAACCCCATAATTTCCGCGCGGTTCGTAACCGTCTGAATATTCATATGAATGTCACGCTTCTGAAATCTTAGTGACAACGAAGCCGCGTATGATCGCTTCAATGTTCAAAACAACAAATTGAACGATCAAATGAATATTTCTACGCGACAGCGCGACATCATCGACATCCTGCGCCGTGACAGCTTTGTCTCCATCGACAAGTTGGCCGAACATTTTGACGTTACCCCGCAAACCGTGCGGCGCGACGTCAATATGCTCAGCGACGCCAATCTGGTGCGCCGTCGCCATGGCGGGGTTGAATATGCCGGCGAACCGGGCATGAACCTTTCCTATGATAGTCGGCAGGTCACCAATATCGCCGCCAAACATGCCATATCGCTGCATGTCGCAAGCCTGATCCCCGACGGGGCATCGATCCTGATCGGGATTGGCAGCACGCTTGAACTGGTTGCGCTTAATCTGGTCGATCATCGCCATCTGACCGTGATTACTAACAACATGAATGCCGCCATGGCGCTGGGCAACAATACCAGCAACCGGATTGTCATTCCGGGTGGCACGCTGCGCCTGCCCGATCGCGACGTCATCAGTCCCGAGGCGGAGCTGATGTTTAACAAATACAAGGTCGACTATGGCCTGTTTGGCGTCGGCGGTGTTGAGCCCGATGGGACGCTTACCGATTTCGATCATCGCGAAGTATCGCTTCGTCAGGCGATTGCCGCCAATTGCCGCAGATCCATCCTTGTTGCCGACCAATCCAAATTCGGTCGGCCAGCCCCGGCCAAGGGCGGCAACCTGACCGACCCCGACCTGATCGTGGTTGATGGTGTGCCCGGCGGCGTTTTCGATCCGTTGTTTGACCGTCAGGACGTTCGCGCGCGTCTGCAAATTGCCAAAAGCGAAAGTTACGAATGACCAACCAGCCCCCCTTTATTCGCATCAATGCTGTGTCGCGCGTGTTTAACGGCGGCAACGGCGTGCATGACCTGTCACTCGACATTCCGCGCGGAAGCTTTGTCGTTCTGCTGGGGCCATCGGGCTGTGGCAAATCAACGACCCTGCGTCTGATTGCCGGGCTTGAAACCGCCGATCAGGGAAGCATCGCGATTGATGGCAAGGATGTCACAAGCGCGCCGCCTTCCAAACGCGGCCTGTCGATGGTGTTTCAATCCTATGCCCTGTTCCCGCATCTGAGTGTTGCCGAAAACATTATCTTTGGCCTCAAGGTCCGCAAAACCCACAAGGACGAAATCAAGACCCGTCTGACAGATGCCCTGCGTGTGACCGGCCTTGAAGGATATGAAGACCGCAAACCCGCACAGCTTTCCGGTGGACAGCGTCAACGCGTGGCACTGGCGCGCGCCATTGTTGCCGGCCATCCGCTGTGTCTGATGGACGAGCCGCTTTCAAACCTTGATGCCAAATTGCGCCATGCGGTGCGCAAGGATATCCGCGACCTGCAACAGCGCCTTGGCATTACGGTTGTTTATGTCACCCATGATCAGACCGAAGCCATGAGCATGGCCGACATCGTCATCCTGATGAAAGACGGTCGGATCGAGCAGGTTGGCAACCCGGCAGACCTTTACCTCAAACCCGCCACCGCCTTTGCCGCCGGATTTGTCGGAAGCCCGCCGATGACCCTGATCCCGGCCAGTGCCCTGCCAGCCTCTGTGATTCCCGATGGCCTTGATGCCAATCACCTGACCTTTGGCATCCGCCCCGAAGATCTGATCCTGTCGACCGGGCAGAACGACCATCCATGGGGCATCCCGGCGACTGTGACAGGCAGCGAGTTTTTGGGTGCCGAGACATTTGTATTTGTTGCGATCCCGGGAACGGATGGGGCCACCGCCCGCCTGCCCGGTCGCGTTGAAATTTCGCCCGGGACAGAAGTCTCGCTCAGTTGGGCTGGCGCTGCGGCCCACTGGTTTGACGGCGAACGCGGTCATCGTCTGACACCGACGATACCGGGCACATCAGCGCAAGATACCAAGATCACCTCTCAACCTGACACTGCAACTTCGACACTTTAACAGGGAACTTTTGTTCATGCGTAACATCGTAACCAGTGCTGCGTTCGCAGCCGGACTGATGGCAACGGCGGCGAGCCCGGCCTTTGCTGCCACTGAACTGACCATGTATTATCCCGTCGCTGTTGGCGGCCCGCTGACCAGCGTGATTGACGGCATGATCGAAGGCTTTGAAGCCGAAAACCCGGATGTCAAAGTCAATGCCATCTATGCCGGCAACTATGACGACACCCGCCTGCGCGCGGTTTCGGCGATCAAAAGCGGCGATCCGGCACAGCTTTCAGTGATGTTTTCAATCGACGTTTACGACCTGATCGAACAGGACCTGATTGTTCCGTTTGATGATGTCGTCAAAACAGCCGAAGACAAGGAATGGCTGAAGTCATTCTACCCGGCACTGATGGCCAATGGTGAAGTCGATGGCAAAACCTGGGGCATCCCGTTCCAGCGTTCAACCATTGTCATGTACTACAACAAGGACATGTTCCGCGAAGCCGGTCTTGATCCGGAAATGCCGCCGCAAACCTGGGAAGAACTGGTTTCCGCTGGCAAGGCACTTTCGAAAGACGGCAAATGGGGCCTGATGGTGCCCTCGACCGGTTATCCGTACTGGATGTTCCAGTGCTTTGCCATCCAGAATGGCAAGGAACTGATGAGTGCTGATGGCACCGAGACCTATTTCAACGATCCGGCTGTTGTCGAGGCGCTTGAATTCTGGCGCGGCCTTGCGACCGAAGAAAAAATCATGCCCGAAGGCACCATTGAATGGGGAACCCTGCGTCAGGCCTTTGTTCAGGGCCAGACGGCCATGATGTGGCATTCGACCGGCAACCTGTCGGCGGTCAAGCGCGAAGCACAGTTTGATTTCGGCGTTGCCATGCTGCCGAAACACAAACAACCGGGCTCTCCCACGGGTGGTGGCAACTTCTATCTGTTCAAGGACTCAACCGATGAGCAGAAAGAAGCATCGCTGGCGCTGATCAAATACATGACCGCACCGGAACGTGCGGCAGAATGGTCGATTGCCACCGGTTATGTTGGTGTCACCCCGGATGCGTACGAAACCGACGCCCTTAAGGCCTATGTCGCGGACTTCCCGCCGGCACTGGTCGCGCGTGATCAGCTTGAAGTCTCGGTTGCCGAGTTTTCCACCTATGACACCGCGCGTGTCCGCGAAGGTCTGAACAACGCCATTCAGGCGGCCCTGACCGGTGAAAAAACCCCGGAAGAAGCCCTTAGCGATGCCCAGTCCGAAGCAGAACGTCTTCTGCGGGCCTTCCACTAAGAGCGCCCGATCTGCACGCCGAAGCGGGATATTCCCCCGCTTCGGCACCTTATTCTTTGATGACTTTGATTAATTGATTTCTTCGCAGGACGTGCCGAGCATGAATGAAATGGCCCGACTTCAAAAACGCAGGCTGGCGCTTTATGGCTGGATGCTGGCCGCACCGGCCTTGGCGCTGATGAGCCTGTTTGCCTTTTATCCGGCCATTGCGACCTTCTGGCACAGCCTGTTTAGCCGCGGCACATCACGCCGACCGTCGGTGTTTGCCGGGTTTGAAAATTATGGCGATCTGTTTGCTGATCCGACCTTTTGGACGGTTGCGACCAATAACCTGATTTATGCCGGTGTGACGATCCCGGTTTCGATTATCTTTGCGCTCGTCATGGCGCTTTGGGCCAATGCCCATATCCCGGCACGGTCATTCGTGCGCAGCGCCTATTTCACGCCGACCATTTTGCCGATGATTGCCGCGGCCAATTTGTGGCTGTTTTTCTATACCCCCGATCTTGGGGTGATTGATCAGATCACCGGGTTCTTTGGCGCATCTCCGACCAACTGGTTGGGCCAGCCGGAAACCGCGCTGGCGTCCGTCATTATCGTGACGATCTGGAAAGAAGCCGGGTTCTTCATGATCTTTTATCTGGCAGCCCTTCAAACCATCCCGCCGGATCTGCACGAAGCCGCCCGGATCGAGGGTGCTGGACGCTGGACCTACACGCGGCGTGTGTTGCTGCCACTTTTGATGCCAACCACGATCTTTGTATTCGTCAACGCGATGATCAATTCGGTCAAGCTGATCGACCATCTGTTCATCCTGACCAAGGGCGGGCCAAACAATGCCTCCAAACTGATCCTGTACTGGATCTGGGAAATGGCATTTGCCTATTTCGACAGCCCGCATGCGGCCGCCATGACCATTCTTGTCTTGCTGGCCCTTGGCCTTGTTGCCGTCGCGCAGTTCCGACTGGTTGAAAAACGGACCCACTACCGATGAAAACAGATACCGTTACCGCCAACACCACACTCAAATTGCCTGATCTCGACAAGGTACTGGATGCGCTTGGCGCATGGGTTCTCGCAATCGTCTGGATTTCTCCGCTGCTGTTTGCTGCCTGGGCGGCATTGCAACCATCCGGCACGGTCCTTGGTCTGGATTTCTCCAATCCGCTGACGTTCGAGAATTTTGTCTATGTCTGGGGTGCCGTGCCGTGGGGCGGGTATTTTACCAATACCGTGATCCTCGTAACCCTGATCCTTGCGGGCCAACTGGTGCTTTGTACATTGGCCGGGTTTGCCTTTGCCCGGTTTGAATTCAAGGGCCGCGATACGGTCTTTATCCTGGTTCTTTTGCAGCTTTTCATTCTGCCGGAAGTTCTGATTGTCGAAAACTACGCCATCGTTTCCAAGCTTGGCCTGTTTGATACAGCACTTGGTATCGGCCTGCCTTACATGGCCAGTGCATTTGGCATTTTCCTGTTAAGGCAGGCATTCAAATCCGTGCCAATCGAGCTTGAAGAAGCCGCCCGGATCGAAGGATGCAGTTGGATGGGCGTTCTGTGGAAGGTCTATGTGCCTGCGGCCAAGCCGGTCTATCTGGCCTATGCGCTGGTATCCATCGCCACACACTGGAACAACTTCCTGTGGCCCCTGATCGTCACCAACTCGCCAGAAACACGGCCGCTGACGGTCGGACTGTCGCTGTTTGGCGCGCCGGAAACCGGGGTGGATATTTCTGTGATCAGTGCCGCAACCATCATGACCATCGCCCCGCTTTTGATGGCGTTTCTGATCTTCCAGCGTCAATTCATTCAGGCGTTCCTACGCGCTGGCATTCGATAGAAACCGGCAATCCGGAATTCACCAGGTTGCTTCAAGCACCTCAAACAAGGCCGATATCATCGGTAGTTCCTTGCGCCGTTCGGTTGTGATCAGGCTCAGGCAGGCCGGAATGGAAACGGTGTTGCACACGGCAAGGCCGAAGGTCTGCTTTTCATGCAGTGCGATGGAATCACGGCATAAGCTTAACCCCACGCCGGATCGGACCATTTCCAGCATCGAGGCTTCCTGATCAACACGCGCGACGCAATTTTGTGTGCAGTCATACTGATCAAAAATCCGCTTAAGCAGCCGCGAATGCACCGATGCGTCCGTCGTGCCGATCCATGGAAGCTTTGCCAGTGTCGTCCAGTCGGCGTTTGCGACTTCTTTTTCCCAACCGACCGGGGCAATCACCCGATAATTAAAATCGGCAAGCTTGATTGCGTGGATTTCTTCGGTCGAGATGACGGCAATATCACCATCGACATCCGGCCCGCTCAGGTAAAACCCGGCATCGATCTGATTGCGGCAAACCCGTGTCAGCATTTCCCCACTGACGCCATGCACGAGTTCCGTTTCGATATCGGGGTAATCAATGCGCATCTGGCTTAGCATCCGGCCAAGACGGATAAATTCCGGATCAACGATGGTTCCGATCCGAAGCTTCCCACCGACACGCCCGGCACGTTTGCGCGCGCTTCTGCGAAACTCGTCCATCGCATCAAGGACAAGCTCGGCCTTTTTGAGCATCGCCTGCCCATCGGGCGTGATTTGCAGGCCGGTTGAGGTCCGCTTGAAAAGCGAAATGCCGGTTTCCTCACCAAGACGCTTGATCTGGTGACTAATCGCCGGTTGCGTCAGGTTCAGGACCGATGCGGCACGCGAAACGCTTCCCTCGCGCGCGACGGTGACAAAAGCCAGCAACATGTTGATGTTCGAAAAACGAGTCATATAAATAACACTAATATTGCTATTCGGATTTTGTCATTAGATTTATGCGACGCTTGCCCGCTTAATACACATTCGGTGTTCGCACCGAATGAAGACCGCTTGCAGATCAAAAGAACAAGCGGCCATCGGAATTGCCTTTGCAGGCCTTTGGTTGCGCGGCCCTTTGGGCCGACAGCCAAACCGATAGAAACCAACAGGGAAGGCGCGTCACAACGATGACAACCACAGAAAACTTCGACTATGTGATCATCGGAGCCGGTTCTGCCGGCAGTCTGCTTGCCAATCGGCTGAGTGCTGATGCCAAGAACAAGGTGCTGCTGCTTGAGGCTGGCAAGGCAGATAACTATGCATGGATCCACATCCCGGTTGGCTACCTTTATTGCATTGGCAATCCGCGCACCGACTGGATGTATCAGACCGAACCGGACAAGGGCCTGAACGGCCGTGTCTTACGCTATCCGCGTGGTAAGGCGCTGGGTGGCTGTTCATCGATTAACGGCATGATCTATATGCGCGGTCAGGCCCGTGACTATGATAACTGGGCCAGAATCACCGGCGAAAAAGCCTGGGACTGGCAGCATTCCCTGGCCGATTTCAAGTGCCATGAAGATCACTACAAGCTTGATGACGGCAACACCCCTGCGACACAAAGCGGCAAACCGTTTTCCGAGATGCATGGTCATGGCGGCGAATGGCGCATTGAAAAACAACGGCTTCGCTGGGACATTCTTGACAGCTTCATCGAGGCCGCCGGTCAAACCGGGATCGAGCCGACCGATGATTTCAACGACGGCGACAATACCGGCATTGGCTATTTTGAAGTCAACCAACGGTCCGGCTGGCGCTGGAACACGTCAAAGGCCTTTATCCGCCCGATCAAGTCGCGCCCGAACCTGACAGTCTGGACCGAGGCACAGGTCGAAAAACTGACCTTTGCGACCAATGCCGACGGCCAAACGGTGTGCACCGGGGCAATCGTCAACAAGGCGGGAACGTC
>NZ_DCAO01000104.1:225349-226626 GCF_002311515.1 Thalassospira sp. UBA1131
CCGATGAGCATGGCCCCCAGCCAATTGGGCGCCTTCACGCGGTCGGATCCATCCCGTCAATATTCAAATCTTGAATATCACGTTCAGCCGCTGAGCCTTGAGGCCTTTGGCGGTGATCTTCATGACTTTCCTGCTGTTACGGTGTCGGTCTGCAACCTGAACCCGACCAGCCGCGGCAGTATTCAGATCAAATCTGCGGACTTCCGAGACGCGCCGCAAATTGCGCCCAATTACCTTGATACCGATGAAGACCGCAAAGTCGCCGCCGACAGCCTGCGACAGGTCCGCGACATCATGTCGCAACCGGCCATGGCTAAGTACCGGCCCGACGAATTCAAACCGGGCGTGCAATATCAAAGCGATGAAGAGCTCGCCAAGCTGGCCGGTGACATTGCCACGACCATTTTCCACCCGGTCGGCACCGTCAAGATGGGCCGCAAGGACGACACATCAGCCGTGCTTGACCCGCATCTGCGCCTTAAGGGTGTTGCTGGCCTTCGCGTTGTCGATGCGTCCGTGATGCCCGAAATCACCAGCGGCAACACCAATTCGCCAACCCTGATGATTGCCGAAAAGGCTGCTGGATGGATCCTGTCTGACCAATAAGTGCGATCTGCGCGCGGCATTCCCATACAACTGAAAACCAGACTTTGTTTTCATGAAATAAATTCAGATATTGATACCCAAATTCCTGTCGCGCTTTTGTCGTGTTTGGTGCAACATGGCCGAAGATCATAACTTTTAAAAAATCTTCATATGACCGTATTGCTCCTGCTTTTTAGCACCACACTCGTCTGGGCCCTGATGCTGGTCAGCAACCGCATTGCTTTGACCAGCTTTGCGGTTGATGCCTATGCCATGACCTGCTGGCAGCTTGTCTTTGGCGGGATGGCACTTGTCCTGATTGCACCGGGGCGCCGCATTCCGTGGCGGCAATTCGCCCTTCCGATCAACTGGGCCTATGGGTTCCTGCGTGTATTGACCGGGGTGAGTTGGACGGCATCCCTTTTATATATCAGCGCACCTGAAAGCGGCATTTTGTCGCAAACCGGTATGCCGATGGCGGCCCTTGCCGCGACCTTCATCCTTGGGCGCGCACCGGGGCGTTCGGAATGGCTTGGCCATGCGATCCTGATATCCGGTGCCTTGTGGCTGGCCTGGCATTTGCCCGGTGGGTTTGCCAACCCGGCCGTGCTTTTGATGCTGGCATCCGAAGTTACGGCAATTTCGTCCTCGGTTCTGGCGGAACTTCATCCCGATAATCAGGTCAAGGACAC
>NZ_DCAO01000104.1:226827-227247 GCF_002311515.1 Thalassospira sp. UBA1131
CCGGCAATGGTTTTAACCCTTCGATCCATCAAGATTGCCGGGGTCGAGAAATACATCCTGTCGACAAGCATCCTGCCCTTTGTCCTTTTGGGTCTTGAGATGCTGGCCGCCAAATTCGACCTCACACCGACGCCAACTCATGACAGTGTGTTCTGGATCTCTTCCCTTTTGGTGATGATCGGGATTATCCAGATAACAGCTTCAAAACACCGCCACGCCGCAAAGACGAAACGGCTTGCTGCGACGGCAAATACGCCCGCAACCCAAAGCACGACCTGACCAAAGAAGACAAGACCACGATCTCCCCGCAGGATGCATCTCTCCCCTCCATCGGAGAGAACATATGACCTTCCCCGGTCGCTATGTCCCCCGGCATCTTGCGCCTTTCGGTGTCCCCCCGAAAGGCTGAAACGCCCGGGC
>NZ_DCAO01000104.1:227433-228912 GCF_002311515.1 Thalassospira sp. UBA1131
GTTTTTGGTCTAGTACCCGAACCACCAAAAATGGGAGAGAGAAATGACATCCCGACGCCTGTTTTCCAAAGCCCTTCTGTCCACCGTTGCGGCATGTGCCCTTGGCGGTGCGGCAATCGCGGCAGAACCAGCCGAACTTCGTGAAAGTGCGCTGGACTATTTCGAAGTCATTCCGTCGATGGTTCCCGCCATCGAAGGCAATGCCGTCACCCGTGAAAAGGTCGAACTGGGCAAGATGCTGTTCTTTGAGCCGCGTCTGTCTGCCAGTGCGATCATTTCGTGCAACACCTGCCACAACCTTGGCATGGGTGGGGATGACAATCTGGAAACCTCCATCGGACATGGCTGGCAGAAAGGCCCGCGTAACGCGCCAACCGTTTTGAACGCCGTCTTCAACGAGGCCCAGTTCTGGGATGGCCGCGCCGAAGACCTTAAGGCACAGGCCAAAGGCCCGGTTCAGGCCGGTGTTGAAATGGCCAGCACGCCGGAACGTGTCGTCACCGTACTAAAATCCATCCCGGAATATGTCGATCATTTCAAAACGGCATTCCCGGGCGAAGATGATCCGGTGACCTTTGACAATATGGCAAAGGCGATCGAGGCATTCGAGGCAACCCTGATCACCCCCGCCTCCCGGTTTGACCAGTTCCTTGAAGGCAACGACACCATCATGACCGAAACCGAGATGACCGGTCTTGAACTGTTCATCGATACTGGCTGCGCATCCTGCCACAACGGGGTGAATGTAGGTGGCACCGGGTATTATCCGTTCGGTGTTGTTGAAAAGCCGGGCTCCGAAGTCCTGCCACCTGATGACAAGGGCCGCTTTGCAGTTACCCAGACAGCAAGTGACGACTATGTGTTCCGGGCCGGGCCGCTGCGTAATATCGCGCTGACCGCGCCATATTTCCATTCCGGCAAGGTCTGGGATCTGGAACAGGCGGTTGCGATCATGAGCAGTTCACAACTGGGTGCCGAGCTGTCTGAGGATGAAGTCAAGGCAATCACCGCCTTCCTTCAAACCCTCACAGGTCAGGAACCGCAGGTCACCTACCCGATCCTGCCGGTCAGCAGCACGGACACGCCGAAACCGGAAGCCATGATTGCCAACTGATCACAACGGATTCAATCTTGCGAAACCCCGCCATTTTTGGCGGGGTTTTCTTGTGGCAAACGCCAATAAAGAAAACCGGCCCCTGCAGTGCAAGGGCCGGTAAGGTCGCACGCAAGCGTATGCTTGCCGGGGTCGGGGGGAACTGTGTGCGACCTTGTTCTTGTGTCCTTGGTGCGCCTGTTCAATAACCTTTAATGCGCGGCATCCACGCCTGGCTCCGCACGCGGCGACTTGGCAAGTGGCAGCAAAAGGAAGGCAATCAGAAAGGCAGCCGCCATCGCCAGATAGACGTCGTTGAACGATATGATTGATGCTTCACGGTTGACGATATTGACGATGAATTTCATTGCTGCGGCATGCGGATC
>NZ_DCAO01000104.1:229073-252690 GCF_002311515.1 Thalassospira sp. UBA1131
GAGAAATGATAATCGATCCGCTTATCAAGCAGCGTATTGATCGCCGCCATGCCAATCGCCCCGCCCAGATTACGCATCAGGTTATAAAGCCCGCTGGCATTCTTGATCTTTTCGGGTGGCAAGGTGCCCAGTGCCAGATTGGTCACCGGCAACATGCAAAACATTAGTGCTGCACCACGCACAACCTGCGGCCAAATCAGCTCGTTAAACGAAACCTCGCTGGTGTTAAAGCCATGCATGGCAAGGCCGGTGGCAAACAAGGCAAGCCCGATGCCCAGCACCACGCGCGGCGGATATTTCGCCGTCATTTTTCCGGCAATCGGGGCGGACAGGAACTGGGTAATACCGGTCACGGCCATAACAATCCCGATTTCGAGACTGTCATAGCCTCGAACGCGTCCCAGCATCAGCGGCATCAGATAAACACTGCCATAAAGCCCGACACCCAGCGTAAAGCTGAACACGCAGCCCATGGTGAAATTGCGATCGGCAAAGGATTTCAGATCCACAATCGGCTTTTCATAGGTAAACATCCGCCAGAAGAAATAGATCCCGGCAAGGGCGCATGTGATGGTGCCATAAATGATCGCGGTTTCGTCAAACCAGTCATCCTTGGGCCCTTCGTCAAGGACATATTCAAGGCTGCCCAAAAACACCGCCATCGACAAAAGCCCGCGCAGATCAAATCCCTTAAGCAGGCCGATATCCCCGCGATCCACGCGCAGCGTCATGGCGACAACGGCGGCAATCATCAGTCCGGGAATAACGTTGATCAAAAACAACCAGTGCCAGGACAGTGACTGGGTCAAAAACCCGCCAAGGGTTGGGCCGATGGTTGGTGCCATGGTCGCAATCAACCCGGTCATCACCGAGGCAGCATTGCGTTTGTCAGGCGGGAAAATGATATAGGTCGTGGCAAACACGGTCGGGATCATCGCCCCGCCCAAAAAGCCCTGCATGGCGCGAAACCAGATCATGCTTTCTATCGACCAGGCAAAGGCGGACGCCACCGACATCACGGTAAAGCCAATTGCAGAAATCACGAACAGCCAGCGCGTTGACATCAGGCGCGACAGGAACCCCGACAGCGGGATCATCACCACCTCGGCAATCAGATAACTGGTCTGAACCCAGCCGATCTCGTCCGGGCTTGCCGACAATCCCGCCTGAATGTTTTCAAGCGAACTGGCAACAATCTGAATATCAAGGATCGCCAGAAACATGCCGACAACCATCGCCACCCAGCCGACAAACTGGGCGGTTTCCATCGGGCGCGTTTCGGATTGCGGCGCTGTTGTCGGGCTGACGGCTGCCATCAGTTAAGCTCCGAAAGTTCCGCCGTCGGGACGATCCCTTGCGCAAGACCAACACCGGCGAGTTCTTCTTCGCCACTGGCATTGCGGGTATCCACATTGACCACCACCGAAAGCCCCGGTCGCAATGCCTTGGCCCATTTGCTGTCATCCAGTTCGATGCGAACCGGAACACGCTGGGTGATTTTGGTGAAGTTGCCGGTGGCATTTTCCGGCGGCAGCAGACTGAATTGCGCACCGGTTGCCGGGGCAAAACTTGCAATATGGCCAACAATCTCGGCATCCGGAAAGGCATCCACCTCGACCGAAACCTTCTGCCCCGGCGCCATGTGGCTGATCTGGGTTTCCTTGAAATTGGCCACGATATAGGTACCGGGCAAAGGCACCAGCACGAGAAGTTGCTCACCCGGCTGGACCAATGCGCCGGTCTGAACCGACCGATTGCCAACCACGCCATCAAACGGCGCAAAAATCCTGGTGTCATCAAGTGCCTGTTGCGCCAGATCACGTGCGGCTTCGGCCTGTTTCACAGCCCGCTCCGCCTCGATCTTCTGGGCGCGCAAAACACCAAGACGGCCTTTTTCCACCGCCAATGTTGCGTTGGCCGACGCCACCTCAGCCTGCGCTGTCTGGCGATCGGCCTTGGCGTAATCAAATTTCTGGCGGCTGGCCGCGCCCTTTTTGACCAGATCGTCATAACGCTTGAAATCATCGCTGGTGCGTTCCAGTTCGACCCGCGCGATATCAACATTGGCCGCGGCCTGATTGATTGCGGCTTCCTGAAGGGTAATCTGTTCTTCCATGGTGCCGACGGCCGACCGGCGTGCCTCAAGAGCCGCTTCGGCCTTGGCCAGTTCAAGGCGGAAATCTTCATCCTTGATGGTCAGAAGCAAGTCGCCCTTGCGCACCGGCTGGTTTTCGGCCACCCGCAAATCGCCAACATACCCTGACACCTTGGGCGATACAGCGACTTCATCGGCCTGAAGATACGCATTGTCGGTACTTTCATGGTACTGACCTTCGGTCACCCAATAGAACCCGTAATATCCACCGCCACCGATAATCGCCGCTGCGATCAGGGGCAGAATGACCTTTTTCACACTCATTGCCTGATTTTTCCTTTTGGTATTGATCAGTACCATTTGTCTATTTATGGTACTACTCAGTACCAAACGTCAAGTCCGGAATCGGAATCCCCTGTGCAAGACACCAAGAAAATTGATCCCAGAACCGTAAAACGCCGCGAAGCCATCATCGCAACGGCGCGGGAATTGTTTTGCGAACATGGGCTTGCCGGCACGACGCTTGAAATGATCACGGCCGAGGCCGGGGGATCACGCCGAACGATCTATGAGCTGTTTGGAAATAAGGATGGCGTGTTCGAAGCCGTCATTCGCGATTGCACGGGGCGAATCACATCCGTCATGAGCGACCTTGAAATGTCGGACTTGCCGCTCCGTGCGGCCCTGATCCATTACGGCGAAACGCTGATGACGCTTCTGACCATGCCCGACACCATCCGGTATATGCGCCTGTTTCTGGCCGAGGTGCCCCGCTTCCCGAAACTGGGCAAGGTCTTTTATGAAAGCGGACTGATGACGGGGCGTCGATACATTGCGTCTTATTTCGAACGTCAGATGGCAGAGGGCAACTTCCCCAAAGGCAATCCCTGGCAAGCTGCCGTGTTCTTTTCCAGCCTGATCAAGGCGGACTACGATATCCGGCAAATGTCCTATATCGATTGGGAACCGCAGGAAAAAGATCTGCGCAGCCATGTGATTGCGGCGGTCGATATGTTTCTGCGTGGCCACGGGCTAGATCCGGAAAAAATGACTTCCTGATTTAGCCGTTCAAGCCCGCAATCCATGCTGCGACTGGCGCATAACATCCCCTGCCCCGTTTGGCACAACCAGACAAAGCCTGTTACGCAAACAGCGTCAACAGCCGCCAGGCAATCGGTCCCAGCATTGTCAGCACACCGACCCACATCATCGCAACACCCCAGTTGCGATCACGATTGGTAAAGCCGAAACCAAGCAGGCAAAAGCCGACAATGCAGATGATCAGGACAATGATGTTTTCACTTGCCAAGTTCATGACAGTTCCCCTTTGATGGTGCCCCGGAAATCGGAGTCTCCCCCATCCACCGGCAATACGGTCACAATATCGGCCAACGGATCAATCGGTCATTGATCCGGATCAGAAAAATCAACTCTGCGAGGCCGATAGACAGTTTTTTCGAACTTCTCGTCAAATTCGCCTAAACGATCAGGATTATTGATCTTTTTGGCAACAAAAATCGCCAATTCACCTGATCGAAATGCCCGGATTTCCGGGTTTTACGGCCCTCATCACATTGTTGTATTCCAGCCCTCTTTGATTTTCTGGTGGCTTCCTGTATGTTGCGGGCTCCCGACGCGGCCAGGGCGCTCCCTCGCGCGCCGGAAGACAGAGATTTAACCATCTTGAATGGCAGCCGCGCTGCATGTCGGCCGCGGCCAGCAAGGGAGTATTCTATGAGCAAGATTAAAGTTAAGAATCCAGTCGTCGAGCTTGACGGCGATGAGATGACCCGCATCATCTGGGACTTCATCAAAAACAAACTGATCCTGCCGTATCTCGACATTGACCTGAAATACTACGATCTTTCGGTTCAGAAACGTGACGAGACCGACGACCAGATCACCATTGATGCAGCAAATGCCATCAAGGAACACCGCGTTGGTGTTAAATGCGCGACCATCACCCCCGATGAGCAGCGCGTTGAAGAATTCGGCCTGAAAAAGATGTGGAAGTCGCCGAACGGCACCATCCGTAACATCATTGGCGGTACCGTGTTCCGTCAGCCGATCATCTGCTCGAACGTTCCGCGTCTGGTTCCGGGTTGGACCCAGCCGATCGTTATCGGCCGTCATGCATTTGGTGACCAGTACCGTGCGACCGACTTCAAGGTTCCGGGCGCAGGTAAACTGACCATCAAGTTCCAGCCGGCAGACGGCGGCGAGCCCATCGAACACGAAGTCTTCGACTTCCCGTCTTCGGGCGTTGCGATGTCGATGTACAACCTTGATGACAGCATCAAGGGCTTCGCACGTGCTTGCATGAACTATGGCCTGTCGCTCGGTTGGCCGGTTTACCTGTCGACCAAGAACACCATCATGAAAGCCTATGACGGCCGCTTCAAGGACCTGTTCGAAGAAGTCTTCCAGGAAGAATTCAAAGACAAGTTCGAAGCAGCTGGCATCACCTACGAACACCGCCTGATCGACGACATGGTTGCATGTGCGATGAAATGGAACGGTGGTTTCGTTTGGGCTTGTAAGAACTATGACGGCGACGTTCAGTCCGACACCGTTGCACAGGGCTTTGGCTCGCTCGGTCTGATGACCTCGGTTCTGATGACCCCGGATGGACAGACCGTCGAAGCAGAAGCAGCACACGGCACCGTGACCCGCCACTATCGTCAGCACCAGCAGGGCAAAGAAACCTCGACCAACCCGATTGCGTCGATCTTTGCCTGGTCCCAGGGTCTTAAGTACCGTGGTGAATTCGACGATACCCCGGAAGTCGTCAAGTTTGCTGAAACCCTTGAGAAAGTCTGCGTCGATACCGTCGAAGCCGGCTTCATGACCAAGGATCTGGCACTGCTGATCGGCCCGAACCAGAAATGGCTGACCACCAACCAGTTCCTCGACAAACTGGACGAAGGTCTGAAAGCTGCAATGGCCTGATCCATCTGATCAAGCGGCAGTTTGCCAATCAGAAAACCCCTGTCGGGAAATCGACAGGGGTTTTCTTTTATCAATACTGAAATTCGAACAAAAAGAACCCCGCCGGCGGGGGGCCAGGCGGGGCTGCAAGTTGCTACGGCCCAGGCTCAGGCCGCGGCGGTCAAAGCAGGATCAGCTGCTTTGAACTGGGATGTCTTAAGCAGCAGTGTCACCAGTATCGGCGGTGTCACCGCTATCTGCTCCGTCACCGGTGTCACCACCCGTGTCACCTGTATCTCCGGCGTCACCTGTTTCACCCGTGGTGTCGCCCGTATCTCCGGCATCACCCGTTTCACCTGTGGTGTCGCCCGTATCTCCAGTGTCACCGGTGTCTCCGGTATCACCTGTGTCGCCTGTATCACCTGTATCCCCGGTGTCACCGCCAGTATCACCGGTATCCGGCTCGCCATCATCTGGCGTATCACTGTCATCACCTGCGCCAGGCCCGGTCAGCTCTTTCCAGCCCTTGGTAATAATGTCGCGTTCGACATCCGGATCGACATCCGGACCGGTCGGCGCGCCAAACACCCGCTGGATCCCCGGCGGCAAAGCACCAGCAAGCCCCGGTGCATTTGCAATACCCGGCGGCATGCCTTTTTCACCAGTTACACCTTCTCTTGCAGAGGATGCACCACGGCCAACGCCCCCGGCCTGCATACCCAGACCCTTGGCGTTGGAACGCGCGGCTGCACCTTTGCCTTGTGCTTCGGCACCATTACCTTTGCCGCCGCCATTGCCACCACCGGCGTTACCACTGTTCCCCGGGCCGTCCGGGCCGCTGCGGCCATTTCCGCCGCCATTGCCGCCACCGTTACCGCCGCCAGGGCCATCATTTCCGTTACTGCCACCGCCACCGGGGCCGCCATTGCCGCCACCGTTGCCGCCGCCGTTACCACCACCGTTGCCGCCGCCATTACCGCCGCCGTTGCCATTACCGCCGCCGTTTCCGCCGCCATTACCTTGACCTTGCGCAAAGGCACTTTTGCCTGCGACGTCAAACTGGGAAAGGTCAAGCGATAGGGGTGTTACCACCAACGCAAAGGCGCCAAACCCGAGAATGCCCGCTGTCGTAATCCTGCTGCGCAGACTTTTCTTCTTAATGGTCAACATTGTCAGCTCCACTTCCTTAGCAGTGAATTTCGCGTTCATTTGACAGGACAACGCACGGAGTTCGAATTTTCTTCCCGACTGTCGAAATTATTTTTCACAATGTTTTTTTTCGGGGCCGAGGGAAGAAACACGAAGGCCCCGTCGTTATATGTTCAACAAGACTGAAAAATTGCGCCTGCGATCATGAATGGGACGTCTGGTTTGGACACTGCTTTAAGACAAGAGCTTGCAGATCTTCTGCCGCGCGCATTGCGGTTTGCGCGATCGCTGACGCGCGATGCTGTCGCGGCAGAGGATCTGGTGCAAACGGCATATGCAAAGGCGGTTGAACGGATCGAACAGTTCGAGCAAGGCACACGGCTTGATAGCTGGCTGTACCGGATCATCCAGACAAGCTGGATTGACGAAAAACGCCGCGATCAGCGCCAAGGAAATGTGGTGTCGTTTGAAGATGCACGTGACAGTGCCGTTCCGGGCATAAATCACGGTGGCACCGACAGGATGTTTTTGCAGGCAGCACTTGCGTCCCTTGCCGAGGAACAGCGTGCCGCCCTGACACTGGTCCTGATCGAAGGATACAGCTATCGCGAAGCCGGCGACATTTTGGGCATTCCTGATGGCACGGTCATGAGCCGCGTCGCCAGAGCCAGAAGAACACTTGCTGCTCTGCATGATGACGACGGCGAGACAATAAACAAAGACAGCATTTACAGAGGTTCGTCATGAGCAAACAACTTGAAGATCGCGACTACGTTTTGCTGTCTGCCTATATTGATGGCGAACTGGCCCCGACGGAATGTCGCGAGCTGGAAGACAGAATTGCCAAATGCCCGGCCATGACCCGTCAGTTCAACATCATGGCGGGACAATCGGTCGTTTTGCGCAATCAGTCTGAACGCCTTCTGGCCGATCGGGTTTATCCGCAGCTGTCCCAGGACATCGAAGATATCCTTGATCAGAAAAAGATACCGACAAAACACTTCGTTACCAAAAGCGACGTCGATGCACGCCCGCGCACCGTTGCAAATAACAATACGCCGATCTGGACTGGAATTGGTGCGGCGGCGGCTGTTCTGCTGGCGTTTGTTGGCGGCAACTGGTTTAACGAAAACGTCCGTGATGCGGCTGTTGGCACCCTGGCATCAAACGATGCACAAATGTTTTCGTATTCGCCCGTCAACAATCCTTTGCTTGATGAACAAATCAGCATGACGCTGGAAGAAACGCTGAGCGGCGATATTCGCCAGGTCTCGCTGGGGCTTGCCGAAAACAGTGACGGCACCATCAAGATTGAACCGCTCAGAACCTTCCGTCAGGGGACGCGTTTCTGCCGGGAATATCATGTCACGTTCCCGACAGACCGCCTTGAAAGTGGTACGGACGGGTTCTTTGGTCGGGCTTGCCGCACAGAGGATGGCCAGTGGGAAACAGTTTACCGGCTGATCCCGGGCGTCGATCTGCCGGACCTTGGCAGCTCTGATGACACACTGCCCAAACAAAAGCTTTGAGTAAATCGACAGCGATGAGGGGCTCCTCATCGCTGTCGATGTTTTTTTAACCGCAACAACCAAGCGATAAGAACCAGGACGTTAACGACCTGACAAAATGAATAAGCAGGATCAGAACAATGAATTTGCCTAACTACCAGCGCCCGTTTTTGGCGCTTTCTTGCGTTTTAAGCCTTTCATTGCTCGGAGCGTGCCAAACGCTTGAAAGTTTCGAAGATTCATTAAACAGTCTCAATGACGGTCTGGGCGAATATGCCGAAAAGACCGATAATACCGGCCCGGCCCTTCCACCCGCATCATTGCCTGAATTCGGCATCGGCGATGCCTTTGTCTATGATGGCGGACGCGCCATTTATGTCGCCGACATCAAGGGGGATCGGATCGTCTGGAATGGTGGCGGTGACTATCTTTTCGAAATGACCCGCGATTTCACTGGCCCGATCCTTGACTGGTCCTACACCGATGAAGAGGATCAGAAACGTTCAGGTTCTGGCATGGTCAAGGCTGGCTCGGAAAACATCTGGCCGTTGGAATATGGCGACCACGTTCGTATTTCGACCCGGTCATCCAATACAGATCCCGTCACTGGGGACGTGAATGAATATGACCAATGGCTGATCTGCAAGGTACCGAAAACGGAAACGGTCGAGGTGCCCGCAGGCACGTTTGACACCTACGTTATCGAGTGTTCCCGCTATTACAAACAGTGGTGGATGCAGACAACCAAATGGTGGTACGCGCCGGAAATCGGCTTTTATGTCAAACGTGACCGTTCATGGAATTCCGGCGAAGACCACAGTGAAGAACTGGTGACATATGGCCCTGCCCCGGCAAAAATTGCGAAATCCGCACAGGACCTTTTGGCAAGAACTGTTCAGCAATCGCTTGAAACCAATAATTCCGGCGATGCGAAAACAGCATCCATCGGTGCGCTCGACATCGCGGTGACCCCGCTCAAAACCGTTCAGACGGACAAAGGCGTCTGGTGCAGGACCTATCGTCAGGAACTCACCGCACGCAAGCGTACCAGCAGCCAAATCAAATCGGCCTGTCGCACGGATGATGGCTGGGTACTTGAAGATGATGTGCCGGATCTGACCACGCAATGACCTGAACCGGTCGGCTGGATGACAGTCAAAACCGCGACATCGGAGTTCCCCCGCCCATATTTTGGTGGGGGATTTTTTTTTACTTACTGATTTTTTTCCCGAACGATCGCCAAGACCCACTGCCCGCCAGATATCTCAATCAGCAATAGATTATCCTACGACGAGCGCGTATCATCTGTTTGTCTTCATTTGCCGGAAACAGACGCCCATAGGGCTCCATGATCCGCCGAATGGACAATTTTCCGGGTATGCACGTCGGGGGGACGGCAATGACCTATCTTCAAAATCACACGATACTATCTTCGGGCGACCTTGATGAGGTCCGGGAGTCGATCAAAAACCTTGCGTCACGACACGATCTGGATGTCAAAGGGCACAACGCAGAGTTTAACGCCCGCGTCGCCGCCGTGGAGTGTGATGACATCAGTCTGATGCATGTCGCATTCGGAAATTCAAGACTGACGGTCGAATCCTCCGAAGAAGATGATGATGGCCTGCTGTTATATATTGTCACGTCTGGTGCGGGTGTTGCGCAGCATTGCGGGCAAGAACTGGAATTCTTCCCCAATGCTGGGTTCATGCGCGATTTGGCCGCACCCGTCAGCGCCACAGAAGATAACTTTAGCGCCTTTGTCCTTCGTTTATCGAAAGAAAAACTCAAAAACTATACCCGTTCGGTGGTTGGCGAAGATGTTGAATTAAATGGATTGCGGTTCGACCCTGTGATTGATCCCACCACACCGGGCTGGAACGTTTTCTGCAATACAGTCCACTATGTCGCCGAGGCGCTCGACGGACCTTTGCGTGAATTGCATAACCCGATCGTCACGACCCAGATGAAAGACATTCTTGTCGCACAATGTCTGAGCCTGTTGCCCAACAGTTATCAGGACATTGTGAATGGCCGCACCGTCACCGAAGTTGTGCCCTATTACATTAAACGTGCACGTGATTACATTCACGCCCATGCGGACAAGAAACTGGGACTTGCCGATATTTCGGCTGCGGCCGGATGCGGCTATCGCGGACTGCAAAAAGGTTTCATGGACGCCTTTGGCATCACGCCGATGGCTTATTTACGTGTTGTGCGTTTGAAACGCGTCCGGGCCATTTTGATGGCGGAACCATACGGAAAAACCGTCTCTGAAATCGCAAGGCAATGGGGCTTCACCCATATGGGCCGGTTTGCACAGGATTATCATCGGGAATTCGGCGAACTTCCGTCTGAGACAATCCGCAAACACGGCTGAAATTCACCTCCGATATCCGAAAAGCGCCCTCAGTATCCAGTAAGCGCAGCAAACGTACCACACCATCCAATTACATGTTTCCTTATCGGCGTCGCTGCTCAATTCTCCGTGCGGGGAATGGGCCGTCATGCATTAAATTTCAGACATGACGGAGAGTGGGGGAACACTCTGATAACAGGACAGTCCTGAAATTGGTCAGGACTGTCCACCCAACGACAATCAAAGCGTTGGCCTTGCTCCAAAGAGACTTGGTGTGTCGCTGATTGATCGGCTGCAAGGTAAGCGGTTACGATTTTTATACTTCTTCTCATCCCCAACGCAGTCCACGCGGCACACCTCGTGGGATGTGCGCAGTGAACCTGCCTGCTGAATGGCAGGTGGGCGGAAAATTTACATAACAAGCGTTGTTTGGTTGAGGAAAGATCGATGGGAAGCCGTATTAAGTCTGGCTGCATACTCTGGCGGGCGTTGATCGTCGTGATTGTAGGGTTCGTCAGTATTCTGGCAAGCACTTCAGAGGTAAAGGCGCAGCAGACGCAAGCTGCCTTTACAGGAACAGGGCGCGCTCTTTGTGGTGCAATGGATTTGCGCACAAATGAACTCTTGGGTGCATGCGGCTTCACATCTGCAACCAAAACCGGCAAGGCCGTCGGAGAATGCCCACGGGGATCCTTCTTTGACATCGGCACCTGGTCCTGTTTCTCATGTCCAAGCGGTTACAACCGAACCGGTTTTGCGGTGGACACGCAAAAGGCATGTTCAAAGCAGGTTTCAGCAGAATATAAACGCGCAACCCGGGTCGGCGCACACAAATCCTGCCCGTCTGGCTCGTTCAAAGATCTTCGCAATGGCGGTGAATGTTGGTCATGCCCAGCCGGATTTGACCGTACCTTGTCGGCCGTGAATGAATGGGATGCTTGCGGTAAAATCTTTGAAACAGCACGTCGGGCCGAATTCATTGATCGGGTTTGCCCAGAAGGTTCGTTCCCGGATCTGAATGGCAGTTGTTATACCTGCCCTGACGGATATCGCCGTACGGCGGCTGCGGTCAGCGCGCACAATGCCTGTTTCCGTAATGAAAGCCTGGTGGCTGCAGAAAAAATAACCGCGCTGACCTGTAAAGCTGGTGAACATTTCGACTTTGTCGATGGCGGCACTTGCTGGTCATGTCCGGATGGGTCTGTAAGATCTGTTCACAGCGTCAAAACGAATAAAGCCTGCGAATACACAAATATGCGTTGGGAGTCGGCCAAACGGACGCCAAACGGACTGTTTGGCTTGCCCGGTGCGCACGAAATTGTCGCCCAAGTCATCACCGAACGCACTCGAATTGAAGCCACGATCGAAAAGTTCATCACAGACTCCAAGATGAACAACAACGACGCCGAGGAGTATCGCGTCGGCGTTTGGAAACAGATTAAGAACGAGCCAGAAGCTTCACTGGAGCTCAAAGGCGCGGTTTACAATTACCTGTATGACGTCATCAAACGCGGCGCCAAAACCAAGCCCGAACAAGACATTGTCAACTATCTGGCAACCTATGTTCAAGACTCCCGCAAGCTAACGGCGTCAGAGATGAGTAATGTCTGGGAGAGCTGGCAGCGCGGCAGAGAGGCCTGGCGAAAATCGCGCGGAACCAATTTGGCTTCGGCATATGATACCGGTGTAAAACCGCCAGACACTACCTTGGCAGCCAAGGAAGTAATGCACCTGGGGCCCGCTGCGGGTATCGGTTTGATCTATCTTGCTGGCTTTACAGCTGAGGCAGTGTCCCCAGCATTTGCCCAGGCTGCGTCCCGAATTGCTCTGCAAATCCTGCCTTATCGTTTCAAGGAGATTTCGCAAGGCGTCGTTGTGAGTAGCGCTGGGTTCGCTGGCGCTGCAGTCGCGCCACTGGTGGTTTTGACTGCCGCTTCTGTCATTGCGTCTTTCGCAACCGAAATTGCGCTGGAGCAGAACAAACAAGAAGCAATCGTCAAAGACGCAGTCGCAGTCGCACAGCGTCCGGTCAATATCGCCCGTCTGCTCAAAACGGATGACGGCCGAAACGAAGTCGCAGGCAACTGGGCGCTGATGACCCAGGAGCCCATCAAGCCGAATACACGGACCTGGGCACAATTGATGCCGGCTGAGAAGGCAACGGGTGCCGACGATCACAGCGTGACGTTGGACAACGGCAATGTTGTTGTCGGGAACTTCGAAATCGATACGGTCATTGATGGCGGCCAAAATAACACTAGAAATGACACGATCACGTTAAGCCAGATTGAATCGACCGGTACAACCGGCGCTGCTGGTCGTGCAACGAATTGGGACTTGATCCCGGGAGACGCCACCGATGTTGCGATCGGCACGGATGGAACCACCTATGTCATCGGTGTAAGCAAATCCGGTGGCGGCTATGAAATCTTCAAGCGCGCCAAGACAGCAAAAAGATGGACCAAAATGGCCGGTGCGGCAGTCCGTATCGCTGTTTCAGATAAAGACGCATGGGTCGTCAACGATGCGGGCCTGATATTTGCCCAATCAGGAACAAAATGGCGGCAAATCCCCGGCCCGGCGGCACAAGATATTGGCGCCAGTGCCAACGGGGTTTGGATTACCGCCGTTGACAACACCATCCATGTCCGGAATGGGAACCGCTGGCAAAAACTTCCGGGAACGGCAAAACGTATCGACATTGATCAGAATGGTCGACCGTGGGTCGTAAACAAAAATGGCGATATCTTTGTTCATGACAACAACAAGAAGTGGCAAAAGCTTCCGGGCGCGGCTGTTGATATCGCGGTCGATATCCCGGGTGCGGCGTTGATCATTGGCACGGACGGCAGAACCTACCTGTTTAATGCCGCCAAGCAAGACTGGGATCCGATTGTAGACGAAGCGGACTCTAGTGCGATTGGTGCTGGCGATGGTCAGGTATGGCGGCTGACCAAAAACAATAAAATCTATCAAATGCAGTAGCCGGTCACGGGTTGGGGCTCATCGGGGCCCCAACCCGCCCGCACGCCGAATTTATGCACCTAGCGTGCACAAGGAACATCAGGAATAGGTATTTGATGCGGTTGTTTATGACGTCTCTTCGCAGCACGGTTGCGGTTTGTGCCTTGGTGACTATGGCCGGGTGCCAAACACTGTCTTTGAACAACACACCAACCAAAACGGACAATCAGTTTGTTGTTAATTCCGGGGTCGAGGCGGATGCTGTTTCGGAACTGGTGAACGCAAGTAATCTGGCCCTCGAAGCCCAAGAAATGGATGAAGCATCCCGCTTGATCAATCTGGCCTTGAAGCTTGATGTTACCAATCCGGATTTGCAGTTTCTCAATGGTTTGACCTACCACCTGATGGGGGTGCAGGGCGACGCCAGCAAATTTGATCTGGCAGAGCAAGGCTACAGACAGGCGCTTAAATTCGATCCGGGTAACCTGTCGGCCAGTTACCAGTTGGGCCTTTTGTATATGGACCAACGGCGCTATGGCCTTGCGCAGGCCTATTTTGCCGCGGTCGCCCTTCATCGCGGTGATGACCCGGCGGTACTGTATAGTCTGGCTTCGGCGTCATACTACGCGCGCGATCCCCTAACGGCGGAAGCCGCGTTAAAACGTTTGATGGATGTGGCACCCGAGGCCAAACAACAGCCCGAAGTGCTCAAAGCTGCGGCATTGTCTTTGGCAGCAATGGACGACCGCACAGGCGCGTCGGCATTTTTGGCAGCCTATCGCAAGGCAGTTCTGGGACCGGAAAACATCGAATATCTCGAACGTCGCGTTCAAGGGTGGCAGTCGTTTTATGACAGTGATGCCAAGGTCATGCTGGCGCAGTATGGAAATGATCCCTATGGCAGCACCGATCCTTATGGCTCGGCAAATCCATACGGCGCCCAGGATCCTTACGGTTCCAGCAATCCTTACGGCGCAGCAGCAGCCCCGGATCCCTATGCCGCTCAGCAGCAGGATCCTTATGGTGCGGCAAACCCTGCACAACAGGGCTTTGCAGATACCGGCATGGTGGTCGTGGATGTGGTCCTGATCGGCACACAGGAAGATGTCCGTAATTCGCGCGGCATCAACCTGTTGAACGGGTTGCAGTTGCAGTTTGGCGACCCGCTCAGCGGAACATCCGGATTTGGCTATGAGTCCACACGGACCAAGGATTATCTGAACACCGGGCTGGAACAAAGTACGCAAACAATTACCCGGGCCATCAGTATTCCTGCGGTGACGTATTCGCTCAATATTGCCAACTCCGCCGATGCCGACAATCAGGTCCTGGCCAAGCCAAGCTTGGTGGCCCAGACCGGACAAACTTCGGAATTCTTCTCGGGGACTGAAATTTTGGCTGCTGCCGTTTCCGGCGGCAATGGCGACAGTGTTTCGGTGCAAAAAGAGGTTGGCGTCAAACTGGCTGTCACGCCGGAAATACTGCCCGATGACATGATCCGCTTGCACGTGGTTGCGGAACGTACCTTCCTGACCGACCCGTCCAATTCGGTTGTGTTTGAATTCCGCCTCGATACCACCAAAACCAATGTCAATTCGACCGTCACCATGAAGTTTGGCGAGACGCTTGTTTTGGGTGGCCTCAGTGAACGCGAAACATCCAAATCAGCCGATGGCGTACCGGGCTTGATGGATATACCGATTGTCAATTTGTTGTTCTCACAGCGCATTGAACGCCAGTTCGAACGATCTGTATTGATCCTGATGACGCCACGCCGTCCGCTTTATGCCCGCCGGGCTCAGGAAGACCGTGACACCATGATCGAAGAAATGTCGGATCTTGAACGGGACATCGAACGTCTGGAAAACCGTCACAAGGATTGGTTTACGCCGCGCGCAACCTTCAGCGAAGTCATTGAAAAGCTTCAGGGGCGCGAATTCTTCGAAGAGTTCAGGAATGGAGATGTGAAAATTCAGTCTTGGCAGAACGACGAAAATGGCCAGCAACATATCGCGATGGTGCGTGACCGGTTGCTTGGTCTATAGCTTTTTGTATTCGGAGACTGCGATGCGAAGTCGTCCAATGACACCGCTCATCATGCGGTTCTGTCTGGTTTTGTACTGTATTGCCTTTACGACAGTTCATCCGATCACCGGCGCACATGCGCAAGACAGCGCCCCATCATCAAACTGGACCCGTTTGCCCGGCACGGCTGTTGACATCTCGATCAACAGTGACGGGCAGGCCTACGCCGTTGCCCCGAATGGCACGCCGTGGCGCTGGGATGCGATAGAACAGCGTTGGCGCAAAATGTCGGGCAATTTTGTGCGCATTTCCGCAGCCGAGGGAAACCGCCCCTGGGCAATCAGCGCCGACGGCGTGGTTTATCGCTATAACGGGTTGTGGTGGGAAAACAAGGACACCGACGTTGCCGATGTTGCGGCCGATACGCTTGGCAATGTCTTTATTGCCAAAGTCAGTGGCGAAATCAAAAAATGGTATCCGTTGCGCAGTGAATGGCGGCCGATCGACGGCAGTGCGTATCGCATCGCACTCGACAGGACGGGAAATCCATGGGCGGTGGCGCGCGATGGCGGCATTCGGTCCTATGATGGAAAGACCTGGACCAGCATGCCCGGTCGTGCCCTCGACATTGCCATTGCCGGTAACGATAGGGTTGTAATTGTCGATGCCGAAGGTCAGATCAGGACCTGGAATGAAACACAACGCAGTTGGCGTATTGTCGCCGGTATAAGTGGTGCGACAGCCATCGCTGCCACACCCGATGGTGGACCGTGGGCGGTTGTTGCCGGTGGCGCCATCATGGCAACGACATTGCTGGTTGCACCGGAAAAAATCAAAACCGAAGAAGGCCGGGCACCGGAAATTCGCGCGCCCGATGCCATCGCCCCTGTTGATAGTGCGCCAGCGGCAATTGCCCCGGATGTCACAGCCCCGCCCCTGCCCCCAGCAGCAGCTGTTGCACCACCCGCGGCACAAGCAGCACCATCAACGGCACCAGTCGCGGTAGCAACTGGCGCCTCCGCGTCACCCGTGACACCAAGTACAGATGCAACTGCGCAAGGCACCAGCCGAACCGTGGCCCCGTCAACCGGGGACGATCCCGGCCTTGATCCGACGACGGTAACAACGACCGACGACATTACCTTTACCAACACCCGCGAGAACGCCACGGCTTTGGCAATCGGTCGGGATGGAAGTGTGTTTGCTTTGAACGCGGCCGGAAGTGTTTTCCGCTGGTCCAACAGCCGCAAAAGCTTTGAAGATTTTCCGGGAACACTGGTGCGTTTGGCCGTTGATGCAAATGGCGACCCTTGGGGCATTTCCACCTTGGGCCGGGTATTCCGTCATACCGGAAAACTGTGGAAGCAAATACCGGGTGCAACCGGCTCAGACATTGCGATTGGCGGGGATGGATCGGTTGTAATTGCCGATGCCAGCGGAAGCCTATCCAAGCTTAATGACGCCATGACACGGTTTGATCGTATTCCCGGTCAGGGCATCTTGGTTGCAGTCGCCCCGGACGGAACCCCATGGTCAATTCGGTCTGACAATTTGGTGCAGCGATGCGAACAATCACCGTGCGAGGTGTTATCGCAAAAGGCCAAAAGCATCTCGATCGGTCCGGATGGCAGCGTTTATGTCGTTTCCGCCAATCAATTCCTGATGCGTTTGGGCGCGGATGGCAAAACCTTTGAAGTCGTTCAAACGCCGGGTCACACCGCGGAAAGCGTCGCGGTCGGCCCCAATGGCTATCCCTGGGTTGTTACAACTGACACTGTTGTGCTTGCATCAAAGTTCTTCGAGCGTGACGAACAGAATGATCGTCTTGTTGCGGCCTCAACCGTCGGGGATACCACCGGCAGTGGCGATACCGCGGCTGTTGTGGATGTTGCATCCCCAAGCGCCTTTACGTTTTCAAAAAACATAACTTTTGAAACATTCACCGCGGACCTCAATACGATTGATGAAATTGCCGTCGGACAAGATGATGGTTTCTACCTGTATGGCACGCCCTTAAATCAGGGAGCAAACCAGTTCCAGAAGTTCAACACCAAGACCAAGAAGCTCGAACAAGTCTCTCTGTCCTTTAACCAGAATGTCGAGAAGTTTGATGTTGCGACTGATGGCAGCATCTGGACAAACGGAAACAGTTCGAACTCGATCTATAAGCTGTCATCAACGGGCACGATCCAGCGGACCTATTCGTTAACATCGGGCAACATTCAAAATATATCGATTGGTTCCGACGGCACGGTTTATGTCGTCATCAGCGGTAAGCTTTATCACCTTAAACCCGGAACCAATGCCTTTGCCAAGTTCAGCAATGACGACGTGCGTAAGGTGGCTATTGGCCGTGCAGGTGATTTGTGGATCGCGGATAACAATAACATTGTTCAGCAGTACACCGGGACAAGGTTTGAAAACCGCCCGTTGGGTCAAAGTGTGACTGTCGAAGACATAGGTGCCGGGACGGATGGCAGCGTCTATGTCACCGTATTCGAAAACAGTGCATACGCTTTGAAAAAATGGAATGCGACAAACGGTTCGTTTGACAAGGTTAACAACGTAACTGCCAACATGGTCGATGTGTTGTCAGATGGCCGTCCCTGGATCACGAATACCAGTTCCGGTACCGACGTTAAACGTGCCAAGGACTAGGTTTCATTCGCTTCGCATTCATCACGAAGTGAAATGAAAAACGCCCTGACCATTCATGTGGCTCAGGGCGTTTTGCCAGATCGTCCAGATCGTATTTTATCAGGTCTCTGGCGTCAGGACGCAGCCTTGCGGACAAAATTGCCACGCTGGTAATCGTCAAACGCCTGCATCAGTTCCTGTTTGCTGCTCATGACAAACGGGCCATAGCGCACGACCTCTTCATGGATCGGACGTGCGGCAATTACCAGCATCCGGCCACCCTCGGCACCGCCTTTAAGGGTCACACCATCACCGTCTTTCAAAATCGCCAGATGATGGGTCGGGACATCTTTGCCGCCAACAATTGCATCGCCGATAAAGACATACACCACTGCGGTGTGCCCTTCAGGCAGCGGGACGGTGATTTCCGCACCGGCATCAAGTTTGGCATCAACAAAGACCGGATCGGTCGAAATACCGTTGATCGGGCCGGTTGCGCCATGCATCGATCCGGCCAGAAGGCGCAGCTGCGCCCCATCCACGGGGGTGATTTCCGGCAGTTCATCGGGCTCCATATTCTGGTAGCGCGGATCAATCATCTTGTCCTTTGCCGGCAGATTGATCCAAAGCTGGAAACCCTGCAAAAGGCCGTTTTCCTGTTCAGGCGTTTCGGAATGCACAATCCCGCTACCCGCCGTCATCCACTGTCCACCGCCCGAACGCAAAATGCCCTCGTTGCCCATGCTGTCCTGATGGCGCATCGCCCCTTCGACCATATAGGTCACGGTTTCAAAGCCGCGATGGGGATGCTCCGGGAAGCCTGCGATATATTCGTCCGGGTTGTCGGTCGAAAGTGAATCAAGCATCAGGAACGGGTCAAGCATATCAAGCTGTGGCGTCCCAATGGACCGTCGCAGCGACACGCCCGCCCCATCCGATGTATCCATCGCGCGCAAGACACGTTCAACACCGCGTGCATTTTTCACAGACTCAGACATTTCAAAACTCCTCTGCCTGTCGGCATTCTTGCCAGACACCATTTCATACCCCGCATGGTCGCACAAAACTGTCGCCAAACAAGGCCCAATCAGGCACCTGATTGTTTATCAAATCGCAACAAAAAAGGCAGTGCAGGAACCCTGCACTGCCTTGATCAGATCAGACGACTTGAAAATCAGCCTGCAAGTTTGGCGGCAAGTTCTGCCACGTGCTTGCCCTGGAATTTGGCGATATCAAGCTCGTTCTGGGAGGGTGTACGTGAACCATCGGCACCAGCAAGCGTACCGGCACCATAAGGCGAACCACCGGTGATTTCGTCCATATTGGTCAGGCCAGCACAGCTGTAAGGCACACCGACAATCACCATCCCCTGATGGAGCAAGGTGGTATGGGTCGAGGTGATGGTGGTTTCATGCCCACCATGCTGGGTGCCAGTCGAGGTAAAGACAGAACCGATCTTGCCGATCAATTTTCCTTCGGCCCAAAGACCACCGGTCTGGTCAAGGAAGGTGCGCATCTGGCCTGGCATGTTGCCAAAGCGGGTCGGCACACCAAAGATGATCGCGTCATATTCCGGAAGATCGGAGACCTCGGCAACCGGGGCAGCCTGATCAAGCTTGGCACCTGCGCCCTTTGCGACGTCTTCGGGCATGGTTTCAGGAACACGTTTGACATCAACATGCGTCCCGGAAACACCGCGTGCGCCTTCGGCAACGGCGTTGGCCATGGTTTCGATATGACCATACATCGAATAATAAAGTACCAGTACTTTCGCCACGTCATCCTCCTTGGTTGAATTTCGTCGGCTTGCATAGTGACTTAAGAATGCACCCCTGATAACGGCCAGCTTGGAAACAGTCTGTTCGTTATCGGACGCGAACCCGATCAGACATCAGGATCAAGCATCTGGATTCCGGGCCAGATACTGCACGACCTGATCTGGGAAATCGGTGAAAATGCCATCAATTCCGGCATCATCAAAAATCGCCTTGAGCGCGATCTGCATATCCCCCGCCCATTTCGGCAACTGGTCAGCGCGCAGGGTATAGGGATGAACCTTCAATTGCGCACGCTGGGCGGCAATCAGGGTCGGTGTCATGATCGCAGTGCCGTTTTCGCTCAGGCCTTCAATAACTTGCGGCAACCACGGCCCGATACCATCAACAACACTGGCCATCTCGGCGATGCCGTCGTCAGATTTCAGATAATCGTAATCGGTTCCCTCTGGCGCGCCCCAGCGGTTTTCACCGATAAGCTGCACCAGCTTGCCCTGATAGTTGAGCTCTTGACGGATACGCTTGGTTTCAGACCAGTCAAAGCACTGCACAAAGGCATTTGAGTCCGGGTTATTATATCCCCACTTATCCATCACCGCGATCACGGTTTTGGCGATGTCCTGGCCTTCCGCACGATGAAAGGCCGGGTCCTTGATTTCCGGATAGATGCCGACATTACGCCCAGTGGAGTGGTTCAACCCACGGATCAGTTTAATTTCTTCTTCAAGGGTCGGGATCTTGAAGATGGCAAACTCAGCCGGAAAGCGATCCGCATAAACCTGTTTGCCGGTATCGGCCTTGAACCGTTCGGACACATTAAGTGTTTTAAGTTCGGCAAGGGTGAAATCAATCGCGTAATACCGCCCATCTTCACGTTTGCGATCCGGGAATTTTTCCGCAACGTCGGTGGTGGTATCAATGTGGATATCGTGGAGTACGACCGGAACACCGTCCTTGGACAGAACCACATCCTGTTCGATGAAATCCGCCCCCATGCCATAGGCCAATGCTTTGGCCGGCAGGGTATGTTCGGGCAAATACCCCGACGCCCCGCGATGGGCAATCACCACCATTTCCTGATCAAGTGCCTGCGCATCGGCCGAATTCATCGCACCTGTAACAGGCATCAATGTGGCTGCGGCAAGCCCGCCAATCACCAGCAAGGTCGACTTGATCATTTTGCGTATCAGCATCCCGGGTATCCTTATCCAGTGTCCTTTTGTGATCAAGGACTATAGGCGCGGATTGGCAGCACAAAAACGCGTCACCGCGTCTTGGGTGCAATCTTCATGAAACTGTTACAGCAAAGAACGCGGGCCTAGCGGTTAAGTTCCCCGGTCATGCGATCAAGACCGTCAAGGGTCAGCGGAAACATCCGCCCTTCCATCAGCTTGTGCATGATCTGGATCGATTGATGGTGACGCCACCAGTTTTCCGGTTGTGGATTGATCCAGGCGGCATGTTCGAAATGATCGAGCAATCGCTGCATCCAAACGGCCCCGGCCTCGGCATTCCAGTATTCCACCGCCCCGCCAGGATAGGTGATTTCATAGGGGCTCATGGTGGCATCGCCGACAATCACAAGTTTGTAATCCGCGCCATAGGTATTGATCACATCCCAGGTCGATACCTGTTCGTTCCAACGCCGCGCGTTATCTTTCCAAAGCCCTTCATAGGGGCAGTTGTGGAAGTAATAATATTCAAGATGCTTGAACTCGGTTTTGACCGCCGAAAACAGTTCTTCACAGACTTTGATGTGATCATCCATTGATCCACCAACATCAAACAGCATCAAGACCTTGACCGCGTTATGGCGTTCCGGGCGCATCTGAACATCAAGCCAGCCTTGGCGGGCGGTTGATGTGATGGTGCCCAGCAGGTCAAGCTCATCCGCCGCCCCGGTCCGCGCCCATTTGCGCAGACGACGCAAGGCGACCTTGATGTTGCGCGTGCCGATTTCGACACTGTCATCAAGGTTCTTGAATTCGCGCTTGTCCCAAACCTTGACCGCGCGGCGATAGCGGGATTTATCCTGCCCGATCCGCACCCCTTCGGGGTTATAGCCATAAGCGCCAAACGGCGATGTCCCGGCCGTACCGATCCATTTGTTGCCGCCCTGATGACGGCCCTTTTGTTCTTCCAGACGCTGTTTAAGCGTCTCCATCAGCTTTTCCCAACCGCCAAGGGCTTCGATCTCGGCTTTTTCTTCATCGGTCAGGAATTTCTCGGCTAGCTTTTTCAGCCACTCTTCAGGGATTTCAGTCTTCTCGACTTCGTCCATCCCCTCGGTCAGGTCGATCACGCCCTTGAAATGTTCGGAAAACACGCGGTCGAACTTATCAAGGTGGCGTTCATCCTTCACCAGTGCCGAACGCGCCAGATAATAGAAATCCTCGACCGAATAGCCCGCCAGTCCCTTTTCCACCGCCTCAAGCAATGTCAGGTATTCGCGCAAACTGACCGGAACGCGCGCATCTTTCAGCTTATAGAAAAAGCCGGTGAACATCGGGATTAACGCCCTTCGCGCCGTGCCATGAAGGCAAGCCGCTCAAACAGATGCACGTCCTGCTCATTCTTAAGCAACGCCCCATGCATCGGGGGCACGGCGGTTTTGGCATCCTTGGCACGAAGCGCCTCGGGCGGCAGGTCTTCGGCCATCAAAAGCTTCAACCAATCAAGAAGCTCTGAGGTTGACGGCTTTTTCTTCAAGCCTGAAACCTCGCGCATGTCATAGAAAAGGTTCAATGCCTCGGACACCAGACGTTTCTGGATTCCGGGGTAATGCACCTCGATGATCTCCGCCATGGTGTCTGCATC
Source organism: Thalassospira sp. UBA1131 (assembly GCF_002311515.1). GTDB lineage: Bacteria > Pseudomonadota > Alphaproteobacteria > Rhodospirillales > Thalassospiraceae > Thalassospira. Next base: position 251,331 of record NZ_DCAO01000104.1, read on the forward strand.
CGGAAAGCGGATGTAATGGAAGAAACAACGCCGCAGGAACGCGTCTGGCAGTTCCTTTTCATTGTTTGAGGTGATGATCACGATCGGACGCTTGGTGGCTGTGACCATCTGCTGGGTCTCGTAAACGAAGAACTCCATCCGGTCGAGTTCCTGAAGCAGGTCATTGGGGAACTCGATATCAGCCTTGTCGATTTCATCAATCAGAAGGACGGGCGCTTCGCCGTCTGCCTCGAACGCCTCCCACAGCTTGCCCTTGACGATGTAATTGCCGATGTCATGGACACGCTCATCACCCAGCTGACTGTCACGCAGGCGCGAAACAGCATCATATTCATAAAGGCCCTGCTGGGCGCGCGTGGTGGATTTGATCGACCAGGTAATCAGTTTTTTGCCAAGCGACTTGGCGATTTCTTCGGCCAGCACCGTCTTGCCCGTGCCCGGTTCGCCCTTGACCAGAAGTGGTCGCTGCAACGTGATCGCAGCATTGACCGCCACCATCAGATCTTCGGTCGCGACGTAATTTTCCGTACCCTGAAACTTCATTTCTGCCCTGCAACACAAGTTGACGTTTGCGTTAACCTAGGGCGTCCAACCGATTTGAGCAAGGGCCCAAACACCACACAGTCTATGCGCTGTTGCGCTTGAGTGCCTGAGCCGGACTTTCGCCATACCAGTCGCGATAGGACCGTGAAAAGTTGCTGACATGGTTAAAGCCGACCGCTGCTGCGACCTGCTTGACGGTGGAATCACGCGACGCCAGCAACTCCCGGGCGCGCTCCATCCGCTTGGAGCGGATAAAGTCCGCACAGCTTTTGCCCGTCTCGCGCTTAAACAGGCTGTTAAGGCGGCTTTCGGTCATGCCACCCGCATCTGCCAACTGCGCAACCGAGACCGCGGCCGCCAGATCGCCAGTGATTCTGGCCATCGTGTCTTCGATCACCGTCTTTTCAAGAACACTTGGTTCCGGCGTCTTTTCGCCATCGTGATGCAGCAGGCAATAGGCATCAATCATCTCGGCCAGAAACAGGGTTGATAAACCTTGAAGCTTGAACTTGCGCCCAACGCCGGTCGCTTGGGCGGAGAACATCGCACTGACGATGCTTCTGATCTTGTTGTTAAGCCCAAGCGCCCTGACTTCAATCACGCTTTGACCATCAGACAGATAGGGATCAAGCGCTGCTGGCAGATCATCGCCAAACTTGGCACGCAGCGCATCAAGTTCAATGGTAACCCCGGCATGGCGGATCACTTGTCCACCGGGCAGAAAATAGCGCGTGCCGGGCTGGTCGACGCGCATCATCAAACCGATCTCGGGCGACATGGTGTGTTTGCTGCCATCCGGGCAATCAAAATCAAGGTC
>NZ_DCAO01000104.1:252903-254767 GCF_002311515.1 Thalassospira sp. UBA1131
CCGATACCGCCTGCGCTGTCCCGATCCGAAAACATGTCAAACGCGTCATCCGCGCTCTGACCGGTCTCCTGCATACTCTGCCCGTTCCACTATTTTTGCCTGCGCTTTGATTGGCCTATCTGCCGAAATCAACGATAGTCCTTTGTTTTTGTTGCTATTGCATCCAACACTTGCATGTGGTCGTCCCGATGCCAAGCGCCTTTTGACCCTCTTCGCAAACCTGCACGTTTGGACAGTATTTATTTCGAATTTAGAGGCTATTCTACTCTGAAAAAAAACCAGGGGCAGTCATGAGCAAATTTTTACTGAGTTTCAGCGCACTATTGTTTCTGACCGGCTGTGTGGTGACATCTGGCGGTCAATTTCAAACCCAATTTCCGATCGGAAAAGTATTCCGCGAGAAGGTTGAACTGCCGCAAGGTGAGGTCATCTTGCCCGAAGGAGAGTGGAAAGTTCTTGCGACAGACACCGGCCAAAACAACACTTATCACACGTTCGGTTCCGTTGCCCTTGGCCACATTGACAGCGATGGCTATCTTCGGGGACTGGTGACAGTGTCTACACCGCTGGACGTCGGACTTGGATATTCATTTTATTCGTCTTCATTTTGTGACCCGCAGCCCAACCTGCTCTATCATAAAACAAATGCCAATGTTGATCTTGGGCGGCAAAGCTGCTTTGGCATCAAGAAGAAGACCATCAGTTCATTTGACAACTTTGCCGACTATATAAAAGTTGCAATGACAAATGCACGAGCGATGAACGTGGATCGCCCTTACGACATGCTCAGTGCGGCATTCAGGATCACACGCAGGAACAAGTTCCTATATGTCGAGTATGGCTTTGATTACCGCGAAAGCGCGGAAGAAATGCTGCCCGGCTATGCAACAGGTCAGGAAGTTTCTCTTACCCGCAAATTCTTCCCCGAAGAAAAGATAGAAAACGTTGATGCCGTGGTCCGTTGGGCTACAGCAAATGCAGACCGGATCGAGAAAACGTTTCTGGACTAGCTGGTTATCTGAAAGATCAGTCGGTCTTTACCGACATCAGAGAAGCCAGCGGGGCATTCTGCCGTGCCACGCTGGCCTTCAGGCCATCGACGTCCATCTCTTCGTCTTTGACAAACTCGATGAACATCATGTTCACGTTGTTAAAGACAAGCTCGCCTGTGGCATCGCAATCGACATCCTTGCGCACGACACCGCGATCCTGCAAGGCGCGAATCAGATCGCAGACCTGTTTCGACAGCCGATGATCAAGTGCTGTGTAACGCTGGGAAAACGGTGTTTCGGGCTGCGCAATCGACAGTGACATCGCCGTGCGCCACATCTCCTTGGACAGATATGTCAGGGAGTGGTCGTAATATTTCCCGATCAGTTCGGACAAGGCCGTGGCGACATCTTCATGCTCGCGCGCGATGATGGCATCCCCCGCAGCCAGCACTTCCTCGACCTCCATCGAGACCGTAGCCATCAGCATATCGCCCTTGTTTTTGAAGTAGTTATAAAACGTCCCGACAGACACACCGGCCATTTCCGCAATGTCTTCGATGCGCGCACTGTCATATCCGACTTTGCGAAACAGCGTCGTCGCCGCCTCCAGAATACGGCGGTTTTTGTCGGCTTTCTTTTGGGCGCGCAGTCCTGACATCGTCACTCCGGAAAAACTGAACGGGTTCAAAATTAACATTGACTCAAAAAATGAACGCGTTCAATATTTTTTCAACGACGCCGGATAAGCGTCGAAAAACCCAATTCAAGGGAGGCCTCAACTATGAAATCAGGGAGAGCCTATGTCTCGTCACGTCTCTACGGGGAAGACCCGCAACAAGTTTCTGAGTAGCACTGCGACCTTTATTCTGGGC
>NZ_DCAO01000103.1:0-4475 GCF_002311515.1 Thalassospira sp. UBA1131
AACTTTGCCGACTGGGTCGCCCAAAGTTCCGGATAGGTTGCGGCATCGGCAATGTAATCGCCATTCGCATAAGCATCATCCCAGTCGGTAATCATGGTCGGTTCCCTGAAATTTCGTGCAGCACCTGTCTGGTGCATTCTGGTTATGGATCAAATTTTAGGCAAATCCGTAGATATTTCAAACTTAAAATATTTGTGCTTGAAATAAAATAAAACGAGGCGTACCGTTTTATCAGTTTCCCGAAACAACCAAACAAATCAGGAAGGGAAAAGCTGGTGAGAGTAGCTTGTCTGGGTGGCGGTCCTGCGGGGCTTTATTTTGCAATCTCGATGAAATTGCGCGACCCCGCGTATGAGGTTGTTGTGATTGAACGCAACAAGCCGGATGACACATTCGGCTGGGGCGTGGTGCTGTCTGACGAGACGCTGGACAATCTGGCCGAGAATGACACCAAAAGTGCCGAGGCCATTCGCGCCAACTTTTCCTATTGGGATGATGTCGCGGTTCAGTATCGCGGCGAAAAGACGATTTCCACCGGTCACGGGTTCTGCGGCATTGGCCGTAAAAAGCTTCTGATCTTGCTTCAGGCTCGGGCACGCGAACTTGGTGTGGAGCTTCGCTTTGAGACCGAGGCCGAAAGTGCTGCGCATTATGCCAAGGAATTCGATCTTGTCGTTGCAAGTGACGGCCTGAATTCCAGAACCCGCACCGAGTTTGCCGAACATTTCCAGCCTGATATCGATACCCGCAAGTGCAAGTTCGTCTGGCTGGGCACGCATCAGAAATTCGATGACGCCTTTACCTTTATCTTTGAAGAAACCGACAAGGGTTGGGTCTGGGCGCACGCCTATCAGTTTGATGACGAAACCGCGACCTTCATTGTCGAATGCACGCAGGAAACCTGGGATGCCTATGGTTTTGGCGAGATGTCGAAGGAAGAGTCGATTGCGACCTGCGAGGACATCTTCAAGGATCATCTGGGCGGTCACAATCTGATCAGCAATGCAAACCATATTCGTGGTTCGGCCTGGCTGAGCTTCCCGCGTGTTCTGTGCAAAAGCTGGTCACATGAAAATATCGTTCTGATGGGCGATGCAGCGGCGACGGCGCATTTTTCTATCGGGTCGGGCACCAAGCTTGCGCTTGAAAGCGCGATTGCACTGGCGAACTACCTGCATTCCGAAGGCGACCTTAAGTCCGCCTTTGGCAAATATGAAGACGAACGCCGTCTTGAGGTCCTGCGTCTGCAGTCGGCTGCACGCAACTCAATGGAGTGGTTTGAGGAAATCGAACGTTATTTCGATTTTGATCCGACCCAGTTTACCTATTCGCTTCTGACCAGATCGCAGCGCATCAGTCACGAAAACCTGCGCCTACGCGATGCCAAATGGCTTGAAGGTGCGGAAAAATGGTTCCAGACGCAGGCGGGCCTTCCGGAAAGTGCACCGGTGCGTCATCCGATGTTCGTGCCCTATCAGTTGCGCGACATGTCGCTTAAGAACCGCATCGTTGTCTCGCCGATGGCACAGTACAAGGCGGTTGATGGCTGCCCGACCGACTGGCATCTGGTGCATTACGCCGAGCGCGCAAAAGGCGGGGCAGGGTTGGTTTATACCGAAATGACCTGTGTTTCGCCGGAAGGCCGCATCACGCCGGGCTGCCCGGGTGCGTATGATGCAAGCCATGAGAAGGCCTGGGCGCGGATTACGGATTTCATCCATGCCGAGACGGATGCCAAGGTCTGCATGCAGATCGGTCATTCCGGGCGGAAGGGTTCGACCCAGCTTGGCTGGGAAGAAATGGATGCACCATTAAAGGATGGCAACTGGCCGCTGATGTCGGCATCTGCCATCGCATGGTCGGACCGCAATGCGGTGCCAAAGGCCATGACGCGTGAAGACATGGATATGGTTCGTGATCAGTTTGTTGCATCGGCCAAAATGGCCGATCGTGCAGGCTTTGACATGATCGAGGTTCATGCCGCGCATGGCTATCTTCTGTCATCCTTCATCAGCCCGGTCAGCAATATCCGCGACGATGAATATGGCGGATCGCTTGAAAACCGGATGCGTTATCCGCTTGAAGTCATCAATGCCGTTCGTGCGGCATGGCCCAAGAACAAGCCGATGTCGGTCCGTATTTCGGCCAATGACTGGGTCGGGGATACGGGGATTACGCCCGAAGAAGCGGTCGAGATTGCCAAGATACTCAAGGCCAATGACGTCGATATTTGTGACGTTTCGGCGGGGCAAACGACAACGGATGCCAAACCTGTTTATGGCCGTATGTTCCAGACACCGTTTTCCGACCGTATCCGCAACGAGGCCGGTATTCCGACCATGGCGGTTGGCAATATCTATGAGGCCGATCACGTTAATTCGATCCTGATGGCCGGGCGTGCTGACCTTGTTTGTCTGGCGCGACCGCATCTGGCCAATCCGTATTGGACGCTGCATCAGGCAGCCAGCCTTGGCAACCGCACAGAAAACTGGCCGGCGCCATACTATGCCGGGCGTGATCAGATGTGCCGTCTTGCCGAGCGGGCTGAAACCATGACCGGAAAGGTATAGGCACCGATGGCCGATCTTGCCGTTCATAACGCATTGATCACCGGCGGCGGTTCCGGTGTCGGGGCCGTGATGGCCCGGATGCTGGCCGATTCCGGGGTGAAGGTTGTGGTATCCGGACGGCGATCAGATGTGCTGGCCGAGGTTGCCGAACATCAAAACATCACTGCCATCGTGGCCGATGTCACCGATGAAACATCAGTGCAAGATATGTTCACGACCATGGTCGATGTGGTCGGCACACCTGATCTGGTGATCGCCAATGCCGGCATGGCCGAAAGTGCACCGATTGGCAAAACGTCAGTCGATCTTTGGCAGCGGACCATGGATGTCAATCTGACCGGGACGTTTTTGACGTTCCGTGAAGGATTGGCCGCGATGGACAAGACCAAGCCGGGGCGGCTGATTTCAATCGCCTCGACTGCTGGTCTTAAGGGCTATGCCTATGTCACGGCCTATTGTGCGGCAAAGCATGGCGTTGTGGGCATGGTCAAGGGCATGGCGGCAGAGTTGGCCAACAGCCCGATCACGATCAATGCGGTTTGTCCGGGCTTCATGGAAACGCCGATGCTGGCAAAGTCGGTTGAAAACATCGTTGCCAAAACCGGCATGAGCAAGGACGCTGCGCGCGCAAGCCTTGCCAAAATCAATCCGCAAAACCGGTTCATTCAGCCTGAAGAGGTTGCTGAAACCGTCATGTGGCTTTGCAGCCCCAAGGCGGCATCGATAACGGGACAGACGATTTCCGTTTCGGGAGGAGAAGTATGAACATGAACAAATCCGAAGCACTTTCCGAACGGGCAGGAAATGAGACGTCTGATCTGTCGAAGGCACGGTTACGCGCCTGGCTGCAAATCCTGAAGGTGTCGCGCAAGATCGAAGGCGAGTTGCGTGAAAAGATGCGCCTTGAGTTCGGATCAACCTTGCCTCGCTTTGACGTATTGGCCGCCCTTTATCGCGAACGCGATGGCATGCGCATGAGCGAGCTTTCAAAGTCGCTGATGGTATCAAACGGCAATGTCACCGGGATCGTTGATCGTCTGGTGGCAGAGGGATTGGTTGTTCGCATGCCGGTCGAAAATGATCGCCGGGCATCAATTGTCCGTCTGACCAAGGCGGGTGAAAAGGATTTCGCTGAACGTGCGCTGGTGCATGAAGGTTGGGTTTCGGATCTGTTTTCCGATCTGTCGTCCGCCGATGCCGATGCCCTGATCCGCATCCTGCGCAACATTTCCCATCATAACGAGGCGCCCCACCATGACTAAGATGGCAAACATCACGCCCAAACACTTCAACTGGCGCATGGAAGGTGACGTTGCGGTCATTTCGCTTGATCGCCCGGATCGCAAAAACCCGTTGACCTTTGAAAGCTATGCCGAGCTTCGCGATACATTCCGCGATCTGGTCTATGCCGATGACGTCAAGGCGGTCGTGTTTGGCTCGAACGGGGGCAATTTCTGCTCTGGCGGGGATGTGCATGACATCATTGGCCCGCTGATCGACAAGGACATGAAGGGCCTTCTGGAATTCACCCGCATGACCGGTGATCTGGTCAAGGCGATCATTGGCTGTGGCAAACCAGTAATTGCCGCGGTCGACGGCGTTTGTGTCGGTGCGGGGGCAATCATTGCCATGGCATCTGATTTGCGACTGGCGACGGCGGCATCGAAAACCGCGTTCCTGTTTACCCGGGTCGGGCTGGCCGGATGTGACATGGGGGCATGTGCCATCCTGCCACGCATCATCGGACAGGGCCGCGCGGCAGAGCTTCTTTATACCGGCCGGTCCATGTCGGCAGAGGAAGGCGAACGTTGGGGCTTCTATAACCGTCTGGTCGAAGCGGACGTGCTTGAGGCCGAAGCAATTGCCCTTGCAACCCGTATTTCCCAAGGCCCGAACTTTGGTCAC
>NZ_DCAO01000103.1:4755-5506 GCF_002311515.1 Thalassospira sp. UBA1131
TGTCAGATCGCTTTGCCTGATCCGTGAAACACTGGCGCGTTATGACGGGCTGGCTGATTTTTCATTTGCGATGCAAGGGTTGGGGAGTGGCGCAATCTCCTTGTTCGGAACAACCGACCAGAAAGATACCTGGTTGCCAAAAGTTCGTTCTGGCAAGGCGATTGCCGCCTTTGCACTGACCGAACCGCAATCAGGTTCGGACGTTGCCAATATCGCGCTTGAGGCAAAGCGTGATGGCGACGATTTCGTCCTGAACGGTGAAAAAACCTGGATTTCGAACGGTGGTATTGCCGATTTCTATTGCGTCTTTGCCCGCACGGGTGAGGCCNNTCCCAAGGCCCGAACTTTGGTCACATGATGACCAAAACCATGCTGGCCCAGGAATGGAATATGTCGATCGAACAGGCGATCGAGGCCGAAGCGCAGGCGCAGGCAATCTGCATGCAGACCGAGGATTTCAATCGCGCCTACAAGGCATTCGTTGCCAAGGAAAAACCGGTTTTCGAGGGCGACTGATGGCAGATAAGACCTATCTTGATTGGCCATTTTTCGAAGACCGCCATCGTGAACTGGCGGCAAAGCTTGATGATTGGGCAGCAAGCAACATCAAGGGCATCAATCACGAGGATGTCAATGCGGCCTGTCGCGATCTTGTGGCACGTCTGGCCAGTGGCGACTGGTTGCGCCATGCCGCGATTGATCCGGCTGACGCGGGATCAAAGCTTGATGTCAGATCGCTTTGCCTGATCCG
>NZ_DCAO01000103.1:5758-7214 GCF_002311515.1 Thalassospira sp. UBA1131
GTCTTTGCCCGCACGGGTGAGGCCCCCGGGGCCAAGGGTCTTTCGGCCTTCATCGTTCCGGCGGACCTGCCCGGTTTTGAAATCGCGGAACGCCTGCACACCATCGCGCCGCATCCGTTGGCACGTTTGAAATTTACCGATTGCCGTATTCCGGCCTCCGCCCTGATGGGCAAGGGTGGGGATGGGTTCAAGATCGCGATGTCGGTTCTGGATGTTTTCCGATCGACCGTTGCCGCAGCCGCCCTTGGCTTTGCCCGTCGCGCACTTGATGAAACCATCACGCGCGTTCAGGAACGCGAGCTGTTTGGTGCGCCGCTTTTTGATTTGCAGATGGTTCAGGGGCATGTCGCGGACATGGCGCTTGATATAGATGCCTCGGCCCTTCTGGTTTATCGCGCCGCCTGGCTTAAGGACAGTGGTGCTGCGCGGGTCAGTCGCGAAGCGGCGATGGCCAAACTTTATTCAACCGATCATGCACAAACCGTCATCGATAAGGCGGTGCAAATTCATGGCGGCGATGGTGTGCGCAGCGGGCACATCGTTGAATCGCTTTACCGGGAAATTCGCGCCCTTCGCATTTATGAAGGCGCATCCGACGTCCAGAAAATAATCATCGCACGGCAAACGCTGGCGTAATAATGGCTGTATCAGGGACTTCACAATGCTCGGACCAACCGCACATACCGATAGCTTCACACGGGATAAATTGCCCCCCTTTTCAGAATGGCCGGATATCAATCTGGATGGGTTTGATTATCCCGAATATCTGAATGCCGGGGTCGAACTGACCGACAAAATGGTCGAACAGGGATTTGGCGATAACACAGCCCTGATCGGCAATGGTCGCCAGCGGACCTATAAGGAACTGGCAGACTGGACGAACCGGATCGCCCATGCATTGGTCGAGGATTATGGTGTTAAGCCCGGCAATCGCATTCTGATCCGTTCGGCCAACAACCCGGCGATGGTGGCCTGCTGGCTGGCCGCGACCAAGGCCGGGGCGGTTGTGGTCAATACCATGCCGATGCTACGTGCCGGTGAGTTGGGCCAGATCGTTGACAAGGCCGAAATCGAATTTGCCCTTTGCGATACCCGCCTGATGGATGAACTGGTGGCGTGCGCCAAGGACAGCAAGTTCCTTAAAAAGGTGATTGGGTTTGATGGTACGGCCAATCATGATGCGGAGCTTGATCGCATTGCCCTGACCAAATCGGTCAAGTTCGAAGCGGTCAAGACCGGGCGCGATGATGTTGCTTTGTTGGGCTTTACATCGGGCACCACCGGCAGTCCGAAGGCGACCATGCATTTCCACCGGGATCTTCTGATCATTGCTGATGGTTATGCCAAGGAAGTGCTGAATGTAACGCCCGATGACGTGTTCGTCGGGTCCCCGCCGCTGGCCTTTACATTCGGGCTTGGCGGGCTTGCGATCTTTCCGCTGCGTTTCGGGGCGACG
>NZ_DCAO01000085.1:0-20929 GCF_002311515.1 Thalassospira sp. UBA1131
GCGATCAGATCACAGCATTGATCGGAAATGCTTCCGCCGATTAACCGGCATATCGGTCAAACAAAAAGGCCGACCCGCGACATTCACGCGGATCGGCCCGTAATTCAGATGCCTGTTATCCCAAGGCATGCAGATCAGTCGGCAATGCCGTCAAAGATGATCTTGCCAATGGCCTTGCCACTTTCCAGCAACGCATGCGCTTTCTGCAGGCTTTCCGGTGACAGCGCACCAAAGCTTTCATTCGCCGTATTGGTAATGGTGCCCTCATCAACCAACTGGGCCACCGTCGCCAGAAGCTTGTGCTGTTCAATCATGTCAGCCGTCTGGAACATCGAACGGGTAAACATGAACTCGTAGGAAAAGCTTGCCGACTTGGCTTTCAGAAGATCCACATTGTGATTTTCCTGGGCCTCGGTGATCGTGACGATCCGGCCCTGCGGCGCGATGACAGTCGCCATCACATCAAAATACTGATCGGTTTCCGACGTACAGAAGACGTAATCAACATTGGCAACATCAATCGTCGCCAGTTCTTCATCCAGCGGATTGCGATGGTTGATCACCTGATCCGCGCCAAGCTTTTTGACCCACGCCGTGGTTTCCGGGCGCGATGCGGTCGTGATGACTTTCAGACCGGCAAGCTTGGCCAACTGAATGGCAATCGATCCAACACCACCGGCCCCGCCAATGATCAGGATCGTTTTGTTTGCATTGGCGTCAACCGCCTTGCGATCAATCATAAGACGATCAAACATCGCTTCCCACGCGGTAATCGTCGTCAATGGCAGGGCTGCGGCGGCGGCGAAATCAAGTGACTTCGGCTTGGGCGCGACAATGCGTTCATCAACAAGTTGCAGCTGGGCATTGGACCCCGAACGGGTCACATCCCCGGCATACCAGACTTCATCGCCCGGACGGAAAAGGGTGACATCCTCGCCAACGGCTTCGACAACACCGGCCGCATCCCAGCCAAGCACCTTGAAGGCGCCGTCATCCTGCTTGCCCTTGCGGACTTTGAAATCGACCGGGTTCACTGCAACACCTTTTACCCGCACAAGGATATCGTGACCCTCGGCAACCGGGGCATCGGTTTCGATCTGGGTGAACAGGCCGTCGGTTTCGACCGGGGCAGATTTATAAATACCAATGGCTTTCATCTTTGGCATTTCCTTCCATCAAAGGTTTGATTTGTGAATGGCCAAGTTTTAACGCATAATCCTCTTTGAAATAAGTACGCACAATTTCAGCATATAGTATCAAATTGTATACTATTGCGGATTTCCGGGCATTACAGGCACATTCCCGGTACCGGTCTTGCTGATTTGGAGGTTAAAGATGAATAGCTGCCCACCCAACAGAAGCCCCGGCTGCCCGGTTGAAGGCGCGCTTGATATGATTGGCGGCAAGTGGAAGGGCGTTGTGATGTTCCATCTGCTTGATGGCACGAAACGCTTTAACGAGCTGCGCCGTCTGATGCCCGGCGTCACCCAGCGCATGCTGACCCGCCAGCTCCGCGAACTTGAAACCGACGGGCTTGTACATCGTGAAGTTTACGCCGAAGTCCCGCCGCGCGTTGAATACAGCCTGACCCAAAAGGGTGAAACGCTGCGCGGCATTATTCTGGCCTTAAAGGACTGGGGCGAAACCCACGTTCCGTATTATGCGATGTCAAAACGCCCAATGCCCGAAAGTAAACCCGCCTGATCAGATTTGCTGCAAATCGCGCGCCATTTTCCAGAACGTCGTTCTGTCATATCCGTCATGAACACCTTCGCCGGCAATCGCAAACCCGCGTGATTTGAAGAACGCGATATTGTCTTCAAGTTCGATCCGAACACTAAGCCGCATATGCTGCTTGCCGCGATCACGCGCAAACGCGCAGGCGGTCTCGACCAATGCCTTGCCGATACCAGCCCCCTTGACCGCCGGGTCGACCGAAAGCTTGTAAAGATAGGCGTCCTTGCCGACATCCTCGATCCAGATTTGGCCGATGATGTTGCCTTTGCCGTCCCGGGCAACAAACAGTGTGTCACGTGCAAAGCGCCATTGCAGTTCGGAAACCGAAACCGACTTGGCCGAGCTTGGCGGATCGACAATATCGTCCTGAAAGGCAAAGGCTGCCAAAAGAATTTCAACAAGCCGCTCGAACGAAACGTCGTCCGGGTCGTTGATGTGTGTGATCTCGATACTGGACGTCATGGGGTTCCACGTGCAAACTGTCGGGCGTAATGAATGTATGAACACTACGCCATAATTATTACGTAAACGGAAAATATGGACTGTTCATAGCTCCGCCCTTGACGTGGCGGGTCGATATACTATGTTCCGCCCCATTGTTTCCCAGTCGGATATGATGCCCTGATGCATAACTTCCTCGATTTTGAAAAGCCGATCGCCGAACTTGAAGGCAAGATCGAAGAGCTCCGTCATTTGACGGGCAGTGACGAAGTCAACATCGCAGACGAGGTTTCCCGCCTGCAGGAAAAGCTGACCAAGCTTTTGCAAGGCACCTATGGCAAGCTGACCCCCTGGCAGAAAACCCAGGTGGCGCGCCATCCTGATCGTCCGCATTTCACCGACTATATCGCCAACCTGTTTGACGATTTCACCCCGCTTTCCGGTGACCGCCAGTTTGGCGAAGACGCCGCAATCATCGGCGGTTTCGGTCGTTTGCAGGGCCGCACGGTGATGGTGATCGGCCATGAAAAAGGCCGCGATACCGAAACCCGTGTGAAACACAATTTCGGTTCCGCCCGTCCCGAGGGCTATCGCAAGGCAATCCGCCTGATGCGTATGGCTGAGCGTTTCAACATTCCGGTTGTCACCCTTGTTGATACTGCTGGCGCCTTCCCGGGTGCCGATGCCGAGGCGCGCGGCCAGTCCGAAGCCATCGCACGTTCGATCGAAGCCTGCCTTGATATCAAGGTGCCGCTGGTGTCGGTCATCATCGGCGAAGGTGGATCGGGTGGTGCGATTGCGCTTGCGGTTGCCAACAATGTTCTGATGCTTGAAAACTCGATCTATTCGGTGATCTCGCCAGAAGGTTGCGCATCCATTCTGTGGCGTTCTGGTGACGAAGCCAAAACCGCTGCCGAGGCACTCCGTCTTACCGCACAGGATCTGTTGCAGCTTGGCGTGATTGACGAAATCGTGCCAGAACCGCTTGGCGGCGCACAGCGCGATGCCAAGGAAGCCTGCAAACGGGTTGGCAAAGCGATCATCAAGGCACTTGAAAGCATGGATGACGTCGAAGGTGGTGTGCTGAAGGCGCGCCGTCGTGACAAATTCCTTGAAATGGGCCGCAAGGGCCTGAACTGATTTTCCATTCAGGGCGCAGACCATCGTGATTGATGCTGCGCCCTGTTGTCATTTTCCGGCGCAGTCTGTCCGTCGGTTATATCCGGCAAAATGAAGCGCCCTTTTCCGGCCTGGTCGGGAGGCACCATGAATTTTCTTCGCCGGATCGTTGAATCCAATCGATTTCAAAATTTCATCACCGCCGTCATTGCGATTAACGCCATCATCCTCGGGCTTGAAACATCCCCGACCGTGATGAATGCGGCGGGGTCGGTGCTGCATGTGCTCGATCAGGTGGCGGTGGCGATTTTTGTCATCGAACTGGTGATGAAACTTGCGCTCTATCGGCTGGCCTTCTTCAAGCGCGCCTGGAATGTCTTTGATTTCACGATTGTTGCCATCACCCTGATGCCGGCAGGCCAGGGCGTCTCGGTCCTGCGTGCGCTGCGTATCCTGCGTGCCTTCCGCCTGATTTCGACGGTGCCCTCCATGCGCAAGGTGGTCGAAGCCCTGATGCGCGCCATCCCCGGCATGATTTCCGTCCTGACACTTCTGTCGCTGGTGTTTTATGTCTCGGCCGTGATGGCGACCAAGCTGTTTGGCGAAGGCTTCCCCGACTGGTTTGGCACGATTGGCGAATCACTTTATTCGCTGTTCCAGATCATGACGCTGGAAAGCTGGTCGATGGGCATTGTCCGCCCGGTGATGGAGTCTTACCCGCTGGCGTGGCTTTTCTTCGTGCCGTTCATTCTGGTAACGACATTTGCCGTCCTGAACCTGTTTATCGCGATTGTGGTTGATGCAATGTCGACACATGTCGATGTTGAAGAAACCCAGACCCGCGATGTGATCGAACTCGATCATCAGGAAATCATGACCGAACTGCGCGCTCTGCGTAGTGAAATGAGCAAACTTGCCAACGCCCGGAACGACCATCCACAAGACGTTCCATCCGATCAAAACAAGACATCGACACCATCCTGAACCGTCGGTCAGGCCAGGCTTACCGGGAAAATTGAGCGGTTACTCATAAAAAGGGGGTGGTTAAACGCCCCGAACCTCGTCTAATCTTTCGACAAATATCGGGAGATCGGGGAATGAAGCTAACGTTTGCGGGGACAGGATCGGCCTTTTGTATGGCCGCTGACAATTTTCAGAGCAACATGGTTCTGGAAACGACCCCGTCGGGCAATGACCAACCACAGCGCCTGCTGATTGACTGCGGTTCAGACGCGCGCCATTCGCTGCGCAACATTGGTCATATGCCAAACGACATTCATGGTGTCTATGTCAGCCATCTGCATTCGGACCATATCGGTGGGCTCGAATGGATGGCGCTTGCCAATTATTTCGTCTTCGAAGGCCACCGGGCGGAACTGTTTGCGGTCGACGAACTGCTGGAACCGCTGTGGGAACACTCATTGCGCGGTGGCCTTGAAATCAGCGATCACGGCAACAGCAAACTGTCGTCCTATTTCGATGTGGTCCCGCTTTCCACCAAGAACGGATTTGACTGGCATGGCATGCATTTCGATGTCATCCCGGTTGCCCATGTCGTGACACCGGAAAGCACGATGTATTCCTATGCCCTGTTCGGTCACGGTCAGAACAAGTCCTTCTTCCTGACAACAGATGCGATTTTCAATCCCGAAGACCACATGCCGTTCTACAAAAAGGCCGACATCATCTTTCAGGATTGCGAACTCGGCCCCCGTCATTCCGGGGTCCATGCCCACTACGACCAACTTGTGACCCTGCCTGCCGAGATCAAGGCGAAGATGTGGCTCTATCACTATCAGGCTTATGATAAACCCGACGCCGTGGCGGACGGTTTCTGCGGGTTCATTGAACCGGAACAAAGTTTTGATCTTGGTTGATCAGACAACCGGCGCATAACCTGCACACTGGGATCAGGATCTATGGGTCCTGACCCTGCCCAAATATAAAAACGAGCAAACGGAACAAAATTGTTCCACAACCACAAAACGGGAAGTGCGAATGCCCAAATCGGTTTTTGCCTATATATGGCGTCATAGCCGCCTCCAGCAGATCATGTTGACATTGGTCACGCTGGCTTCTTTCCCGTTTCTTTATTACTCGCTTGATCTGCCCAAACAGATCGTCAACGAGGCCATCGGTGGTGCCGGTGCGCCCTATGACATCCTTGGCGTCGATCTGACCCAGATCGAGTATCTGTTCGCCCTCTCGGGCATTTTTCTGGCCCTCGTCTTCGTTAATGGCGGCTTCAAATACTTCATCAACGTCTATCAGGGCGTGATGGCAGAGCGCATGCTGCGTCGCATGCGCTACGAGCTTTTTGATCGTGTTCTGCGTTTTCCACTGCCGCATTTCCGCAAGACCAGTCAGGGCGAAATCGTTTCCATGATCACCGCCGAAGCCGAACCGTTGGGCGGCTTTTTTGGCGAGGCCTATGCCCTGCCGCTTTATCAGGGCGGCATTCTGATCACGATTTCGGCCTTTATCTTTATTCAGGACCCTTTGATGGGGCTGGCAGCGATCGCGTTTTATCCGTTGCAGGGCTATCTGATCCCGAAACTGCAACGCCGCGTGAACCTGCTTGGCAAACAGCGCGTTCAGAACGTGCGCCGCATGTCCGAACATATCGGCGAGACGGTTGGCGGTGCGACCGATATCCGTGCGAACGAAACGCAAGGGTTCGAACTGACCCACTTCACCCAGCGTCTGGGCCGGATTTTCGAGATCCGCAAGGAAATCTATTTCCGCAAATTCTTCATCAAGTTCCTGAACAACTTTATCGCCCAGATCACCCCGTTCTTCTTCTATTCCATCGGTGGCTATCTGGTGATTACCGGTGACCTCAGCTTTGGTGCGCTGGTCGCGGCCCTTGCCGCCTACAAGGATATGTCGGCACCGTGGAAAGAACTTCTTGCCTATTATCAGCGCCTTGCCGATGCCAACATCAAATACGAACAGCTGCACGAACAGTTCGAGCTGCCTGACCTTGCCCCCGAACACGAACTGATTGCACCGGTTTCGCCGAAACTGGCCGGCCCGCTCGATGTCAGTGCCCTGTCATGGACGGACGAGGACGGCACCCGTGTTGTCGAAAATGTTTCGTTTAACATGGGATTGCCGGGCAAGGCCCTTTTGACCGGCGCATCAGACAGTGGCAAATCGCAACTTGCCCGCCTGATTGCCCACATCATGACCCCGACGGGCGGGCGCATTCAGTTTGCCGATTTTGATGCCACCACCCTTCCGGCTGCGGTGGTCGGGCAACGTTTGGCCTATGTCGGGGCGGATGCGTATCTGTTTAATGGCAGTATTTCCGATAACCTGTTCTATGGCCTGAAACACCGCCCTGTCCTTCTGGAACAGGATAACGATAATCCCGCCCCCGACAGCGATGCGGACGCCAAGGCCTATCCCGATCCCAAATTTGTCGATGTCGTCGAACTTGCCGATCCAGCCGATCTGCCCTGGAAGCTGACGCGCGAAATGTATGAAGAGATCAAGATGTCGGGCAACATCCCCTATGATCCGTCTGCCGAGTGGATCGATTATGTCGGACCGGGATTTGAATCGCGCGAAGACATGCAAAAGGAACTGATGCGCCTGCTTGAGGTGGTCGGCCTTGATCGTGATATTTATCGCATTGGCCTGTTGCGCCGCATCAGCCCTGAAGAACGCCCGAACCTTGTTCAATCGGTGCTCGATGTCCGTCCGCGTCTTAAGGAAATTCTGGCCGAACGTCAGCTGTCCGACCTTGTCGAACCTTATGATTTCGACAAATACAACGACAACGCGCCGGTCGGCGTGAACATCCTGTTCGGCACACCATCACGCACCGAGTTCAAGCGGATGGACTTCCTGTCCCATCCCTATATCCAGAAAAGCCTGCGCGAAAGCGGCCTGTATGAAAAGATGATCAAGATGGGGCGTGAAACGCTTGATCTGATGATCGAACTGTTTACCGGCCTGCCCCCGGGCCATGAATTCTTTGACCGTTACAGCTTTGTCTCGGCCGATGAAATGCCCGAGGTGAAAAACATCCTGAAACGCACCGACGGTGTGCGTGTCGATGACATGCGCAAAGAGGACCAGTTGCGTCTTCTTGACGTTGCCATGCAACTGACCCCGGCCCGCCACCGCCTGCGCGTGATTGATGATGATTTCCGCGAACTTGTTCTTCAGGCCCGGCCCAAGTTCCGCGAAAACATGCCCGACGATCTGGCAGGCTATATCGACTTCTTCGAGGCTGATGGCTACGCATCAGCCGCACCGATCCTTGATAACTTGCTGTTTGGTCGCTTTGCCTATGGCCGTGCAAATTCCGAGGAACGCGTCGGCGAAGTCCTGTTTGAAATCGCCCATGAAGGCGGCCTTTACGAAGGATTGGTGTCCCTTGGCCTTGAAAGCCAGGTCGGCGTTGGCGGCAGCCGCATGTCCCAGACATTGCGTCAGAAAATCGCCCTTGTCCGTGCGCTGATCAAGAACCCGGATCTTCTGGTCGTCGACGAGGGTCTTTCGGCTCTGGACCGCGAAACCCGCGAAAGCATCATCAACTACCTGACAGGCGAAAGCGACCATACCAGTCTGGTTTGGGTCGATGATGATGACCATGCCGGCGAAAAGTTCGATACCTTGCTCTATATGTCGAACGGAAAGCTGGTCAAACGCAAAAGCGTTGCCGATGACAGTGAAACAACAACCGAAGAAACCGAAGACGAAGCCGCAGCGGCACTGGCCGCAGGCGACATCGATCAGGAAGTCCGGTTGCTGCGCACGATCCCGCTATTCGCAGGCCTCGACCCCAGTGTCGTCAAGCTGCTGGCCTTTACCAGCCCGCGCCTGACCTTCAAACATGGTGAGGTTCTCGTCAAACAGGGCGATCCGGGCGATGCCGCCTTTATCGTCATTTCCGGGCGCGGTGAAATCTGGCTGACCACCGATGAGCACCAGACGCTCAAACTGCGTGACGTTCATGCCAAGGAAGTCATTGGCGAAATCGCCCTGCTTGTCGATGCACCGCGCTCGGCAACCATCCGTGCGGTCGAAGACATGACGGTTCTGAAACTCGACAAGACCGAATTCCTCGGCCTTGTTCGACAGGACCAGGCTGTTTCCAATCAGTTGATCCGTGTTCTGGCCCAACGGCTTGATCAAACCACCAAACAGCTGACCAACCGCAACAACGACAAGAACTGACAAAACGAATGGACGGAGCTCCCCGTTAAGTGGGGCTCCGTCCATCCTTCTTTTGCCTGACCTTATGAACTGCGCCTTATGAACAAAATCGCCTCCATACTTCTTGCCGTATTGCTTGGCATCATCATGCTGGGCGGCTTTATCGCCCTTGTTGGCGGCAGTGTTATCGGTGCACTGGCCTTTGTCATTGGCATCCCGGTCGCCTTCCCGATGACAACAAGCGTCGTGATCTTGTTTTTTGCCGCCATCATCATCCGAACCCTTATTGAAAAGCGCCGCCAGAAACGCGAAATGCGCAAATATCTGGATCGCTCGGAAGACTGATTTTCTGCGCGTTTTGGCGCTCAGCAGAAAAAACATTCGCTTTTTGCCACTCCGCGCCAAAAAAAACGCATCAAATGACGCCGAGTTCGGTCACCTCCTCTGATCGCCTGTTGATACCTTCCTCTCAGTTCAATGACATGCTTCGCGCAAACCGCGCCAAGCTCAAGGAAGGAGGCCACCATGACGGCACAATCAAAGGAACAGCGTTGCGTTTCGCTCAGCCAGCTTTCCGATCTGCGTTTGCTGCGCGAACATGCCTATATTGATGGTCGCTGGTGCTCGGCTGACAACCTTCAGGTGATCGAAGTCACCAACCCGTTCGATGGCAGCTTCATCGGCACCGTTCCGAACATGGGCGTTCACGAAACCCGCAAGGCCATCGCGGCGGCCCGGGAAGCCTTCCCGGCATGGGCCGCCCTTCTGCCTCAGGAACGCAGTGCCGCTTTGCGTCGCTGGCATGATCTTCTGATTGAAAACAAGGAAGACCTCGCCCTTCTGATGACCCTTGAACAGGGCAAGCCGATCAACGAAGCCCGCGGCGAGATTGATTACGCTGCAAGCTTCATCGAATTTTACGCTGAAGAAGCCAAACGGGTGAATGTTGAAAACATCACATCCCACCTGCCGGGCCGCAACATGACCATCAAGCGTGAGCCGATCGGCGTCACCGCTGCGGTCACACCATGGAACTTCCCGTGTGCGATGATTACGCGTAAGGCCGCCGCCGCCCTGGCCGCCGGTTGCACCATGATCGTACGCCCGGCCACCGAAACGCCGTTCTCGGCCACCGCACTGGCTGAACTGGCCGAACGTGCGGGCATCCCGGCCGGTGTGTTTAACATCGTCACCGGTGATCCGAACCCGGTTGTGGGCGAGCTGTGCGGCCATCACGATGTCCGGGCACTATCCTTTACCGGCTCGACCGAGGTTGGCCGTCTCCTGCTGTCGCAAGGTGCCCAGACGATCAAGAAAATGTCGATGGAACTCGGCGGTCATGCCCCGTTCATCGTCTTTGATGATGTCGATCTGGACGAGGCAGTCGCCCACGCGGTGAACGCAAAATTCGCCACCAGTGGTCAGGATTGCCTGGCCGCCAACCGCATCTTTGTTCAGCGCGACATCTATGACGACTTCCTTGATAAATATGCCAAGGCCATCGCCGATCTGCGGGTTGGCAACGGCATCGAGGAATATGTCGAAATCGGTCCGCTGATGCATGACCGTGCGGTTGCCAAATGCGAAGAACATGTTGCCGATGCGCGCGCCAAGGGAGCCCGTGTTGTCACCGGTGGCAAGAAAATGGGCGGGCTGTTCTTTGCCCCGACCCTGCTTGCCGATGTCACCGACGACATGAAGATCTTTTCCGAAGAAACATTCGGCCCGGTTGCCCCGGTCATGCCGTTCGATACCGAGGACGAAGTAATCGCCAAGGCCAATGACAGCGAATATGGCCTTGCCGCCTATCTGCTGACCAAGGACAACGACCGTGCCGCACGCGTCTCAAACGCCCTTGAATACGGCATGGTTGCACTGAACTGCGTGAAAATCACCGGTGCACCGATCCCGTTTGGCGGCGTCAAGCAATCGGGCTTGGGTCGCGAAGGATCGCGCCATGGCCTCGAAGAATTTACCGAACTGAAATACGTCTGCGCTGCTTACAAAGCCTAGGTTTTGACCTTGGTGCGCGCAAAGGCATCAACCGCATTCACATGGGAGAATTCAAATGAATGTCATCAAAAACACCACTGCTGATCTGCAGGAAATGGATCGGGCGCATTTCATGCACCCCTCGACCCACATGCGTCAGCACGCAGCCGGTGAAACCCCCAACCGCATCATCAATGGCGGCAAGGGCATCTATATCCACGACACCGAAGGCCGCGAAAGCCTTGATGCCTTCGCCGGTCTGTATTGTGTAAACGTTGGTTATGGCCGCACCGAAATTGCCGATGCGATCTATGCGCAGGCAAAGGAACTGGCCTATTACCACACCTATGTCGGGCACGGGAACGAGCCGGTCATTCGTCTGTCGGATCGCATTATTAAAAGCGCGCCCGAAGGCATGCAGCGCGTCTATTACGGCATGTCCGGATCGGATGCCAACGAAACCAACATCAAGCTGATCTGGTACTACAACAACATTCGCGGCCTGCCGCAGAAAAAGAAAATCATCTCGCGTTGGCGTGGCTATCACGGCTCGGGCATCATGACCGGCAGCCTGACCGGCCTTGCTGCCTTCCACAATGCATTTGATCTGCCGCGTGCGCCCATTCTGCACACCACCTGCCCGCACCATTACTGGAACGCAGAGGCCGGCGAAACCGAAGCAGAATTTGCCAAACGTTGTGCCAATGATCTGGAAAAAATGATCCTGCGCGAAGGTCCGGAAACCGTTGCAGCCTTCATCGGCGAGCCGGTCATGGGCACGGGCGGCATCATCACCCCGCCAGAAGGCTATTGGGAAGCCATCCAGGCTGTCCTGAACAAGTACGATGTCCTTCTGGTCGCCGACGAAGTCGTGACCGCCTTTGGCCGTACCGGGTCTTACTTCGGCTCCTTGCACTATGGCATCAAGCCGGACCTGATCACGATTGCCAAGGGTGTGTCATCGGGTTACCTGCCGCTGTCGGGTGTGATCATTGGCGAACGCGTCTGGAAAGTTCTGGAACAGGGTTCTGACCAGATGGGTCCGATCGGCCATGGCTGGACCTATTCCGCCCATCCGGTCTGTGCGGCTGCGGCCAACGCCAACCTTGATATTGTTGATGGTGAAAACCTGACGGGCAACTCGGCGGACACGGGCGGTTACTTCCAGAAACGCCTGCATGAAACCTTTGACAACCATCCGCTGGTTGGCGAAGCACGCGGCGTTGGTCTGATGGCCGCGCTCGAGTTTGTCGCGGATAAAACCAAGAAGGAACGCTTCGATCCGAATGCGAAAATCGGTCCGCGCGTATCAGCCGCCTGCCTGGAACGTGGCATGATTGCACGTGCCATGCCGCACGGTGACATCCTTGGCTTTGCTCCGCCGCTTTGCATCACCAAGGCCGAAGTCGACAAGGTCATCGACATCGCCAAACAGGCTGTTGATGCAGTCGCAGACGAAGTTGCTGCTGGCAAATAAGCCAGCCTGATATCACCGCGACATCACAAATACCCGCTGCGTCAAACCTTCTTCCCGACGCGGCGGTGCACAGGGGCCGGGCCCATGACCGGCCCCTGTTTTATTTCCACGCGACGATGATCTCATTGCCACGATCTCACTGCCACCGGGCCCAAACCCTTGGTTACTGACAGGTCGTCGCAAACTTCCCGGCAGTATCTTTCTTGGACGTCACCGTACAAGCAGCGGTGACACTGCCCGATGCATTTCTGATTTGAAGTTGGATCTCGGCATTGCCGCCATCTGCTGACGGCCACCAGATCGAACCGGCACCATCAGAACCAAACAGGTTCAGATAAGGTGCCGCACCCGCATTGGTCACACCGGCAACAACCGTGGCATTCCCGGAATTACTCAGCGCATCCTTGACCGTCACCTTTGCGGAGTCCGGGGATGTTTCGGCCCATTCGCTCGACGAGATCGGCACGCCATTGGGATTGTAAACTTCCGCCTTTGGCGACGACACAAGCGTACCAAGCGCCATCACGGCAAACATGATTGCCGGGAAGATCGCGTCACGGACAGTTTGAAGCAGGTTGAGCATATTCACAGCCAGTTCCTTTCACGTCAGTTTCATCACCACAGTCCGCTTATCGGAAAGGGCACGTATGAGACGCAGAAACGCTGATGTTGTGAGCATCACCGGGATCACCGACCGCCCATTCAAGACAAACAAAAACCCCCGCAAGCAGTGCCTGCGGGGGTTTGCGATATCTTACGAAATCGGGAAGTCCCGATTACATGTCGGTACCAAACTCTTCACGAAGCGAGTTCAGCACTTCTTCGGTGTCACCACCGACTTCCTCAACAAGGCTTGCGCCAACGCCTTTGGAAGCTTCCTTGAAGACCGAACGCTGTTCGTCATTCAGACGGATCACTTCGATTTCCGGCTTGGCTTCCTTGATGCGTGCAAGGGCTTCGTCATTGGCCTTTTTCTGGGCTTCATAGATGAAGTCATCCAGTTCGGCTTTTACTTCCGCCAGCATCTCTTTGCGTTCATCCGACAGGCCGTCATAGAACGCCGCGTTTGAAACCACTGTGGTGGTGTATTGCTGCTGACCGGCATAGATCAGATGGTCGGTCACTTCGTAGAATTTCGCACTCTCAACGAAGAAGATCGGGTTGACCTGTGCATCAATCACGCTGGTCTGAAGACCGGAATAAACTTCACCCCACGGCAGCGCGACCGGATCAGCACCGAAAGACTCATAAGTTTCGATCAGGATCGGCGAGGTCATGACACGGAATTTCACACCATCGAAATCAGCCGGTTTTTCGACCGGTTTCTTGGTGGTCCAGACCATTTCGCCTTCCGGGTACATGGTATAAAGCTTCAGCCCCTTGGACTCGAAGTCCTTGGACAGACCTTCGTAAATGGTCGGGCTTGAAGACAGAACCTTCTTGTTCACCTCGTTATCCTGCGACAGCAGGTAGGGAACGCCAAAGACCTGAATTTCCGGAACGAAAGTCCCCAGGTGACCCGGCGATGCGTTCGAGAACTGAACAGCACCGGCTGCGGTCAGCTCGGTAATGTCGTTCTCGGTGCCAAGCTGGCCATAGGTGTAAATGGTCACATTTACGTCGCCATCGGTCTTTTCTTCGACCAGGCGTTTGAATTCCTGAGCGTAAAGGTCCTGAACATCACCCGGGCTTTCTTCGTGGGCGAATTTCCATTCCTCGGCGTGGGCAGCGGTCCCTGCGACGGCAAACAGTGCAGCCGCCGATAGGGTCGCTTTAAGGAGTTTGTTCAGACTCATATCGAAGTCTCCCGTGTTATCGCGCTCAACGATCGGCGCCAACGCTTATGAAGGCACTCGGATCGGAACGCTTAATTTCAACATCATTGTGATGAACGCCCAAAGTTTTGAAATGTTCCTGCATCAGGTCAATGTTAGTTTTGTATCATGACAAATTAGTCCGAACACCTACACAGAACCCGCCTGTCATGTTAGGGTCGAAGGGCCAGAACCTGTTTATTTGATTGGAATGGCAGAGCTTATATTTGTGAAATCCAAGGCAAAGCCCGCCGGGCGGGTTGGAATCCCGCACAAGGGATTTAACGCCGGAGTTTGCAAATATAAGCTCTGTCCTCCGGATCGTTCAGATTTGCACGGCCTACTTTGTCGCAAAACCTTGCAAGATAGGAATCTTCCAGCGGCTTAGCTCCTCGTATCCGCACAAATCTGAGCGACCATTCAAACCAAATAAACAGGTTCTGGCCCTAAACATCAGGGTGGAAAGACAATCATGTGGTTACCTGACATCGACCTCAGCGGCGAAACAGGCCCGAAATACAAGGCACTGGTCGAAGCAATCATTACCGATATTGAATCAGGCAGATTGCGCCACGATGTCCGCATGCCAACACACCGTGAACTGGCCTATCGCCTGAAAGTCAGCGTCCAGACCGTCAGTGCCGCCTACAAGGAAGTCGAACGGCAGGGCTATTTGCGGTCCGAACGACGTCGCGGCACCTTTGTTCAGGCCCGCCTGACCGACCGGGCATCGTCCTTTATCCTCGATAGTCGCCAACCCGATCTGGTTGATCTTTCAATCGTGCGCGCGGCCTATACCGATTTTCACAATGATCTGTCGCGCCAGATGCACGCCAAACTGACCGAAGAACCCCACCATGGCTGGATGGAGAGCTGCCGGCCGGTTGCCGGGTTTGATTATCACCGCGACATCGGGCGCAACTGGCTTTCTGGCATGGGGGTCGATGTCGAAATCCCCAACCTTCTGATCACCAATGGCGCGGCACAGGGCGTCTTTACCGCCCTTTCCACCGTCATTCAGCCTGATGACGTCGTCCTGACCGAAAGCCTGACCGATCATGGCGTAATTGGCTCGGCCAGCATCTTGCGCTTCAAGCTGGGCGCGCTGCCGACCGATGATGAAGGCATCCTGCCCGATGCGTTTGAGCAAGAATGCCGCACGCGTCAAATCCGGGCGCTTGTTGTCACCCCGATCTTTACCAATCCGACCAACTGCCTGATGGGGTTGGAACGGCGCAAACGCATCGCCGAAATTGCCGAACATTACGGCGTCTATGTCATCGAGGATGATGTCTATCGCCCGCTGCTCGAAGAAAACCTGCCACCAATCACAAGCTTCCTGCCCAAGCTCGGCTTTCATGTCTCAAGCCTGACCAAGGCGGTTATGCCGGGCCTTCGAACCGGCTTTCTGGCTGTTCCCGCGCATTTGTCGATTCGTGCCAGCAGCGTTTTGCGCGTCACCGGATGGATGGGGACTCCATTGATGGCAGAGATCGGCGCACGCTGGATTGCCGATGGCACCGTCGATCAGGCGGTGACGGTCCAACGTGCGCTGATGCGCGAACGCCAGGCACTGGTTGCCGATATTCTCGGCGATGCGGTTGTGCGCCATCACCCGACATCCCTGTCGGCCTGGGTCCGCATTCCCGAACATTGGCAGGAAGAATGGTTTGCCTCCGAACTGCGCAAAAACGGCGTAGCTGTCACGATTTCCGACCCGTTCATGACCGTCAAGGTCCCCCGGCCAAACGCCATGCGGATCTGTCTTGGCGGTGCTCCTGATACGCCAACGGTTCAGCATGCCCTGATCCAAATTCGCCATACCATGGATCAAATGCCCGGCGTTCACGCCTTCGACGTGATGTATTGATTTTGTGTCATGACAAAAATCTGATTGAACCATCACAAAGCGTTTTTATTCTGACTGAACCGGCGTGAAGCGAACGACAATCCGTGTGGGAGGGAACCAACATCCGCACACAGCGTTCCACAAAAATGTCTCGCACACGCATCAAGGAGGTTCTATGTCAGGTGCAAACGGGGAGGCCCCCGCTCCGAGTGGCGGGGCGTTGGGGATTTTAAGAAAACTCGACCACGGCTTGTCCGTCGTCGAACGACAGCTCCTCGGATGGAGCATCATCATCATGGCGGTGAACACCGTCGCCAATGTGATCATGCGCCTGGGGTTCAGTTCGAGCATCTTCTTCTCCGAAGAGCTCAATCAGTTTCTGATCATTCTTGTGACATTTGTCGGCATCAGCGAGGCCGCCCGCATGGGGCGCCATATCCGCATGTCGGCCTTTACCGATATGCTGGGCCCGCGCGCCAGCAAGGTCATGATGATCTTCATTACGCTTGGCACGGCCTCTTTGCTGTTCCTTCTGGCCTGGTATTCGATTGATTATGTTTCGTCACTGATCACATCGAACCGGCTGACCCCGGCCCTGCGCATCCCCTATTACCTGACCGTTCTGATCGTGCCGTTTGGCCTGTGCGTAACCGGCATCCAGTTTGTTCTGGCAGCGTTGACCAACATCCTCAAACCGGGGACGCACCTGTCCTATCAGGTCGAGGATACGTTTGACGACGCCGACGAGCATCATCTGTAAGGGGGAATGGAAAAATGGATTTAGGAACAACAATCCTTCTGGTGATGCTGGGGCTTCTGGTGCTGGGCTTCCCGATGATGGTGCCGCTGGCAACCGCCAGCGTGGTCGCCTTCATGTTTTACATGCCTATCCCTGAACGCATCCTCATTCAGCAGATGGTCACGGGCATCTCGCCGGTCGCCCTGATCGCGGTGCCGATGTTTATCTTTGCCGCCGATATCGTGACAAAGGGGCATACGGCCAACCGGCTGATCGACCTTGCCATGACCTTTGTCGGCCATGTGCGCGGCGGCCTTGCGGTCACAACGGCCCTTGGTTGCACCATGTTTGGTGCGGTATCGGGCTCAACCCAGGCAACCGTGGTGGCCATGGGCGGTCCGCTGCGCCCCAAGATGCTCAAGGCCGGCTACGAAGACAAATTCGCCATGGCGCTGATCATCAATGCCAGTGACATTGCGTTTCTGATCCCGCCATCAATTGGCATGATCGTGTTTGGCGTGGTTGGCAAAGTCTCGATCGGCGAACTGTTTCTGGCCGGTATCGGCCCGGGCATTCTCATTCTGATCATGTTCTCGCTGTACTGCATGTACTACGCCAAAAAGAACGACATCCCGACCATCCCGCGCATGACCTGGGCTGAACGCGGCAAGGCCGTGATCAATGCCGGCCCGGCCATCATGTTCCCGGTTCTGATCGTCGGCGGCATTTATCTGGGCTGGGTCAGCCCGACCGAGGTCGCGGCTGTTGCCGTGGTCTATGCCATCATCCTTGAAGTTCTGATCTTCAAGTCGGTCAAATGGTCCGAACTGCTGGCGATTGCCCGTTCAACCGGTCTGATCACAGCCGTCGTGTTCATTCTGGTCGGCGCAGGCACGACATTCTCGTTCGTGATTTCCTTTGCCCAGATCCCGCAACACGTGATTGGCGCATTGGGGCTTGAAGGGGCGAACTCCTATGTCATTCTGGCCGCGATCTGCATTGCCTTCTTTATCGGCTGCATGTTCGTTGACCCGATTGTTGTCATTCTGGTCCTGACCCCGATCTTCATGCCGCTTGTCAATGCGGCCGGTCTGGATCCGGTGCTTGTCGGTACGCTGGTCACGCTTCAGGTTGCCATTGGCTCTGCCACGCCACCGTTCGGGTGTGACATCTTTACAGCCATCGCAATCTTCAGGCGACCCTATGCCGAGGTGATCAGTGGAACACCGCCCTTCATCATCATGCTGCTGCTTGCGGCCGTGATCTTGATCTTTGTTCCGCAGATCGCACTCTTCCTGCCAGAGCTTGCCTTCCGCTGATCAAGTTCTGGCCCGTAAATTCCGGCTGCGACCGGAAGCATATTTGAAAATTTGAAACTGGGTCGTCCTGATTAAATCGGGACGACCCGCTTCTGGAGTTCAGGATGATTTCCGTATCCCGTGCGGTTACGCCAGAGCCGGCAGACGTGCCCTATTCCCCTGATCCGGTCGGACCGGCAGGGCGGATTGGCCTGATCACGCTGGCAACAGACTTTAATAGCGAGGATGACCTGCGCGCCATCCTGCCAGGCGACGTGCGCCTGTTCACCACACGTATCGAAAACGCCAACCCGGTCACGGTCGCAAACCTGCAATCGATGGCAGCCGACCTGCCACGCGCAGCCAAAACGCTGTTGCCGGGATATGGCGTTGATGTTGCCATTTTCGGCTGCACGTCTGGCACCGCTGTGACCGGGTCGGATAAAATCGCCGAGCTGATCAATCAAGGCATGCCCGGCACCAAGGTCACCAATCCGCTTCTGGCCAGTGAACTTGCCCTGCGTGCGGTCGGTGCGCAAAAAATTGCCATCCTGACCCCGTATCTGTCTGACGTGACACAATCAGTTGCCGACGGTTTTCAGGCGCGCGGGTTTGATGTTACCCGTGTGATGGGTTTTGGTCTTGATAACGACTTTGACATGACCGCCCTGCCGCCCAAGGCGCTGTTGGAAGGTGCGCTCAAGATCGACACGCCTGATGCCGATGCGGTGTTTATTTCCTGCACCGCGATCCGGTCTGCCGAAATCATTGCCGAGGCCGAGCGTCGCCTGAAGAAACCGGTCATCACCAGCAATCAGGCCCTGATCTGGCATGCCTTGAACCTGATTGGGTACAAAAATCCGATCACAGGGTTCGGAACCCTGTTTGATCATGCCCCGCAACCAACGAACCAAGTCGAGGTCCCATGAAAGACCCCATCACATTTGCTGATGTTCTTTCTGCCCGCAAAACCATTGCGGGTCATGTGATCCACACACCACTCCGCCCGTCTGCCGCCCTGTCTGACCGTATCGGAAGCCCCGTCTGGCTGAAATGCGAACAACAACAATATACCGGCAGCTTCAAGCTGCGCGGTGCCGCCAACGCGGTGCTGCGCCTAAGTGACGAGGAAAAGGCCAAGGGTGTCGTTGGCGTATCCACAGGCAACTATGGCCGGGCACTGGCCTTTGCCGCGCGCAATGCCGGGGTGAAATCGATCATTTGCATGTCCGAACTGGTGCCGCAAAACAAGGTCGATGGCATCCGGGCACTCGGTGCCGAAGTCCGCATCATTGGCCAGTCACAGGACGAAGCCCAGCACGAAGTCGACCGGCTGGTCGAACAGGATGGCATGATCATGTTGCCGCCCTTTGACCATGCCGATGTCATTGCCGGCCAAGGCACCCTTGGCCTTGAAATCGTCGAAGCCCTTCCCGACGTGGATACCTTGCTGGTCCCGCTATCGGGCGGCGGGTTGCTGGCCGGTGTGGCGCTGGTGGCCAAATCGGTCAATCCGATGATCCGGGTTGTTGGCATTACCATGGAACGTGGCTGTGCAATGATCACAAGCCTTCAGGAAGGCAAACCGACATCGGTCAAGGAATTGCCGACACTGGCCGACAGCCTCGGCGGCGGCATCGGTGAAAACAACCAGTACACGTTCGATATGTGCGGCGATCTGACCGACGATTTCGTTCTGGTCAACGAAGCCCAGATCGCCGATGGCATCCGGGCGGCCTACCATGATGACCAACAGGTCGTCGAAGGTGCAGGTGCCGTGGGCATTGCCGCCTTGCGTGCCGGTCTGGTCGACAATCCCGGTCGCACGGTCGTGCTGACGACGGGGTGCAATATCGACATGGACCTGCACAAACGCATTGTTGGCGGCGAAGACGTCGACCTGATGGCGGAGTAACAAACCATGCCGACAATCAGAATTCTGACCGAAACCGACCTGCGCAAGGTCATTGATCTCGACATGGATGCCATCACCTGTGTCGAAGGCGCGTTCAAGGCGCTTGCCACACAGGATGTCCGCATGCCGCCGATCCTGCGTCTGGATATCGATGAGTTTAATGGCGAGGTCGATGTCAAAACTGCCTATGTGCCGGGCATCGACAGCTTTGCCATCAAAATCAGTCCGGGCTTCTTTGACAATCCCAAGCTCGGCCTGCCATCGGTCAACGGATTGATGAACCTGTTTTCATCCAAAACCGGCCTGCTGGAGGCCGTCTTGCTTGATAATGGCTATCTGACCGATGTGCGCACGGCCGCCGCCGGCGGGGTTGCCGCCAAGCATCTGGCCAGTCACGATGCCAAGCATGCCACCATTTTTGGTGCCGGTGTGCAGGCACAGTTGCAGCTTAAGGCACTCACACTGGTGCGCGACATCACCTCGGCGACGATCTGGGCGCGTGACATCGCCAAGGCCGAGGCGTGCGCGAAAAAGGCATCACTTGAACTGGGCATTCCGGTTACCGCCACCACGGATGGCAAAGACGCCGCAAGCACGGCGGACATTATCGTCACAACGACCCCTGCACGCGAACCGGTTCTGATGGCCGATTGGGTCAAGCCCGGAACGCACGTGACCGCGATGGGGTCCGATGCCGAACACAAAAACGAAATTGATCCTGCCCTGATCGGGCAGGCCGACCTTTATGTCAGCGACAGTCATGCACAGACACGCATCCTTGGCGAACTGCATCACGCCATCGATGCCGGTGTGGTGTCCTCTGACGCGACATTCCCCGAACTCGGCCAAATCATTGCCCAATCCTTGACCGGCAGGACAAGTGCGGGTCAGACTACGGTCTGTGATTTGACCGGAACCGGTGTGCAAGACACCGCTATCGCCACTCTCGCCCGTCACCGCTGTGATGCAGCCGGTACAGGGGTCGAGATTACTTCTTAACAACAAAGGGAAACAGGGTCTGGACCCACCTTTATCTGGAGGCCTGCGATGAGCCAGGTAGAATTGAATTTCACGCGTGAGGAATATGCCGAGCGCCTGGAGAAAACCAAAAAAGCCATGGTGGAAAAGGGGCTCGATCTTTTGATCGTGACCGATCCGTCGAATATGGCCTGGCTAACCGGCTATGACGGCTGGTCGTTCTATGTCCATCAATGCGTACTGGTTCCAATCGAAGACGACCCGATCTGGTTCGGGCGTTCGCAGGATGCCAACGGGGCAAAACGCACGGTCTATATGCCGCATGACCGCATCATTCCCTATGCGGATTACTATGTGCAATCGACCACCCATCACCCGATGGACTACCTTGCCGAGGTGAT
>NZ_DCAO01000085.1:21101-29398 GCF_002311515.1 Thalassospira sp. UBA1131
AACTGGCAGCGCGCAGTCAAATCCGAGACCGAGATTTTCTATATGCGGCAAGCCGCCCGCATTGTTGAAAACATGCATGAACGCATTTTCGAAATCGTCGAACCGGGCATGAAGAAAAACGAACTGGTCGCGGAAATATTCCGTACCGGGATCGCCGGTGTTGACGGCATTGGGGGCGACTATCCGGCCATTGTACCGCTTCTGCCATCGGGCGCAGATGCCGGTGCACCGCATCTGACCTGGGATGAAAAACCCGTTCCGGGCAATGCCGGGACTTTCTTTGAAATTGCCGGCTGTTACCGCCGTTATCACGCGCCGCTGTCGCGCACGATTTTCCTTGGTGAACCGGATCAGCGGTTCCTTGATGCCGAAAGTGCCCTGATCGAAGGCCTTCAGGCCGGGCTTGAAGCCGCCAAACCGGGCAATGTCTGCGAAGACATCGCCATCGCCTTCTTTGGGGTCTTGCAGAAATTCGGCATCGAAAAAGACAGCCGCTGTGGTTATCCGATCGGGCTTTCCTATCCGCCGGACTGGGGCGAACGCACCATGAGCCTGCGCCCCGGTGACCGCACGGTTCTTGAACCGGGCATGACCTTCCACTTCATGCCGGGCCTGTGGTTCGATGACTGGGGGATCGAGATCACCGAAAGCATGATGATCACCGAAACCGGGTCGAAAACCCTGACCAGCTATCCACGACAGCTGTTTGTCAAAAACTAATTCCGCCAAAACCGCACCGGACGCGCATCCCAAACATGCCACGTCCGGTGCCAGACGCCACAGCCTGACGACGACGGTCGCGAAGTCAGGCTTTTTAAGGATACGACCATGACAAAACCATCGCCCATCAGCCCGACGATCCCGCTTGATCAGGATGGCATTCACCACGGCTTTTTAAAGCTTCCCTATTCGCGTGATGATTCCGCGTGGGGTGCCGTGATGATCCCGATCACCGTGGTCCGCAATGGCAATGGCCCCACCGCCCTTTTGACCGGCGGCAACCATGGCGACGAATATGAAGGCCTGGTATCGCTGTTCAAACTGGCGGAATCCCTGTCGGCTGGTGAAATCACCGGTCGTGTGATCATTCTGCCGGCCATGAACTATCCGGCATTTCGCAGTGCATCGCGGACCTCCCCGATTGATGCGGGCAACATGAACCGTTCCTTCCCGGGCAAACCCGACGGCACGGTCACCCAAAAGATCGCCGATTATATCTTCCGCTATCTCGTGCCCGAGGCCGATATCGTTCTTGATATCCATTCCGGCGGCAAGACGCTTGATTTCATTCCGTTCGCAGCCGCCCACGTCCTGCCCGACAAGGAACAGGAAGCACGCTGTGTCGCGGCCATGAAGGCATTCGGCGCGCCCTATTCGATGATGATGCTCGAACTGGATGCGGTTGGCATGTTTGACACCGTGGTCGAGGAAGCTGGTAAAACCTTTGTCACCACCGAACTGGGTGGCGGCGGCTCAACCACAGCCGAACGTATCGCGATTGCCGATCGTGGTGTGCGCAACATCCTTATTCACGCCGGTATCCTCAAGGGCGAAATTGAACCGAGCCCGACCGGCACAACCATGCTTGATATGCCAGATGACCGTTGCTTTGTCGCATCCGAGGCATCCGGCCTGTATGAGCCGTGCGTTGATCTGGGCGATATGGTCAAGGAAGGCGATCTGATCGCGCGTATTTATGATGTCGAACGCACCGGCACCCCGCCGCGCGAATATTATGCCCCGCGCGAAGGCATCGTTTCGTGCCGCCATTTCCAGGGCCTGATCAAAACGGGTGACTGTTTGATTGTGATTGCCGAGGTGCTCTGACCATGGTCCGGCTTGATGAGCTCGATCTGAAAATCCTCAAAACCCTGCAACGCGAAGGGCGCATCACCAAGGTCAAACTGGCCGAGGCGGTGAACCTTTCGCCAAGCCCGTGCTGGGAACGGCTCAAACGCCTCGAAGACCTTGGCGTTATTTCGGGGTATCACGCCCATATCAATCTGGAAAAACTGGTCAAACCGACACTGGTTCTGACCGAAGTAACCCTGCGTCATCACCAGCATGACGATTTCCAGATTTTCGAACGCGCCGTACAGGACATCCCCGAAATCGTCGAATGCTATGCGCTTGGCGGCGGGGTGGATTACATGCTCAAGGTGCTCTGTCATGACGTTGATGCCTATCAACGTCTGATCGACCGGCTTTTGGTGTCCAATATCGGGATCGACCGCTACTTCACCTATATCGTCACCAAAAAGGTCAAAACCACCTCAATCACCCCGATTGAAAATCTGGTCGAGCCCCCCGAACGCAAATAAAAGCCGCGACAGTGGGCAGGATCGTTTTCCTGCCCCGTCTGCATCCGCGCCCCCCAAAAAACGGTATGATTGTTCATATTAACAATTAACGTTTAAGGCGAATTCGCGGCGAATTGGTCCGCAATTAGCCGCAATTACAGATAAAATCGCCGTAAATTTGCCCGCACGTCTGCGTAACCTTTCTGTCAAAATACACGGAGGTTATGCGTGCCTGATACTGGTCAATACGAAGAGTCCAACACCACCAATACCGGTGATCGCCTGTTTCTCACAGCTTCTGTGATCGGAATTGCCGCGATCAGCTTTGGGCTTGGCGCGTTTGTGGTACTGGCGGAAGTCCCGCCATACCAGTCTCTGAAAAATGCCTGGCGTGCCGGAACAGCACTTTGGGAACAACGGACCAAATATACCGATGTCGAACGGCTTGATTTCTGGTCACCGGCCCGCACCGAGCAAACTGGTGTCACCATCCACGACCAGGACAAGGCGCAGGCTGGCCTGACACTTTATTCATCGGGCGATGGTCCCCATGCGGTTCTGATCGATATGGATGGCAACATCGTCCATGAATGGCGGATGCCGTTCAGTGCCATTCACGATGAAACATCCCCGATCCCCAACCCGCAAAAAGATGAATTCATGCATTGGCATACGGCCAAGATGGCGCCGGATGGCAATCTGATTGTCCAGTATACCGCGGCTGGCGATACGCCTTATGGCTATGGCATGGCCAAGATTGATCGCAATTCAAAACCGATCTGGAAATATCTTGGCACCGCGCATCATGATTTTTCCATCGCTGATGATGGTCGTGTCTATGCGCTGACACAGGAATTCCGCTTCAACACCTATCCCAATCGCAAACAACTCAGGCCGCCGCGCCTTGATGATTTTGCCGTGATCCTGTCGCCCGATGGCAAGGAGATCAAGCGCGTCTCGATTCTTGATGCGCTGATCAAGTCCAACTACGCCAACATGGTTGATTTTACTCCCTATTTCGCCAATGAAGACATCCTTCACACCAACACGATCCAGTTGATCGACGATAAAACAGCCGCCAACTTTGCCTATGGCAAGGCAGGTGACGTCGTTCTGTCCTTCCGCGACCTTGGCATCATTGCCGTTCTGGATATGGATGCGGAAAAGATCACCTGGGCCACCCGTGGGCCGTGGCTCGGCCAACATGACCCGGATGTTCTGCCCAATGGCGAAATCCTTTTGTTCGATAACCAGGGACAGTTTGCCGATCCCGATGCCGGGTTCTCGCGCATTCTGCAAATCGATCCGCAAACAAATGCCATTACCTGGCAATACAAGGGCAACGCCGATCAGAAGTTTGACAGCAACATTCGTGCTGATCAGCAACGTCTGCCCAATGGCAATACACTGATTACGGAATCAAGTGGCGGTCGTCTGCTGGAAGTCACCGACAGCGGCGAAATCGTTTGGGAATTCCACAACCCGATCCGTCGCGATGATCCCGACAATCCCGGCAAGAAACTCGTCCCCGTCGTTTCACAGGCCGAACGCATCAGCGATGCGCGTGCCGACCTGTTTCGCACTACCGCCCCCGCCTCAAATACAGGCACCTCCAACGCAGGAGAAGCACAATGAAACCGCAAATGAACAGCTCGATAATTCCGGCATCTAATGCCAAACAATCCCAGACATTTCTGACCATTGGCACTGTAACGCTTGCGGGCGCGATGATGCTGATTGCCTTTCCCGCCCAGGCTTATGTCGGGCCGGGTGCCGGTCTTAGCCTGCTATCCGCCTTGTGGGCGGTTTTGGCGGCAATCGTCGTTGCGGTCGGTTTTGTTTTGATGTGGCCGCTTCGCAAGATGATGCGCAAACGCAAGGCAAACCGTGCGGCAAAGCACGCGACTGTCAACGCATCTGAACATCAAAATTCCTGATTGGGCAGGCAGATGAACTCATACCGGACTTTTTGCCATGGGACTATTTGCCATGGGATTGTTTGATTGGCCCGCCCCGGCATTTGCCGCCCTTGATGACCTGATGGCCACGGCCATTGGTCCATTTGGCCGGGTGCTGATCTGGGCGTTGATCTGTGCTGGCGTTTCCATGGTTTTATATCGCCTGATCTCGCCGCAAACCCGCATCAAGCAGGTAAAGGCCGAAGTCAAGGCGGCCCAGCGCGCCATGTCCGATGACGATGGCGAGGATTTCGGACAAGGCATGCAACTTGCCAAGGCGCAGCTTGCCAAATCCTTCAAACTGGTCGGCTTTGTCATTGGCCCGGCGGTTGTGGCATCCTTGCCCGCCCTTGCCCTGATTGTCTGGCTGGACGGGCAATACGGATATAGCTGCCCGCCGCCCGGCGAACCGGTTCAGATCGACGTAGAACCCAAGGATACCGCGATCGAACAGATCGGCGGCAACCCTGATGCGGTCACCGGTGCCTGCCCGATTGTCCAGATCCCCGGACATATCGAAGGACACAGCCATATCGTCGAGGCAGCAGCCCCAATTCCGGTCATGCATCATAAAGTCTGGTGGAACAGCCTGATCGGCAATCCGGCGGGCTATTTGCCCGATGACACCCCGGTCACACAGCTTCGCTTTGCCTTGCAAAGTCAGGAAATTCTCTCTGCCGGTCCGGACTGGGCCCGCGGGTGGGAACTGACCTTCTTCGTAAGCCTGTTGCTGGGGTCACTTGCCATCAAGAAAGGGTTTCGGATCGAATGACCAATGCGACCGCGAAACAGGCATCAAACAATACTGCGTTTCATGTCTCTGGCTGGGATCACTGGCTAAGCGGGCTGGTATCACGCCACCCGCAACACTGGATCCGGCTGGGCAATTTCGAAACCAAGCTGGCCGCCGACGCCATTGAAGATATCAAGATCGAAAAGCCGATTTTTGTTGCCGGTCTTGCCCGATCGGGCAGCACCATTTTGCTCGAAACACTGGCCGGTCACGCGGATGCGGCAACCCACCGCTATCGCGATTATCCGCCTGTTTTCACGCCCTGGCTGTGGAACCGCTTTGTCGATCTGGCACCCGGCAAGAAAAATGTCGCGGTCGAACGCACCCATGCAGATGGCATCATTGTCACCCCCGAAAGCCCCGAAGCGTTCGAGGAAATGATCTGGATGGCCTTTTTCAACAATCTGCATGAAATCGGCAAAAGCAACGTTCTCGATGGCCATATCAGCAACCCGGCCTTTGAACAGTTTTATCGCGATCACATTCGCAAACTGATCCATGTGCGCGGTGGCCAACGCTATGTGTCCAAGGCCAATTATCTGGTCACGCGGATGGAATATCTGCTGTCGATTTTCCCCGATGCCCGGTTTGTCTTACCGGTGCGCGATCCCGTCTGGCATATCGCATCCTTGATCAAACAGCATAAGCTGTTCTGTGCAGGCGAAGCCGACAACCCGCGTGCCATCGCCCATATGCAGCGCGTCGGGCATTACGAATTCGGGCTGGACCGCCGCCCGATCAATACCGGCGATTTGCACGAAACCTTCGCGATCATGAAGCTCTGGACCAATGGCGATGAAATCGAAGGCTGGGCGCGCTACTGGTCCAACCTGCATCATTATCTGGCCGACCGGATGATCGTGAACAAGGATCTGGCAAAGGCGACACTGGTCGTGCGCTACGAAGATCTGGTCGCCGACCCGGCCAAACAACTCGCATCCCTGTTTGACCATGTCGAACTGGATGATGCCGGGCCCCTGATTGATCGCGTCGCGCCGACCATCCATGCCCCGGACTATTACCGGCCGAAATTCGATGAGGGTGAAATTGCCCTGATCCGCGATATCACAAAGATCGCCGCCAAACGCTTTGGCTATGACGCGATATCTGCTTGATACCGCCTGACCCGGCCCGCGCGAACACCACCAAATAAAAAAGCGGGACAGGATCATCATCATCCTGTCCCGCAAGTTTGCTTGCATCTTCAGGGGTTCTCCCCGTCAGATCAGTGTTTGTCTTCCTTGTTGCCCATGGCGACATGCCACATATCCCACCCGGCAAGACCCACCGTCAGTGCTACGATCAACGCAAGGTCAAAGCGGGTGACATAGCCCACAAGAATGCCGACAAATCCGACAAGCACAGCAAAGGACAGAAGTGCCATGGCACGGTTCAAAAGACTGTTTTCCATTATGCGTTCTCCTGACTGCTGAGATGTGATTTCAACCAGTTGGCGGTCCGCATCAAACGCGCATCATCGCCAATGCGACCAACAAGCTGCACGCCCATCGGCATCCCGCCTTCTGACCACAAAAGCGGAATGGTCACGGCAGGCGTTCCGCAGAACGTCCACAACCCGTTAAAGATCGGGTTGCCGGTGGTCTGATGGTTGGCCGGTGCCGGGCCAGTGGCCGCAGGCGTGATGATCGCATCACAGCGATTGAACACTTCCTCCAACCCGGCATTCAGGACCTTGCGCCAGTCAAGGGCCGCCAGATAATCGCGCGCCTTGACGTCATTGCCCTTGTCGATGGCCTCAAGGATTTCGGGTGACAGGTGATCACGGCCACGCTTTTCATAACCGTAATAATCCTTGGCCATTTCGGCAAAGTTGATCCGGGCTCGCAGCGCGTTTGCATCTTCAAACGCCTTGGGCAACGGGGCCTCGAAACATTGATCACCCAGCATTTCGGTAATTTCACGAAACGCCATGATGGTTTCCTTGTCCGCGACCTCGTCAAATTGCGGCGGCCGGACAAAGGCAAACATCGGGGTGACCAACGGATCGCTTTTGGCGACATCGACCAACCTTGGTGTCGGGCTTGGTTCTGTGGCCGGGTCCCCTGCGTCATATCCAAACAGGCTTTCGGCCACCATCGCCGCCCCGGTGATCGAATTGGCGAAAACACCGATTGTATCAAGGCTCGGACTTTGGCTAAGAACGCCGGTCCGGGCAATCGCGCCAAAAGTCGGCTTGAACCCGACAACCCCGCAAAACGATGCCGGTCGAATAACCGATCCACCGGTTTGCGTCCCGACAGCAAGCGGCACCATGGCGGCTGCCACCGCGGCTGCCGACCCGGCCGATGATCCGCCGGGTGTATGATCGGGGTTATGCGGATTGCGCGTTTTGGATGGATGCATGAAGGCAAGCTCGGTCGAAACCGTCTTGCCCATAATGATGGCACCGGCCGCCTTCAGACGCGATACCAGAACCGCGTCTTCTTCCGGCACACGCCCCTTATCAAGGACGGTACCGTTTTCAGTCGGGATCTTGGCGGTATCAATCACGTCTTTCAGACCGACAGGAAGCCCGTGCAACGGCCCAATCGGCGCACCGGATTGCCGCCGTGCATCAAGGGCGCGGGCCTGGGCAATCGCGTGATCGCTATCAAGCCACGCCCATGCCTGAACCTTTGGCTCGATCTCGGCAATACGCGCCAGGCAGGCTTCGACATATTCAACTGCGCGCACCGCCCCGCTGGCGAGGCGGTCGCGCAGTTCGACAACGTCAAGTGTCAGTAGCGGGTTGATATTACTCATCTCATCCCTCCCTTAACGTGCGCCATAGAACAGATCTGGCAAATGGAACACGATTTGCGGGAAGGCGTACATCAGAACCATGCTGACGATCACCATGAACAGGAACGGCATGATCCCCTTGAAGATATCGGTCAACAATATCCCGCTTGGCGCCACCCCCTTAAGGTAATAGGCCGACATCGCCATGGGCGGAGTCAGGAACGAGGTCTGCAGGTTCAGCGCCACCAGAATACCAAAGAACAGCGGATCGATATCAAACAGCGGCAGAAGCGGCAGGAAGATCGGAACGAAGATGATGATGATCTCCGACCATTCCAGCGGCCAGCCCAGCAGGAAGATGATCAACTGTGCAAGCAGAAGGAACTGAAGCGGTGTCAGGTCCAGACCACCGACAAACTCGGCAATCACATGTTCACCACCAAGATAAGAGAACACCGAGGAGAACGTATAGGAACCGACAAACAGCCAGCACACCATCGCCGA
>NZ_DCAO01000085.1:29555-29989 GCF_002311515.1 Thalassospira sp. UBA1131
CCAAACAGGATCGATCCCAGAACCGCCAAAATCAGGAAGGCCAGCGGGAAGAACGAGGTTGCCAGCATCCAAAGGACTTTCGGCAACGGCACTTCCGGAATTTCATCGCTGGTCGGACGCGGTGCTGCCTTTGGTTGCAACATTGCACGCCCCATGACGTACAAAAGATACAAACCAACAAGGGTCAGGCCCGGCAACAGCGCACCGGCATAAAGCCGCACGATCGACACACCCGACGCCGCGGCATAAACAATCAGCATGATTGATGGCGGGATCAGAATGCCCAACGTCCCGCCGGCACAAATGATGCCCGACGCAAAGCTTTTGTCGTAGCGCGCCTTAAGCATCGCAGGCAGCGCCAGCATCCCCATGAGTGTCACCACAGCGCCGACAATCCCGGTTGCGGTTGCAAACAGCGCACAGGTAATCAGGGC
>NZ_DCAO01000121.1 GCF_002311515.1 Thalassospira sp. UBA1131
GCTGCCATCCGGATCAATCCCGCCGACGCCAAAGATACCGTAATCAACCTTGTAGCTGTTAAAGAACGCCTCGACCTCAGGCCCCAGAACATCGCGGTCACGGTTGCGAAGACGCCCGCCAATCAGGGTCACCTCAAAGCTGTCATTGGTGGCTGCAACATAGGCGACATTGAGGTTATTGGTGAAAATCCGAAGGTCGCGATGTTGCAACAACGCATTGGCGACAAGTTCCGGGGTGGTGCCAATCGAAAAGAACAGCGACGCCCCGTTGGGAATTTCGCGCGCCACCAGGGCCGCGATCTTGCGCTTGTCATTGACGTTCAGAACCTTGCGCGCCCGATAGGCGATGTTTTCATGCTCAAGGGCTGGTTCAACACCGCCGTGGCGACGGCGTAGCAGGCCCTCATCGCACAGCGCATTCACGTCGCGCCGGATGGTTTGCGGGGTGACGTCAAAGCGTTCTGCAAGTTGTTCGATGGTGCGAAAGCCATCAGCACGGACAAGTTCGACAATGCCTGCCTGGCGTTCGGTTGGGCGTTTTTGCATGGAAACGTGTCTTTGGTGTTGTTCATTTGAAAAGCAGCCGAATGGTATGTCGCGACCATGTCGGTTGCGTTACCGTTTCGCGGCAATACTATGAAACAAACCTTACGCAAGCAGGGCGTAAACCCCAACGAAAAAGGCCGCCCGTTGGGCGGCCTTTGAAATTCGATCAGGATTTGAAGAGGTTTTCGGCCGCTTCCATGTAATCGGAAGTCTTCGGCTCGTCTTTCTTCTCGTCCTTTTTCTTGCCGGGATAATCCGGTTCCGGATTGATCTGCAGTTCTTCCGGAAGTGGATCCGGCTCGACATCCTTGGCGATCTTTTCCGGGTTCTTCGAACGTGCAATCACGACCTGTTTTTCAAGGTCAAGCTCGGTGCAAAGGCCCATGGTCACCGGGTTGCGCGGCGTCAGGTTGGCCGAGTTCCAGTGCGAACGATCACGGATCTTGCCGATGGTGTCCTTGGTGGTGCCGATCAGCTTGCAAACCTGCGCATCGGAAAGTTCCGGATGGTGTTTGAGAAGCCATGCAATCGCATTCGGGCGGTCCTGACGTTTGGAAACCGGGGTATAGCGTGCACCCTTCGACTGCGCGCGCGGGCGCGGCAGGTCGGATTTCGCCATTTTCAGGAATTCGCGCGGGTCTTTTTCGCAACGCGCGATTTCTTCTTTGGTCAGCTGACCATTGGCAACCGGATCAAGGCCAACGATACCCTGGCCGACGTCGCCGTCTGCGATGGCCTGAATTTCAAGCTCATGAAGTTCGGTAAAGGCAGCAATCTGCCGGAACGACAAGCCGGTATTGTCGATAAGCCATACAGCGGTTGCTTTGGGCATGAGGGGCTGTGCCATATTTCCTCCTGTTTCCTTCTTTCTCTCTGGAGACCGGCGATGGGTATAAGGCCCAAAAAGCGCGGGAATGTCTGCCCCAGAATATAATCTCTTTAGGTGGTCCGGCAATGCAGCAAGGTCAACCGCGGGGGTTGCTGCGCATCATCGGATCCGCCATTGCGTTCTTTTCGATCAATGTGCGGGTAAATGCAACAATCTGTTGCGGCGTTCTGAAAAGAATATTTCTTTCAGGACCGCAAGCATAGCAATGTTGCCTTGGATCGGTCAGATAAAACTTATCAGACCTTCGTCCATACGCGATCAGTCGACTTCCAGTATCACTTTTCCGATGTGCGCGCCACCCTTCAATGTGGCATGTGCCTCCGATGCCTGTTCAAGCGGGAAGGTCTTGTAAATTACGGGCGCAACTTGACCGGATTCCAGAAGCGGCCAGACTTTTTCGCGCAACGAAGTTGCAATTGCGCCTTTGTTGGCAACCGGCTGCGCACGCAACGTTGATCCCATCAGCGTCAGACGTTTGAGCAACAGCGGGGTAAAGTTGGTTTCCGCCTTGGGTCCGCGCAAAAACGCGATGATCAGAATGCGCGCTTCAAATGCTGCTGCCTTGAAATTCCGACTGACATAGTCGCCTGCAACCATATCCAGAATAACATCTGCGCCTTTGCCATCGGTTGCGGCTTTGACCTCTTCGACAAAGTCGTGGGTCTTGTAGTTGATCGCAACATCTGCCCCCAGGTCACGGCAGGCCTGACATTTTTCGTCTGATCCGGCGGTGGCAATAACCGTGGCGCCAAATGCCTTGGCAAGCTGGATGGCGGTGGTCCCAATCCCCGATGTGCCACCATGCACCAGAAATGTCTCGCCCGCCTTCAGCTGAGCTTTGTCAAAGACGTTGTGCCAGACCGTGAAAAAGGTTTCGGGTACCCCGGAGGCGGCTGTCATAGACATGCCTTTGGGTACCGGCAGGCATTGCGCCGCTGGTACTGCGGCATATTGGGCATAGCCGCCGCCGGTTACCAGTGCGCAAACCTTATCCCCGCATTTCCAGTCGGTGACGTTTGATCCAACGGCAACAATTTCGCCCGACAGTTCAAGGCCCGGGATTTCTGACGCACCGGGCGGGGGCGGATACATGCCAGCAACCTGCATCAGGTCCGGTCTATTCACCCCACTTGCCGCAACCCGCACCAAGACATCATCCGGGCCACAGTCCGGCACCGCGACATCACCCAGCACAAGGGCAGGTGTGTCGGTGTCTTTCCTGATCTCGACGGCTTTCATCTTTTTGGGAAATTCTGGATTGGACATCGGGACCTCGTTGGCGAAAACTGCGTTTTATACCTATCTAGGACATGAAGGAAATTCAATGCCCCTGACCTGACAGGGAATAATGGAGGATGATTGTGGACGAAGAAGAGTTTGCTGTTCTCAAATCGGGTGAATTTGGCTTGCCGCGCAATCTTGAAGGAATGTCGGTCGCCAGTCTGAAAGACTATCGCGCCGCGCTGGAGCGTGAAATTAAACATGTGGATGAGACGCTCGAACACCGCAAAGGTGTGACCGAAGGTGCAGAAGCATTTTTCAAGAGCTGAAACCCCATCTTGATGCTTCGGAGCAGCATGTTCGATTACTAGACGTGAGGATGGTTTTTTTTAAACCTGCGGTTAATTGAAAATTAAACTTGCCGTCTTATATGTGGAATAGAGGGTCATCTGATGGCTCTCTTGTCGAACGTGATGTTTCGATGCCTCCCTGTTAAACTGAGCCGCCCTTTTTTGGGCGGTTCTTTTTCTTTGTGATTGATTTTTAGCGACTTAGTGGCCTGCCAATTAAGGCAGTACGCATCTGTGTTTCCGTATTAATCCGCAAAAAGGTACGGGTTAATACGTATTGTCACATTTGTGCCATGAATAGCCTTGACCGCCTCTTAAGCGATGGCTAAAGTTCGCACACAACAAAAACAAAACCAAAAAAAAGTCCGGCAAGTTTAGCAGGTTGAGGTGAGACCGCCCCGAAAGTGGGCGGTCTTTCTATTTGCGTAATTCCCGTCTTGAAGCCGCTCAAAACCTTCCCAATATATTCAGGATGACTCAAGAGCATCCCCCGACGTCAAAGGCGGCGTCGTATCAAAGCAATTTCTCGGTTGTTCATTTTTCGCGTACCTACGATGAAGCCTTTACGCTGCTGGTAGAGGCACGGAATTACCTTTCCGCCCATCGAGGCCAAAGCAAGAAACAGGGCAGTCGCGAAGCCGTTGCACAATGCGTCGAAGAGATGCGCATGACCACGCGATTGATACGGGCAATGGCGTGGCTTCTTGCCGTGCGTGCTGTTGAAGCGGGGGAAATCCCCTGGGATGAGGCTGTCGATATCGATGATCTGATGGTCGATCTTCGGGTCTGTACGGTCAATCCGCACGAGGAATATGGTTTCCTCTCGCCCGGTCTTCTCGATCTGATGGGGCGTGCCCATTCACTTTATATGCGTACCGCCCGTATGGAATTGCAGGTCGCCGCGCGCTGCAACGGCTAAAAGACAGCAGCCTTACCCGAACATCGTTTTTGCCCAGGACTGGTTGCGGCGCGGTTGGTTGATAACCGCGCATAGCGCATTCTGGTGATCACGGGATATAGAAGAGGGGCAGCTCAGCTGCGGGCTTGAACCTGGAAGACCTCAATCGGGTCGGTAAAGCCCTTCATCTGGCGTGTACCTTGCGAGACAAAGCTTGCCCGACTGCCGCTATAGGTATTCTTGACGTTTTCTGAAACCAGTGTTTCGTCACCGCCTGCTTGCGCACAGACACGTGCGGCCAGCTGCACCACACTGCCAAACAGGTCGTTTTCCTCGGCAATGGCTTCACCGGCATTGATGCCGATGCGGATCTGGAATTTCAGATCCTGGCTGGCATTGTGGGATGCCATGTTTTTCTGGATTTCAATGGCGGCCTCTACCGAACTCGCCGAGGACGGGAACACGGCCATGATGCCGTCGCCCATATGTTTGACTTCCTTGCCATAGTTGTTGATCAGGGCCGTGCGCACGATCTGGTTATGGATATGCACCATCTGCTGCGCGCCATGATCCCCGAGTTCCTGGGTTTTGGCTGTGGAATTGACGATGTCGGTAAACATCAGGGCATGAAGCTTTTTGCCACCGGCACCTTGGGGGCCCGCGGCGGGCTTGTCGCTCCAGTCATTGATTGCTTTGGCAACCGATGACGTGATGCTCTTTTCATCTTTGATATAGGCGTCCATCGACTGGCGGCCCGCGCCATACATATCCTTGTATTTCGGCTCAAGAATATAGTCGTCGACATTCTTGCAGAAAGTCTCGGCCATGCTTTTGTTCGCGCCCATCGCCGAAATGCAGTCCCGCAAAATGACGCGCCCGTCCTTTTGATCCAGCGCGTGTTTTTCACTGCATGCATCACAGGCCCCGGCGACATAAAGGTTAACG
Organism: Thalassospira sp. UBA1131; assembly: GCF_002311515.1. Taxonomy (GTDB): domain Bacteria; phylum Pseudomonadota; class Alphaproteobacteria; order Rhodospirillales; family Thalassospiraceae; genus Thalassospira. The sequence continues at coordinate 4,850 of NZ_DCAO01000121.1, forward strand.
CCAAACTTGTGATAGGCATCAAGCGAGGTCACTTTACGCTGAATGGCTTCGATCGATCCGGTGATGAAGTCGCGCATCTGTTCGCGCGTCGCCCGCATTTCGCGTGTTTCGACCAACGGTTTTTCGGGCGTATCGTCAATTGGCTCCGGTGCGGCCTCTGCCGGTGTGTCGTCCTGCGCGTCTTCTGCGACCTCTACGTCCGTGTCACCACCCTCACGGGCCATTTCGGCCGCCATTTCTGCGGCTGACTTGCGGCGCACATCCGAACCAGATCCCTGTGTGTTGCCCGTGCGATTACCGTTGCGGGCCGATTTGGATCCTGTCGAACGAAAAGACGCCATCGAAGATCGGCGTGCACGTCCCTTGAACTTTTTGGTCAGCGCCATCAGCATCGGTACGACGCTGGCCAAAAAACCAACGGTGAAGGACAGGAAGTTGGCCTTGTCATAAAAGCCCTGACTGATCTTGAGCCCCATCCCCGGCAGGAATTCAAGCCCCTTGGCCGCAAGCAACATGGTGGCAAGGCCAACCGCAATCGCAACGCAGAAGGCCACCATCATCTTAAGGCCAAGGCCAATAAGGGTCTGGCTTTCTGCAACCGATGCAGATGGGCGAACAGCTGCGGGTTTCTTCTCGCTCGCGGGTGCCGCATCGTTGGGCTTGTCGGCAGATGTATCTGCCTTTGGCATCATTGGGGCGGGTGCAGGACGCTGGGCATCGGCCTTGGGCGGGGCTGACCGCTTTGGCTTTGCCTGCGGGTTGGTGTTTTCCAGTCTGCCCGGACCGCGCGTTTCGTAAATCACATACTCGTCAGAGCTGTTGGTTGCGTGGTCGTAAACCTCGCGAATGACTTTCACGCCCGAAACGTGATTTGCACGCTCGATCTGTTTGGCTTCTTCTTCTGCCTGCTTTCTTTGCGCACCAGTAAAGTGACCGTGGATCTGCCACCGGCCTGAACGGTCTTTAACATAGACCTCATAGCTAACCTGGTTACGTGCTGTCACTTGATTCATCTAAGAGCCTGATCATGCGTGCATGCAGAACAGGGCAGCAGAATCGGTGCCGCCTTATCCTAACGAATGGGATTATGGCAAAAAAATGCCGAAATCACCATCAGATATGCTCAATAACAGCCGAGAGTTGTTCCAACCATAGCTTTTTACCGTCGGCAGCTATGCAAATTCAGGGTTTAGACAAAGAAAAACGCCCGCGGCATCAAGAAGATGCGACGGGCGCTGATCCCACAGAACACAGAAGCGTGTTCTTTGCTTAGTTGCCGATATTGAAACCAGCGAAGCGCTTTTTGAACTTAGCAAGCTGCCCGCCGCTGTCCAGAAGACGGTGAACACCAGTCCAAGCCGGGTGGCTTTTCGGATCGATGTCGAGCTTCAACACATCGCCCGGATTGCCCCAGGTCGACTGCGTGGTGAAGGTGCTGCCGTCAGTCATCTGAACGGTGATCTCATGGTAATCGGGATGGATATCTTTTTTCATCGCCTATCACTCCGGAATTTGAAGCGCGGTGTATAGTGTAAAAAATCGGCTCGCGCAACCCCTGTAACCGGTAATTATCCGATTAACGCCAAATGAGGGGAGTGCAGTAGCGATCAGGCGGTCGTTTAACAGTGGTTGACCCATGTTTCAAGCTTTTCTCGCACCCGTGCTTATGCATACTTGCACAGGCCTCTTTATATAGTATGGTGCGCCAACAATTGATTGTCGCCTTGCCGGGGCATTGGACCCCGATGATAGACGGAGAATATGACTGTGGCCCTTGAGGAAACCCGCTTCCATCAGCTTGCAGACGAAACCATCGAAACGCTTTCTGATGTTATTGATGATGCCTTGGGCGATGACCTTGATGTTGATCTGCAGTCCGGCATCCTGACCATCGAACTCGATTCGGGCGAACAATTCATCATCAACAAGCATGGTCCGAACCGTCAGGTCTGGCTTTCTTCGCCGGTCAGTGGGGCAAGCCACTATGACTTTGATGAAGACAACGAAACCTGGACCTCGACCCGTGGTTCGACCACGCTCCATGATCAGCTTTCGGCTGATCTTGCTGTCAAAACCGGGAACAAGCTTGATCTTGGCTGATCTCTTTATATCGGCCGCGAGGTTACCACTGCATACGGAATAAAGTGCCTTGGCGCGTACACCGACTTCTTCTGCAAAACTCACCGATCGTGAAACCAGCCGGAACCTTTCGTCGCTCCGTGCCATTGTTCCGTTCGTTACAAAATACCGTTTGCAGCTGTTCGGCGCGCTGATCGCACTGGTAACCGCGTCTGGCACCGTACTTGCGCTTGGCAATGGCCTGCGCATGCTGGTTGACGAAGGCTTTGCCGAAGGTGATGGCTCGCTGCTGGATCGGGCATTGTTCGTTCTGTTTGCAGTAACCCTGTTGCTTGCGGGCGCAAGTTACATGCGCTTCTTCCTGGTTTCCTGGATCGGGGAACGCGTGGTTGCCGATATCCGCTCCGCCGTATACCGCCATATCATCCGACTGGACTCAGCCTTCTTTGAAGTCACACGAACCGGAGAGGTCCTTTCGCGTCTGACAACCGACACCACATTGCTTCAGGCTGTCATTGGCTCAAGCGTCTCGATCGCCCTTCGCAATGCCCTGATGTTTGTCGGTGGCCTGACGATGTTGGCCATCACCAGTCCCAAGCTCACAGCACTTGTCTTGCTGGTGGTGCCGTTGGTTGTCATTCCGATTGTCGGATACGGCCGACGCGTGCGGCGTTTGTCGCGAGAGTCGCAAGACAGAGTAGCCGACGTCAGCGCCTTTTCCGAAGAAACCCTCAACGCGCTGCGCACCGTGCAGGCCTATACCCACGAAGAAATCGAAAGCCAACGCTTTAGCGGCCATGTCGAAGGAGCCTTCAGAACAGCGGTTGCGCGTATTTCTGCCCGCGCCCTTCTGACCGCGATTGTTATCGTCATGGTGTTTGGTGCGGTCGGCACCATCCTTTGGATTGGTGGGCATGATGTGCTTGATGGCACGATCTCGGCCGGGGAACTTTCGGCCTTTGTCTTTTATGCCGTGGTGGTTGCCGGGTCGGTTGGTGCCATCAGTGAAGTGATCGGTGATTTGCAGCGTGCGGCGGGTGCAGCGGAACGCCTTGTTGCGTTGCTGTCGACTGAACCTGAAATCAAGGCGCCGGAACAGCCCGTCGCGTTACCGTTGCCCCATCAGGGCCATGTCAGTTTCGAAAACGTTACCTTCCATTATCCTGCCCGCCCGGATCGCTCGGCCCTTGAGGGGCTCAGCCTGTCGGTCAAGCCGGGCGAAACGGTTGCGCTTGTTGGCCCTTCGGGGGCAGGCAAGACCACCGTGTTTCAGCTGCTGCTGCGCTTCTATGATCCGGCAAGCGGTGTGATCAAAGTTGACGGGATCGACATCAAGGCGGCCGATCCGGTCGCAGTACGCGAACGCATTGGTCTTGTTGCGCAGGATCCGGTGATCTTTGCTGCCAGTGCATGGGACAACATCCGCTATGGCCGTCCGGGGGCAAGTGATGCCGATGTGCGTGCGGCTGCCGACGCTGCGCATGCCAGCGAGTTCCTTGACCGCTTGCCGGATGGCTTTAATACCTTCCTGGGTGAAAAGGGTGTGCGACTGTCGGGCGGTCAGCGTCAACGCATTGCGATTGCGCGCGCGATCCTGCGCAATCCTGCCATCCTGCTTCTGGATGAAGCCACCAGCGCGCTTGATGCCGAAAGTGAACAGGTTGTTCAAAAGGCACTTGAAACCATTATGAAAGAACGCACCACGCTCGTGATTGCGCATCGTTTGGCAACGGTTCTGCATGCAGACCGGATTGCTGTGATTGATGATGGCAAGCTGGTAGCGGTCGGGACGCATCAGGAACTGCTTGAAAGCTCGCCGCTTTACGGGCGCCTGGCCAAGCTTCAGTTTGAACGCGACGCAGCCTGATCTCAGGATAAAGCCAAAGCGCGCTGTATGGCTGTCCGCTATTCGCTTTCTTTACTGCCACATTCTCCCGACCCAAAACGCTGAGCCAAAGCTTTAGCGCAGACATCTGTCTTGATGTCGCAGAAACAAAAAACCCGCCACAAGGGCGGGTTTTTGATTTTGGACCAATCGGGGTCTTATTCGGCGCTGGCGATCTTGCGGTTGCCGATTGACAGTTCAGCATACTGTTTGCGCAACACATCAGAATCCGCAAGGAAGCGATCAAGCTCGTCACCCTTAAGCGTCTTGCCACTTGGCATCTTCACGCGGATCGGGTTGACCTGTGCATTGTTTTGCAGGATCTCGTAATGCAGGTGCGGACCGGTAGAGCGGCCGGTAGTGCCAACATATCCGATGATATCGCCCTGCTTGACCCGTGATCCCTGCTTCAGGCCCTTGGCAAAGCCATTCATATGGGCGTAGGCGGTGGCATAGGAATCATTGTGGCGGATCTGGATGTAATTGCCATAACCGCCATTGCGGCCAATCTTGGCAATCGTGCCGTTACCGGCGGCAAAGATCGGTGTGCCGGTCGGGGCAGCAAAGTCGATCCCCTTATGCATCTTGGTGTAGCCAAGGATGGGATGCTTGCGTTTGCCATAACCCGATGACAGACGTGCGCCGTTGATCGGTGTGCGCATCAGCGCGCGGCGATAAGATTCGCCCTTCTGGTTATAGAAGTCGGTTTCGCCGTTACTGTCGGTATAGGAATAAAGCCGAACCTCATGACCGCTCAGCGTCATGCTGGCATAAAGCACATCGCCATACCGTACGCGTTCACCGGCATCGTTTTTCAGTTCCTGATACATGATCTCAAAACTGTCGCCCGGCTGAATGTCACGCTGGAAGTCAACTTCATAGGAATAAAGTTCGATCAGTTCCATCAGAACCGGAATCGGAACACCGTTGCGTTCCGCTGCCAGAAACAGGCTTTGCTCGATCGTGCCCGACGCAACATTGCGCGAAGGTGTCAGTTCGATTTTGTCCGAGGATGCCTGATAGCCGTCATCGGTGCGCGAGACCGAAACAATGGTTTCCGGATCCGGCTGGAAGCTCATCTGGTCCAGAAGTTCGATATCGTCCTGCCCGTCAGCAGCATAAACAAGGTCGAATTCCTGACCGGCGCGCAGTTTGCGCGGATTAAATACATCGCGTAGGGCTTCGATCGCGTTATAGGCAGATGTCCGCTCAAGGCCTGTGGCGGTCAGTGTCGCCATCAGGTTGGATCCCTTTTCAAGGACAACCGTCTCGCGGCGTGGTTCAAGATCAGGGATACTGGCGGTTTCTGTGACGTCGGCGTCACCCCCCATAACATGGCTCTCTGCAGCGCTGGCAGACAGGGCAGTATCCGAGGCGTTCGAATAATGATCAGATAGCAGATATCCGGTTGTTCCCCCCAGAATTACCATCACGCTCGCAATAGAAACCAAGTCTCTTCCGGCCATTGCCGCAGAACTCCCCTAAAAGCCATTTGTCAGTTCACCCGGGCCGTCGCTCTTGTTGGCAACATCGCCAAGAACCTTATACATAAAAGATTTGGCGATGTGAAATGCGAATTGCCGCAGGTAAAAGTGGAACCCGTCCCGACATAATGGCGCGATTTCCTTTACGAACCGTTGAGGGAATCCTGCTGCCTTGGTCGTGATGGGCGGCGATCATGTGCCAGCCCACAGTGGCAAGAACATGGCAGCCGAAAACAAAATGAAATCCAGTTCACAGGGCCGCCGATCAAGCGCGCGATATGACATATATATATGTGTCGCTCTCCGGCTGTGTTCGATGTGAGCAAACGACTGCTTCTGATGTGGTCAAATGAGCTTTATGGAATGACGTAAATGCAGACCGGTCTAATCCATGTTCAACCACGGCTTCTCAACCACGGGATGAAGGGTGAATTCCCCCGGTTCCGGCCAGTTTTTGCCCTTTTTACAAAAATGTCTTTTTCTGACGTTTTTTCTCAAAAAAGGGTTTGACAGTTTTGGGAGTGGGGCCTATAACCCGCCTCCACCGACGGGGTGCGGCGCCAACGAGATGGCGACGCGGACTTGGCGGTTTCG
>NZ_DCAO01000089.1:0-8416 GCF_002311515.1 Thalassospira sp. UBA1131
ACAAGATATAGGCCGGATGCAGTCAGATCGGCAACTCCTCGCCGTCGGCCGGTTTGAAGCCGATCACTTCCAGAAGCGATCTGACTTCCTGACGGGCGGCCATGTGCGACATGCTCATCGGGATGCCGACACCCTTTTCACGCAGATCCAGCAGCGTCAGACCTTTGAGGAAAAGTTCGCGGTAAATCACACGTTCGCCAAATCCCGGCGCCTGACGGAAGCGGATACGATCAGCCAACTTGTCAACGATTTCGGCAATGTCACGTTTGTTGCGCGCATCAAGATGTGAAAGACGGTTACGCATGACGATCCAGTCAATCGTGCCGCCATCAATCGCCGCCCGACGCTTGCGCGCATCCCAGACCATCTCGGCATAGATGCTGGGCCCCTTGATATCAAGGCTGTCCGGGTCAATCCGCGCCAACATATCAAGGTCGATAAAGCTGTCATTGATCGGGGTAATCAGCGTATCGGCACAGGCATGGGCCAAACGAGACAGGTAATTGTCACTGCCCGGGCAATCCATGACGATGAAATTGCATCCGATCACCATTTCACCAAGTGCGGTCGTGAAGCGTTCGCGCTCGTCCAGCTTGGCTTGGTTGGCGTCAGGCAATTCGCTGCGATAAATCGGCCGATGATCGGGCACCGGAAGCTTAAGGCCTTTGCGTTCGTTAAAGGCGTTCCGGTTTTCGACATAACGTGTCAGCGTCCCCTGACGGGCGTCGATATCAAGCGATCCGACCTTGAATCCCATCTTCATCAGGGAAACGATCAGATGCATCGCCGTTGTCGATTTGCCTGACCCGCCCTTTTCATTGCCGATCACGATTACATGGGCGCGATTGGACGGCGGTTGTTTGTCCGTTGCCGTCTGCTGGCCCGCGCTGTCCCCGTTCGCGCCGGTCTGTTGCACCGTCATGATAAAATGCTCCGTATCTTCAGGCTTTTTGACTTTGTCCCCAAGGCCAACCTCCCCAATGAGCCCGTTTGCACCCAAAAATCAAGGTAAAAGAGATCACGTTAACAGGCATCGGTTGACTGCCCCCTAGCCAATCTAGATGCACAAAGGTAAAGATAAGGGTAGCGCAATACAAAAATGCGCCTGAAAACATATAGAAAGGACGCAATGTGAGGTATCGGGCGGCTTTGATCGGCAGCATGTTTGCAAGCCTTCTGGTGGCAGCACCACAGATGGCCGTCGCACAGCAAACCGGCGGGTTTGAACAAATCCCGCAAGACCAGAGCCCTATTGTCTTTGCCTCGGATGTCGAGGGTCAGAACAGCTTCCTGCGTCAGTATCGCGATAACAGCACGGTCTTTGTCGGCCGCTGGTATGCGCCACGCTCTGTAGGCGAATCCCCTGCCGCTGCAAGCGACCTTTACCTTGAAACGGTCTATACGACCTCCGCCCCCGGCTTTCGGTTCAGCACTGCCATGGCGTCCGAGCAGTTGCTTGATATGTTTGACGCGCTTCGCGGCCGCACCAGCCTGAATGGCGCAAGCTTCGTGCAGGAAACCCGATACGGCCCGATTGCCCTATCGCCCTTTACCCGCAACGGGTCGCAATGCGTTTCCTTTGTCGGGCAATGGGACCCGCAAACACCGGCCCAACGTGGCAGTCGACTGCTGGGCTACTACTGCACCCCGACACAGGTTCAGGCCACAAGTAGCAGCAGTGCGCCGCTCAGTGGTCTGCCAATGATTGATGCCCAGGAATTTGCCGCCGGATTCTTTGGCCGATTGAACATTGAGCTCGCGGAAAATTCGGCAATTGCCGCCACTGTTGTCGCACCAGCAGATGAAACCCCGCTTCAGCAGCCTGAAGGCGAAACCACCCCGCCGCCGATTGATGGCATTGATATCATCACCAACTGGCAATCGGTGCGTGGAACCGGCACGCTGCGCTTTGATCAGCCATCGGGCGAAGGCACAATGATCCTTGATGATCACCAACGTCATTGCGAGGGCATCTGGCGCCATGAAGGCGGCGCCTATCAAAGTGATACGCTTCCGTTCGGAAGTTGGTATGTCTATTGTAACGACAGCAGCTTTGCGCGCGGTATTTACACCAGCGAATCCCCGGCTGTTGTCACCGGCAATGGCAAGGACAACCAAGGACAGGCTGTCTATTTCCGCCAGGCAAACTAACCCCACCACCCTAACCAAGATATACGTGATCATGACTGCAGATATCCAAACCATCGTCATCGGGGCCGGCGTTGTCGGCCTGGCCTGTGCCCGTTCACTTGCCCGAACCGGCCGTGAAGTCCTGATCATTGAACAGCATGATGCGATTGGCACCGAAACCAGCGCACGCAACAGCGAAGTCATTCATGCCGGGATCTATTACCCGAAAGGCAGCCTGAAGGCCGAGCTTTGCGTCACCGGCCGCGAGATGCTGTATCGTTATTGCGAAAAAAACGGCATCGAACACAAACGCACCGGCAAACTGATTGTCGCCACGACCGAAGACCAAATGGCCGCACTGGCCGGGATCAAGGACAAGGCATATGAAAACGGTGTCACCGACCTTGTCTGGCTGTCCCGCGAAGAGGCCCTTGAACGCGAACCAGCCCTTCGTTGTGTCGGTGCCCTAGAAAGCCCGTCCACCGGCATTGTCGACAGCCACCAGTTGATGGTCACCCTGCTGGGTGAGGCGGAAAACAATGGCGCAACACTTGCGATCAACACCAAGGTCACGGCCGTCAGTTTCGAAAACGGGCTTTATAGCGTCTGCACCAACGATGCCGACGGCGAAGAAATGAGCCTGACCTGTGCTGAACTGATCGTTGCCGGTGGCCTGCACAGCCAGACACTGGGCCGCAACTTTACCGGCCTGCCACAGGCATCTGTCCCGCCGCAGCATTATGCGCGTGGTTGTTATTTCACGCTATCGGGCAAGGCACCGTTTTCCACCCTGATCTATCCAGCCCCCGAACAGGCAGGCCTTGGCATTCACCTGACCCTTGATATGGGCGGACAGGCGCGCTTTGGCCCGGACGTGACATGGGTTGATGCACCAAACTATGACGTCCCCGAAGAACGTAGGACCGCCTTTGCCGAAGCCATCCGCAAATACTATCCCGACCTTGATGAAAGTGCGCTTCAGACCGGTTATGCCGGGGTGCGCCCAAAAATTCAGGCCCCGGGTGAAGCGGCGCGTGACTTCATGATTGCTGATGAAAAACAGCACGGGCTTAATGGTCTTGTAATGCTCTATGGTATTGAATCACCGGGTCTTACTGCATCCCTTGCAATTGGCAGCCGGGTGACCGAGTTGATTACACAGCAAGGCGCAATGAAGGCAGCATCATAAGATCGCCCATATCATCAGCGATGGATAAAGGCATGGCCAAGCAACCTTACAGCACGTCAGGGCGAACCCGAAAACCGGCGCAAAATGCGTCTGGCGGAAATGCCGTGCCCAAATCCATCTCGCGCCGACATTTCCTTGGCACCGGTGCGGCGGGGCTTGGCGGGGCATTACTGGCATCCACACCACTTGGCGCAGTTGCACAGCAGCTCGAACCATTTATCCCAGCGCCCAATAGCCTGACCGAGGGTCTCCCCGGACTGACCGACACCGGTAAGCCCGAAAAAGACTTCGTCGAGGAAATGCGTGATTATGTGATCGCGATCAGTCGGTGGGCAAAAAGCTATCGCAGTGACTTTTCGATCATTGCGATGAATGGCCTGGAACTGACCGAGTTTCTTGAAAAAACCCTGTTTGCCACACGTGGCGTTGCGGAACCGGCCAGAAACTATTTACGTGCCCTTGACGGCATTTTGGTCGAAGCCCCGTTTTACGGCTTTGAGAAATATGGCGAAGCCACCAACGCCGAAGAAACCAAATACATCCTCGGTTATCTGGAACGGCTGAATCTTGAAGGCCTGCAGTATCTTGCGGTCGATTACACCGAAAATCGATCCGACATGGATAAGGCGCGCGCGCAGCTTCGGGGGCTGGATGCGCTTTATTACGCAGCCCCACCGCCGGGCATGCAGCTTTCATCCCTGGCAAAGGTTCCAAGCACACCTTTCGGGGCAAACCCGCATGTGATCGACAATATCCGCGAGGCAAAGAACTTTGCCCTGGTGCTCGATAGTTCGCCCTATGGCACGAAGGACGCCTATGTCGATGCGCTGGTTGCAACCAACTATGACACGCTGATCATTGATCCGTTCCATCGCGGGACCATTCCACTAACCTATGATGATATGAAGCGGCTTCGTTACAAGAAGACCGGGACACCACGGAACCTAATTTCGTATCTCAATATCGCGACGGCCGAGACATTTCGCTATTACTGGCAAAGCGGATGGCGTGCCGGAAGTCCCGATTTCATCAGTGAAGGCAACCTGATGGCACGTTGGGGACAGGAAAACCACGTGCATTATTGGTCACGCGAATGGCAAAGCATCATCTTTGGCAGCGAAAACAGCTATCTCGGCAACATCATGAAGCTTGGCTTCGATGGCGTTCTGATGGCGGGTATTGATGAATATTCCTGGTGGCTTGACTACTAGGCCGCGCAGACATTTCGCATTCCATCATCACAAACATATGACCTGAACCTGTGCGTGATTACGCCAAGGACATTTGACGCAGCACCCCTGTTTGGGCAGTGTGGTGGATACCGAATGTCGGCAAGTCAAAAACATAATCTGTATCGCGGTGCCAGGAGGCCCATATGTCCGAACCCATCATCCACTATTTCTTCGTGCAATCACCGTGGTCTTTTTTCGGGTTTCGCCGCGTTGTCGACATCGCCAAAAAACATGGCGTGGAAATTATCCATAAACCCTGCCGGGCAGCCGATGTCTGGGAACATGGCGGCGGCGTGCCTTTGGCAAAACGCCCGAAACCGCGTCAAGAATATCGACTTGTTGAACTGAAACGTTGGTCGGATTATCTCGGCATTCCGGTCAACCTGCATCCGACACATTTCCCCGTCGATGAAACACTTGCCGCGCGCACCATCATCGCCGTTCAGAACGATGGCATGGACGTAAGTGCTTTGACTGAAACCCTGATGGGGGATATCTGGCTGCGTGAACGTGATGTTTCGCTGCCCGCGACCGTGCGCGAGGCCCTGATATCAACTGGCCTGTCGACGGAATATCTCGAACATGCCGACTTGCCAGAGATCGCCAAGATTTATGACGAGAACTGCCAGTCCGCACGCGATCGCAACATCTTTGGTGTCCCAACCTATTTTGTTGGTAACGAGATGTTCTGGGGGCAGGACCGCCTTGATTTTGTTCAACGATCGCTTCAACAGAACCCCTGATCAAGCGCGCCATAGCACCTTAAAAACCACCAAAACAAAATATTATGTGGGCACTTTTTCGCCTCTGGCACGTTAACCAGAGCAGCAGAAACAGTAAAAAAGCCCGCATTTAAATGACACAAAGCGCATCTGATTTTCAAAAAGACTTCCTGAGCCGGCTTGAGGACAAGACACCGAACGAGCCGGAATTTCACCAGGCAGTGGAGGAAGTCGTCGGCTCCATTGCCGGTTGGTATCTTGATCAAACCGAGATGCGCAAAAATGCGGTTCTTGAACGCTGCACCGAACCGGATCGCGTGCTGCAATTTCGTGTGGCATGGGAAGACGATGACCAACAGATACAGGTCAATCGCGGCTGGCGCATTCAGTTCAATCAATCGATGGGGCCCTATAAAGGCGGCCTTCGGTTTGCCCCAACGGTAAGCACCAGTATCTTCAAGTTTCTCGGGTTTGAACAAACCCTGAAAAACAGCCTGACCGGCTTGCCGATGGGCGGGGCAAAAGGTGGTGCCGACTTTTCGCCAAAGGACAAATCTCCGCAGGAAATCGGCCGTTTCTGTCAGGCATTCATGCAGGAACTATATCGGCATATCGGGCCAGATACCGATGTGCCCGCCGGGGACATCGGCGTGGGCAGACGTGAAATCAGCATCCTTTTTGGTCACTATATCAAGCTGACGCAAAAGTGGACCGGTGCGCTAACCGGGAAAGGATGCCACTTTGGTGGCAGTGCCGGCCGCACAGAAGCAACCGGCTATGGCTGCATCTATTTCCTTGGTCACATGCTTGATCAGGAAAACAAGGAAATCAAAGACAAACGCATTGCGATCAGTGGCGCAGGAAATGTTGCGCTCCACGCCGCGCGCAAGGCCATAGAACTTGAAGCCAAGGTCATAAGTCTGAGTGACAGCTCCGGCACCATGCACTTCGCCGATGGCCTGACAAACGACCTTCTTGATCAGGTTGATGACTGGAAAAACAACCAACGCAAATCGCTGGCAGAATTTGACGGCGGCAAGAATGCTGAGTTCCTTGAAGACAAGAACCCCTGGGGGCTTGAGTGCGATATTGCCCTGCCCTGCGCAACCCAAAACGAGCTTGATGAACAAGACGCCAAGCAGCTTGTTGAAAACAAGGTGATGATGCTTTGTGACGGCGCGAACATGCCACTGACGGCAAAGGCACAGGAAGTATTCATCAACGCCAATATCCCGCATGCCCCTGGGAAAGCATCCAATGCCGGCGGCGTTGCGGTAAGCGGCCTTGAACAGAGCCAGAATGCGCAGCGTCTGAGTTGGGATACGGAAAACGTCGACAAACGCCTTCGTGAAATCATGTCCAAAATTCACAAGGACTGCATCGAAAACAGTCCGGACGGAAAAATCATCAATTATCGCGATGGTGCCAATCTCGCGTCGTTCAAGCGCGTAGCAGAAACCATGAATGCATTCTGGCTTTCGTAATCAAACCCGGCCGTTGATGCGATTGTAGTTTGCGGCTCTCTCACGACTGAAACCAAGGAGTTTCCCCATGAAAGTTGCCGATATCGCAATCAATTTACTGAGTGATCTTGGCGTCAAACATGTGTTTGGCATCCCCGGTGACGCGATCAATGACATTACATTTGCCCTTGAAAACAGGGATGAAATTGATTTCGTCCTTGTCCGACATGAAGAAGGTGGTGCGTTTGCCGCATCCGCACAGGCAAAACTGACCGGCAATCTTTCATGCTGTGTCGGCACGGCGGGTGGTGGTGCCATCCATCTTCTGAACGGCCTTTATGATGCCCGTCACGACCATGCCCCGGTTCTTGCCATCACAGGCCAAGTTGATTCGGAATTTATCGGCACCGAGTATCATCAGGAAGTGGACCTGAAAAAGCTGTTCGAAGACGTCACCGTCTATTCCGAGACAATCATGAATCCGGCACAGGCCCCGCGTATCCTCAAAGAAGCCTGCAAGGCCGCGATTGAAAATCGTGCACCCGCCCATGTCTGTATCCCGAACAATATCGCCAGTGCCGATTGCGCGGATGATCCGATCAATATTGCAACCTTGTTGGCAACCCGCGAAGTCTCCCCGTCCAGCGAGAAACTTGATCACGCTGCCAAACTGATTGATCAGGCATCAAAGCCCGTCATACTTGCCGGTATCGGTGGTGCCGAGGCAGCCCAGGAGATCTTTGATCTGGCGCACCGCATTGATGCACCGATCGTCAGAACCCTGCGCGCCAAAGACTGGCTTGATGACGACGATCCCATTTGCATCGGTGGGCTGGGCCTTTTGGGTGGCAAACCGGGTCAGGATTCTGTCGAAGATTGCGATTTGCTGTGCATCATTGGCGCCGATTTCCCCTATCAGGAATTTTTCCCCAAAGATGCCAAAACCATCCAGATCGATAGCAATCGCAGCCAGATCGGCAAAAGGCTTGATATTGATGCCCCGTTGATCGGCAGTGCCAGGCTATCGGTGCAGGGCCTTCTTGATCGCGTCACTCCCAAAGAGACCGAAACACAGCGCAAACACTGGATCGATAAGGTCAAGGATCAGCAAGACGATTGGGCAAAGATCGAAAAGTCCGACAAAAGCCCGCTTCACCCCGCAAGTGTCATGTCCGCAATCGGAGACCATGCCGCCGACGATGCCATTTTCCTGGTTGATACCGGAACGACCACAGCCTGGGCCGCGCGGCATTTGCGGGTAAAACGTAACCAGCGTTTTACCCTGTCATCCGGGCTCGGCACAATGGCCTTTGCCCTGTCCGGCGCCAATGGCGCGCAGCTTGCCTATCCTGATCGTCCGGTCGTCGCCATTGCGGGTGACGGCGCATTCAACATGCTGATGGGTGAACTTTTGACCGCTGCCGAATACGATCTGCCGATTACGGCGGTTGTCTTTGACAACAGCAAGCTTGGCTTCATCGCACTGGAACAGGAAGCCAAAGGTCTGCCCGAACATGCAATCGCCTTTAGAAATCCGGATATGGCGGCCATCGCCCAGGCTTGTGGCTGTCTAGGCCTGCGCGCGGAAAACACCAAGGAGCTTTCAAGCGCGCTGTCACAAGCGTTTGCAAGCAAGAAGCCAACCGTCATTCAGGTCCCGGTTGACCCTGACGCCCTGAT
>NZ_DCAO01000089.1:8602-10818 GCF_002311515.1 Thalassospira sp. UBA1131
GCTGACCACGCTTTTTTTTCGAATATGTTTGGTGACTGTTATCCTAGGCGTTTGACGTGATCGACAACGAAACCATCTTCTGACGGATAGCTATTTTCGATCATGGCAAGGGCCTTGGTTTCGTCGCTGGCCGCAACTTCATGAGTTTGAACATCAGCCCAGCGGTCATCAAAGAGGTCGTGGGATCGGTTCTCTTTGACACATTCGCGCACAGCCTGATTGTGCAGTTCAACTTCAAATACGGTTTGGCGATGGCCTGTGAATGCAGACATATCCGCCGCTCTCCTTATATTTTGTTCGCTGGCGCCACCCAGACGCCAACCTGTCCTGAACCGGGAATCTCAATCACAAGACACCCAACCGTGAGTCTACGTTTCGCACCTTAACGAGCCGTAAATTATCCGGTTAATTGATATTTCCAGATTAATTGCTCCGGTTTCAAGTGCGAATTTGGCATAGGCGCATGACGAATGCTCTGATTCAGGACAAATCGCCGCAAGTGCACTGCACCATAAAAGCCAGGCTGAAACCGGCCAATTTCGACCACAAAAGAATCTTGGTCGGATCGAAAATGCCGCCTGCCTTCAAACAGCGAAGATGCTGCAGCGCACATTGCGCGCAATAAAATTACAATGCAGCTTTGGCAAACTCCGAATAATTCCACACCAAAGCACCCCCTCAACCGAAACGATCTTTTTTGCACATTCGCGGAATTAGAAATTGATCCAACGCCGGATGCATCAAACATAAAGGGATAAGCAGGAAACAGCCTGCACCAGAAAAATGATGCTGCCAGGAGGCTGCAAGAGGATGAACGTCTTTTCCGATATCGCCTTTGACGACCACGAACAGGTCGTCTTTGCCAGCGACAAAACCACCGGCCTGAAAACCATCATCGCGGTTCACAACACCAACCTTGGCCCGTCACTGGGCGGCTGTCGCATGTGGCCCTATGCCAGCGAACAGGACGCCATTCATGATGTTTTGCGCCTGTCGCGCGGCATGACTTACAAATCCGCCCTCGCCAACCTTCCGCTTGGCGGCGGCAAGTCGGTCATCATCGGTGATCCGCGCAGTCAGAAGACGCCAGAATTCTTCCGCGCAATGGGCCGCGCCGTCGAGCAACTTGGCGGGCGCTATATCGTTGCCGAGGATGTCGGCACCAGCCCCGAAGACATGGAACATATCGCAAGCCAGACCAAGCATGTCGGTGGTATCAATGATGGCAAGGACCCGGAACGCACTGGTGATCCGTCCCCTTTTACCGCCTATGGCGTTTTCATCGGGATCAAGGAAGCGGTTCGATTTAAACATGGCAGCGACGACCTTACAGGCATGCGGGTCGCGGTACAGGGTTTGGGGCATGTCGGCTATCACTTGTGCCGGATGCTGCATGCGGCCGGGGCCAAGCTGATTGTTGCGGACCTGAATGCCGCTAGCATGAAGGCCGCCGCCATGGAATTTGGCGCAACCGCAGTTCCGGTTAATAAAATCCTGTCGGTTGATGCCGATATCCTTGCCCCTTGTGCCCTTGGCGGGGTGATCAATGACCGTACTATCGAGGAACTCAAGGTTGGCGTGATCGCCGGTGCGGCCAATAACCAGCTTGAAGATGATCGCCACGGCGAAATGTTGCGCGAAGCCGGGATTTTGTATGCCCCGGATTACGTGATCAATGCCGGCGGTGTTATCGAAGTCTATTATTGCCGTGAAGGCAAAACGGTTGCCGAAACCAACATGCATATCGAAGGCATTGGTGAAACCGTGCGCGAGATTTTTGAACGCGCCAAGCAACAGAACCTGTCGACCGGCTTTGTTGCCGATCGCCTGGCCGAGGAACGCTTTGGCTTGAAAAAGTAACGGTGCTGATCAAGCAGCATCAGCCACAAACAACAAAGGCGAGGCCCATGCGGCTTCGCCTTTTTCGTTTTGTATGAATGCCTGGAAGTAGGTTACTCGGCGGCAATCGGTTCAATATTTGCCGTCACAGCCGCTGCATCATCGCAATCGCAATTGCCACAGGTCTTGGCTTGCAGCAGTTCTGCGCGCATGTGACAGGCGCATTTGCCACATTGCGGCGCGCAACCATGGAAACGGAAAACTTCCGCCGGACGTGTCGCCCCGCCCTGCTCGGCGGCACGGCGGACGTCTTTTTCCTTGAGCGCATTACAAATGCAGACATACATGGTGCGATTGCAATCAGTTATTAATTACGT
>NZ_DCAO01000092.1:0-2015 GCF_002311515.1 Thalassospira sp. UBA1131
ATTGCGTTTTGATCCGCTCGATCACTTGAACCTGCTGGTAGCCATTTTCATCGCAGCTTCAATCGAGTCCCAAGCGTTATCCATGCCAGCTTTCAGGTCCTGCCAAGCGGTATCGCTTGATTTTTGCAATTCTCTGAGCTTCTGCTCGGCCTCGTCTTGCATGGCGCGGAGCTCTTTGACTTGTTTCTGATACTGTATTTGTGCATCGGCTTCTGCCAACTCAGCCTGCGCCTTAAGCTTGTCAATCTGGGCACTCCACTCATTGAGTTGGGCTTCCAGTTTTTTCTCGTAAGCTTCTTTCATGCTCATGGTCGTATCCTTTCGTTGGAAAACGTGTGGAACGATCGATATGGCAACAAGGCAAAATACCCAATGTCTGCATCTGTCATTGGATTAAAAAACCCGCTGAACCTGCTGTAGTTCTACTAGATCGGGCCGATTGGTTAAACCTTAAACCAGAATTTCCTCAATAACCCGACTGCCTGCTTGGAATATGTAATGTGTGACAATACCTTGCGGGCGAACGCATTATAATCTTCATTGAGTGTCTGTGTTTCCTGCGTAGGGTTGGTCGCCACTTTGTCACCGTGTTTTTTGCGCCCCGTTTTCCGCCTCTGTGCGATGTTGTTGTTTGCCGGGATGGTAAGCGCCTGTGCGCCAACCGTTCGCCGGGCGGGACCACCGATTGCCCAGACCGTGCTTGGGCCAGACGGTTTTGTTGCGGCCGATGGTACGGCGCTGCCGTTGCAAAGCTGGGGCGACCTTGAAGATCCCGATGCAGTGATCCTTGGTCTGCACGGAATGGGCGATTATGCCAATGCCTTTATGGAGCTGGGTGAACAGGTCGGCCCGAAGGGCATCGCGATCTTTGCTTATGATCAGCGGGGCTTTGGCCGTACGCCTACACGACCATTCTGGGCCGGCACAGCCAGCCTGGTCAATGATGCCAGCGATGCATTGACGCTGTTGCGCGCCCGCTATCCCGATACGCCGATTTACCTTCTGGGGAATTCGATGGGCGGGGCGGTGGCGATCATCACAGCGGCCACACGCGGGCATTTGATGGATGGCCTAGTTTTGGTGGCACCGGCAGTTTGGAACCGCGACATGATGCCGTGGTACCAGACCGCACCACTTTCGATCCTGTCGCACAGCCTGCCATGGTTGCCGCTGACGGGGCGGGGACTTGATATCTGGCCGTCGGACAATATCGAAATGTTGCGTCGGCTGTCGCGCGACCCGCACATGATGTCTTCTGTTCGGGTCGATCTGCTTGGCGGTGTTGCCGATATCATGGATCTGGCGCGCGTTCGGGCCGGGGATATATCTGTGCCAACGCTTTTGCTGTCGGGGATGCAAGATCAGGTGATCCCGCCTGAGGCCGTTGCGGCCCTTGATGATGAACTGTCCAGCCTCGGTTTGCCCGACTATCACCGCTGCCTTTATTCGGCGGGGTATCACATGTTGTTGCGGGATCTGAACGGGCCGTTGGTGATCGAGGATATCCGGCACTGGGTTGTCGACAGCGATGATCGGAAAAATTATTCCTGCACCAACAACTGATTGCTTTTTGACCCTCAATCAATGATCAGGTAGCCTTTTTTAAATAGTTGCAAGGCATTATGCAGCTTGTCGAACCGCTGTTTCGTTCCGATATGCCAAGCAGCAATTGATGATGCAACATCACTTAACCGGAGGATCAGGACCGGCATGCTAAGGACCATTCGGGCGAAGTTCCTGGGTGTCGCGGCCTTTTTTGTCGTGTGGCTCGTTGTGGCCACCGGTTTCTCCGTGATCCAGTCCCTTGGCATCAATGGTGATCTTGAGGCGGTGTCGCGCTACGTCACGCCGGTTAAGGACTCGCTTTCGGACGTGCGTGCGCGCCAGCTTGAACAGATTTCGCTGATTGATCGTTACATGCGGGTGGTCGAAAGTGACGGACCGCAGACATCGCTTTTGAATGGCATCGAGATCGAAATCGAAGCCAAACAAACCCAGATCGAACAGGCCTTCCG
>NZ_DCAO01000092.1:2082-4273 GCF_002311515.1 Thalassospira sp. UBA1131
GTGCTGTTTGATCTTGATGTGCGCATGCGGGAATTTGCCGATGTATCGGCACAGTTTTCCTTGGGCGTTGAACGCCTGCTTGATCAGGTGCGGGCAGGAAACCTTGCAGATGCCCGGTCACAGGAAAACACTGTGCGCGGCCTGCATCGGATTATTGTGCTGAACCTGCGCAACGAAATCCGGCTTCTTGAAGATTACGCGGCACAGACGGTTGAGAACGTTTCCAAGCGCGAAGATTTCCTGATTCAGGCCGAATTCATCATGATGCTGGCGGCCGTCATTATCGGTATTTCGCTGGCCTATTATATGGCGCATGCGGTGGTGGTTGCCGTGCGCAAAACCACGAGTGCATTGAATTCCATTCAGTCGGGCAAGCTTGATACCAAGCTTGAATTCAGCTCCAAGGGTGATTTTGGCCGGTTGGCCGATGCCTTTAACCGCATGACGCGCGAACTCCGCGTGCGGTTCCGCATGCGCGAAAGGTTTGGCAAATATGTCGATCCGAAAGTCATCAATAATCTGATCAATCAGGAAACCGCGCTTGAAAACTCGGAAAAGCGCGTGATGACCGTCAGTGTCGTCAACCTGACCGGGTTTGACTGGCTGGCGGAACATACGCCGCCAGAAAAGCTTGTTGATTTCCTGAATGATTATCTCACCGCGATGACCGAACCGATTGCCAATCAAAGCGGCATTATCGACAACTTTGTTGGCGACCGTGTGATCGGCTTCTGGGGCCCGCCCTTCTGCGGCGAAGGGGCCCATGCCAAACATGCCTGTCAGGCCGCCCTTGAACAGGTTGCGCGCTTTAACGCGCTTAAGACCAAATATGCCGAGCTGATCGGCGATCATGGCCTTGAAATCCGCGTTGGCATTGCGACCGGCGAGGTGGTTGTGGGTTCCATCGGCACAGACAAATCACGCGCCTATACCGTGGTTGGCGATTGCGTGAACTATGCCAACCGTCTGGAAAAGGCCAATCGGGTCTATGGCACACAAATTCTGGCATCGCACGAAACGGCCAGCATGGCGTCGGGTGAGGTCGAAATGCGCGACCTTGATCATGTGGTGCTACTCGGTACTGAAAAGGTTGTCTTCCTTTACGAAGTGCTGGCGCAGGGCGGGCAGCTTTCCGAAGAACGGCGTGAATGGCGCAGCAAGTACGAAACCGCCATGGCGCATTATCGCGATGGCAATTTTGACGCGGCGCGACCGCTCTATGAAGAAGTCATTGCATTTGATGACAGCGACTTTGCCGCTCAGCTGATGATGAACCGCATGGAACGCCTTGAGCGGCGCGAACAGGACCGCGAATGGGATGGCACCTGGGTGGTCCGTGACCCGTATGAACGTCGCGATGTCGAAAGCTGATTGCAGCCACAACCTGCCAAGGTTACCTTAACCGGGATCGGGGATGATGGAGCGGGGATCGGGGTTCGAAAACCCTTGCCCGTTCAGGCCAAAACCTGTATCACCCAAACCGCTCGGGCCACACATTCCAGTCACGGCCCCACATATTGCGCACCCGTAGCTCAGCTGGATAGAGCGTTGCCCTCCGAAGGCAAAGGCCACAGGTTCGAATCCTGTCGGGTGCGCCAATTTTTTCCCAAAATTGCTTTGTCAGTTGGAATCCGTGGATAGTGCGCGTAAGGATGATTTTTTACCGTGCTGAAACCGGCAGGGGTGCGTTTTTGCATTTGTTGGGGCGAACCAATGACAAAGCTGTTTTTCCTTTTCACCATTCATCCGGTTTCGTTGGCGATCTGGACCTTTGTTGTCATGGCGATGGTGGTGATGACCGGCTGGGCACACCTTGCCACGCTGACCTTTGCGTTTGAGGCCGGCATATTCGATGCCGATGTGACGCTTGAAGAAGATGTCGCCGTCATTCTGGTTGCCTTTGGCGTGTTCCTTGAGATGCGTGAAATGTTGGCGAAACGAGCTTATGGCGAAGAGATTGCCGAGAAACAGCATGATCTCAACGAACTTTCAGAGCGTTATGGCGCCTACCTGCTCATCATCGGGCTGTTTATGGAAATCAACGACCAGTGCTTCGAGCCACTGCTTGAAAATACCGGGTTTGCCGCGATTGGCGTATCGACCATGGCTTTGTTTGACGTGATCGCGCTTGTTGTGGGCTTGGGTTATCTCAGCAAACTGTTCGTTCCGACCCGTTCTGTCGCCGCCTGAT
>NZ_DCAO01000058.1 GCF_002311515.1 Thalassospira sp. UBA1131
CTTTTATGATCCGGCATTTCACGACGGGCCGCCCGATACGCTGGACCGGTATTGTGCGGCCAGCCATGCGCGCGTGATGATCGGGGCCAATGACAGTTCGGAAATCGATGACATCCTGCGCAGCCTTGGCCGATCACGTCGCACAGTGCTTCAGGTGCCGACCTTTGCTAGTGTCGCCAACCTGATCCGGGGTACTGACATCATCGCCACCCTGCCATCGCGCCTGGCAGGCTCCATGATGCAGGATTTTGGCCAGTTCGATCTGCCGCTTGAATTCCGGGAATATGGCTTTGCCCAATACTGGCACGTCCGTAACGCCGCCAATGCCGCGCATAAATGGCTGCGAGGCGAGATTTTCCGGGCGTCGCGCGGGTTGGGCTAATAGCAGGCAATAAAGTGCGTCTGTTACGCCGCATCCGACGGATTGATCTGGATGCCGCCAACCCAACGGGTGCCGGTAAAGTTATCGAGGAAATTGCGTTTGCCGGCCAAGGTTTCGTGACCGGTGTTGGTGAGTGTGATGGTGCGTTCGGCCCAGTTGATTTCGGGGGTGGCGGGCGTGAGGGTGAAGAGCGGATCCTGGCAGTCCATCATCCACTGGATTTCTGACCAGAACATCAAGTCGCCGAGATAGGGGAGCGGATCAACGCTTCGCATCAGGTGGCCAAAGACCTTGCCGACCGGGAGCGGGCCGTGGTCCTTGATGATTTGCAGGGTGAGTTTTTGGGTCAGGCTTAGGCCGGTTTGCGGGGCGGGTAATTCGGCGAGGTGGCGTTTGAGGGCCTCTGGCATTTGGGGCAGGGGCGCGTTGGGTGTTTCCGCAAGTGTCTTGAGGTCTTTTGGGCTGTCTTTGCGGACTGCCTTCCAGACTTTGCTGCCAAATGTCAGCATATCGCTGTTAAGTGGCGTGCGATGAGTGTTCCAGCACCAGATCAGACCATCAAGCGAGAGTTGACCAAGGCCGAGGAAGCGGTCGATGGCTTCGGACGCGGGCGCGTGATTGACGGAGATGACGTCGATATTGGTTTCGGGCTGGATGGTGGCGATGGCATCCATCAGGAAGGCCTGGATCAGCTGATCGTAGCTGTCATGTTCGAACCAGAGCACGACATGGTCATACTGCCCAAGGCGATTGAGTGCGTCATATTCGCGCCTGAGCCGTTCAAGTGCCGTATCACCGGGCAGGTCGTAAGCACCGGCAATAAAGGCCGCACGGGTTTCGATGAAGGCATCGCGCGGCAGGTCGGGCACCGGGCCCTGACAAAACGGATCGGAGAATTCCAGAAAATCGCCGATGAAGCCTGCGTGTTTGAGGCCATCGCGGATATCGGATCCGCAACGGACATGCAGCGTGGCTTGGGTGTCGAGTGGTTTCATTATTCGCCTGGGACCGGGACGCCCGTGCTCGCCCGAAGGGCACTTAGCAATGAGAGCATGTTGTCGGGCACATCGGATGCGGCGATTTTGGCATTGGCCGGATCGTCGTCCGGATTGGCAAACAAGGGCGCAATATCGCCAAGTCGGGCAGACCGCAGCGCAATCAGAAGGTCAATCAGTGATTTCTCATCATCGCGGGCGGCAGCGCGAAGCTTTTCAATGTCGTCGTCGGTATCTGGCAGGACGGTTATTTCCTGACAAAGCGTTTGAAAGGACATATGTGCCAGTGCGCCCACGATGTCACGCGCGGTGTGATCGGATGGCTGTTTGGTGTCGGTCATGACACGGCACTCCTGATCAGAAAAGAGATCGATGATCGTGCCGGTTTTGGTGTGGGGCGTCAATAAAATGCGCGGTCTGATTGTACGCGTCTGAACCCTATTCGGCGAGGCGGACAACACTTTCGCGGTTCATCAGCTTGGCCAGTTTCGACAGGCGCTGTTCAACGACTTCGCCATACAGGGCCGATGCCTGCTTTTCGAATTGCAGGATCAGCTTGTTTTCTTCGAGCAGCAATTGGGTTTGCGGCAGGATGCCTTCGACCCCGCCAGAAAGCGTATGGCCCAAGCGAATGACATGGCCAAACAAACGGCCCGTCAGGCGGTCCTCGTCGCTGAGGATGCGGTCGCTGGCCTCATCACCCTTGAAATTGCCGGTATAGCGCGAGCCGATGGTGTAGGCGAGGAACACCCGGTCATGATGATTAAGGTCGATATAGGGATGGCGCAAAATGCGGTTATAACTTTGTTCTGCGCGGTAATCGGGATGTTCGTTCCAGCCGATATCCCCGATGATGCAGGCGGCCAAACGCAGCCGTTCGATATTGACCGGCAGTTTCGAGAAGATCGGCGCACACCATTGCGCAACTTCTTCGCCGTGCTGATGGAACCGTTCGCCGTCTTCGGCAAAGCTGAAGCAGGCTTCAAGCACCGGGTCGCGTTGACGTAGATCTTCGGGCAGGACTTCATACATCCAGCCTTCGCGAAGGCCGTGGCCGGAAAAGACAACTTCCTTTGGCTTCATGCGGGTCATCAGCATATTCATGACAAGTGATGCATGCGGCAGGCTGTCGATACGGCGTTTGGACACACCGCCGATCTTTTCAAGCGACACCCGGCTTTGCTGGGAAATGATGTGGGTCAGTTCGGCCATTTCCGATTGCGGCATGGCAAGATTATGCACCACCGAAATCGGATAATTTTCCTGGGCAATGAAAAGCTTGGCGATTGAGCGCCAAGAGCCGCCAACGGCATAAAGCTGTTGGCCTTTGCCCTCAGCTAGCCAATCGACCGTATCAAGGTGCTGATTGATTTCAGCCGTCAGACGGGCCCGGTCAGAGCCAAACACCGTATGCAGGCGCATCGCGCCCAAGGGCAGGCTGACACGTTTTTTGATCTCGCCCTGATCAAGTAAAACCAGTTCCAGCGACCCGCCGCCGATATCGCCCATGATGCCCGATGCCATCGGGTCGCCCGATATGATGCCAAGGGCCGACAGGCGGGCTTCTTCAAGGCCGTCAATCACCTTGACCGTAAGGCCGGTTTCCGATGCCACGCGATCACAGAATTCCTTGCCGTCGCTGGCAGCCCTCACAGCAGCGGTTGCGAGCACATCGACATGGGTGACCTTCATCGCACGCAACAGTTTCGCAAAGCGGTGCATGGCGACCACGGCGAGCTCCACCCCCTCCGGGTTAAGCTTGCCGGTGTTTTCCGGGTCACGGCCAAGGCCGCACATGACCTTTTCATTGAAGATCGGCATCGGTGCGCGGGTCATGCCATCAAAAATGACAAGCCGCACAGAGTTGGAGCCAACATCTATGATCGCGATGCGGTTGGAAGCCCGTTGGTCAGTCAGCATAAGATGTTGGCACCTGTTGGTCGTCTGTAGTCGTTTTTAGTCGTCTAGCTGTAGCACGGGAACATTCGGGTCGGCTTGATCCAGCGCACTTCCGCGGCCCGAAAGTGACGGGTTGGTCATGAAATATTTGTGCGACGAGAATGCATTTTCACCTGCCTCGCAGCGTTCATAGGAGCCGTCCGGCTGCAGATGCCATGCCTGTGCAGTGTCTTTCAGGTTGGCAATCATGATCTGTTCAACAATCTGTTGCTGACAGGTCGGATTTTCAACCGGAACCAGGGTTTCAACACGGCGGTTCAGGTTACGCGGCATCCAGTCGGCAGATGAGATAAACGCCTTGGCCTTACGCGACGGGAGCTTTGCCCCGTTGGCAAAGACAACAATGCGCGAATGTTCAAGGAACCGGCCGACAATCGATTTGACGCGGATATTTTCCGATAGGCCCGGCACCCCCGGACGCAGACAGCAAATGCCGCGCACGATCAATTCGATATGAACGCCGACCTGACTTGCGCGATAAAGCGCATCGATCACCACCGGATCGACCAGACTGTTCATCTTGGCCCAGATGCCAGATGGCTTGCCAGCCTTGCAGTTCTCGATCTCCTGATCGATGTGAGTGAGCAGGGTCGGGCGCAGGGTATGCGGTGCAATCGCGATTTTCTCAAGCGAGCGTGGGGTGGCATACCCGGTCATGAAATTAAAGATGCTGGCCGCATCACGCCCGAGTGCCGGATCGCACGAGAAGAACGAGATGTCGGTATAGAACTTGGCGGTGATCGGGTGATAGTTGCCGGTCCCGAAGTGGGTATAGGTCTTAAGGCCATGGGTTTCACGGCGGACCACCAGCGACACCTTGGCGTGCGTTTTCCAATCAAGGAAACCATAGACCACCTGACAGCCCGCACGTTCAAGGTCAGCCGCCCAGCGCAGGTTGGCTTCTTCGTCAAAGCGGGCCTTCAGTTCGACCATGGCGGTGACGGATTTACCCGCCTCGGCCGCGGCAATCAGGGCCTTGACGATCGGGCTGTTTTCCGAGGTGCGATACAGCGTCTGTTTGATGGTGACCACATCCGGGTCACGGGCGGCCTGCAGCAGGAACTGCACCACCACGTCGAAATCTTCGAACGGGTGATGAACCACCAGATCCTTTTTACTGATCGCAGCAAAGCAATCGCCGCCAAAGTCACGCACCCGTTCCGGATAGCGCGCGGCATAGGGCGAAAACAGCAAGTCATGATGCAGATCTGAGTCGATCAGCTGTTTGACATCAACAACGCCGAGCAGGCCATCGACCTTAACGACTTCTTCCAGCGCGACATCAAGTTCATCAATGACGAAATCAAGCAGGTCTTCGGGCATTGCCGCATTGACCTTAAGACGGATGATGCTGCCGCGACGACGACGTTTCAGGGCGGTTTTGAAAACGCGCACCAGATCTTCGGCTTCTTCTTCGATTTCAACGTCCGAGTCCCGGATGACGCGGAAGAAACCGTGTTCGATCATATCAAAGCCCGGGAACAGCTTGCCAAGATAGAGCAAGATCGCCTGTTCGACCGGAAGATAACGTTCATTGCGGCCCGGCAGGCGCAGGAACCGGCCAATTTTTTGCGGTACCGGAATAAGCCCGCGCATATTGTGCCCGTCTGCTGGATCAAACAACTGCATGACGATGGCAAAGCCAAGGTTCGGGATGAACGGGAAGGGGTGCGACGGATCAATGGCAAGCGGGGTCAGCGTCGGGAAGATTTCGCGCGTGAAATAGCCATCCAGCCATTTGCGGTCGGTCTGGGTCAGGTCGCCCTGATCGATGACCGAGATGCCCTGCTTTTCCATCTCGCTGCTGAGCTGGCGCCAGACGCGTTGCTGATCCTGCATCAACTGGTTGGCATCAAAGGTAATGGCGCGCAGCTGTTCGGACGGGCTCATGCCATCCTGACTGACCTTGGTCATGCCAGCGCGGACCTGACCGACGAGGCCGGCGACGCGAACCATATAAAATTCATCAAGGTTGCTGGCCGAAATCGACAGGAAACGCAGTCTTTCAAGCAGTGGGTGGCCGGTATTCTGGGCCTCTTCAAGAACGCGATTGTTGAATGCCAGCCACGATAATTCGCGGTTAATGAAGCGGCTTTCCGAATCAATGGTGATCGCGCTTGACTGAACTGCAGCGGCGTGTGTCACGCTATGCCTCCTGCGGATTGAGGGAACGTCCTTGAACTTATGCGACAGTTCCCGGTTGCAAATGGAGTATAGGATAACTGCTTGGGTGGGTGCAATTTTCTTAAATTTATGTGTCAGTTTTTATAATGGCGTCACGGCGTGTGATATGGCATGGAAGAACACCGTTTGATCATCGTTCGCGACGTAGGGCCCAAACTCACTCACATTACCGGCCCGGCAACTGATATGAGAGAAAAAGCTAGGAAATGCCCGCAGAGCGGGGGCGTCCCCGGTCAAGGGATTTGACGC
>NZ_DCAO01000019.1:0-14549 GCF_002311515.1 Thalassospira sp. UBA1131
TGCGATCAATCGCCTGCCGGCAGCCGTCAGTGCGCGCGAAGTTGGCAAGGACCACACCTTTAAGACGGAAATGGACGAAGACGCAAAACGCGCCATGTTCCCGTCGAACTACGCATAAGACGCCTTCGCGGTCTGCAAACGAAAACACCCCGGCCAGATTGGCCGGGGTGTTTGCTTTGACGTGTATGTCTTTACAATCAGTCGGTGGTTTTTGCCCCGAACTGTTTGTTAAATTGCAGCACCAGCAGGGTGACAACCGCGCCCGAAAGCAGGTAGGCACCAACACCGGCAAGACCGAACTTGTCACACAGATAAAGCGCGATCAGCGGTGCGAAACCAGCGCCCAGCAACCATGCAAGGTCGGATGTCAGGGCCGATCCGGTGTAGCGGTATTCACGCTTGAAGTTCGATGCCAGCGTACCGGCCGCCTGACCAAAGCACAGGCCAAGAACCGCAAAGCCACCCAGAACAATCATGCCTTCATTGATGATGTTATAGGTGTAAAGCAGCGGTGTCAGGATTGCACCCAGCAGGATGATCCCCGCACTGTAACCAAGCAGACGACGACGACCGAGCTGATCTGCAATAAAGCCTGATGCAATGATGCCAAAGGCACACAGCACTGCACCAACACCCTGGGTCAGAAGGAACTGACCCGGATTACCATTGGCATAAAGATAGACCCAAGTCAGCGCAAAGACCGTTACCAGATGGAACAGCGCGTAGCTGACCATCGGGACCAGCGCACCCAGCACAACGGTACGACCATTATGTTTGAGCGTGTCGATGACACGGGCTGCCTCAAGCTCGTTCTTGTCAAGCAGATGGCCGAATTCGGACGTTGCCACCAGACGCAGGCGGGCAAACAGCGCCACCACGTTGATTGCAAAGGCCACGAAGAACGCATAGCGCCAGCCAAAGGCTAGGAAGTCGTCGGGATGCAGTGTGAGCAGCAAATAAGCAAACAGCGAAGATGCCAGCATGAAGCCAAGCGGCGCGCCCAACTGCGGGATCATCGCATACCAGCCCTTGCGGTTATCGGGTGCGTTAAGTGCCAGAAGCGACGCCAGACCATCCCATGCGCCACCCCATGCAAGACCCTGCAGGAAGCGGAAGGCACACAGAAGGTAAATCGCAAGGATCCCGGCCGAAGCCGTACTTGGCAGGAATGCCATCGCAGCGGTTGAACCGCCCAGCAGGAACATGGCAATCGTCAGTTTCACGCCGCGCCCGTATTGCCGGTCAACGGTCATAAAGACAAGCGACCCGACAGGGCGGGCGATAAAGGCCAGAGAGAAGATGGCAAACGAATACATAGTGCCCATGAGTGCGGTTTCACCCGGAAACAGCAATTGTGGGAAAACCAGTACCGATGCGATGCAATAGACGAAGAAGTCAAAAAACTCTGATGTCCGGCCGATGATCACGCCAAGCGCGATTTGTCCCGGATCATTGGTGGCGTCGGCATTGTGATGCCGCGCATCGCGTTCCAAACCCGAAGAGGTGGCGGTCGCGTAGTGTTCTGTTGTTTGGGTCACGCCGTTCTCCCTTATTCACTGGTCGGGCCTTTTGGCCCTAACTGCTTTTGATTGGATCACAAATTCGGATCAAAGGACGATACGACTTTGGATCGAGTCTAATTATAGACATGTGAATTGCAAACGTCAGTGTCAATTATTGTGATGCACCGCACAACGCGTGGTTTACATCCGAATGATAATTGTCATTACGACCCTGCTATGCGCCGCGGGTAGCTTGACATTGCTGCAACGCAGCTATAGCAATTCCCGCGAATTTCCGATTTGGCATTTTTTTGAAAAAAAATTGCTTTCTTTGTGCCCTTTCCGTGGATGTCTGGAATTATAATTCCTATATGCGTGTGCGGCAGGGTACGACGCGTGGCGATCTTTGGTGGGTCGCTATGCGGCTCGCAGGCATATGGTTGTCTGTGAGAACATCTTCCAGAGACTGAGGAAGTATGAAGCGCATGCTTTCAAAACTTGTACGTGGCGTCGCCTTGACCTCGATGTTCTCGCTTCTGGCCGGTTGCAACCTGGTTGTGATCGATCCGTCGGGTGATATTGCGTCCCAGCAGGCCGACCTCATTATCGTTTCGACCATCCTGATGTTGCTGATCATCGTTCCGGTCATGGCACTGACGGTATTCTTTGCCTGGAAATACCGCCAGGGTAACAAGGATGCAGAATACGATCCCGAATGGCACCATTCCACCAAGCTGGAAGTTGTCATCTGGTCCGCGCCGCTGGTGATCATTATTGCTCTTGGGGCGATTACCTGGGTCACGACCCATACGCTTGATCCGTATCGTCCGCTCGACCGTATTGATGCTGAACGTCCGTTGCCCAAAGATCATGAGCCGATGGTGGTTGAAGTCGTTTCCCTCGATTGGAAATGGTTGTTCATCTACCCGGAACAGGGCATTGCGACGGTCAACGAGCTTGCAGCTCCTGTTGATACGCCGATCCAGTTCAAGATTACATCATCGGGCATCATGAACTCGTTCTTCATTCCGGCCCTTGCAGGGCAGATCTATTCGATGGCGGGTATGGAAACCAAGCTCCATGCCGTGATCAACGAAGAAGGCGTGTATGACGGGTTCTCCGGGAACTATAGCGGTGAGGGCTTCTCTCACATGCGTTTCAAGTTCCATGGTCTGAGCCAAGACGGCTTTGATGCCTGGGTCAATGATGTGAAGTCCGACGAGAACTTCCTGGGCCGTTCGCAATATCTCGAACTTGAAAAGCCGAGTGTGAAGGAGCCGGTCCGCTACTACAGCTCTGTGGACCCGGAACTCTATCAGGCCATTCTCAACATGTGCGTTGACCAGTCGAAAATGTGCATGAACGAGATGATGCACATTGACGAAAATGGCGGTGGCGGTCTTGCCGGTGTCTACAACGTCATGTCACTGACCTATGACGTTCCGCAGATGCGCGGCAGCCAGCCGTTGCCTGATAGCAAGTCGTTCGTTGCGACGCTGTGCACCACCCCGGAGGGTGGCTTGTCTGGCGAAATCGCGAACCTTCCGTTGTTTGACAACGGGCCGGTTTCGCGCGCGATGAGTGTTGCACCCGCAGGTGTTTCGACAGGGTTCTAAAAGCAGTGCCGGTTGGTGAATGCCAACCGGCCCTTCGCAGTTTCGGCATCGGTTGCGGTGCCATTCTGCATTTGAAAGAAGAGTAATCCGATGTTCTCCAATCCGGACCTTTTACATTTTATATTTGGCCGGCTGTCCCTCGACTCCTTCCCGTTTCTCCATGATCCGATCATTCTTGTGACGTTTCTGGGTGTGGTTGTGGGTGGCATCGCCGTTGTCGGTGGTCTGACCTACTTCCGTCTGTGGGGATACCTCTGGCGCGAGTGGATCACGTCGATCGACCATAAAAAGATCGGCATCATGTACATCATTCTGGCAATTATCATGCTTCTGCGTGGCTTTGCCGATGCCCTCATGATGCGTGCCCAGCAAGCCATCGCTTTCAACGGTGCCGAAGGTTTCCTTCCGCCGCACCACTACGATCAGATCTTCACCGCCCATGGCGTGATCATGATCTTCTTCGTTGCGATGCCGCTGGTGACCGGTCTGATGAACTTCGTTGTGCCGCTGCAGATCGGTGCGCGCGACGTTGCCTTCCCGTTCCTGAACAATTTCAGCTTCTGGATGACCACCTGTGGTGCCGCGCTGATCATGGCGTCGCTGTTTGTCGGCGAATTCGCTATGACCGGTTGGCTGGCCTATCCGCCGCTGTCAGACATTGTCTACAGTCCGGGGGTCGGGGTCGATTATTATATCTGGGCCTTGCAGATTGCCGGTGTCGGGACGCTTGCTGTCGGGGGTCAATCTGGTTGTGACCATCGTCAAAATGCGCGCACCGGGCATGTCCATGATGAAAATGCCGGTCTTTACCTGGACGGCACTTTGCACCAACGTTCTGATCGTGGCTGCGTTCCCGGTTCTGACCGCTGTTCTGGTTCTGCTTGGTCTTGACCGCTATGCGGACACCAACTTCTTCACCAACGATCTTGGCGGTAACGCCATGATGTATATCAACCTGATCTGGATTTGGGGGCACCCGGAGGTGTACATCCTGATCCTGCCAGCGTTTGGTGTGTTTTCCGAAGTTGTGTCGACCTTCTGCCGCAAGCGTCTGTTTGGTTATAGCTCGATGGTTTATGCCACCGTGGTTATTACCATCCTGTCTTACATCGTCTGGCTGCACCACTTCTTCACCATGGGGTCGGGTGCAAGTGTGAACGCCTTCTTTGGCATCACCACCATGATCATTTCGATCCCGACGGGGGCCAAGGTCTTCAACTGGCTGTTCACCATGTATAAGGGCCGCATCAGCTTTGATGTCCCGATGCTGTGGACCATCGGTTTCATGCTGACCTTCGTGATTGGCGGCATGACCGGTGTTATGCTTGCCGTTCCGCCGGCCGACTTCGTGCTCCATAACAGCCTGTTCCTGATTGCCCACTTCCATAACGTGATTATCGGTGGTGTGGTCTTCGGGATGTTTGCCGGTATCGTTTACTGGTTCCCGAAAGCCTTCGGCTTCAAGCTCGACGAGTTCTGGGGCAAGATGTCCTTCTGGCTCTGGACCATCGGTTTCTACTTTGCCTTCATGCCGCTTTATGTTCTCGGCCTGATGGGCGTCACCCGCCGTATGAGCCAGTTTGACGATCCGTCGCTTCAGATCTGGTTTATCATTGCGGCCTTTGGTGCGCTTCTGATTGCCGGTGGTATCGGTTCGTTCATCATGTCGATCGTTGTTGCGGTGATCAAACGCGACAAGCTGCGTGATGAAACCGGTGACCCGTGGGGTGGTCGTACGCTGGAATGGTCGACGTCCTCGCCGCCGCCGGCTTACAACTTCGCCTTTACCCCGGTTGTCCATGATCTGGACGCCTGGGCAGACATGAAGAAACGTGGTTACGTCCGTCCGACGTCGGGCTTCCTGGATATCCATATGCCGAAAAATACCGGCGCTGGCTTTATCCTGGCTGCGATCTCGCTCGTTCTTGGTTTTGCACTGGTCTGGCACATCTGGTGGCTTGTTGCGGCAAGCTTCATCGTTCTGATTGCCGGTTCCATTGCCCACACCTTCAACTATGACCGCGATTATCACATCCCGGCATCCGAAGTTGTGAAGACCGAAGAAGAACGTACCGCCCTTCTGGCAAAACAGCAGGCGTAAGGGAATGACAATGGCGAATACAAATGCCTCTCAGACCGAAGCGCCGGTCTTCTACCTGAAAGAAGAGCATCACCCGGAAACGGGGACGATGCTCGGCTTCTGGATCTATCTGATGAGCGATTGCCTCATCTTTGCGATCCTGTTTGCAACCTATGCCGTTCTTGGTCAGAACTATGCTGCTGGTCCCGCACCGGCGGATCTGTTCGACCTTGAACTGGTCGCGATCAACACGTCCATGCTGCTGTTCTCGTCCATCACCTATGGCTTTGCCATGCTGGCGATGGAAAAGGGCAATGTCGCAGGTACGCAGCTGTGGCTGGCGATTACCGGTCTGTTTGGTATCGCCTTCGTCGGGCTGGAAATTTATGAGTTCCATCACCTCTGGAGCCTGGGTGCGACCCCGATGCGCAGTGGTTTCCTGTCGGCGTTCTATACGCTGGTGGCGACCCACGGTCTGCACGTGACGTTTGGCATCATCTGGCTTGTTACCCTGATGGTTCAGGTCGCCCAGCGCGGCCTGATCGTCGAGAACAAGCGTCGTCTGATGTGCCTGTCGATGTTCTGGCACTTCCTTGACGTCGTCTGGATCGGTGTCTTCTCCGTTGTTTATCTGCTGGGAGTTCTGGGATGAGCGCACATTCACACGCACATGATGACCATCATGATGGTGGGGCCTCACATGGCACCTATAAAAGCTATGTGATCGGGTTCGTCCTGTCGGTCATTCTGACCGCGATCCCGTTCTGGCTTGTCATGGACGGTGTTCTTGACAGCAAGGTTGCAACTGCCCTTTGGGTGATGGGGCTTGGGGTTATTCAGATCGTGGTTCACATGGTCTATTTCCTGCACATGAACACCAAATCCGAAGGTGGCTGGAACATGCTGGCGCTGATCTTCACCATCGTGATCGTGGCGATTGCGATCGCCGGGTCGCTGTGGGTGATGTATCACCTCAACACCAACATGATGCCGCAGATGGATCACGACATGATCCCGAGCTTCGGCTAGGGACTGCTTGATATGTGAAGGGGGCGCGATACCTTTAGGGGGATCGCGCCCTTTTTGTTTCACCAGATTGCCTTTTGAAAGAACCCGGCATGTCCGACGACCACGTTTCCGCTCAAGCAACTGATAACCCGAAAAAAGGCCCCTCCATGACAACCCGAATTGTTGTCCTGATGCTGGCGGCTATCCTGTTTTCCGGGTTCTGTGCCCTTGGATATTGGCAGGTCGAACGTCGGGCCTGGAAGCTTGATCTGATTGAACGGGTTGATGCGCGCGTGCATGGGGATGCGGTTGCCGCACCCACGCGTGATGACTGGGAAAATGTAACCCGCGCACGCGATGAATATCGCAAGGTCAGTGTGACGGGAACCTATCGCAACGATCTTGAAACGCAGGTCTATACTGCCACTGATTACGGGGCGGGTTATTGGGTTCTGACACCGCTGATGCGGGATGACGGCACGATTGTCATGATCAACCGCGGCTTTGTTCCAACCGAAAAGCGTGCCCCGGACACACGGCCCGAGGGCATGGTCGAGGGTGAGGTTACTGTCACCGGCCTGCTTCGCATCAACGAACCGGTCGGCACCTTCATCCGTGATAACGTGCCGTCTGAAGAACGCTGGTATTCGCGCGATGTAAAGGCGATGGCGACCAAGCGGGGGCTAGATCCCACCAATGTCGCGCCGTATTTCATTGACGGTGATGGGGCAGAAAACCCGGCCAAGCTGCCACTGGGTGGCCTGACCAAAATTAGCTTCCCCAACAACCACCTGACCTATGCGCTGACATGGTTTGGCTTGGCATTGCTGACACTTGTCGCGGCGTGGATTGCCTTAAGGCGAAGCACTAGGTAGTTCAGCAGCTACAATCTGATCTGGCTATTGGGGCTTTCATTTGAGGTGCGAATGAATGGATTGCTGATACTGCTCAATTGAGTGGTTTCTTTTAATTTGACCCGATTTGATCATTTTAAACCAACGCAGAAAGTTAAAGTCCAATACGGATGATCGTTGATAATCACGTGTTCCATCTGGATGGAAATTGTTTAGGCTGTCAGCAAAACCGAGCCATTTCGGCGGAATTCTAGGAACTATGTCTAGGTTAGACTTAACGTTGAATGGCCTATGGTTCTTAGCGGCAGCGAGCCGATCTCCAAACCTCGGCATACCGAATGTGTAGCAAGATCCCAAAGTGAGACGAGATCTCAAAATGTTGGAAGACCTTAACTGATACGGAAACTGAATGGATCTGAGTTGGCCGTGCAGAATGCTTGCTATTGCACCACCAAGAGAATGGCCTGTTATATAAACCAAGACACGGTCATTGTCCTCGTTCTCTGTTAGTTCGTCATCAAGCTCATCTAATTCATCTAGGAGTGGGGGCAAAATTTCCATGGTTGCGAGGTAAAAACCTCTGTGAAATTTTGCAGTAACTGGACCAATCCTCTCTGAAATTTTTAATACCTGAAAGTTTGTTCTCCAGTCATATAGAGTTTGTGTTCCGCGAATTGAAATAAACAGTACATTATGTATCTTTATCCCTAAGAGGATAGCGAAATTGGTTTCGATAGAAAAATATCTAGGTGAGTCCAGTCTGCTTGAGATTTCTTGAGTTGTTTGAATGATTCTGCGCGTGTAAAGATCATTATATGATGCACATGGGATCATATTTGCGCGATCAGCTTGCGATAGCTCAAATTCCGGTATGCGATGGTAAGGTATCTCTGCAATTGCGGAGCAAATATAAGATTTTTCTAGATCAAATTTATCCTTCTCCCATGCCATTCTGGTGAAGTTTCTGTGAATGATCGTTGATATTTCATTGATATTTGTCATTTGTTTTTTCACGTCCGACGTTGTTGAATTACGCCCGTAATGGACGCGACGGTTGATCGGATATCATCGGACTGTATCACTCAGCGTCGACTGATCGGGCCATGGAATGTCTTTGCGCATGGTCGCGCCGGTCCAGTTGATGATGTTGGGCGTGCGTTTACCGGCATAATGGGCCTTAAGTACCGCATTCAGGTTAGACGGGCGATACAGCACGCGTTCGAGTGACCCTTCATGCGAATTGTCATGCAAGACGCCGGTAGAGATATTCCAACGTTCCAGTGCGCTGACATGGATGGCTTCATTGATCGTCTCAAGCCCATCCGGGATGATGTTCCGACGGTCAAAGTTCGGACATTTGATGCGCAGTTTGTCCCAGAAGTTTCTGGTTTCCGGTGCAATCTGTTCGATCAGGCGCTGATAGGGGTAAAGGCGGGAGCTCGAATAAAGCATGGTGCGGCTTTCATACCCGCGCCCGTCGACTGACGGGGCCAGTTTGGTCTTAAGGTGCGACTCATCAAGTTTGAGCTTGGTGTGTTTCTTGACCCGCTTGATCATCCAGTCGAGCGTGATGTCAGATAGCCGGCAATCATCGTAAGACCCGCCAACATTGCTGTGTACGCCGGGGAACCAGACTTGTTCGACAATTTGTTTGTCCGGCAATTTGGTGCCCTTTTCCTTGACCCACAGCGTTGGTGAAAAGGCACTGCGTTTCTCGTCAATTGCCATTGCATGCAGGGCAACCCGAACGTGCCCGCCAAGCTGCACATCGTAAAAATGATACTTGGCGGGGATCAGGCGGCGTCCAAGGTCACCCGGAATGCCAAGCGACCCGACCGTATCCCAAACGCCGACGCATTCAATTGGCACATCCGGTTGGGTTTCGATATCAAGGGTCGAAATTTTGGTACGTTTTGCCTCTGGCGATAAATCGGAGCTGGCAATTTTCGCGATATCGGTCTGGAGCGGATGGCCAAGATAGGGTGGTTTCAAAAGACCACAGAGCCCGATCAATCCCGCCAGACTGCGCGCGGTAAAGGCGCCACGCGAAAACCCAAAGATAAAGATCTCGTCACCGGGTTGATAGTTGTTGCCAAGAAAGCGATAGCCATCAACGACGTTTTCAAGCAACCCGTTGCCAAACGCACCGCCGCGAATTTTATCGATCACATCGCCGGTCCCGACCCCGCGATCATAAAACACGATCTGCGAAACATCGTTGTCGCTGCTCGGCACCGCACGCAGAAGTTTGACGACGTTGGTTGGTTCGGGCGTGTTGGCGGGTTCCTGCCAGGTGCCGTCGAAAAATACAATCAGTCTGCGTTTGGGCATGTGAAGTCCCCTGTGTGATGTGATGCCGGGCGACCTTCTTTGGATCGTTTCGGGTGTCACTATACAACTCAGGGGTGATTTTATTAAGGAATATTAAATATAATAAAATGCTGCTGATGTGATGTGGTGGTCAGTTCGATGACCGACATCCTGCTGACATACAGCTGTCAGGAACCTGTCTGTCGTGTGGTTTACATTGTTGGGAAACAAGGGGAAATTGCCGCCGGATTTCAAACATAATCACACGTGCAAACGCAGGAGCCTTAAGAATGCCATCACAGCGGAACTTGACCTTTTATCACGCCGTACCATCACGAAGCGGTACAGTACATTGGATGTTGCAGGAACTGGGCATTCCGTTTGATGTCAAACTTGTCGACATCCGGGGTGGCGAAGGGCAAACGCCGGAATTCCTGGCACTCAATCCGCTTGGCAAGGTGCCAACCATCACACATGACGACACGGTGGTAACCGAGGCTGCCGCCATTTGCTGCTATCTGGCCGATCTGTATCCCGAGGCCGGCCTGGTCCCGGCACTGGATGATCCGAAACGTGGCGAATATCTGCGCTGGTTGTTCTTTTCCCCGTCCACCATCGAACCGGCCATGATCGACCGCGTGCGCCAGTACACGGCAGAAGACAGTAGCCAGAATTCCTATCGCGACTGGGAAACGCTGGTGCCCATTCTGGTCGATTTTGTTGGCAAGGCCGACCCGTGGCTGATGGGGAAGAACTTCACCACCGTTGATGTGGTGTTTGGTTCGACCATTCGGTTTGGTTGCATGTTTGGCATTCTGCCGAAATATCCGGAATTCGAGGCCTACATCGCACGGATTGATGCCCGCCCGGCCTATCAGCGTGCACAGGAACTGGATGCGCCGCATTTTGCCGCTGCAATGGCGGGTTAGTCGTATCGATCCAATTGTATGAAGAATAAAAGGGCCGGTTCCTGCGCTTTGGAACCGGCCCTTTGGCATTTTATCGGCTTTCGGTCGCTGGTTTAGGGATTTGTATGATCAATCACTTCGCCGCGTGCCGGATAGTTTTTGGCAATCACGAAATCAAGCGCGCCAAGGATCTGATCGAACGCCGGGCGGGCAAACGGCATGGTCTGGACGGTGCCGAAATAAAGCGTGCCATCCGGACGCACCAGAAACAGACCAGGTTCCGAGAAAACAGCCGGTTCTTCATAGCCACTCGACGTCACACCGTTCGAGGTCGAGATATAAAGACCCCACTCGCGCGCGTTATCAAGATCAAGGCCATAGCCAAGGTCAATATTCTCAAGCTCCCACTTCGCCTTGGCTTCGGTCGCGCGATCTTCGCCATCGGACGAAACGACAACGACGTTCACGCCGCGCTTGGCAAAGTCTGCAAGCTTGGTGTCGAGGTCCTTCAGGTACTTGCCACAGATCGGGCAATGCAGGCCGCGATAGAAAACGACCATGGTGAAGTTTTCCGGGCTTTGGTCGGCAAGCGACCATGTGCCGCCACCAACAAGCGGGACGGAAAGCGACGGCACCTTCTGGCGCGGCATCAGCGGGGTAATTGCAGACATTTCGTTCCTCATGACTTGGGTCAGGTTTAATTGAGGTTAATTATGGAATGATCATTCTATAAATCAACAACAAAGAACCGCCATCACTGAACCGTGATGGGAACACCTTGGTGCGGATGTGTCGTTAAACCCGTTTGGCGACGATGAAACGTGATCCGGTGCTGGCCGGATAGGA
This sequence comes from Thalassospira sp. UBA1131, assembly GCF_002311515.1. Taxonomy (GTDB): domain Bacteria; phylum Pseudomonadota; class Alphaproteobacteria; order Rhodospirillales; family Thalassospiraceae; genus Thalassospira. The sequence continues at coordinate 11,125 of NZ_DCAO01000019.1, forward strand.
GCCGGTTTCGATCACCTCAAATCCGGCAGATTGGATCATGCCCTCAAGGCGGGCATAATTCAGAAAATGAACGCGCGGCGCCTTGCCAAGTTTCTGCATGACCCAGATCAGGGGCTTGAGATACCAAAGCTTTTCACCCAGGCAGGGTGTTTTGGTGATGAACATGCCACCCGGCTTGATGACCTTATGCAGCGCGGCAATGGCAACTTCCGGCTGATCAAGCAAATGCAGGATGTTAAAGCCAAGCACCACGTCAAAGCGCTCTGACCCTTGGGCTATATCATCAATCGTCTTTTGGGAGAAGGTGACATTGTTGGTCGCCTGATCTTTGGCCTTGCCCTGGGCAATTTCGATCATGCGTGCGGAAATATCGGTGGCGGTCAGATGCCTAACACTATGGGCAAGTTTCAGAGCCGTGGTGCCGGTGCCACACCCGATTTCAAGCACGTTCTGATCGGGGGAAAGATAGGCGCGCGTGCGATCAAGGGTTTGCACATAGGCGGCCTCGTTGCCGATCGGTTTGCGGGCGTATTTGTCGGCGGCAGAGTCCCAGAAAGTGTCGCTGCGTATCATGATATATCCGGCTTTTGCACCCGATGTGCGGGCATTGAAACAAGCGCGTGACTATCAAGGAGTGCAGGGCAATGCGCAACCAGAAACGGTTACGAAAAATCGCGCAGGTTTAGTCGAGTGCGGCCAGAATGGTTTCGCAATAGTCGGTCAAGGTTTCCTGATCCGCACCACGGCGCGACATCAGTTGCACGCCCTGAAACGAGCCAGCCAAGAAGCGCGCAAGGGCGCGGACATTCTTGCCTTTGGCAATTTTGCCCTGACCAATTGCGCGGTTCAGTGCGGCGGCAAAGGTATCCTCGGCCCGGCGGAATGCCTGATGGGCGATGGCGGCGGTTTCCGGATCGTGCGGGGCAAGCTCCATGCCCGAATTCACCATCAGGCAGCCTTTGTGCCGTCCTTCTGCGGTACCGGTTTTGGCCGCGTCACGGAATGTTTTTTCAATTGCGGCGCGACCATCTTCGATGTTGCGCAGATCGGCAAAACGCTCGGCACTGATTTTCTGGCTGTAATGATCAAGGACGCGCAGGAAAAGTGCCTTCTTGTCACCAAAGCTTGCATACATGCTGGCCCGGTTCAGGCCGGTTTCATTGACCAGATCCTGAATAGAGGTCGCTTCAAACCCCTTGCTCCAGAAGATGTTCATGGCGTTATCAAGAACGCTTTCTTCATCAAACGCACGTGGCCGTGGCATTGGCAGTTCCTTCGATCAGATCCGTACTTTGGAACGAATGTTCTGTAATTGCTTTGAAGATGGGCCGACTGCGCCGCAAAATCAATAAGAGCTTGTGATTTGCCCGTAAACTTGGGGTTACGACGCGATCCGATCCAGGGTTACAAAGCTGTAATCCGGGCCGTCAGGATTGTCGATCTTCTGACGTTTGGTTTCGCGCCATTGATCGGTGGGCAGCGGATCAAGGAAGGTGTCACCTTCGATCTCGGCATGGACTTCGGTCAACTCGTAACGGGTCGTGAACGGCAGGGCGAGGTGATAGATTTGCGCACCCCCGCCAATGATCACTTCATTGACGCCATCGCGCACGGCGATTTCGTCCGCCAATTTAATGGCTTCTTCGATATTGTGACAAACCCTCACATTTTCATGCTCAAAGGACCAGTCGGTGTCACGGGTGACAACAATCGATGTGCGTTTGGGAAGAGGACGACCGATCGCCTCGAACGTTACGCGCCCGATGATCATCGGTTTGCCAAGGGTCAGTGCCTTGAACCGTTTGAGGTCTTCGGGCAGTTCCCACGGCATCCAGCCATCCTTGCCAATCGCGCCATTGGCGGCCGCCGCAACCACGGCAACCCGTTCAATCTTCGGACCTGCCATCAGACAGCAACCTTGCCGGCAATGTGCGGATGCGGGTCATAGCCGGTCAGTTCGAAATCATCATACTTGAAATCAAAAATCGATTTGACGGCCGGATTGATCTTCATGGTCGGAAGCGGGCGGGTATCACGCGACAGCTGTTCTTCGACCTGATCAAGGTGGTTGGTGTAAAGATGCGCATCGCCAAGGGTATGGACAAAATCACCCACGTCCAGATCACAGACCTGCGCGATCATCATGGTCAAAAGCGAATAGGAGGCGATGTTAAACGGCACACCCAGGAAGATATCCGCGCTGCGCTGATATAGCTGGCAGGACAATTTGCCATCAGCAACGTAGAACTGGAACAGGCAGTGACATGGCGGCAGCGCCATGTTGGGCACGTCCGCAACGTTCCATGCCGACACAATCAGGCGGCGGGAATCGGGATTGTTTTTGATCTGGTCAATCAGGCCGGTGATCTGGTCAATGGTTTCGCCGTTTGCGCCGCGCCATGACCGCCACTGGCCACCATAAACCGGGCCAAGGTCGCCATTTTCATCGGCCCATTCGTTCCAGATCCGAACACCATTGTCCTGCAGATATTTGACGTTGGTGTCGCCATCCAGGAACCACAGCAATTCATGAATGATCGATTTCAGATGCAGCTTTTTGGTGGTGACCAACGGAAAACCCTTGGAAAGGTCAAAGCGCATCTGGTGACCAAAGATCGAAACCGTGCCAGTACCCGTCCGGTCTTCCTTGCGCGTGCCGGTGTCACGCACCAGACGCATCAGATCAAGATATTGCTGCATGCTCAGTCCTGCATTTTAAGAATCACTTTTGTCGCAGCATAGTCAGGTCGATGGTCACGGGCAAGCGACGCCATCCGATCTTTGCCGGGCCACTCGTTGAACTGTTTCTGCTGACAGGAGGTGTCAGGAGTGGTCAGGTAAACTTGGGAACAGTGGATATACTCAACTATCTGAATTTTGGGCGCGTTTGGCGCATGGGAGTGTTGATTTTGCAAAAAACTGTTCAGTGGGTTGATTGGGATGGAAACGGTCTTGAGCACTGTGTCTGTCAGTCTGATCCGGACGGGATAGAGCTTGAAGGAGTCGTGGTCGGGACGCGACATGGTCACTATGGCGGGTCTTACTTTGTGGTGACGGATGCCGCGTTCGCGACACGCGAGGTCAAGGTAAGTTATGTCGGCGGGGCGCAGATGCATGTGACCTCGGACGGCAAGGGAAACTGGTTTGACTGCATTGCAAAGCGGGAATTGCCGTCTTTGGCGGGGTGCTTTGATGTCGATATCGGCATAACGCCCGCGACAAACATGCTTCCGATCAAACGATTAAAACTGGCCGAGGGCGAAGCACGGGAAATTTCGGCGGCCTATGTCCCGCTTCCAAGCCAGATAGAGGGGGATTTCCTGCCACGTAGCGCGCCACAACGTTACACCTGTCTGATCCCGGATCGTCGTTACCGCTATGAGGGGCTGTTTCGCAATTTCTCAGCAGAGCTTGAGATCGATGAT
>NZ_DCAO01000019.1:14666-17218 GCF_002311515.1 Thalassospira sp. UBA1131
GAGCCCGAAATGTTCCCGCAAAAATCAAAAAAAGTTTTCCCGATTCCCCTTGTGAAACGGGGGGCATTTGCCCTATATAGGGGCTGTCGGGGCAACCCGACTACGGCGCTAAACTGCGTGACAGAATAGGCTTTACGGACCCGGGGGCGGTACCCGGCGGCTCCACCAAATTTATCGGTTGTCCGACTCAGACAATCTTCGTGGGGCCGAAATAGGATCGACGTGAGCAGTAAAAGTCAATGTGGGCGCTCGGCATGGTACCACCGCATCGGGCCAATGTTTGTAAATGCAAACGACAACAATGCTCCGGTTGCTGTTGCCGCCTAAGCGGTACTAGCACCAAAGCGAAATTCCGATTGCCGGGAGCGGTAATTTGGTGGGGGACGGGGCACCTAGCAACAGAACGCCCCACTCTTGTATTTCTTTCCCGCTTCGTTATGAATAGAGTGATTATCAAACACGCCAAGATGTAATTGGCGTGCAGAGATGCTATATGACAATGACGGGACGCGCTGGACATTGCCGGTGGTTCCGCCAGATACAGGATTACTGATGCAAGAACCGGAAGAATTCCGCTACGATCTTATGGTCGACCAGGCGCTGCGCGGTGTGGTGAAAGATATCCTCGCGCGTGTGGCCGAAGAGGGCCTTTTCGGAGAGCATCACTATTACATCACGTTCCAGACCAACCATCCCGGTGTGGCCCTGCCTGAAAGTCAGCGCAAGGCACATCCAGACAACATCACCGTTGTCTTGCAACACCGGTTCTGGGATCTGAAATCCGAAGATGATCACTTCTCGGTCGGAATGAGCTTTGATGGCATGCCGACCACGGTTGTCGTGCCCTATGACGCGATGTTGGCCTTTGTCGATCCGTCCGCCAACTTCATGCTGACATTCAGTGTCGAAGAAGAAATGGATGACGCAGATTTCGACTATGATGAAGATGATGATCTTGATGCCGATCTGATTGAGGGCGAAGACGGTGCGCCGACGCTCGTGACCGAGCCATCCAAATCGCGCAAAAAACCCAAGCCGGATGCCAATGAAACCGGCGAGGTCATCGCACTTGATGCGTTCCGCAAGAAATAGAAGATTTACAGGGCGGGCTTGATCCGCCCTTTTTCTTTGCCTGATCCCCGTTGATGTTTCCCGCGTCCGGGGTTCCCCTAATGTATCGTGGCAATTTGATCCATTTGGCGCTAAAACCAGCCACACAAAGAACAAACCCACCTTGTTTTTGAGAGAGACGAGAACCTTCCGATGAGTGATTTTGTCTATAAACCCATGTTTGAGCAGGGGAAGGACACCACCCCTTACCGCAAGATCGGGGACGAGGGTGTTTCGACCGTTGACGTCAATGGCGAGACCTACTTGAAAGTCGAACCCGAGGCGATCGAGAAACTGACCCTTCAGGCTTTCTTTGATTGCTCGCACCTTTTGCGTCCGGGGCATCTCGAACAGCTGCGCAAAATCCTTGATGACGAAGAAGCCACCCCGAATGACAAATTCGTGGCGATGGATCTTTTGAAAAACGCCTCCATCGCATCGGGCGGCGTTTTGCCGATGTGTCAGGATACCGGTACGGCCATCGTCATGGGCAAACGCGGTGGCAAGGTCATCACCGATGGTTCCGATGAAGAAGCCCTGTCCAAGGGTATCTGGCAGGCCTATCAGAAACACAATCTGCGCTTCTCGCAGGTATCGCCGAAAAATATGTTCGAGGAAAAGAATACCGGCTCGAACCTTCCGGCTCAGATTGATCTCTATGCGACCAAGGGCGATGAATACAAATTCATGTTCATGGCCAAGGGCGGTGGGTCTGCCAACAAGACCTTCCTGTTCCAGCAGACCAAGGCGCTTCTGAACCCCGAAAGCCTGCGCAAGTTTTTGGACGAGAAAATCCGTACACTCGGCACCTCTGCCTGCCCGCCATACCATCTGGCGGTCGTTATTGGCGGTACCTCGGCCGAGGCGTGCCTTAAGACCGTGAAAATGGCATCGGCCCGTTATTACGATAACCTTCCGACCGAAGGTGGCGATCATGGTCAGGCCTATCGCGATCTGGAATGGGAACAGAAGATCCTTGAGATGACCCGCGAAATGGGCATCGGCGCGCAGTTTGGTGGCAAGTATTTCTGCCACGATGTGCGCGTGATCCGTCTGCCGCGTCATGGCGCAAGCTGCCCGGTTGGTCTGGGCGTATCGTGCTCGGCTGACCGTCAGATCCTGGGTAAAATCACCAAGGACGGTATCTTTATCGAGGATCTCGAACATGATCCGGCGAAATACCTGCCGCAGGTCACCGACGAGCATCTTGATGACGAAGTGGTCAAGGTTGACCTCAACCGTCCGATGGATGAAATCCGCAAGCAGCTGTCGCAATATCCGGTCAAGACCCGTCTGTCGCTGACCGGGACCGTGATTGTGGCCCGTGACATCGCGCATGCCAAAATCAAGGAACGCCTTGATGCCGGCGAAGAGATGCCGGAATACCTTAAAAACCATCCGGTTTATTATGCGGGCCCGGCCAAGACGCCGGAAGGTATGCC
>NZ_DCAO01000086.1 GCF_002311515.1 Thalassospira sp. UBA1131
CAAGACGGCAGAGAAAAACATGCTGCCGATGCAAGATGGTGATGTGCCCGCGACTTACGCCGATGTTGATGCGTTGACCGATGCCGTTGGCTTCAAGCCGGCTACCTCGATTGAAACCGGTATCGGCAATTTTGTTGAGTGGTATCGCGCTTTCTACGGCTAGAGCGCGCGACTTTCCTTAATATCCAGACAAATAAACACCATGTAGGCTCGCATCACTTTGATGCGGGCTTGCAAACATTGTTCTGAAATGTACTTGGAAAATGGTGCTGCTGGGGAGATTTGAACTCCCGGCCTCTCCCTTACCAAGGGAGTGCTCTACCCCTGAGCTACAGCAGCCCGATAAACAGGCTGGACCGGTGGGCAATGGTGCTGCTGGGGAGATTTGAACTCCCGGCCTCTCCCTTACCAAGGGAGTGCTCTACCCCTGAGCTACAGCAGCATGAGCCCTTGCGGTGCGGGCGGGTTATAGGCCACGTATCTGTAATTGGTCAAGCCTGAATTATGCGAAGTTTTTCGATTGTTCCCGTCGCAGGCCTTTTCGCCCTGTTTTCGTCAAGATCGGCTGTAATTTTTCGCACGCTGTTTTATAACAGGCCAATCGCTCAAACCCGCATAAATCTGACGGAACTTTGATTGCATCATGACAGCCAAAAAATCTGACATGCGTCCGGCCGTAAACGAGGAACGTTTAAAACGCGAAGCCGAAGCCCTGCGTGCCAATCTGGCCAAGCGCAAGCAACAGCAACGCTCACGCAAAAGCGATCCACAAGGTCCAGCTACAGACGAAAAATCTGAGGACTGATCACACGCGTCATTTTTCGCCTTCGCCTTGATGGGCGCATGCATCGTTTGGTTGATCTTGAGGCCAGCGGGCGGGTAAAACCGTGGGTGCTGAACGTGGTTTGGATTTTCGCAAAAACAGGGGTGGCACTATGTCGGTAAGACCGGATCACTGGATACGCCAGATGGCGCAGGAAAAAGGCATGATCGAACCGTTTGTCGACGGTTTCAGGCGCGACGGTGTGATTTCCTATGGTGTCAGTTCATACGGCTATGACGCCCGCGTCGCCGACGAGTTCAAGATTTTCACCAATGTCGACTCGGCCATCGTCGATCCAAAGGAATTTTCCGATGACGGGTTTGTCAATCGCCAGACCGACGTCTGCGTGATCCCGCCCAACAGTTTCGCGCTTGCGCGCACCGTGGAGTATTTCCGCATCCCGCGCGACACGCTGGTGATCTGTCTTGGGAAATCGACCTATGCCCGGTGCGGCATCATCGTCAATGTCACGCCGCTTGAACCCGAATGGGAAGGGCATGTGACCCTTGAATTTTCCAACACCACACCGCTTCCAGCGCGCATTTATGCCAATGAAGGGGCGTGTCAGTTCATTTTCCTTAAGGCGGAAAGTGAATGCGATACCTCCTATGCGGATCGCGCAGGGAAATATATGGGCCAAAAAGGTGTCACATTGCCGCGCCTGTGATAAAGGGGTGGCAACAATCTGGTGGTGATACGCCAAGACACGCGTTCGCTGCGCCATCGCGCGCAGTACAAAGAGGACTGAATGGACAAGATCAAGATTTCCGGTGGTCGCCGGCTGCAGGGCAAAATTGCAATCGGCGGTGCCAAAAACGCGGCTTTGCCATTGATGGCAGCAGCCCTTCTGACAGATGAAACCCTGACCCTTTCGAACCTGCCGCATCTGGCAGATATCACATCGATGGCCAACCTTCTGGCCCAGCATGGTGTCGCGTTGCATCTGAACGGGCATGCGCCCAATGGTGGCCATACCGGTCGCGTTCTTGAAATGACCGCCAAGGAAATCACCTCGACCACGGCACCCTATGATCTGGTGCGCAAGATGCGTGCATCTGTCCTGGTGCTTGGTCCGATTGTCGCGCGATGTGGTGTTGCCCGTGTGTCGCTTCCTGGCGGGTGTGCGATTGGCAACCGACCGGTTGACCTGCATCTTAAGGCTCTGGAAGCCATGGGGGCTGAAATCCACCTGACCGAGGGCTACATCGAAGCCCGCGCACCCGACGGCCTGAAAGGCGGACATGTTCTGTTCCCGCAGGTTTCGGTAGGAGCGACGGAAAACACGCTGATGGCCGCATCGCTAGCCGACGGTGTCGTCACCATTGCCAATGCCGCGCGCGAACCCGAAGTGTCTGATCTGGCCCACTGCCTTGTTGCCATGGGGGCCGAGATCGAAGGTATCGGAACCGATACCCTCAAAGTCACCGGCAAGCCGCGCCTGCATGGTGCGGAATATTCGGTCGTGCCGGATCGCATCGAAACCGGGACCTATGCGATTGCCGCCGCCATCACCGGTGGCGAGATCGAACTGACCGGAACCCGTATGGAATTGATTGACAGCCTTGTTGATGCGATGCGCGCAGCCGGGGTCGAGGTTGAAGAAACCGAAGATGGCCTTAAGGTGCGCGGCAACCGTGCGACGCTTAAGGGTGTTGACGTGATGACCGAACCCTATCCGGGCTTCCCGACCGATATGCAGGCCCAGTTCATGGCGTTGATGTCGGTGGCCAACGGTGCGTCAATGATCACCGAAACCATTTTCGAAAACCGTTTCATGCACGTACCGGAACTCAGCCGCATGGGCGCTGATGTCAACGTGCATGGTCGTTCGGCGATTGTACGCGGCAGTGCAAAGCTTTCGGGGGCTGAAGTCATGGCAACCGATCTGCGTGCCTCGGTCTCGATGGTGCTTGCAGGCTTGGCAGCCGAGGGCGAGACGGTTATTAACCGTGTCTACCATCTGGACCGCGGTTATGAGCGGCTTGAAGAAAAACTGAGCTCCTGCGGGGCGCAGATCGAACGTGTCCGGGTTCCTGCCTGATATCAAGGCTTCCGGATAACTGAAAAACGCGTAAGGCGACTGATTGATGAGTGACGAAAAGTTGGTGCTTGCCCTGCCAAAGGGGCGCATTCTTGACGAGGTGATGCCACTGGTGCGATCCGCCGGGATCGAACCCGAAGCGGCATTTGACGATCCGAAATCCCGTGCGCTTCGTTTCACCACCAACCATCCGCATATCGATATCATCCGTGTGCGCAGCTTTGATGTTGCAACCTTTGTCGCCTTTGGCGCGGCCCATATCGGTGTCTGCGGCAATGACGTCCTGATGGAATTTGATTATCCGGATATCTATGCGCCGCTGGATCTTAATATCGGGCATTGCCGGATCGCCGTTGCCGAACCCGAAGAAATGATCGAAGGCGATGATCCGTCGCGTTGGTCGCATGTCCGGGTCGCGACCAAATATCCCAACATCACCCGCACCCATTTTGCCAAACGGGGCGTGCAGGCCGAATGCATCAAGCTGAACGGCGCGATGGAACTGGCGCCAACACTTGGTCTGTGCCGCCGTATCGTCGACCTTGTGTCGACGGGCAACACGCTTAAGGCCAATGGCCTGCGTGAAATCGAACATGTCGCGGATGTGACGTCGCGTCTGATCGTCAACCGTGCCGCGCTGAAAACCCGCCCGACCGATATCCAGCCCTGGATCGACCGTTTTTCCGAGGTGCTCAATGCCGCTTAAGCTTTCGATTACTGACGCCAGCTTCGAAGAAGATTTCGTCAAGCTTCTGGGCATGAAGCGCGAATCGGATGCCGATGTTGATGCGGCTGTTGCCGATATTATCGCCGATGTCCGCAATCGCGGTGACGAAGCCGTTTGTGACTACACCAACCGCTTTGATCGCCTTGGTATCGATGCGTCCGGCATGGCGGTGAGCGCGGCCGAGGTCGATGCGGCGGTTGCCGACATTGACGCAGACCTTCTCAAATCGCTGGAATTGGCGGCAAAGCGCATTCGTGCCTACCACGAAAAGCAGATGCCGACTGATGAACGCTATACCGATGAAAGCGGTGTTGAGCTTGGCTGGCGCTGGCGTGCAGTTTCGGCCGCCGGTCTTTATGTGCCGGGCGGTCTGGCATCCTATCCGTCATCGGTTCTGATGAATGCCATTCCGGCCAAGGTTGCCGGTGTGGAGCGCCTTGTCATGGTGGTGCCGACCCCGGACAATAAAATGAACCCGCTGGTTCTGGCTGCGGCCCGAATTGCCGGTGTTGACGAGATTTACCGCATTGGCGGGGCGCAGGCGATTGCGGCCCTTGCTTATGGCACCGAAACCATCAAGCCTGTCGACAAGATCGTCGGTCCAGGCAACGCGTTTGTTGCCGCGGCCAAGCGCCGGGTGTTTGGTCAGGTCGGCATTGATATGATTGCCGGCCCGTCTGAAATTCTGGTGGTTGCCGATGGCAGCAATGATCCAAGCTGGGTGGCAGCAGATCTGTTGTCGCAGGCCGAACATGACCCGGTCGCGCAATCGATCCTGATCACCGATGATGCAGGCTTCGCTGATCAGGTGCAGGTGGCGATTGATGCCCATCTGGAAAAACTGCCGCGCGCAGAAATCGCCGGGGCAAGCTGGCGCGACTTTGGTGCAATTGTTTTGGTCGAAAATCTGTCGCAGGCTCCGGCCCTTGTGGATCGGATCGCACCGGAACATCTGGAATTGGCGGTCGACGACCCGGACGCACTGGCAGAAGACATTCACCATGCTGGCGCGATTTTCCTGGGTCGTTATACCCCTGAGGCCATCGGCGATTATGTTGCCGGCCCGAACCATGTGCTGCCGACGGCCCGCTCGGCGCGTTTCTCGTCCGGCCTTGGGGTTCTGGACTTCATCAAGCGTTCGTCGCTGATCAAGTGCACACCCGAAAGTCTGGCAAAAATCGGCCCGGCGGCAATCGCCCTTGCAGAAAGCGAAGGTCTGCAGGCACATGGACTTTCGGTAGCGATCCGTTCAAACCAGATGTAAGCTGTTGCAATGCAGCGTGTGAAGGGACCGGAGCGAGAGAGCCATGGCAGAAAACCAGTGTATTGCCGGTATCTATCTTGACGAGAAATACAAGGTAAGACGCCGTCCTGAGGTCGAGCATGAGCAGGCGGTGGCGATCTATGACCTTCTGGAAGAAAACCATTTCGAACCTGCTGGCGGTTTCGAAGGTCCGTATTCGGTTCATATGCGCATCGAAGAAAACCGCATCTATATGGATGTGCGCGGCGATGATGATACCGAAAACCTCACAACCATTCCCGTGCCGCTGTCGCCGTTCCGCCGGATCGTCAAAGACTATTTCATGATCTGCGAAAGCTATTATGACGCCATCAAAAAGGCCAGTGCCGCCCAGATCGAAACCATCGATATGGCGAGGCGCGGCCTTCACAACGAGGGCTCCGAGCAATTGCGAGAGCTTCTGGCCGACAAGGTGACGATTGATGAAAATACCGCGCGTCGCCTGTTTACGTTGATTTGTGTTCTTCACATCCGGGGTTAAGGCACGGTGGCAGAAGAACTCCCCGGCTCGGTTCTTTTTGCCTGCAGCTATAATGCCGTGCGTTCGGTGATGGCTGCTGCCTTGATGCGTCACTACCACGGAACCCGCATCTATGTTGAAAGTTGCGGGGTGCGTGCCGGTGAGCTTGATGGCTTTGCCGTCGCGGTGATGGAGGAAATCGGTCTTGATATTTCCTCATACAATTCCAAAACCTTTGATCAGCTTGAAGACGGCTTCTTTGATCTGATCATCACCATGTCTCCTGAGGCCCAGCACCGTGCGGTCGAAATGACCCGCACCATGGCGTGTGATGTGGAATTCTGGAATACCTTTGATGCGACAATCGTCGAAGGGTCGCGCGAAATTCGCCTTGAGGCTTACCGACAGGTGCGTGACCAGATCAAGAAACGCATTCTTGATCGGTTCCCCGTCGGTCCTGCACCCACCATGTGATTGCCTGGCTTAATCCGCGCTGCTGAGGGCTTCGAACGCAGCACCATCAAGCACATAGATCTTCTCATCCTCAGCATGGCGCATACCAAGTTTTTCGTAAAACCGTTGGCCGATCATGTTTTCCGCATCGACAGACAATCGGATATAGGACTTGCCGTGTGCGCGGGCATGTTTGGCGACCGCAGCCACCAGGCGTTTGGCAAAACCGCCGCCGCGATGGCTTGGTGCGACATAAAGATCCTGAATATAAAGCCCGGGCCGTCCGCGAAATGTCGAATAGCTTGGGAAAAACAGGCACATGGCAACCGGTGTGTCATCGGCAATCGCAATCAGCGCGTCAAACGCACGGTCTTTGCCAAAGCCATCCCGCGCCAGATCTTCGGGCGTGCTTGCAATTTTATCCGCACATCCCGTTGCCTGGCCGATTTCGCAAATCATGGCATGGAGTGCCGGTGCGTCATCGCGTTCTGCAAGGCGTATTTCAATGGTATGAGGATTGGTCATGCGGGGGCTTTCATGAAAGGCCGGAAAGATAGCGGCATCTTAGGGCGCATACCGGCATTCGAAAAGGGCCGAGCCGGTTCTTTTCGCGCAATCCTTATTCCGTACAGTTTGATAGCACAGATACGTCGCCATTCGTTTAACGCAGTGCTGTAACGCCACGCCTGACACGTGAAAGGACTTGACCTTTTGCCCGGTTCAGAGCAGTTTGCCGCCCACCGGTATTTTGATATTGCAATACGAAAGCTAGGAGTCACATGGCTAAAGAAGACGTTATCGAGTTTCAGGGCACTGTCGTTGAACTTCTGCCCAATGCGATGTTTCGCGTGAAGCTGGACAATGACCACGAAATCCTTGCCCACACCTCGGGCAAAATGCGCAAGAACCGTATCCGCGTTCTCGCCGGTGACCGTGTCAGCGTCGAAATGACCCCTTATGACCTGACCAAAGGTCGTATTACCTTCCGTTTCAAGTAATCTGAAACCACGACCAAGCGCAAATTGACCTTGTCTGGCGGGGCGTTTACCCTTGCCGTCAGGGTGCATTTTGCTGCCTGCATCGAAATGTGAGCATTCATCACATTTCTGGTCGGAATGGTCTGGGACGGATATCCGGGAGCCACATCTTGTCGAAACTGATATTGGCATCTGCATCGCCGCGCCGTCTTGAGCTGCTTGCGCAGATCGGAATTGTGCCAGATCAGGTCGTTCCCGCAGATATCGATGAAACACCCATGCGCGATGAAAGTCCGCGTCGGCTGGCGCTTCGCCTTGCCGAAGAAAAGGCGCGTTTTGTTGCCAAATCCAACGGCGGGGCCTTTGTGCTTGCCGCGGATACGGTTGTTGCCTGTGGCCGGCGTGCCCTGGGCAAAGCCGAAGACGCGGCTGAGGCACGCAAGTTCCTTGAACTGCTTTCCGGGCGTCGCCACCGTGTTTATGGGGGTATGTGTGTTATTGCCCCGGACGGGACCGAACGATCGCGCGTGATAGAAACACAGGTGAAATTCCGAACCCTTGGTTCCGATGACCTGAAACGTTATCTTTCCCATGACGAGTGGCAGGGCAAGGCGGGCGCCTATGCCATTCAGGGCTTTGCCGCGACCTTTGTGAAGGCGATCTCGGGATCGTACTCCAACGTTGTCGGGCTGTCGCTGTGCGAGGTGGACGGTCTTTTGCGCGGTCTTGGCTATCACCCCAAAGAGGTTTGATCATGGCAGTTGGCGGCACCCATAACTCCCGCCTGCTGATTGATGCCGTTGCGCTTGAACGCAGGGTGGCCATGATCGAAAATGACCGCCTGACGCGTTTGTGGATTGATCGCGGCGGTCCCGCACGATTTGATATCCATCTTGGCCGTGTTTCCAAAATGATGCCCGAAATGGCCGCCGCCATGGTGGCGCTTGACGGGCTGCCTGACGGGCTTTTGCCGTTTGATCGCTATAACGGCCCGCTGCATGAAGGGCAGTGGGTTCTGGTGCAGATCTCCCGCCTTGGTTTTGACGACAAGGGTGTCAAGCTTACCGGGCGGATCGCGATTGAAGGTGTTGGTATGATCCTGCGACCGGGGGCCAACCATATTGAATTGCCGCGCAAGCTTAAGGACGGGGACCGGCGTACCGAACTGCATGACTTGCTAAGCTCTCTTCAGGCCGGTCAGGACGGCATCATGCTGCGTTCCGTCGCACTCGACTGGACGCGTGATGCCATCACCGCCGAATACAAACTTCTGAAATCACAATTGCAAAAGGCCGAAAAGGCCCTGTCCGAGGCATCGAAGCCACAACTGGTCAGCAAGGCGCAATCAGAAACCGATCAGGTGATCGAACGGCATCTGATGGCGGGCGGCGCATGCGTTGTCGATGGCACAAACGAATTCGTGCGGTTGCGTGGATTGCTGACGATGCTGGGTAAGTCGGATGACAATCTTGCGCGTCATGTCGGCAGCCGACTGTTATTCAACGATCAGGATATCGAAGACGAAATTGCCGCTGCCTTGGCGACGCGTGTCGAGTTGCAAGGCGGCGCCTGGATTGCGATTGATCCGGCAACCGCACTTTGTGCCATTGACGTCAATGGCGCCGGGGCAGATGCCGGGCGTGATAGCGAAACCCGTGCGGTCGAGGTCAACCTTCGGGCCGCAGCCGAAATCGTGCATCAAATCCGCCTTCGCAACATCGGTGGTCTTGTGGTGATTGATCCGCTTCGCATGAAATCGCGGGCAGGGCGTGACAAGTTCGATGCCGCAATCCGTGATGCCTTTGGCAGTGAACTTGATGGCGCGGTTCAGATTGGTGGCTTTACGCGATTGGGTCTTTATGAATTCAGTCGCCAGCGGGCGGGCGAATCGCTTCGTGCCACCTTGTTTGCCAAACAGGAACGCGCCCATCTTTTGCGCGATGCTGCGCTGAATGCCGTTGTACGCGCCGTTGTTGCCGAAAGTCGAAACGGGGTGACCGGGATGGTTAAACTGTGCGTAAACCCCGGTGTGGCGAAGGCACTTGCGGATCAGGCAGATGCGATCCAGATCCTGACAAATGCATTTGGGGGCACGCCGCAAATTGTCGCGGACCCGATCCTTGAAGACGATGCCTATCGGTTGGAGAAAAACCACCATGAATGAAAAAAAGATAACGAAAACAGCCAGCTCCGACTGCGTGGTTTGCGGCAAACCGGCTGATGAAAAATACACGCCGTTTTGCTCCAAACGCTGTGCGGATCTCGACCTTGGCAAATGGATGAATGAAAGCTACGCCATCCCCGCCGCCGAGCCGCCCGAGTATCTCGAAGACCTTGAAGATGAAGAAGAATTTTAATCCGACGCGTGATCGCAAAAAAAATGCGATTTGAGGCTGGACAAGCCCCAAAGGAGTTTGTATAACCCCGCTCGTTCCGCAGGGAACACTCCGGAAACGGAGACGAAAGTCGGATTTGCCCAGGTAGCTCAGTTGGTAGAGCAGTGGACTGAAAATCCGCGTGTCGGTGGTTCGAGTCCGCCCCTGGGCACCATCTTTCGGTAGCCAAAAAAACCCGGCCTTCTGGCCGGGTTTTTTGTTTTTCAGCTCATCTACCGGTCGATTTAATTCGGGATGGGCAGGTCAAACCCGACCTTCTCGCCGTTGATCGCATTGCCGAAGCCCAGAATGTTTCCCTGTTCGGTCAGCTGGAATTTTCCAGCAGCGTAGCTGTCATCCTGACAGATCAGTTCCCACCAGCCATGGGCAGGGGCCAGTCGATCATCGCGGACAAATTTGCCAAGGCAGGTCTGTGCGCCATAAACATCAAACATCCCGCCAAAGGCATTGGCCCGAACCCAGGTGTCATAGCGCGAAAACGGCCCGATACGTGACCAGTTGAGATTGATTTTGACCATGGTGTTGGTGCTATAGGGCACGGTCGATGCCGATTGTTTGGCCTGCCAGGCGTCATAGCTGATTTCAGGGGCGGTTGCGGTTGTTGTTGTTTTGCAGCCACTGATCAGCATGGCAATCCCCATGATCAGGGCGGTCTTGAAAGTGTGGCTACGGCTAAGCATCTTCGCCCTCTGGCAGATTGAATTTGAACAGACTGTAACTGACAAAACGCAATTCGCAAACGGTGCGAAACTGTTATCTATATATGACGGTGCAACCGTTCAGAATCGCCCTTGCATCAACGACTTGATCGGGCCTGTGTCAGGAGTGAATGCGTAAGGTATGTGCAAGCAATCAGTATCAAATGAACCTGATTGCCCCTATTTGTTTTCAAATGAAAACAGAGGGTTGTGCAAAATGCTGATCGGTCTTTTAAGGCTTGATTTTGGGGGCGTTTCTGCCTTTTGTTGCGAAAATCTTACATTCCGCTACCATCATTCCTGCTTCTTGTTTCAACCCGCTGAAACATAAAATTGGTTACTACTTGGTGGCGGAACAGCGCGACGCCGCGCTGTGACAATAACTCGCTTAGGGGAACCAGATGGCCGAGAAGCAGATCGAGATCGAACTTAAACTTCGCATCGATCCGAAACATGTCGCGCGTCTTAAAAACGCGCCGGTCCTGCGCGAGGTCAAGGAAGGTCGTCGTCTGGTGACCACGCACCTTGTCTCCATCTATCACGACACGCCGAAACTCTCGCTGGCTGAAAAGGGCCTGGCGGTCCGTTTGCGCAAGAAGGGCGCGAATGGTTGGGAGCAGACCATCAAGGCGACCAACGGCCTGCGCGAGGCGCTTCCCGAGCGTAATGAATGGACTGTCGAGCTTGAAGAAGGTGTTCTTGATCTTGACCGGTTTACCGACAAGGACGTCAAAAAGCTTCTGAAGAAGTTTGTGAAGAAAAAGAAGATCGACCGCATTTTCGAAAGCGACCTTAAACGCGGGGCGGTGGATCTGACCTATCGTGATGCGGTGATTGAGCTTGCCATTGATCAGGGTGTTGTCCGATCTGGCGAGAAGGAAGTGCCGATCTCCGAGGTGGAGTTCGAGCTCAAGGAAGGCCATCCGGCAGCCCTGTTTGACCTTGCACTTGAGCTGCAACGCACCGTGCCGCTGTTACTGAGCATGCGCTCCAAGGCGTCGCGCGGACGCGACCTCTATCTTGGCAATGGGCCGGGTGCCTATCGGGCGGCGGCAGTGCAACTGACCCCGGATATGTCGGCGGAAACCGCGTTTCGTGCCGTGATCGCGCAAGGGCTTCGCATGATCCTGAGCAACGAAGTCTGTGTGCGTCAGGACCTTGATATCGAAGGGTGTCACCAGATGCGGGTTGGCATGCGCCGCCTGCGTGTTGCCTTGAACCTGTTTAAGAAAAACCTGCCTGCGGGCGAGGCCGTGTTGCTGCGCCGGTTGTTGAAACTGTGCAGCAAGGGGCTTGATGGCCTGCGCGATTGGGATGTGTTCCTGACCGAAACACTGCCGATGATCGAGGAACGCTTCCCCGATCATGCGGGGGTGGCCGAACTGCGCAAGGCCGCTGAAAAGCAACGCGAAGCCGCCCTTGCAAACGCACGTCATATGCTCGATCAACCGGAATATGGACAGTTGCTTTTGCTGCTTGGCGCATGGGCAAGCTATTCGCGCTGGGCATCAGGTGCCAGTGCCGAGCAAATGAAGGCGATGGCAGCACCCGTGTCGGAAATGGCCGAACCGCTTTTGGAGCAGGCCTATAAACGGGTCACCAAACGCGGTGATCATGTTGCGGGTCTGACGACGCCGCAACTTCATGCGCTTCGTCTTGATGTGAAGCAGATGCGCTATGGGACCGAGTTCTTCGGGGCCATTTACGGGTCGAAAAAGGTCAAAAAGTTCCGCAGCAAACTGACGACGATGCAGGAAATCCTCGGCCAGCTTCAGGATGCGGCTGTTGCCGAGGCCCGTTTGATGGCACTCGCACCACAGCTTTCAAAAGACGGGATGCTTGCGGTCGGTCTGATATCGGGCTGGTTCGGGGCGCGCGCCGATCATCGTCTTGAGGGGATCGAAGACGCCATGCACGATTTCATTGATCAGAAGATATTTTGGAAATGAGGTTTCCCGGATTATTCCTTGATTGGGAATTCTTCGAGAATGTGTTTCGGTTGGTTATCCGCCCGATACTGGCATTATTCTTTACGTTTGAAGCGCCTGTGGCTCCTGACGATCAGATTGTAAGTCGGGCCACGCAGTTGAATATTGCAGAGGCATCCGGCAGAACAGTGACGTCTGTGAGCGAAATTGAACGCACAGGCATCTATAAGGACGCCGAGTTTGCCCAAAAATGGATACTGGATAATGGATGGGGGTATGTCCGTATCGGGTTCTGGGATGCAGGTATTCCAGCAGGGGCGGAACGCCTTGCTGTTTCAAGGAAGAACTTTGAAAGAAATACTGCAGTTCTGATTAAGCATAAAAAGCTTGTGAAGAAAGTCTCTCATCCAAATGGTGCCGAAGGAATGGTTGCCTTTGGCGACGGTGTAAACCACCAGCGCTGCTCCTTTGGCTTGGCTGTATTAGACCTTGATGGGTATCAAGGTTTCGACACGTTGATTGATACTGCGATATGCTCCGACGGCCCGTTAAAGCCAAACAGCGTTGAAAACCTGATCTGGTATCTAAAAATGGAACCGTGATCGGAGCATGCTCACGCAGCAGCCTGTTTCATATCCTGATAGGCGCTTAGAGCCCGCTCACGGCCTTCCTTGAGCCCAATTAAGGGTTCGGGGTAGGTTTTTCCCAACGTCACGTCAGCGGCCTTGAGGATGAGCGGGGAGGCTTCCCACGGTTTGTGGATATATTGTTCGGGCATGTCACGCAGTTCCGGTACCCATTGGCGGACATAGTCGCCCTTGGGATCAAATTTTTCGCCCTGAAGCATCGGGTTGAAAATGCGGAAATAGGGGGCAGCATCTGCCCCGCATCCGCCGATCCATTGCCATGAAAACGGATTGTTGGCCGGGCAGGCATCAACAAGCGTGTCGTCAAACCATGCCAGACCATCGCGCCAATGGATCAAAAGGTGCTTTACCAGGATCGAACCCACAATCATCCGAACCCGGTTATGCATATAGCCCGTGTGCCAAAGTTCTCGCATGCCGGCATCGACAATCGGAAAACCGGTTTGACCCTTTTGCCAGGCGCGAAGGCCCTTTGCGTCATCTGACCAGGGGAAATGCTTGAACTGGCCCTGAAGCGGGACAGAACGCAGATCGGTTGCGTGATACAGGATGTGATGGGCAAATTCCCGCCAGCCGAGTTCGGCGATGAATTTCGAGGCGGTCTTGCCCTTGCCGGGATTGGCATCGGCATAGTGGTTGGCGGCATGCCAGACCTGATAGGGGCTGATTTCACCAAAGCGCAAATGCGGGGAAAGTTCCGACGTTACCCGGCGGTCCGGGCGGTCGCGCAGATCGGCATAATCGGTAAGACGATCGTCAATAAAGTCAAACAGCTGGTCTTTCGCGCCCTGTTCGCCGGGGGTGAAACGCTCCTCAAGGCCGTCGGCCCAATTCACCGGTTTTGGCGACAGGTCAAAGTCGGTGATGTTGATTTGTCCATCAACCTCGCCCTTGAATAACGCAAGGCTTTCGGGGGCGGACTTTGGTTCGCGCGGGGCGGGGAGCTTCTGACAGGCGCGCCAGAACGGGCTATAGACCTTGAAATCTGTGCCTGATCCGGTTTTGACGTCCCACGGTTCAAACAAAAGATTGGCCTTGTGGCTTTCGCAGGTCAAGCCGTGGTCCTGAAGGGTTGCCTTGATGTCGGTATCGCGCTCGGTTGATGGCTTGTCATAAAGCCGGTTCCAGAACACCGCCTTGACCGATTTGTCACCGGCAATGGTTTCCAGAACGGTTTTTGCATCGCCAGAAAACAGGCGAAGGGCGCGATCAGATTTCGTATCGCCAAGATCGGCGATATTGCGGTTCAGCGCGGTCAGGCTTTTTTCAAGCCACCATTTCGTCGCGCCACCCAATTGATCTGAAATCACGTCATCCAGAATAAAAACCGGAAGGACAGCGCCGTCATTTTCCTTGGCCCATTTGACGGCTGCCAAAAGGGCCGGATTGTCCGCCAGTCGCAGGTCGTTTCGAAACCACATCACGGCGATCGGGCGTTCGGTCATCTGTCTTCCTGTGTTTTTTGGTGCATTTTGGGGGGATTGTAAGCCGGAGGGGAGAGAGCGTCACGACTGTGACAGCATCTAGAGGGAAGTCGTGCCGCTCTCTCTGGCTCGGGGTACATCAAGACTTACGTCTGATGGTTCTGACCAGTTCACTGAAACTTTCCGAAAGCACATCTTTTTTCCATCCGGCGAAACCAAGCACAAGACCGCGCACGGGTTCCGGCCCACTTTTTGACCGGGGATCGTGGAAATACGAAGACAGTGCACGACAATCAAGATCCGCCTTTACCAAGGCTTCCTGCATTTTAATATCGTCCTGATCGCCGATCAAACGGGCACAAAGATGTAATCCCCCGTCCGAGGGCATCACCGACAGGATATCGGATGCATCCGCCATAATCAGGTTTTTAAGGTGCGAACGTCGTTCGCCATAGCGCAGGCGCATCTTGCGCACGTGGCTGCCAAAATGCCCCTCGGCGAAAAAGGCGCCAAGGGCGGCCTGTGTTGTCGGCGCCGGGACGCCATCGGCAAAACCGCGAATGCCGCGAAAGGCCGGAACCAGTGCCGGTGGCAACACAAGGTAACCAAGCCGGATGCCTGGGAACAGTACGCGCGAAAACGTGCCGACATAGATCACCCGATTGTCGGTATCCAAGCCTTGCAGCGAAGAAAGTGGCGGCCCGTCATAGCGATACTCGCTGTCATAGTCATCCTCGACAATCCAGGCATCATTATCCTGCGCCCACTGCAAAAGGGCGAGGCGTCGGGCAAGTGAAAGCGTTGTGCCCAGCGGATAGTTCCGCGATGGCGTGGTGACCACAATCCGGGCCGGGGAGGGCGTTTGGGCAAGGCCTTCGATGTCGAGGCCATCCTCATCAACCGTAATTGGCTGAACCACAGCCCCACTTGCCGCCAGCACGCCCCGAATGCCTTCATAGCCCGGGTCTTCGGTGGCGATGATATCGCCGGGATCGACAAGGGCGCGTGCGGCAAGGTCAAGCGCCTGCTGCGCGCCCGAAACGATCATCACCTGATCGGCATTGCAATTCACCCCGCGCGATTGCCGAAGCCATTTGGCAATTTCAGAACGCAGCAGCGGCAATCCAAGCGGATCATCAGGAATGGTTAGATCAATATCGGGCGCCCGCCACGACCGGCGCAACAACCGCGCCCAAAGATCAAACGGAAAACCATCAAGATCCGGTGTCGCCGGGTTAAACGGACGGGCAATGCGAAAGCGCGGAAAGCGTCGCTGATAGGTCAGCATGCGCGTGGCACTTTGACTAAGCCGTATCGGGCGGTCATTTGCCGCCTGGGATTTTTTGTCCGGGCCTTGGTCGCCTGTTTGCATGTCCCGGTCGGGCAGGGTGCTGGCGACAAAGCTTCCGGCGCCGACCCGGGTTTCAAGATAGCCTTCCGATGTCAGCAGATCGAAACTGGTCACCACCGTGTTGCGCGAAATACCAAGTGATTTGGCCAAATCCCGACTGGCCGGCAGGCGTTCGCCGGGATGCAACCGGCCATCCAGAATAGCTGATCTGATCCCGTGATACAGGCGGCGATAGGCGGTGGTGCCACCATCATCGGCGGTATTGTCCGACTGGCTTGGATAAATCCAGCTGTAATCACTGCGCACCATCGCGACCCCGGTAAAAATTGGCTCTGTCACTTTTATTATAATGGACCTTTTGAAAAGTCCAATTTGATCCATGATCGGGCCAAATTCGACGCCTGATTTTTTGACGAAGAGGTCCCGCCATGTCTGATCAATACGAAATCCATCCCCACACCAAAGTCGTCCGGGGGCCCAACCGCGCCAGTTATGACCGTGATCAGGTGCATGGCATTATTGATGATGCCCTGATTTGCCATGTCGGAACCGTGGTCAATGGGCGCCCGGCCATGATCCCGACCGCCCATTGGCGGGTGGGGGAGCGGATCTATATCCATGGCGCGTCAAAGAACCGCATTCTGGCCGCGATCGCAGACGGGGCAGAAGCCTGTCTGTGCATCACGCATCTGGATGGTCTGGTGATGGCGCGTTCGGCGTTTCACCATTCGGCCAATTACCGTTCGGTGGTCATTTATGGCAAAGGAACAGTGGTGAGTGATGACGCCGAAAAGATGGAACATTCCCGACTGTTTACCGAAAAACTGGAGCCGGGGCGGTGGGATCACATCCGTCATCCCAACAAACAGGAACTCAAGGCAACCATGTTCCTGGGCTTTGATCTGGACCAGGTTTCGGCAAAGGTCCGTGCCGGGGATCCGGTCGATGATGATGAAGACTACGACTGGTCTGTCTGGGCCGGTGTCCTGCCGTGCGCAACGACGTGGGGCGCACCAGTGGACGATACGCGCATCAAGCCCGGGTTCGAAGGCAAAGGGTATCAACGCAGGTAAATGCAAAACAGGCTGGCAAATCTGCCAGCCTGTTTCTTTTGGTCTTTAAGGATGGTCAGCGCCGATCAGTCGGCCATGGCAGCGGCAATTTTCGCACCAAGGCGGGCATTGTTGCGCACAAGGGCGATGTTGGCTTCAAGGCTTTTGCCCTTGGTCAACTCGGTCACGCGGGCCAGAAGGAACGGGGTCACATCGCGCCCCTGAATGCCTTTTTCCTTGGCCTCGATAAGGGCATCTTCAATTGCCCCTTCGATGGCTTCGCGCGCCAGTGCCTTGTCGGCTTCTGGCGGGTTGCCAATGACGGCGCCACCTTCAAGGCCGAATTCCCATTTCGAACTCAGGAAAGCTGCAAGTTCTTCGGGGGTATCAAGGCGGAGCGGCGCCTTCTGACCGCTTTCGACCGAATAGAATGCCGGGAATTCATCGGTGCCATAGGCAATAACCGGCACGCCCAGCGTTTCAAGATGTTCAAGCGTTTTGGGGATATCAAGGATCGCCTTGGCCCCGGCACAAACAACCGCAACACTGGTTTTGCCAAGTTCGGTCAAATCGGCCGACACATCGAAATTACCGGCAAGGTCACGATGAACCCCGCCAATACCACCGGTGGCAAAGACGCGAATTCCGGCTTTTTCTGCCAGGATCATGGTTGCCGATACGGTGGTAGCACCATCAAGCTTTTTGGCAAGGCAATAGGGGATATCACGACGCGACAGTTTAAGAATGTCGGTTCCCTTGGCGAAATATTCCAGCTCTTCGGGCGACAGGCCGATTTTGCAACGACCGCCAATCACGGCGATGGTGGCCGGGATCGCACCGTTATCGCGCACATCCTGTTCAACCGCACGCGCGGTTTCAAGGTTCTGCGGATAGGGCATGCCATGGGAAATGATGGTTGATTCAAGGGCAACAACAGGCTTGCCTGCGGCAAAGGCCTCTGCGACCTCGGGGGCGATATCAATATAGTCCGACATTCCGATATGCTCATATCTGGTTTAAAGTTCAGGATCAGAACCCGTTAACTTGGTTGGAATGGTCAATCAGATTTGTGCGGATATGCGGAGCATAACCGTAGGAAGATATAAATCTTTCAAGGTTTTGCGACAAAATAGCCCGTGCAAATCCGATTGATCCTTAGGACAGCCGTTATATTGGCAACATCCTGCGTCACAGGTTTTGGCCGGGATCCAACCCGCCCTGCAACCTGTTTCTTGGATTTCGCGAATATAACGGCTGCCATTCCAATCAAATTAACGGGTTCTGATCCTTAGGCCAGAATTAAACAGATCGGCCTTTGAAATCCAGCGCAAAGCAGGGTGTTTTACGAATGGCTGCTGTGCGTGACGGGGGCAACCGATGCCATCGCGGCACGGCACCTGTGTCAGGCACTGCATTGTAAGTCTCTGATTTGGCGGCTATCGTAAACCTACCACCAACCCGTTCAAGGCCCATCTTAGAATGCATTCCAAGCCCACCCTGACAACCGGCCTCCTGATCTTTATGGCGGTCGGAAGCGGCCTGTCCGTTGCCAGTCTTTACTATGTTCAGCCATTGCTGGAACTGCTGGCCCGCGAATATGAGCTGAGTGAAACCAGTGCTGGCTTCTTGGTGACGGTGGCGCAGCTTGGCTATCTGACCGGGCTGATTGCCGTGGTGCCACTTGGTGATCACCATGAACGGCGCAAATTACTGACCGTGACTTCGGCCTTGACTGCGGTCGGGTTGCTGGCGATGGGGCTGGCACCGTCATTTTTGATGTTGGTGGTGTTTAGTATTTCGGTCGGGATCACCTGTGTCACCGCGCAAATCCTTGTGCCGTTGGCCGCCCACCTGGCGACGGATGATAAACGCGGGTCTGCGGTGGGGGCGGTGATGAGTGGCCTGTTGCTGGGCATTCTTCTGGCCCGGACTTTTTCGGGCATCATGGCGGAGCTTGCCGGATGGCGGTCGGTGTTTATTGCCGCCTCTGTCCTGATGGCGATTTATGCGGTGGCCTGTTACCGGATCATTCCGCATATCCCGCCGACGTCACATACCAGTTACCGCACGCTGTATCTTTCGATCCTGCATCTGTTTCGTGATGAACCGGTCCTGCGCCGCCGCAGCCTGATTGGCGGGCTGCAATATGCCGTGTTCGGGATTTTCTGGACCTCGATGGCGTTCATGCTGGTGCGCCAATATGGCATGTCCGAAGCGGTGATCGGGCTTTATGGCTTGATTGGTGCAATCGGCATTCTGACCGCCCGCATCGCCGGAAAGCTTGCCGACAGGGGGTGGGCACGGCTCAGCACCGGTGCTTTTCTGATGACCACCGTATCAAGCTGGGGGCTGCTGTATTGGGGGCAATGGTCACTGATTGCCTTTGCGCTTGGTGTGGTGCTGATCGATCTGGGCATTCAGGGCGCGCATATTTCCAATCAGAGCGAGGTGTATCGCCTGAACCCTGAGGCCCGCAGCCGTCTGACCACGGGCTATATGGCCAGTTATTTTCTCGGTGGTGCCTGTGGCTCCGCCAGTTCGGCCATTGCCTATGGCGCGGGTGGCTGGCCTGCCGTGGTGGTTCTTGGGGCCGGGGTGTCGGTCTTGTGTGTTGTGATCTGGGCCGGAACCGAATTGCGCTTTCCGGTCAAACAGATGAAACACGGTGGATAAGCCAAGCCCGAAATGCCCAAAGCAAAACGGCCGCCCCATCGGGACGGCCGTTTGCGCAAAAAAGGATCCAAGCGGTGCTTAGTTCTTTTCTTTGTCGACGAGCTGGTTTGCAGCAATCCACGGCATCATCGCGCGCAGTTTGGTACCAACTTCTTCGATTTCATGTTCAGCATGCAGACGACGGGTTGCCTTGAACATCGGCTGACCACAATGCATTTCCTGAACGAAGTCACGGACGAACTTGCCTTCCTGAATGTCGGTAAGAACTTCTTTCATGCGTTCTTTGACAGACGGATCGATCACGCGCGGGCCGGTGACATAGTCGCCGTATTCTGCGGTGTTGGAGATCGAGTAACGCATGTTGGCCATGCCGCCTTCATACATCAGGTCAACGATCAGCTTAACTTCGTGCAGGCACTCGAAATATGCCATTTCCGGCGCATAGCCAGCTTCGGTCAGGGTCTCGAATCCGTATTTGATCAGCTGGGTCAGACCGCCGCAAAGAACAGCCTGTTCGCCGAACAGGTCGGTTTCGCACTCTTCACGGAAGGTGGTTTCGATAACGCCCGAACGACCGCCACCGATTGCCGATGCATAGGACAGAGCAACTTCAAGCGCGTTGCCAGATGCGTTCTGTTCAATAGCTACGAGGCACGGAACACCGCCGCCACGCTTGTATTCGGAACGAACCGTGTGGCCAGGGCCTTTCGGTGCGATCATCATGACGTCAAGATCAGCGCGCGGCTCGATCAGGCCGAAATGAACGTTCAGACCGTGTGCGAACAGAAGAGCAGCACCCTGTTTCAGGTTGTCGCGCAGCTCATCAGCATAGATCGCAGCCTGATGCTCATCGGGGGTCAGCATCATGACAACGTCCGCCCAAGCAGCAGCTTCGGCCGGGGTCATGGTTTTCAGACCGGCAGCTTCGGCTTTCTTGCGCGAGCTGGAGCCTTCACGAAGACCAACAACAACTTCCTTAACGCCGGAATCATGGAGGTTCAGCGCATGGGCGTGGCCCTGCGAACCGTAACCAATGATGGCAACTTTTTTGGATTTGATCAGATTAACATCTGCATCGCGGTCGTAATAAACACGCATCTTTCGATACCTCTGGACGTTGGACCACGCTGATTTTCATGCGTGGCGGATGGTAATAATTATTATGGGGCAGGCCCCAATGCCGTACCCGATGCGGATCACCGGGCAGGGCAAACTCACATCGTCAGTGTGCCGCGCGAAATCGCTGCCACACCGGTACGCGAAATTTCCGAAAGCCCAAGCGGCTCCATCAATTTGATGAAGGCGTCGATTTTTTCAGGGCTGCCGATGATTTCATACACGAAGGAATTGTTGGTCGCATCCACTGCGCGTGCCTTGAAGATGTCGGCAATACGCAGGGATTCCACACGTTTTTCACCCGTTGCGATCACTTTGACCAGGGCCAGCTCGCGCTCGACACTTGGTCCGGCAAGGGTCAGGTCACTGACCTTGTGTACCGGAACAAGGCGCGAAAGCTGTGCCTTGATCTGTTCGATTACCATCGGGGTGCCCGAGGTAACCACGGTGATGCGCGACTGGTGGGCGTCGGCGTCGACTTCGGCAACGGTCAGGCTTTCAATGTTATAGCCACGACCGGAAAACAGCCCGATCACACGGGCCAGAACGCCGGACTCGTTATCCACCAGAACGGATATGGTGTGTTTCGAAATTTCGGTTTCTTTCACGGTTTCGCTCCGCTAGGGCTCGGTCGGGGCAGAACGTGCCGCCCGCGCCGGCCTTTTCATTTTGATGTGATGGGATCAATTCGCACAGATTGTTTGTGCGGATCAGACCAGAACCATCCCTTCGTCGGAATCAATGGCTTCGTCGCCGTTGGTTTCCTGCCCAAGCAGCATTTCATTATGCGGCTTGCCCGACGGAATCATCGGATAGCAGTTTTCCTTGTCATCGACAGCGACGTCCAAAATCACCGGACCATCAATTTCCAGCATCTTCTTGATCGCATCATCAAGATCAGCCGGGTTATTGCAGGTCATGCCGGTGAAGCCAAAGGCTTCGGACAGTTTGACGAAGTCGGGCAGGGTTTCGCTATAGCTTTCGGAATAGCGCGACCCGTGCAGAAGCTGCTGCCACTGGCGGACCATGCCCATATAACGGTTGTTCAGGATCACGGTTTTGATCGGCAGACGATACTGCGTCATCGTCGCGCATTCCTGAATGTTCATCATGATCGACGCATCACCGGTGAAGCACACAACCGTCGCATCCGGGTGGGCGACCTGAACGCCAAGGGCGGCCGGCATGCCATAGCCCATGGTGCCCAGACCACCGGACGTCATCCATTCATACGGATGTTCGAACCCGAAATGCTGGGCCGCCCACATCTGGTGCTGGCCAACATCGGTGGTGATATATGTCTTGCGATCACGGGTAAGCGCATGAACACGGCGGATAACGTGCTGCGGCTTGATAACGTCGGTCGGCTGTTTGTAGGACAGGCAGTGTTTGCTGCGCCAGCCTTCAATTTCTTTCCACCAGCTATCAAGTGCGTTGGCTTCGATCTTGTACTGCTTGGCTTTCCAGATCTTGATCATGTCTTCAAGAACATGGCCAACATCGCCAACGATCCCGATATCGACCGGAACGTTCTTGTTGATCGAGCTCTGATCAATATCGACCTGGATTTTCTGCGAGTTCGGCGCAAAGAAATCAAGGTTGCCGGTGACACGGTCATCGAAGCGTGCACCAATGGCGACCATGACATCGCAATCATGCATCGACATGTTTGCTTCGTAGGTGCCGTGCATGCCCAGCATGCCAAGATACTGCTTGTCGGACGCCGGATAAGCACCCAGACCCATCAGGGTCAGCGTGATCGGCGCACCGGTCATGCGGGTGAACTCGGTCAGAAGCTTGCAGGCCTGCATGCCGGAATTGATGACGCCGCCGCCGCAATACAGGATCGGCTTTTTCGCCGACGCCAGCATCTCCATGGCTTCTTCGATCTGGCTGCGTTCGCCCTTGACCACCGGGTTATAGGTGCGGTGCTGAACCTGTGCCGGTTCCAGATACGGTGCCTTGCCAACCAGAATGTCCTTGGGCAGGTCGATAACGACCGGGCCCGGACGGCCGCTTGAGGCGACGTGGAAGGCTTCGTGCATCGTGCGCGCCAGACGATCCGGATTTTTCACCAGATAGTTATGCTTGGTGCACGGGCGGGTAATGCCGGTGGTGTCGGCTTCCTGGAAGGCATCATTCCCGATCAGATGGGTCGGGACCTGGCCTGTCAGGCAGACAACTGGAATGGAATCCATCAACGCGTCGGTAAGGCCCGTAACGGCGTTTGTCGCACCCGGTCCCGAGGTCACCAGCACAACGCCGACCTTGCCGGTCGAGCGGGCGTAACCTTCAGCAGCGTGGACAGCAGCCTGTTCATGGCGCACGAGAACGTGACGAATCCGGTTCTGTTTAAATATCTCGTCATATAGCGGTAGGACAGCGCCGCCAGGATAGCCGAACACGACTTCCACACCCTGATCAGCAAGGGCCTGCAACACTACTTCCGAACCGCTTAAAATACGTTCTGCCATGATTTTCGAGCCTCTTTACTTAGCGACAACAACGTGTCGCGTGATAACCGCGTGATTGAAACATGATCCAATTATCCTCGAATTGGAGTTGAAAAATCCGCCTAAACGGCGGTTTTCCGCCATTTCGGCGGGGGAAGGGCCAACCT
The DNA here is from genome assembly GCF_002311515.1 of Thalassospira sp. UBA1131. Taxonomy (GTDB): domain Bacteria; phylum Pseudomonadota; class Alphaproteobacteria; order Rhodospirillales; family Thalassospiraceae; genus Thalassospira. Next base: position 22,690 of record NZ_DCAO01000086.1, read on the forward strand.
ATCGCCTCACTTTGGCGTGGTCAACAGAAATTGGTTAACATCATGACGCATTTTTGCTGCCAAACTTTCCGAATATTGCGCGTCGATGATTTCCTTGGCTAACATTTGATGCCTGAACCAGGTTAATTGCCGCTTTGCATAGCGTCTGGTTTCGCGCTGTGATTTCTCTTTGGCGGTGGCCAGATCAATCTCCCCGGCAAGATAAGCTGCGATCTCGCGCACGCCGACAGCCTTCATAACCGGCGCTGTTTCAGGCAATTCGAGGGCAAGCAGGCCTTTGACCTCGTCAATCGCGCCATGTTCAATCATCAGATCAAAACGCCGGTTGCAGCGGTCATACAGAATGTCGCGCGGCGGCATGTAACAAAGTTTCTTGAATTTCATGTTCCCGGGCGGCGTGATCACCGGTTCCTTGTGCCAGCTTGCCAGTCCGCGCCCGGTATGGGCAAAAACCTCGGCGGCGCGAATCAGCCGCTGGGTATTGCTGCCATCAAGGTTGGCGGCGGTTTCAGGATCCTGCGCCTTGAGTTTGGCAAAGAATTCGGCGTGGCCAAGTTCTTCAAGCTCGTTTGTGACCTGATCGCGAATCCGTGCCGGAATATCGGGGATCGGCGCGATCCCCTCGGTCAGGGCATTCAGATACATGCCCGTGCCCCCGATGATGATCGGAAGTTTGCCATTGGCATGACAGTCGGCAATCTCGGCCATCGCCATTTCACGCCATTTACCGGCCGAGCAGGCTTCTCGTCCGGACAACACCCCATAAAGCCGATGCGGCGCACGCGCGATTTCACTGTCATCGGGGCGCGCAGAAAGCACGCGCAGTTCCTTATAGACCTGCATGCTATCAGCGTTGATCACCACCCCGTCAAAGGCCTCGGCCAGATCAAGGGCGAGTGCCGACTTCCCGCTGGCGGTCGGGCCAGCGACAATCAGGACGCGTGTAATATTTTTTGACGTTTGCATTTGTTTTAAGTTTACTGAAAAAGGTAAAAAAAACGGCGTTTTAGGCATGGTGAGCAAAAAAACAAAGAAATCCTCTGCAAAAAGATGGATTTCTATCTTCAATGCTTCGGTTTCGATTTCTTGGACTTTGGTGACTGCGATTGGTGCAGTCATGCTAATAGCGGTTTCATCGTTGATATCAAGTGCTCAATCTGAGCTGCAGACGATGTATGCTATGGAGACACTAAAATATACGTTTTTAGCATTGATATTGGCTCTCGGCGGTCATTTCTCGCTCTTGTCGGTCAAAAATTCAATCACTCAAGACTTGTTTAATATGAAGCACAGTGAGTGGTTCTGCAGGCTTAAGGACAAGAGACCTTGGCTTGAGTTTGTTGCCTTTTTCAATTTGCATTTGGTCGCTGCTTACGTTCTTTTCATCGGCTGGGTCCTCCAACTAACGATTATTGTTCTCGCGAGCTATTTTCTGGCAATCAACTTTCAGAGCATAAAGTCAGATTTCTTTTGCGACGCCGCATTACGACAAAAAATAAATAACAATTCTTATTTGGTTCCAGATGAATGCGCTGATTACGTTGGTCAACGGATCCCTATGGTAAGAGACTGATCGTCGGACTAATCGAGTTTCAAAGCCAGTTCCTTCTTGTCTTTAATGTCGGCAATTCGGATAAAGGCGGCAACGATGTTTTATGCCTTTCCCGCCAAGGAGCCTGTTGACCATGAAATTGGTTCTCACCCTGATTGCCGCCCCGAATTCGAATGCGCTGACCAAGGCCGTGATTGATACCGCGGCGATCGCGCTGACCGGGGCAGGGGCACTGGTCGGGGATGTAACCTGGCTTGCCGATGGCGAGGCTTGCGATATGACCTTTGATGGTATTCCGCTTGATGTTGCTGATACCGCCTTGGCCGAAGAGGATCTTGGGGTTGATGCCATCACCCAGAAAGTCGCAACCCGCCGCAAGAAGCTTCTGATTGCCGATATGGACAGCACGATTGTCACCGGTGAAACCCTTGATGAACTGGCCGAGTTTGCCGGGGTCAAGGACCGGGTGGCCGCCATCACCGCACGGGCCATGAATGGTGAACTTGATTTCGAAGCAGCCCTTGATGAACGTGTCGGTCTTCTTGAAGGCATGTCGACCGAGATGCTGAAAGAAGCCTGGAAAACGGTCGAATATACAGGCGGGGCAAGGCAACTGGTTGCGACCATGAAGACCAATGGCGGATTTGTTGCCTTGGTGTCTGGTGGGTTTGATTTCTTTACCGGTGCAGTCCGCGCCGAGCTTGGCTTTGATTACGATCAGGCCAATGTCCTGATTGAAAAGGATGGCAAGCTGACCGGTAAGGTTCAGAAACCGGTTTTGGATCGTCAGGCCAAGGTCGATGCGCTTGAAACCCTGTCCGCCCAGCAAGGCATCACGGTTGATGATGCGATTGCGGTTGGCGATGGTGCCAATGATCTTCAGATGATCTCGCTTGCCGGGACTGGCGTTGCCTTCCATGCCAAACCATCGGTTCAGGAACAGGCGCGCATTTGCATCAATCACGGTGATCTGACTGCACTTCTGTATTTGCAGGGCTACGCGAAGTCGGACTTCGTTTCGTGAGGTACGAACGGTTCAAACAAAAAGGGCGGCCTGATGATCGGGCCGCCCTTTTTTGATATCAACTTAAGCCCGATGGCTTATTCCTCGGTCGAGATCGTCAGGCCGAAGTAACGCGGGCCAGCCGATGTTTCAATCAACATCAGGATAGTGCGTTTGCCATCGTCAACGGCGGCCTTGACCGCATCGACGACGTCGTCGACCGAATCAACCGAGCTGTGCGACGCTTCGATGATGATGTCACCCGGGCGAACACCCTTTTCGGCGGCATAGCTGTCGCCGGAAACTTCGGTGATGATCACACCTTCGGTGCCTTCGGCAAGGTTGTGACGCTGGCGCAGGCTTTCATCGACATTGGCGATCTTGACGCCAAGTTCATCGATGCTGGCCTCGGCAACAACGGGTGCTTGTTCTTCCTCGGAGCTGTCTGCGCTTGTCGCGACGACTTCTTCCTCAAGTTCGCCAAGCTCAACCTGGACGGTCTGCTTTTCGCCATCGCGCCAGATTACAACATCGACCTCCTTGCCGATCTTGGTTTCTGCGACAATGCGCGGCAGACGACGCATCGACTCAACCGTTTTGCCATCAAAGGTCAGGATGACATCACCCTGTTTGATGCCGGCTTCCTGGGCCGGGCCATCTTCGGAAACGCCGGCAACCATGGCACCGGTTGCTTCATCGAGGCCAACCGAGTCCGCGATGTCTTCGGTCACGGTCTGGATGTGAACACCCAACCAGCCACGACGGGTACGGCCATATTCCTTAAGCTGTTCGACAACGCTTTGTGCGATGCCAGCCGGAATGGCAAAGCCGATACCGACCGAACCACCCGAGGGCGAATAGATCGCGCTGTTAATGCCGATCACGTCACCATCAAGGTTAAACAGCGGACCGCCAGAGTTACCACGGTTGATCGAGGCATCCGTCTGAATGAAGTCATCATACGGGCCCTGATTGATGTCGCGGTTACGTGCGGAAATAATCCCGGCGGTTACTGTGCCGCCAAGGCCGAACGGGTTACCGATTGCCATGGCCCAGTCACCGATACGTGCACTGTCAGAATCGCCCCATTTAACGAAGGGCAGATCTTCTTTCGGTTCGACCTTAAGCAGGGCGACGTCGGTTTTCGGGTCACGTCCGATCAGTTCGGCATCAAGAGTGTCGCCATCATGCAGGCGCACGGTGATTTCATCGGCACCGTCAATCACGTGGTTGTTGGTCACGATGTAACCATCAGCCGAGATGATGAAGCCCGAACCGAGCGCGGTCGCACGGCGGCGTTGCGGAGCCGGTCCGCCCTGGCCACCCTGACCGTTGCGGTCCATAAAATCACGGAAAAGGTCTTCAAATGGCGAGCCGGGAGGGAACTGGAAGTCCGGTCCCTGTCGTTCGGCCACCATCTGGCTTGTGGAAATGTTTACAACAGTCGGCAGAAGCTTTTCGGCCAAGTCTGCGAAACTCTCAGGAGCGGGGCGGGCATTCGCGATCTGCGAAACACTGGTCACGCCAAGGAGAACAATCACCAGTGCTGCGGTGACTTTCGTCCGCACCGGGTTGTATAATGCGTCTAGCATGTGTCTGATCCTGTTCGTTGCCGCGTTCACGGTATTTGTCATTCTCTTTGTGCAGCGCGCGGCGGGACTGTATTTCACCCGTCGCTTAAGTACTCAAATTAACCCCGACTTTGGCAGAAATTGGGCGGTACTTGGAAAAATCAAGGAATTGTGAGCACAAACTTGTGGCGCGTGGCCTTTGTCTGGCGGTTTCCCTGATCCTTGCGCCCGTTTGCTAAAGCCAGGTTCGTACTGCCCATATTCCGCCAATGGCAATGACAGCGGCGATCAATCCGCCAATGCGCAACTGCGATTCAGGAATTTCCTGAACAAGCTCCATCACCCTTTTCAGGCCGCCGGGAAACAGCGTGTAAAGCATACCTTCCAACGCGATGGCCAGAAGTATGGCTGTTGCAAGTTCCTTCATGATCAGGGACGTTCCGGCGTTTCTTTGTGATCTGTCGGACGGTCGCCCGACAAATCGAATTTATAAAAACAAAAAGGGCGACCAGCCCAATATGCAGGTCGCCCTTATGTTTTGTCTAGCGGCTTGTCGCTGGGCCAGACTTATTAAAGTACTGGAAAAACTCGCTGTCTGGTGAAAGCACCATGGTCGAGCCGTTATCAAGCGCAATTTTGTAGGCTTCGAGCGAACGATAGAATTCAAAGAATTCCGTGTCCTTGCCATACGCTTTACCCAGGATGACGTTCCGCTGCCCATCGCCTTCACCACGCAGGACTTCGGCCTGACGGTTGGCTTCGGCGATGATGCCGATACGTTCACGATCAGCTTCAGCCTGGATCTTCGCCTTGAGCTCTTCACCTTCTGCGCGAAGCTGTGCGGCTTCGGCAATACGCGAAGAACGCATACGGTTATACACCGCCTGCGAAGTTTCCTGCGGAAGGTCGGTACGACCGATACGAACGTCAATCAGTTCGACACCGAACTCTTCTGCCGGTTTGATCAGGGTCGACTGGATTTTCTCCATGATCTGCGCGCGGTTGTCCGAAAGAAGCGTCACAAGCGGGGCCTGTGCCAACTCACCACGGATGACCGAGTTCAGACGCTGACCAAACAGCTGCACAAAGTTGGCAGAGTTGGTTGCGCGCTGACGGAAGATCAACGGATCGATGATTTTCCAACGTGCAAAGCTGTCAACATTGACACGCTTCTGGTCAGACAGAAGAACCTGCTGAACCGGCGGATCAAGTTCCAGAATACGACGTTCGTAATATTCAACGTTCTGGATCGGCAGTTTGAAATGCAGACCCGGTTCGGAAACCGCATGGACCGGATTACCAAACTGAAGAACGAGTGCCTGCTGATCCTGACGTACGGTAAACACGCACATCGAACCAACGACAGCAGCAATAACCAGGACGACGCCAGCGGCAATAAGTTTAGGACTTGCCATTAGTTGTTGCCTCCTGCATTCGCACGTTTCTGAACTTCCGGAAGCGGAAGATACGGGACAACGCCGTTACCTGCACCGTTCTGTTCCATGATGATCTTGTCAGACTTGCTCAAGACCTCCTGCATGGTTTCCAGATACAGACGACGGGTCGTCACATCCTTGGCCGTCAGGAAGGAATCGTAGATGGAGATAAAGCGTTCTGCTTCACCCTCTGCTTCCTTGGTGACACGATCCTTGTATGCGCGGGCCTGAAGAACCTGACGTTCTGCTTCACCCTTTGCACGCGGGATGATGTCGTTACGATAGGCCAGTGCTTCGTTCTGGGAACGATCACGGTCCTGACGGGCACGCTGCACATCGTTAAAGGCATCGATAACGTCGCGCGGCGGGTCCACTTTCTGCATTTTCACTTCGGCAATGAAAATACCGGACTCATAACCGTCCATGATTTCCTGAAGCAGGGTACGGGTCTGTTCTTCAACCCGGACACGGCCAACAGTCAGTGCTTCTTCAAGGTCGGTTTTGCCGATGACCTCACGGATCGCACTTTCAGATGCCAGCTTGATGGTGTTTTCAGGATCACGCACGTTAAACAGGTAGGAACCTGCATCGCTGATACGCCATTGAACAACATAATCGATGTCGATGATGTTCTGGTCACCGGTCAGCATCAGGCTTTCTTCGGGCACATCACGCGAACCGTTGGATGTCACCGTGCCTGCACCGCGATAGCCAACCTCGATCTGGTTGGTTCGTTCGACGTTCGGCTTGATGACCTCGCCAATCGGGGCCGGAAGGAAGTAGTTCAGACCCGGACCCGTGGTGCCAACCCATTTGCCGAACAGAAGCGTTACACCCTGTTCGCCAGGCTGGACACGGTAGAAACCGGTCAAAAGCCACAACCCGATTACGGCGATACCGATCAGGACAAAGCCCTTGTATCCGCCACCACCGGGGAACAGCCGTTTAAGACGTTCCTGGCCTTTACGAATCATTTCATCAAAGTCGGGGGGCGTATTTCCGCCGCCGCCACCACCGGAAGGACGCTGTCCCCACGGGTTCTGGCCGCCACCTTTGTTTCCGCCGCCGCCCCAGGGGCCACCGCCCCCTTGATTATTCCAAGGCATCGAGTTTCTTCCTCTTCTTGCCGTTCGGTGTTTATCTTTGTTTACCGAGCTTGGGGTAAGCCCCCAATGCATGCTCCGTCCAACAAGATCAAATGCGCTGATAGACCCCGGACATGCCGGGAAAATCAGACTTTTTTCTCACCAGTTTTGTACCCAACCTGTGATACGCCGGTTGGTACTGCAACAGATTGTAGCCAAAAGCAAACTCACGAAATCTTGTTGGACGGAGCATGCCCTTAGGCCTTATATGACAGGTTGCCTTGCAAAACAATGATACGCGCCTGCAAGTTCTGTGTGACCACGGACTTAAGCCGAAATTTGGAGACCGCAATATGACTTCCCTCAACCGTGAACAGATTACTGCCGCGCTCGATAGCGTAATCGACCCAGTCGACGGCCAATCAATCACAGCCAAGGGCATGGTGCAAGGTATTGATATTCATAATGAAACTGTCAATGTTATGATCGCCGTCGATCCCGAACGCGGCCCCGCCCTCGAAGATTTGCGCCAAGCGGCAGAAAAAGCAGTGGCTGCTGTGAACGGGGTCACAACTGCCCGTGTGGCGCTTACGGCAGAGCGTCCCAAAGCCGCCGCTCAGCAAAGCACACAGCCGTCACAGCCATCACAGCCAAGCCGTCCCGCACAACCGGGCCAGCGCCCGCAGGGTGGTGGTCAGATGCCGCTGGAATTGCCGACCGTACGTAGCATCGTTACCGTGGCGTCCGGCAAGGGCGGGGTGGGTAAATCCACCACCTCGGTCAACCTTGCATTGTCGCTGGTGGCCAAGGGGCTCAAGGTCGGCCTGCTGGATGCCGATATCTATGGGCCAAGCCTGCCGCGCATGATGGGCCTTCGCGATGCCAAGCCGGTGCCGTCCAAAGAACATCAGGGTAAAATGATCCCGCCATCGGCCTTTGGCATGCGGATCATGTCGATCGGCTTCATGATCGAAGAAGAACAACCGGTCATCTGGCGTGGTCCGATGGCGATTGGCGCGCTGGAACAGCTTCTGCGCGATACCGACTGGGGTGATCTTGATGTGCTGGTGGTTGATATGCCACCGGGCACGGGCGACATTCAGCTTTCGATGGCGCAGCGCGTACCGGTGACCGGGGCGGTGATTGTCTCAACGCCGCAGGACATAGCCCTTCTGGATGCGCGCAAGGGCCTTAACATGTTCCGCAAGGTCAATGTGCCGGTGTTCGGTCTGATCGAAAACATGTCCTATTACAAATGTCCGGAATGCGGCCATGTCGATCACATCTTTGATCATGGCGGGGCGCACAAGGCGGCGGATGAACTGGGCGTGCCGTTCCTGGGTGAAATCCCGCTGGACCTAAAAATCCGCCTCGGCGCAGACGAAGGCAAACCGATTGTCCAGACAGAGCCCGAAGGCGAACATAGCAAGGCCTACGGCCTGATTGCCGATAAGATCGCCGCCGCCATCGAAGAGCGCGTTGGCCCGGCAGAAGCGCCGAAGAAAAAAGGTCTGTTCCCCAAGATCAGCTTTAAATAAATGTCCTCTTCGAAGGCAAAGAAAAACCCCGCCAGATTGCTCCGGCGGGGTTTTTTGTTTGTTTTGCCTGAGGCCTGATTAAACGGCTTCGGCCATGAAGGATGGCATCCAGCCTTCATTGAGTTCACGCAGTTCGGAAAGCGATACTTTGTCGCCGCCATCAATGACGACGGAATCACCGCCAGCCTGACCGATAATCACGGCTGCGACATTCGCACTTCCAGCAGCGTTCAGAACCTTGTCCGGATCGCGGGTTGCGATCACGTAGCGGCCCTGATCTTCGCCAAACAGCCATGCGACTTCGCTGCCTGCTTCTGGCAGATGCAGGTCTGCACCGATATTGCCCGCAAGGCACATCTCGGCAACGGTGACCAGCAGGCCGCCATCGGCGATATCGTGGCAAGTGCGCACCAGACCCAGTTCGATCAGTTCACGCACCAGCGTACCGGCACGCTTTTCCGCACCCAGATCGACCGGCGGCGGTGCGCCTTCTTCGCGACCTTCGATGGTCTTGAGATACAGCGACTGCCCCAGTTCACCGGTGGCCGCACCGATCATGATCAGCGCGCTGTCATCGCGTTTGATGCCAATCGTTGCATGGTGACCCAGATCAGAAATCAGGCCAACGCCGCCAATGGCCGGGGTCGGCATGATGCCAACGCCATTGGTTTCGTTGTAAAGCGACACGTTCCCCGACACGACCGGGAAGTCCAGCGCGATGCAGGCTTCGCCAATCCCCTGGCAGGCGCCAACGAACTGACCCATGATGCGCGGGCGTTCCGGATTGCCGAAATTCATGTTGTCGGTGATGGCAAGCGGCTTGGCGCCGGTTGCAACCAGGTTGCGGTATGCTTCGGCTACGGCCTGTTTGCCGCCTTCGACCGGATCGGCCATGACATAGCGCGGGGTACAGTCGGTGGTCGCGGCAAGGCCCTTGTTCGTGCCTTCGACGCGGACGACGCCAGCATCACCGCCCGGACGGACAATCGTGTTGCCACGGACCAGATGGTCATACTGTTCCCAGATCCAGCGACGCGACGCGAGGTCGGGCGATGCGATCAGGGTTTTCAGCGCGTCGATGTGGCTGACCTTGGCCGAAATGCTGTTGGGATCGATGCGATCCTGTTTCGGGGTCGGTTCCCACGGACGATCATACTCCGGCGATGCTTCGGCCAGCGGATCAATCGGCAGATCCCCGGCAACTTCACCATGCCATTTCAGAACCATGCGCTTGGTATCAGTCAGCGTACCGATAACGGCAAAGTCGAGTTCCCATTTGTCAAAGATCGTCTTGGCGGCATCTTCGCAACCGGGTTTCAGAACCATCAGCATGCGTTCCTGCGACTCTGAAAGCATCAGCTCATAGGGCGTCATGCCTTCTTCGCGCATCGGAACTTTATCAAGCCAAAGCTCAACACCAACGCCGCCCTTGGATGCCATTTCGAACGAGGACGAGGTCAGGCCAGCCGCCCCCATATCCTGAATGGCGACGATCATGTCGGTTGCCATCAGTTCAAGGCAGGCTTCCAGCAGAAGCTTTTCGGTGAACGGGTCACCTACCTGAACGGTAGGACGCTTTTCTTCGCTGTCATCATCAAACTCGGCCGACGCCATGGTCGCGCCATGAATGCCGTCACGACCGGTTTTCGAGCCGACATAAACCACCGGGTTCCCGATGCCAGCCGCGGCTGAATAGAAGATGTTATCGGTATCGGCCAGACCCACGGTCATCGCATTGACCAGGATGTTGCCGTTATACGACGCGTGGAAGTTGGTTTCACCGCCAATGGTCGGAACGCCCATGCAGTTGCCATAACCGCCGATGCCTTCGACCACACCGCTCAGAAGATGGCGGGTTTTCGGATGATCGGGCTCGCCAAAGCGAAGCGCATTGAGGTTCGCGACCGGACGTGCACCCATGGTGAACACGTCACGCATGATGCCGCCAACACCGGTTGCCGCCCCCTGATAGGGTTCGATAAAGGACGGGTGGTTGTGGCTTTCCATCTTGAAGACGGCGGCCTGACCATCACCGATGTCAATAACACCGGCGTTTTCGCCCGGACCCTGAATGACCCAGTCGGCCTTGGTCGGAAGGGTTTTTAGCCATTTTTTCGACGACTTGTAGGAGCAGTGCTCAGACCACATGACCGAGAAAATGCCAAGCTCGTTGATGTTGGGTTCGCGACCCATGATTTCGAGAACGAGTTTGTATTCTTCTTCGTTCAGGCCGTGTTCCTTGACCAGTTCCGGCGTGATCGGGGTGCTGTTGAAATCGTTGGAGCTCACGATGCTGCCTCCACCATGCTTTTGAACAGATTGCGGCCATCGGTGCCACCATGCAGCGGATCGATTGCGTTCTCGGGGTGGGGCATCATGCCAAGGACGTTGCCCGCCTCGTTGATGATGCCGGCAATGTTGCGCTGGGAACCATTGAGGTTGGTTGCCGGATCCACTTTGCCATCCACATCGCAGTAACGCAGAACAACGCGACCTTCGCCTTCAAGGCGGTCAAGCGTGTCGCTGTCGGCAAAATAGTTGCCGTCGTGATGGGCGACCGGATATTCGACAATCTCGCCGGCGCCATAAAGATTGGTAAAGCGCGTCTCGGCGTTTTCGACTTTCAGATGCGTGTTCTTGCAGATGAATTTCAGGCTGGCATTGCGCATCAGCGCACCGGGCAGAAGGCCTGCTTCGGTCAGGATCTGGAAGCCGTTGCACACGCCAATGGTGGTCACACCCTGTTTGGCACGTTCGGCAACCGCACGCATGATCGGCGACTTGGCCGCCATGGCGCCACAACGCAAATAGTCGCCATAGGAAAAGCCACCCGGGACCATGATGATGTCGGTCTTTGGCAGCTCGGTGTCGCCATGCCAGACCAGGGTGGGCTCGGTGCCGGTGGCCTGTTTGAGTGCTGCGATGGCGTCATTCTCCCGGTTGATGCCGGGAAACAGGATGACAGCGGATTTCATGAAATACCGTCTCTTGATTAGTGTCGGTTACTTAATCCCGATAGACAAAGGCCCTGCCGTGACAAGACCCCGCCCGCCACGGGCGATCAGGCCAGCTCGATGCTGTAATCTTCGATCACGGTATTGGCGAGAAGCTTCTCGCACATTTCCTTGACCTCGGCTTCGGCCTTGGCGGCATCGGTGCCATCCAGTTCGAGTTCGATGAATTTGCCCTGGCGGACGTCATTGACGCCATCAAAACCCAGGCCCTGAAGGGCGTGGTGAACGGCTTTGCCCTGCGGGTCGAGAACGCCGTTCTTCAGGGTGACATGAACACGTGCTTTCACGAGAAGCTCCTTTAAGTTCGCATGCGCGGGTCTCGCGCGGGGTTCTGTTTGCAAACAAAACGCTGTCGGACACAAACGGCCGACCAGCCATAAGAAAAGGCCGCGCGAGCGCGGCCTTGGGGTGTTATTTGGTTTCGTCTTTTTTAAGCTGCTCTATTTCGGCGGACTCAGGGAGGACACCAAGACGGCGTGCGACTTCCTGATAGGCCTCTTCGACACCGCCGAGATCGCGGCGGAAGCGGTCCTTGTCCATCTTTTCGTTGGTGATCGCATCCCAAAGACGGCAGTTATCCGGGCTGAATTCATCGGCCAGGACCAACTGCGGGAAGTCGCCTTCCCAGACGCGGCCGAACTCAAGCTTGAAATCAACCAGCTTCAGACCAATACCGCGCATCAGACCACACAGGTAGTCATTGACGCGAAGGGTCATGCCGACAATTTCCTCAAGCTCTTCAGCACCTGCCCAACCCAGAGCGAGGATATGTTCATCAGACACCAGCGGGTCGCCCAGCGCATCGTCCTTGTAATAGAACTCGACGATCGGGCGCGGTAGGCGTTCACCTTCTTCGAGGCCAAGACGTTTGGCCATCGAACCGGCAACGATATTGCGGACCACGACTTCGATCGGAACAATTTCGCATTTTTTGCAAAGCTGTTCGCGCATGTTCAGGCGGCGAATGAAGTGAGTCGGAATGCCGATTTCTGCCAGACGGGTCATGACGAATTCGGTGATCATGTTGTTCAGGACACCCTTGCCGGCAATGGTGCCGCGCTTCTGGGCGTTGAACGCCGTGGCGTCGTCCTTGAAATACTGAATGATCGTTCCGGGCTCTGTACCTTCGTAAAGAACCTTGGCTTTACCCTCGTAGATGGGCTGCTTTCTGGACATTGGCGGGATCTTTCACATCTAGGCCCGCCGTCCGACGCAGCAGGCACCCTGAAATTCGCGCCCTCCGTATAGCAGTGCTTGGCGAGAAACTCAATTGTCGCTTAAGCTCTATTTATGCAAACTTGATAATCGAAATTTGCAACCGTCAGCATCTGTATCGCAGAGCGGCCGAATTGCGGCGGTAACCTGTTGAACTGAAAAGGCGTTGATCGCCATCTGCTGTTAGACGTCGACCGGATGGAACGGTGTTTTGTCGGGCTGGCCTTCGGCAAACAGCCAGACCGGTCGCCTCGGCAGTTCATGTTCGCTTGTGGGAATCGCGGGAAGCCCGATCAGCGACGAACAGATGGTCTCAAATCCGATATTGCTGCGCACCAGCATGGCATCGGCACGGATGTCATGGTGATCGGGGTCCGGGGCCTCTGTCCCGGTATCAGCCAAAAGCGCCTGCCAGGCAAACCAGTCATCGGCTTCGGGGTGCGGAGCCGGGGCACTGACAAAGCGCGGCAGATTGCGTTTGGTTCGCGCACTGTTTTGCGTGTCATTAAGGTCATGGGCGGTCAGAATCGAAAGGCCTTCGGGGATTTCGGTAATTTCGATCTTGCCCGTGCCGCGGTTTGCCAGCCAATAGGCATCGCGGTTATCGGCGATCACCATGTTAAACGGGCGATAGGCATCGCCATCAAGTTCGGCAAGGGCCTGCGCGGCGTCAATCGCGTCGGCATGGTCAAGTGCCTCAAGCGGCAACTCGCCGCGTGATCGTTTGCCATCGGCAGGGCCCAGCGTGCCATAGCGGTTGAGAACGGCGGCAACCACGCCGTCCTCATTGACACCAAGCCAGGTTCCCCCGGCGGTTTCGTCCAAGCCTGCGATGACATCAGGGCGGTCTTCCCAGTGGCGCGCAGGCGCCTTCCAGGGACGGTTATTCATTTCATCGCGATTGGCGCCAATGATCACCGGCCAATCATGGTCGGGGCGGCGTAAAATAATGACTGTACACATGAGCCAGATCAAAGCGTGCTGAACCGCACTTTGTCAAATTCAAAAGTATAAGCCAAACAAGTGAAATCGGTGTCGTTTGTTGTCATATAAAATGCTATGACAGACAATGGCTTGACCGGTTTGGCTCCGATGACAATATGACCAGCTTACAGGAGGAATCGATAATGAGCAGCTTTAATGATCGTGAACGCGGGTTTGAAGCAAAGTACAGCTTTGATCTTGAACAGGATTTTCGCGTCGAAACCCATCTTTATAAAATGCTGATCCAGTGGGCTGGCGAACAGATGGGCATGTCCCCCGAAGAATGTCAGGATTACACGCGCAAGATCATTGGCGAGGTTGTTGCCAACCCGCGCGAAAACGGTGTTGTTGCCCTGTTGCTGGCCGATTTTGGACGCAAAAATATCGACGTCACAGCCTCTGCCTTGAATGTAAAGCTCGAAGAACTACGTCCGGTTGCGCGTGCAGAAGTACTGTCGTGATTGTGCGCTAGTGCATCTGCTTGGAAAACTTCTCGTTTGCTAATATGTGCAGCCTTACGTATCCTGAGCTCCCCAGACCGAAAAATTGAGTAGGTGCAACCTTTTGGTGTGGTATCCTTCGCAGGTAGGTGAAGGAGCCGATTAGGTAGATGAAAGGCGACAGCATTGCGTATCCTTTTGGCGGACGATCACGATCTTGTTCGTGAGGCAATCTCGCTACTGTTCCAACAGTATTTCGATGACTGTGAAGTGGCCGAAGCAGGGGCATTGGACCCCGCACTCGAGCTGATAGCAGCCAATAACACATTCGATCTGGTGCTGCTTGATCTGCGCATGCCGGGGATGAATGGACTTGAAGGTTTGAAGCGCACCTTGGAGAAGGTGGCAGATTCGACCTTTGTGGTTCTGCTTTCTGGCGCATATCGAAGTGAAGATGTCCGCAAGGCGCTTGAGGCCGGTGCGCATGGCTTTATTCCCAAGACCCTGCGTGGGCAGGCCTTGGCAAATGCAGTGCAACTGGTTCTGGCTGGCGACAAATACCTGCCATCGTCGATTCTGAACGACATGAATGACAACATGTCAGGCGGGGGTGATGGCGAAGGTCGCCTTGCCGGCGGCTTTGGCAGTGAGGGCGATTTTGGCCGTCTGACACCGCGTGAACGTGAAGTTCTCGCACTGCTGTCAGAAGGACGTCCGAACAAGGACATTGCCCGTCACCTTGATCTGCGCGAAATCACCGTGAAGTACCATCTGAAAAACATCTATCGCAAACTGAACGTCTCGAACCGTGCGCAAGCCGTAAAAATGGCTCTTGAAGATATGGCGCGGTCCGGAACTTTGTAGTAAGTTCAACAAAGGCAGCTCAGTTTGGCGCTCAAATCCCGGCTCGTGATTTCACGGGCCGTTTTTTGTTGGTTGAACCGGCTTTTCTCCCTCGTCATTGAAAACGAAACGAGGAAAAACATATGACCGTCACCATCGCACTTGTCGGCGATTATAACCCGAACGTTACCGCGCATCAGGCCATCCCGAAGGCCCTGGACTTGGCCGCCGAAAATCTTGGACTTACCGTCACATTTGACTGGGTCGCGACATCCGACATTGATTGCCCTGATGCCCAAGCCCTTGATGGCTATAACGGGATCTGGTGCGTGCCTGCCAGCCCGTATCAAAGCTTTGACGGTGCGCTTTCCGCAATTCGGCGTGCGCGTGAAAACCGGATTGCCTTCCTGGGAACCTGTGGCGGATATCAACATGCGATCCTGGAATATGCCCGTAATGTTCTTGGTCTTTCCGATGCGGCAAATGCGGAAATCGACCCGGATGCGGATTTGCCCCTGATCGCGCCGCTTAGCTGTGCGTTGATTGATCAGGATGGTGGGATCGACCTTGCGGAAAACAGTGTAATCCGCGATGTCTGTGGCACAGCGCATTTGACGGAAACCTATCGCTGCTCATTCGGGTTTAACCCGGAATATGCCCATGTGCTTGATGGCCGGGATCTTCAGATTGTGGCCTGGGATCAGGATCGTGATCCGCGTGCGATTGAGCTTCGCGGTCATCCGTTCTTTATTGGTACCGCGTTTCAGCCCGAACGTGCCGCACTTCGGGGTGAAGACCATCCATTGATCAACGCATTCGTCCGTGCAGCTGCGGGCTAACAAGCTTTTGAAGGTCCCCTGCAGACGTGATGTGTGCGGGGGCCTGATTTATCAGCTTTGCTGTGATGGCACATTTGTCATGTGGCGTTGCATCGGTGGGGTGCGTCCCGATTGCATCACGACAACCCCGGTCAGGATTGCCATCAGCGCAATCAGATCAAGCAACTGCACGCTTTCCCCTAAAATCAGTGAGCCGGTCAAAACGGCGATAATCGGCGGGATATAGGTCACGCTTGCCGCTTTGACCGCACCAAGATTTTCGACAACGAAGTAATAACACAAATACGCAAAGCCGGTGCCAAACAGACCAAGCCCAAAGAACAGACCAAGGGCGATCCAGCCATTGTCAAAGATCGCGCTGGCGCCGTTAAAGTCGGTGGTAACCAGCAATGTCAGCGCGGCAATACCCAATTGATAGGTGCAAAGTGCAAGGGGCGAAATGCCAAGCGGGCTTAAGAACCGGCGGGCATAGACAAAGGACAGACCAACGCATAAGGACCCAAGTCCGATATAACCAACCCCGGCCAAATCGCTTGCCGAAACGCTTGCGTCCCAGGGGCGCGCAATCATCGCAACCCCGATAAAGCCAACCCCCAATCCAACAAGCGAGCGACGATTAACAGGCTCATCGCGCAAAAAGGCCGCTGCGGTGATAAAGGAAATCATCGGAATGGCACCACTCAGCATCCCGGCAAGGCTGGATGGCAAAAGCTGAATGCCCTTGGCAAAGCTGGAATAATAAAGACTGCCCGCCAGAACCGACATCACGATAAAATGGTGGGTAAAGCGCAAATGCCGCCATTTAAGTTTTCGCCCGATCAGGGCTGCGGCAAAAACCGGCAGGAACCCCATAAACACGCGAACGGCGGCAATCTGGGTTGGGGTGATCAGCGTGCTGGCGCTTTTGTTAAACAGAAACGTCATGCCCCAGGCAAGGGCCAAAAACCCGAACACGATATAGGCTTTGTTTTTCATGGTGGCGGACCAGTTTGGAAAAATCATGGCCCATTTTCATAATTCCCGGTAGTTTTCACAAATCATACTATCTGGATTATGAAATAGAAAAAATGCATTATGGGATCATATCCGCCACTTA
>NZ_DCAO01000001.1 GCF_002311515.1 Thalassospira sp. UBA1131
GCGCGTGCGCAAAAGAAGCTCTTCAAGCTCAAACGGTTTGACCAGATAATCATCCGCCCCGGCGTGGAACCCTTCGATCTTGTCATCAAGTGTATCACGCGCGGTCAGCATAAGAACCGGGGTGTCCACACCTTCGTCGCGCAGCGCCTTGCAGATGCTGATGCCATCGCGGAATGGCAACATCAGATCAAGCAGGATCACGTCATACTCACCGGTCAGCGCCATCTGATAGGCGGTTTCACCATCATAGGCATGGTCGCATTCAACGCCTTCAATCGTCAGATAGTCACTGACGGTGGCGGCGATATCCATGTTGTCCTCGACCAAAAGGACCATGATGTGGGCGGTTGCTTTCATTCACGTCATCTCGTTTTTCAAGACATGCAAGCATGCCGCAATTCAGCCGACGGGTCAGCAGGAAACACCCCGCTGCCCGGTTTGGCACATAATGGAGCAGACTAAATGCAGCATGCTTTAGTCTGTCACTTGCTTCAAATCATCTTGGGTATCGATATCAAGTGCGGCATTTGCAAGTGATAGGGCGGTCACGTTATCGGCATGTTTATCGATGATTTTGCGCGCGCCAATCGGTCCGGCAAGGCTTTGCAAATCATCAAAGACAGATTTTGGGAAAATGGCAGGCACACCCAGCCCATCTTGGTGTCGGGTTGCGACAATCTGTTCACCGTCAAAGGCTGTGATCAATCGGGTGTAATCATCGCCGGTCAGATTGACCTGATCACACAGGGCAATCAGAACACCATCATATCCGCCGTTGGTCGCGATTTTCGTCATGCCGCACGCAATCGAGCTTCCCATCCCCGTGGCCCAGTGTTCATTGGTGATAATCGTCAAGCCACTTTTAAGACACGGCGCGATTTCATCACCATAGGCACCAAGAACCACAAAGGTGTCCGACTTTGGCATCCCTGACAGGGCATCAAGGGCATGTTCGATCATGGGTTTGCCATTGATATCGGCAAGCTGCTTACGCCCGCCAAAGCGCGCACTTTCCCCGGCCGCCAGAAGAAGTGTGGCCAGTTTCGGTTTTGGGATGTCTGTGCGTGACGTCATCATCAAGGTCGCATTATTCGGCGGCTTGTGCCAAGGCCGGGGCCGCTGATTGTTTGAACAGGGCGGCATGAATGCCTGACAACATCGAAAGAGCAATGCTTTCAGGAAGTTGCCCACCGATGTCGAGGCCCGCCGGACTTGAAATATCAAATGCCAGATCGTTCATGGAAATGCCAGCTTCGTTCAGAACATCGCGAAACCGATGGCGTGGTCCAAGGGCGGACAGATGTTTGATCGGTGCATCGCAAAGGACCGCAAGGGCCGAGGCATCGATGCTGACACTATGGGCCATCAGAATAACCGCATCGACTTTATGGTCGGTCACATAGGTCGCCAAATCACCATCAATCTTGCGCAGGATGGTGCCTGCTGTGGGGAAATGCTCGGCCCGGGCATTTGCCGGGCGCGGATCGACCAGCGTTGTTTGCCAGCCCATCTGATGGGCAATGCCAATCACCGGGCGGGCATCAAGGCCACCGCCCACCACAAGAACATGGGGTTCAGGCTGGATCGGTGTCACCAGCCAATTGCCGTCTTCACGGTTTTCGATATGGGCCGGGCGTTGCCCATAAAGCACGCCAGCTTCGAAATAGCCTTCGACCGCATCGATCTTCTGGAAATAGAGGCCGCTTTGACGTTTTTGCAGGGCTTCATACAAATCGCCAAGGCCCAGATCATTTGCAGCACTAAGCGGCTGGAGCATGATATGGACCGTGCCGCCACATCCCACGCCAAGTTTGAATGACAGATCATCTTCGTCAGTGCCGTCATAGGTCAACATGACAGGCTTGCCGGTCACCATGGCCCGGCGCGCATTGCGGATAATGTCGGCCTCAAGGCAGCCACCGCTGAGTAGTCCGAACTGCTGTCCGTGGCCGTTGATCAGCATCATGGCACCGGCCTTGCGATAAGCCGACCCTTCGGTGCGATAAACCGTTCCCAGCACCCATTCAGTGCTGTCGCGGTTTTTCTGCCAGGTGCCAAGCATTGCGGAAAGTTGATTGGTCATATTCCTCGCCCTTTCAGCAAAAGGGTAACTGCCCGGGAAACCACGGGGTGGGGGATGGGGGAAAATGATTCCCCGAGCAGTTATCTCTTACACGAAGTCGAAACCAGCCTTGGTCATGGGAAGTTCCAGGATCCGCGTGCCGGTTTGCGCAAAGATCGCATTGGCAACGGCCGGCCCGGTTGGGGGCAGACCCGGTTCGCCAACACCGGTCGGTGCACCGTTCGATGGAACGATGGCGACTTCGACTTCGGGCATTTCGGGATTACGAAGCAATTCGTAATCCGGGAAGTTGTACTGATCGACTTCACCGTCGGTCAGGGTGATCTGATTGCGCAAGATCGCTGTCAGGCCGTAGCCGGCCCCGCCTTCCATCTGCGCACGAATGACATCGGGGTTTACAGCCACACCGCATTCAACCGCCATGAACAGCTTGTTGACATGCACGCTGGTGTCATCGACCGAGACATCCGCCACAACCGCGACGCAGGTATTGAACGAGAAGTGGCAGGCAAAGCCGCGCTTGTCGCCTTCTTTCCATCCGGAAATTTCACGCACGTGCTTGATGGCTTCAATCATGCGGGCCTGGTTGGGCTGTGTTGCGTCCAGCATCGACAGGCGCAGTTCGATCGGGTCCTGACCGCTTTCGGTTGCGACCATATCCATCAGGGTTTCCATGGCATAGGCTGTGTGGGTATGTCCCACCGAACGCCACCAAAGAACCGGCACCGGGTTATGGAAATCCGTCAGGCCGATGGCCTGGTTCGGGATGGCATAAAGGCTTTCGGATACGCCTTCGACAGAGGTCGCATCAACCCCGTCACGGACCATCATTCCTTCAAAGCTTGTGCCTTTCATGATCGACTTGATCGCAAGGCGATGGTCCCATCCGACGATCTTGCCATCCGCATCCAGACCAATCTTTGCCCGATGTGCTGACATGGCGCGGTAATAGCCGCCCTTCATGTCGTCTTCGCGGCTCCAGACCAGTTTGACCGGGACTTTCTTGCCCGACACGGCAAAGGCCATGGCAGCCTCGGCATTGTAATCGGCGGTCGGGTTGGCGCGACGGCCAAACGAACCACCGGCATATAGCGTCTTGATTTCGACCTGTTCGGGTTTAAGCCCAAGGATCGCTGCAACCGTCGGCCGCGTGATGGTCGGGAACTGACAACCGTCATGAACACGCACGCCAAAATCGGTTGGCTCAATCGTGCAGTTCAGCGATTCCATTGACGCATGC
This sequence comes from Thalassospira sp. UBA1131, assembly GCF_002311515.1. Lineage (GTDB taxonomy): Bacteria > Pseudomonadota > Alphaproteobacteria > Rhodospirillales > Thalassospiraceae > Thalassospira. Next base: position 3,324 of record NZ_DCAO01000001.1, read on the forward strand.
GCCAGATACGGGAAGGTGAAGTCAGCCTCAATGGTTTTTGACGCACCGTCGATCAAGGGGGCGACATTCTCGGTCGTGATTTCGTGGCCGATTTCGAATTCCGGCTTTTCATCAAGCAGGGCCTGATGGGCCGCGATCAGGGCATCGGTGCTGCGGGTTTCAGCAACGCTGAAGTCCCATTCAACCGAAAGCGCATCACGCGCCTGGAATGCCGACCAGGTGTTTTTGCCAAAGGCAACCACACCCGCCTTGTTTGGCAGGACCTGTGCGGCGATGAAACCACCGACATCCTTTGCCGCACTGTCATCGAAGGATACAACAGTGCCACCGAATTTCGGGCTGTGCATGATCGCGGCATAGATCATGCCGGGCAGATTGACATCCATGGCAAAGATCGCGGTCCCGGTGGTCTTGCCGTGATTGTCCTTGCGGTGGAGCTTTTCGTTGCCGATCAGCTTGAACTGATCCGGGGTCTTGATCGT
>NZ_DCAO01000116.1:0-698 GCF_002311515.1 Thalassospira sp. UBA1131
TCCGGGATCGTCCGACCAACAAGACCGCCATCCGCAAAACCATAAAGTTCTTCTGCTGCGCGGCTGGCATCAACAATCCGGCCATCTGCCGGATCGACCAGAATGTTGACCGCCGTTGTGTTGCTAAACATCTGACGGTACAGCAGCTCACGTTCGCGGAAGGCGACCTCGGCCTGTTTGACATCGTTAATATCGGCGAATGAAACGATGACGCCGTCAAAGGTGCCGGTCTGTTCGTTATGCAGGGGTTCTGCATTAACCCGGATCCAGGCAAATTCGCCATTCGGGCGATTGACCCCCAACACAACGCCATATTCGCGGTCACCGGTTGCAAGGACCCTTTTGCCGGGAAGCTCATCACGGGTCAGCGGTACACCATCTTCGCGCACAAAGGTGCACGGCGTTTCGGGCACGGTCTTTCGGCAAAGTTCGTCGCCCGTGAGACCAAGAATCTCAAGCGCAGTATTATTGAACTCGACTACAGTACCGGCGGCGTCATAGACAACCACCCCCTCGGCCAGGGAGTTAAGAAGGCGCTTGTGCAGATTGCCGCCCTTTTGCAGCGTGTGACTGATGCCATCCGATGACGACAAGGTTTGCGCCGCGTCAAGACGGGTCAAGCATCCCGACGTCACAACATCGCCATTGGCCAACTCGTGGATCGTCGCGCAATCTTCGACCGTGATCCAATTGCCATC
>NZ_DCAO01000116.1:822-35704 GCF_002311515.1 Thalassospira sp. UBA1131
GGGATGAAGCAAGGACGCCCAACCCTGTGTGCGATCAAAGTCGCTGTCCTTCGGGTCGTAGCCAAGCAGTTCAAAAACGCCTGCGCCGAAATAGTTCCGTGACGGGGTATTGCGGAAAAACTCATAGAGAACCGGCGCCGCACCGGCAGCGCAAGCGTCAGTTCCTGTCTGTTTGGTCAAGTTTACCGACAAATTCATCCCGTCGCCGTACTGGCGTCTCCTTCAGGAAACCAAAATAACCGATACCAATGTATAGGTACCGTTTTATACCTATTGAAAATTGATGCAAAGCAGATTCTGCAGCGAAGACGCGAAATCGTTTCCCCGATCGAGCTAACTTATTGAACTGTAGCCCCGGATCGACAATCCCTTCAAAAGTAGAACACCAATAAACAGGGCTCTGGCATGCACAGTAAACAGGCATAAAAAAAGGAGCAGTTACCTGCTCCTTTGTATGGGTCATGGTGTTTGCGCGGCCAGTTGCGGGTTAGCCCAGCAACTCCAGATAACGTCCTGCGGCCAAAAACTCTGCGCGGTGACGGTCGAGACGGGCGATCGCCTCGGCATCGTTGCCCCACTTTTCCATCGCGTAGCCTTCGTCAAGGATCGAGGCCTCAAACGCGGTTGTGGTGTCGAGCTTGCGGTTCATCACCGCAAGACCGATGATCACGGAACCTGAAATCGTCGTCAGACTGTGCAGGGCTGTCAGGTAATAGTCGTCAAAACCTTCGACATGATCCTGCAAACGCAACAATGCATGGTCGTCCTGGGTGATCGGCATCACACCTTCGGTGACCGTTAGCACCACCCCCAGATGGTCTTTTGACCAATCAAGCAGCGGCTGCCATGTCTTGGCCTGACGTTCGATCAGGTCTTCGGGGAAGGATGCGCGATAGCACAGCAAATCCGATCGGCCATAGCCGGTCAGCTCGGCAATTACCGCATCGCGGTTCGGGCGCACCCGGTCAATCGCGGTCGCGGCAAGCTGCATGATCGGCATGGTGGAAGGCTGGACTTTTTCGCCCTGTGCGTCCCATTCCGTCGCGATTTCACGCGCAAGGACTTCGGATGGCAGCAAAAAGTCCGCCTTGGCCGGGGTTTTCACCGCACGACCATCAAGAAGCACGCGCCAGCCGGCCCCGGTTTCATCGGCGCTGGCATCGGCCTTTTTATAGAAACGTTTGATCGATTGTGTAAGCATGACCGCCATATGCCCAAAAGCAGCGGATTGCGCAAGTGATTTGCCACATAATTTGCCAGATAAAGAGCGCCAATTGAGCGATTATCAAGAATTTCTGTATAATTTTTGATCAAATTGCCCCATTGACCAAATAATAAACACCCTTACTCTGCTGGGCGAAGGTTACAAAACCGCGACAAAGCGGGCGCACAGGCGACATGGCATGACCATTGCTAAGTGCGCATTGGATTTATCAGGTGGCTGGATTGTTTCATCGATCCGCATTCAGGAGGCTTCTTTAGACATGACCACGTTTACGAACCGACTTTTGGGGGCTGCTATCGGGGCGGCTGTTGCCCTTGGCGCGCATGCGGCCCTTGCAGATATGGCGATCAAATTCTCGCTCGACTGGAAATACGAAGGTCCGGCAGCACCGTATCTTCTGGCCAAGAAGAACGGCTATTTCGAAGAAGAAGGCCTTGATGTCACGATTGACTCGGGCAACGGTTCGGTCGGTGCGATCACCCGTGTTGCCAGCGGCGCCTATGACCTTTCGCTTGCTGACATCAACTCGCTGGTGGAATTCAACGCATCCAACCCGGACCGCGCCATGAAGTCGATCTTCATGGTTTATGATCGCCCGCCATTTGCGCTGTTCATGCTGAAAAGTTCCGGCATTACCAAGCCGGAAGACCTGGTTGGCAAAACCCTTGGCGCCCCGGTCTTTGATGCATCGCGCAAACTGTATCCGGCATTTGCATCGGCCACCGGTCTCGACCTTGATGCTGTGACATGGGAAAGCATGGACCCGCCGCTACGTGAGCCGATGCTGGTGCGTGGCGATGTGGATGCGATTTCCGGTCACTATTTCACCTCGATCCTGAACCTGCAGGCACAGGGTGTTGCCAAGGATGACCTGACCGTCTTTATGTACAAAGACTTTGGCATGGACTTCTATGGCAACGGCATCCTGGCATCGCCGGACATGATGGAAAACCACCCGGAAGAAGTTAAAGGCTTCCTGCGTGGTGTGGTCAAAGGTTGGGCGGCGGCGATTGCCGATCCGCAATCTGCAATTGACGCGCTTAAGGAAGTCGATCCGCTGATCAACCCGGATCTTGAGCTGCAGCGTCTGCAGATGGCGATTGATGAAAACGTCGTCACCCCGGCAACCCTTGAAGAAGGCATGGGCCTTGTCAAAGCCGACCGTATGGCCAAGGCCATCGATCAGGTTGCCCTGGCATTCGGGTTTGAGAACAAGCCGTCTGTTGATGACATCTATACCGATGAATTCATGCCGTCTGCTGAAGACCGCATGCTGAAATAATCATCTTATGAAGCGGGGCAGTCGGATTTTCTGACTGCCCCGTTTTCCATGACAGAGAAACAAGAATACGAACAGGCCAAGCAGGGGGAATAACTGCAGTGTCCAAAAGCTTCGTCGAACTCAACGACGTCAAACTTCGCTATAGCGAAGGCGATGAACTGGCGCTTGAAACCACCAATATGAAGATCGACAAGGGCGAATTTATCGCCGTTGTCGGCCCGTCGGGCTGTGGCAAGTCATCCTTGCTGAAACTGGTTTCCGGTCTGATGCCGCCATCTGAGGGCAATGTCATTGTCGATGGCAAGGAAGTTTCAGGGCCGCTCAAGATTGTTGGCATGGCGTTTCAGAACCCGACCCTTTTGCCGTGGCGCACGACCCTTGATAACGTTCTGTTGCCGATGGAAATCGTCAAGCCGCACCGCAACCGCCTGCGCAAACATCGCGCGGAATATGAAGAACGCGCGCGCAAACTTTTGGCGACCGTCGGGCTTGAAGGCCACGAAGACAAATATCCGTGGGAATTGTCGGGGGGCATGCAGCAGCGTGCATCACTGTGCCGGTCATTGATCCATGAGCCGGATCTTTTGATGCTGGATGAACCGTTCGGCGCGCTTGATGCCTTCACCCGTGAAGAGCTTTGGGACATCTTGCAGAACCTTTGGATGATCAAGCCGTTCACGGTTATTCTGGTCACCCATGATTTGCGTGAGGCGGCCTATCTTGCCGATACCATCTATGTGATGTCCAAACGCCCGGGTAAAATCCTGGTGGAGCGTGAAAACACCCTGCCCCGTCCGCGCGATCAGGAAACCACCTTTACCCAGCCTTTCACCGATCTTGTCCACGAATTGCGCAGTCACATTCGTGACGTGCGAGAAGCATAAGGAAGGGCGGGAAAAGTCATGAAAAAGAAATTGAACCTTCGCAAAGCAACGCCTTGGCTCAGCGCCATCGGGCTTTTCGTGCTGTGGGAATTGATTGTGCGGATTTTCAACATTCCGCCCTATGTCCTGCCGACCCCGTCTGAGAGCATCATTGTCGGCTGGCAGTTCCATGAAGCGATCTGGATGCATGCCTATCACACGCTTTATACCACGCTGGCGGGCTTTGCCATTGCCGTGGTGTTCGGGGTTGTGCTTGGCGCACTGGTCGGGTCAAGCCGGGCGATTTATGACGCGGCCAACCCGCTTTTGGTTGGATTTAACTCTGTCCCCAAGGTGGCCCTTGTCCCGGTTCTGGTGATGTGGTTTGGCATCGGCACCGTGCCGGCAATTATCACCGCATTCCTGATTTCGTTCTTCCCGATTGTGGTCAACGTTGCCACCGGCCTTGCCACCCTTGAGCCGGAATTGCGCGATGTGTTGCGGTCGCTTGGTGCCACCCGTCGTGACATCCTGATCAAGGTCGGCTTCCCGCGGGCGATGCCGTACTTCTTTGCATCCCTTAAAGTTGCGATCACGCTGGCCTTTGTCGGCTCGGTTATTTCGGAAACTGTCGCATCGAACGTTGGTGTTGGTTATTTGATGTTGTCGGCGTCGTCGAAATTCAACATGCCGCTGGTGTTTGCCGGATTGCTGGTGATCGCGGTGATGGGGATTGCGATGTACGAGATCTTCAACGTCATCGAACGCCGATCGACCAAATGGGCAAACCGCGGAAATCCGACGAACTAAACCCCATTTAGACCAATCATCAGACAAATAAAAAGGCCGGGAAACCCCGGCCTTTTTTCATCGTACCATTGGCGATGATCAGGTGAGATGTTCGTCAAAGAAGGCCATGGTGCGTTCCCAGGCCAACATGGCATCTTCGCCGTCATAGCGGCCACCCGTCGGGTTGGCAAAGGCGTGATCGGCGTCATACCAGAAGAATTGGTAGTCGGTCTTGCCGGCAATACGCAGCGATTCTTCGAAGCCTTCGACCATTTCCCGGTTGATGTTTTTATCAAGGGTGCCGAAATGGCCCATGATCGGCGCGTTGAGCGTTGCGACCTGTTCCGGGGTCTTTTTGACGTTACCGTAATAGATCACGGCTGCGTCAATATTGGTCGCAAGTGCTGTATTGAGCGACCAGCCACCGCCAAAGCACCAACCGACCGAACCAACCTTGCCGGTTGAGTCCTTGTGGTTACGCAGGAATTCGACCGAGGCCTGCAGCTTGCGGGTCGCAACCGCCGGGTCCATCGACGACATCAGGGAACGTGCCCCATCCGGCGTGGTGGCAGGCGGTTCACCATACAGATCAACCGCAAGCGCGATATAGCCCTGCTTGGCATATTCAGCCGCCACCGCGCGGATATGATCATTAAGCCCCCACCATTCGTGGATCAGAATGACCGTGGGTGCAGGCAGGGTTGCCGGCATGGCGACTTCGGCGACCATTTCATCGCCTTCTGGCGTGGTAATAGTCACTTTATCAAGGCCGTGGCCGGCCGCATGGGCCAGCATCGGATCGGCAAGAATAACAGCCAAAGGCAGGGCAACTGCGCCCTTCAGAAACAGTCGGCGTTCTTCATCGGTTGCCTTGGGCGGCGGACCGAGATGTTCGTGGGAGCCACATCCGTCTAGCGTACACATGTTCTAGCCTCCTCTGATTCCTGTTTTCGGGTTTTCCCGTATCACCATCATTTGCGACGGCACGCCCGGTTGGCAAATGACATTACCGTCATCTGGCCTGTCATCTAGCCCGTCAGCTACATTCAGGCGCGACCGCATTTCGTTCAGGTTTGTTTACGGTGCCAATCGCAACAAGGATCATGATAGCACAGCGTTCAGTCCCTTAACTGCTGCTTGCACCAATGGACGCCACCTGATTAAAAGGGGCACCCAACAGCCACAACCCGCCAGATGGAGAAGACATGCGCGATATTGAAACGGTTTTGTTCGACCTTGGCGGCGTTCTTGTCGACTGGGATCCGCGTTATCTGTATCGCAAGATGTTCAAGGACGATGCGGAGATGGAGCGTTTTCTGGCCGAGGTTTGCCATCCGCACTGGAACCATCTGCATGATCAGGGGATGCTGAGCTTTGCCAATTCCATCCCGGACCTTCAGCACCGCTATCCGCAGCACCATGACGAGATCGCCGCATGGCAGGAACGCTGGCCGGAGATGCTCAAAGGCGCGATTGATCGCACGGTCGGGATTCTTGAAGACCTTAAAAAACGCAAAAAGGTGCGGCTGTTTGCCCTGACCAACTGGTCGGCAGAAACATGGCCGCATGCGTTGGAACGCTTTGAGTTCCTTGATCACTTCGAAGACATTCTGGTGTCTGGCCAGGAAAAACTCGCCAAGCCCGATCCGCGGATTTTTGATCTGGCAATTTCACGCTTCAAGCTTAACCCGCGCGAAACCCTGTTTATCGATGACAGCGAGCGTAACATTCAGCAGGCACGCGAACTGGGCTTTATCACCCACTGGTTCCGCGACCCGGTCAAATTGCAGCGTGAATTGATCGAATACCAGCTGTACTGATCAGCGCTTTTGGCGCAGGTAATTGCCAAAGCATTCGCCAAAGGCAAATTCCCAGCCCTTGAGGTAGCCTTCGCGAAGGGCTGGCGCGATTTCGCCGACATTTTCCCATGCCTTGTGCTCCAAACGGATGACACAGCGACCAAACTCGTTGAGGTCAAAGGAGACCTCAACGAGGGTAAAGTCGCCAGCATTCCAGCCCGGATGCCAGGTAAAGGACAGATGTTCACCCGGTTGCCAGCTTCGTACCCGCCCCCACGGGATATCATCCTGCCCCTTGGCGCGTTCGATGATTTCGCCGCCGACACCGTCATTGAATTCGACTGTGATGCAGTCCTTTTTCGAGATCGAATGGGTATCGGTCGGCCACCAGTCGCCAAAGCCCGCAGTAAAGGCGTTGAACGCATCATCGGGATCGACGGCCAGGGTCAGCTCAAAACGGATCGGGGCAAGGTCGGGATTCTTAAGCGGCGTCACGGTCAATTTCCCAAATCGTATCAAGGGCAGCAGTCAGTTCATCAAAGTGGCTGATGACGGCGTGCGCACCTGATTTATGCAGCGTATCGACATCATGATAGCCCCAGTCAACGCCGATGGCGATCATCCCAGCCGCCCGGCCCATTTCGATATCATAGCTGGTATCGCCAACAATCACCGCATTGGGAGCATCCACCCCGGTTTCTTCAAGGGCTGCCATCAACATCGCGGGATTGGGCTTTGACGGGTGATTGTCACAGGTCTGAAGGGTAACAAAGCGGCCTTCAAGTTCATTGCGGGCAAGCACCGCATCAAGACCTCGGCGGGCCTTGCCGGTTGCCACACCGCTTAGCCATTTACGGCCATCGATTTCCATCAGAACTTCGTGCACACCGGGGAACAGCGGCTCGTGGAAATCGGGGGTCTGGCGCAGGGTAAAGAACGCGGTTTTATAGGCGGCTGTCACGGCTGCGATGATGTCCTCATCCACCCGTGCCGGGCTTGCCAGCTTTGTGATGGCTTCGGGCAGGCTCAGACCAATGATGGTGCGCGTGTTTTCCAGCCCCGGACAATCCAGACCGTGCTGCGCAAAGGCATGATCCATGCAATGCGCAATCGCGTGCTGGCTGTCGACAAGGGTGCCGTCGCAATCAAAAATCACAAGTCTAAGCGGATCAGTGGTCATGTGGGGTCTTTCATCAAAAGTTTGGCATCCCGAATTTTGGAACGCGGAGACTAATCGAAAGCGTTTCAAAGATCGAGTCTCCCGCGGTTGTATTGCCGTGCATTTTTTGTGCTGTGCGGGAAGCAACAGAAACCACAAGTGAATTTTGTATTACTGTCTAAGCGGTGCGATGCGCGCTACAATTGAATTCTGGCCTACAGGGCCCTGCCCGACAGAGGCAGGCTCTCTGCGACAGGAGGCAGATCATGCTTACACTTCGCGACTGTATCGACTTCAGCGACCTCACCGAGGAGGAAGTGCTGGCTATTGCCGAGTGCGAGCATATTCCATTGGTCACCGCCCTTGAGGAGGGTGAGTGCATGGTGCATACCAAAAACGGCCGCAAACAGCTTGCCGTAATGATTAAGGGCCAGGCCGAAATGTGTGAACGCATGGGCAATACGGTTCATGCCCAACACCTGAACCGGGTCTATGACGCCTTCATGAGACGTTTCGACAGCAAAAACACCTAGTACAGACTGTGTCCCAACGCCGTTTGATCAGGAGGACGAAAAAGCCGACGCAATGCGTCGGCTTTTCGGTCTTAACGGTTGAGACATTTATGCCCTGGATTTTGACAGGCTGTCAGGCAGCCAATTCTATCCCGACAATATTCATCCAGTAGGCAACCCCATGCGCGATCAGATCATCGTTGAAGTCGAACTTCGGTGTGTGGACAAAATGCGCATCCGTTCCATCGCCATTACCTATCATGACATAGGCGCCCGGGACTTTTTCAAGCATGAAGGAGAAATCCTCGCTGCCACCAAGCGGCGTTGCGTTCCCATCCACATGTTCTGCCCCGACCGAACCAGTTGCGGCCTGAACCGCGACCTCGGTTTCGCGTTGGGTATTCACAAGCGGCGGATAGCGTCGGATGAACTTATAGTGGGCTTCGACACCATGCGCACTGGCCGTTCCGTGCGCCAGTTCACCAATCCGTTTTTCCAGCGTGTCGCGCACCTCCGGCGAGAAACTGCGTGCCGTGCCACGGATCATGACCGATGACGGAATAATGTTCGGGCTGTCAAATGCACCGCCATTGATATGACCGACACTGATGACGGCACGCTCCGATGACGGAACATTCCGCGAAATGATATTGCCGACCGTTGCAATGAAGTTGCCGGCGGCAATCGTCGGATCAGTTGATTTATCAGGCATAGCACCATGCCCGCCCGTCCCTTCAAAGGACACCTGCCAGGTATCACCAGCAGACATCATCGCACCGACACAGGTTTTAACAACGCCAAGCGGCTCTTTGGGCCCATTATGCACGCCATACACCGCATCACAGGGGAACAGGTCAAACAGGCCATCATTGATCATTACCCGTGCGCCACCAAGGCCTTCTTCGGCGGGCTGGAAGATGAAATGGATGGTGCCTGCGAAATCCGGATTCTTGGCAAGTTTTTCAGCCGCCCCGAGCAGCATGGTGGTATGGCCATCATGCCCACACGCATGCATTTTGCCCGCAACAGTCGACGCATAGGGCAAACCGGTTTGTTCTTCGATGAACAGCGCATCCATATCGGCACGCAGGCCGATGGTACGCGTCCCTTCGCGGTTGCCCTTTAACGTGCCAACCACGCCTGTGCCACCAAGACCACGATGAATTTCGATACCAAGGTTTTCAAGAAACGCAGCAACGATATCGGAGGTTCTTTTTTCTTCGAATGCCGTTTCCGGATGGGCGTGGATATCGCGGCGAATATCGGTCAGCCGTTGAATGAAATCCGCATCACGGGCGATTGTTTCCACATTGATCGGTGACATCTCAAATCCTTTGTCTATCGTCGTGTTTTGTTCTGTGCGGCGCTTTGCGCGCAGCAGCAGAAAAATAGGTCGGAAGGTTTTATGGAGATCGCGGGCTAGTGCGCTTCTTTGTGGGGCTGTTCATCGCCAAAGATGGAAAGGCACTTTGCTGCCCCGTGCAGAAAGATCGCAACGATGAAGATCGGGACACTTGCCGCGACAAAAATCGATGGCATGTCGAATGTTTCAGCTGTGGTCACAAGGCTTCTTGCAAGGAAGGAACGCGCGGTATTCATTCCCGGCCCAAAGAAGCAATACCAAAGCACCGGTGCCAAAAAGATCATCACAGAACTTGCGCGAACCAGTGCAGTCAACACGCGCACCGTGGTCGCTGATCGCGGCGACATACGCATCAAAGCGGGATCGAACCCGGCCTTAAAGGAAATGCTGGCCCCCAACAAACCGACCCAGACCATGGCATAGCGCGCGGCCTCTTCGGTCCAGGCAGGAGGCGAAGAAAAACCATAACGGGCTGCGACCTGAAGGCAAATCATCGCCACCATGATCACCACAAAAACACCAGCGACCCAACGCAGCACAAGATCAACGCCGTTACTTGCTGTCATAAAAATTCGTGCCAGACATTTCATGATCGTATCCTTGCGCCCCTGTTATTGGTTCTGCCGTTAGCCGTGCGAGGGCGGACAAAGGGATGCGTAAAGGCATTCCCATTGTCCGCAGATAGCATTGTTAGTTCATGTATTTTTCGATGAAGGCGATATCGTCAGGATCTGCAATTTCAGGCCAGACAGCCTTGGTTGCTTCGACGAACTTTTCGCGTTCGCCGGCTTCGAGTGGGGTGATCTTGATACCGCCATCGGTGATGATCTGTTCAAATTCAGCGACCTTGGCAGCGGCCCATTTGCGGTTTGCGGCAATGCCGTCTTCGATTGCCTGATCGACATAACCACGGGTTTCATCATCAAGGCTGTCATACCAGTCAGAAGACAGGAAAATCACACGCGGAACCGGCCCACCATCAAGCGGGGTGAAGTATTTCAGCAGTTCGACCTGGCCTGCGGCAACAACGGTTGAAGGCGGGTTGTAGTGGCCCTGTGCAACACCGGTCTGCAAGGCATTCGGGGTTTCAGCCCAGCTTACGATGGTGGCCTTTGCTCCCCATGCTTCGAAGAATTTGACCTGATCGCCGTTCTGTGCACGCAGGCGCAGAGATTTTACGTCTTCAAACTTGGTGACCGGGTGGTCGATGTTAAACAGCCCCAAGCTGCCGCCACGCATGGCGACACCAGCAACCTTGATCCCCAAGGGTGCTGCTTCTTCGTTGATTTTGTCGTAAGCGCCCGAACGGGCAAGAACATCATCAAACTGCGCATCATCAGAAAACAGGAACGGCAGGAACAGGGTGCTTGCGAATTCAGATGCCTTAAACAGCATACCAACATTGCCGACGTTCACATTGATCAGGCCCTGAGAGGTCTGATCGAAACGATCGGTTTCCTTGCCCAGACTGTTGGACGGATGAACCTGTGTTTCGATACCGTGTTTTTTCAGGCTTTGGGAAAAGCTGTTGATGAACACATATTCAGCATCGGTTTCGAGGTTTTCCTGACCGGCGAAGGCAATCACGATCTTTTCGGCGGGCATTGCCGGGCTTGCCAGCATCATGCCGCCAAAGGCAGCAAAGCAAACAGACTTCCAAAGTTTCATGTTATTTTCCCTGATAGAAAAAGAATTGTTTTCACCTTGGGGACGATCAGACAGCCCCCGCAAAGATGACCTAATTGACCAAACCGAGATAACGCGGCAGAGCGAGGCTGATGTCTGGCACATAGATCAGAACACCAAGCAAAATCAGCTCTACGACAAGGAATGGTATGACTGCGCGGACAAGCCGCCAGTATCCGATATCAACAACCGTGCTAAGGATCAGAAGCACCCCACCCAAGGGCGGTGTCAGCAAACCAACCGTCAGGTTAAAGCCCACCAAAATCCCCATATGAGTCGGATCGACACCCATCTGAATTGCCGGCGGAATAAGCAGCGGCCCAAGCAAGGCAACAGCAGCCTTCACATCCATAATCATACCGGCGCCCAAGAAGATCAGATTGAGCACAATCATGTAGCCCGTGACACTCAGCCCGACATCACCGATCAGCGCAGCCATCTTTTGCGGGATCTGCTCAATCGATGTCAGATACCCAAAGGTCGCAATCGCCACCAGAATGATGAATACAGCCCCCGAGAGGATGACCGTGCGGTTGATCGCCTCGATCAGGTCGCGTAGCTTAAGCTGGCGATAAATGACACCGACAAGCGCTGCGGCAATAACGGCAACGCCAGCGGCCTCGGCAGGGGTCATGACGCCAAATAGAATGCCGCTCAGGATGACGACTGGCAGGGACAGTGCCGGTAAGGCCGCGAACAGCGATGGGAAAAATGCCGGGATATCCGCCCCACGTCCGCCCGGATGATCATGGCGATGGGCCATGATACCATTCACCACCATCAGAACTGCGGCCAAAAGCAAGCCCGGCACAATACCGGCGGCAAACAGTGCAACGACCGACGTATTTAGAAGTGCCCCATAGAAAATCAGGATGATCGATGGTGGAATGATCGGGCCAATAATTGCAGACGCAGCCGTAATCGCCGTGGCGTAATCACGACGATAGCCCTGTTTTTCCATCACCGGCACAAGTGTATTGCCAAGGGCCGCGGCGTCGGCAGATGCCGAACCGGATACACCGGCAAAGAACACCGAGGTCAGGATATTGACATGACCAAGGCCACCTTTGAAGCGCCCCAGCATGGACATGGAAAAGCGAATCAGTGCCTCTGTAACGCCGCCCCTGTTCATCAATTCACCGGTCAGGATAAAAAGTGGCATCGCCAGAAAGGCAAACACATCAAGCTGCCCCATTACACGTTGGGGCAGCGCAGCCAGATAGCGCATATGATCTTCGGTAAAGAAGGCAATGACGGTTGCGCTTCCGACGAAATAGGCGATTGCACTGCCCGAAAGCATCGCAACAATCAGAAAAATGAATGGTATCGCAGCCATTTTTTTAGCCTCCCTTATTGCAATAAAGGATGCTCACCTTTCGCTATATTTCAATCTCATAATTATCTACACACTATAGCTTTGACCTATAGCCAGGCTGATATATATAGTTTTTATGCGGATTTCCTACTATCCCAAGGCATATACGCACAAAACTCATGACGTGGTTTGGTAATCCGGCGACAGGAGTAGACTCAGATAAAAGCCCGGGGCAAAGAAACAGGCATTTATAAAAATGAACGAGACAAACCTGCATCGGTTACAGATATTCAGAACGGTTTTTGAAAACTCGCACAATATCAGTGCGGCTGCGCGGAAACTGAAACTGGCCCAACCAACCGTCAGCCGACATCTGGCAATTTTCGAGGACGAGTTGCGGGTGTCGCTTTATCGTCATGAAGGGGGTCGGATCGAACCAACCTGGGAAGCACAACGTCTTTATGCTGAGACGGGACAACTGTTTGAACGTGTCGCACAGGTCGATCATACGGTGGAATCCATTCGCCGCGGCGAAGATGAGTCGTTGCGCATCATGTCCGTGATGACCTTGTCGCTGTCTCTGGTGCCGACAGCAATTGCCGATTTGAACCGGCAACTGCCCAATCTCGATATTATTATTGAAGGTGGCGGAGCTGTCAGTCAGCTGATCGCGCTTCGTTCCGGCACGATTGACGTGGCAATTGGTGGGTTGTTGCCGCCAAGCCCGGATTTGCGCCAGACACCGTTTGGCGAATGTGCATTGACCGTGATGCTGCCGACCGAACATCCACTATGTGCGCAAGATGAAATCCACCTTAAGGATCTTGCAGGGCATAGCTGTATTTTGCCCAACCCCGATGCGCCGCTTGGTCGCCGGTTGTACGACCTGATGGAAGAACATGATACCTATCCGGCGCAATCGATTTCGGCCTTTTCGCTGGCGTTCGCGGTTGGTCTGGCAGGGACCACACGGCGGATCACCATTGTCGACACCCAGACCGCCCATGATTTTTCCAACGACAGTCTGGTCAGCAGGCCGATGGTGCCAGAAACACTGGTGTCTTTGGCAACCATCGAGCTGGCCCGATCCCCGAAACGCCGCAGCATCTCGGTTCTACAAGAATCCTTGCGCAATGGATTTGGCACCCAAGTCCGGACGCGCTAACCGGTTTCGCGAGATCGTTTAGCGTTTGCGCGCACGCGACGGCTTTGCCTTTGGCTTGGGCTTTTCTTCCTTTTCGCGGTGAATTTCCGGGGTCAGGAATTTGGTCGGCGTTTTCGGATCGAAATTGAGCTTTTTGAGCGTTTCGGCGAAATGTTCCGGCACGGGTGCCTCGATCACGACGCGATGGCCGGTCACGGGGTGCGGGAAATCAATCGCACGTGCATGCAGATGCATTTGATTGGACAGGCCATCAATAAACGCCTTGGGTCCACCATATTTGCCGTCGCCGAGGATCGGGCATTCAATGGCCTCGCAATGAACACGCAGCTGGTGAGTACGACCGGTCAGCGGTGACAGGGCAAGCCATGCGGCCTTGCGCCCGGCGCGGTGAAGCTGACGGAAGACAGACTGTACCGATTTTCCGAGCTTTTCGTCGATGACCATTTTCTCCCCGCCCTTGCCAGCGATTTTGGCAAGCGGAGCATCAATCATGCCTTCGCGTTCCGCAGGCGCACCGGTGACAATCGCCCAGTAAAGCTTGCGGGTCGATTTATCCTTGAACGCCTTGGTCAGCGCATGGGCCGCCGATGCCGAACGGGCCAGCAGCAAAACACCACTGGTGTCCTTGTCCAGACGGTGGACCAGCTTCGGGCGTTCCTTGCTATCAAGTTTCAGCGCATCAAGCATGCCATCGACATGAACATTTGTGTTGGTCCCGCCCTGCACGGCAAGGCCGGCGGGCTTGTTGATCGCCAGAACCAACTCGTCATAGAAAATGACGGAATCGCGCAGTGCCTGCAGCTCTGCCTCGGTCGCGTCGGACTTGGCGGGGCCAGCCTGTTTGCGTTGCTGGACTTCAGACGGGTTATAGCTCGAACCGTCTTCGGCCCATGGGCCGGTGCCGCCACCAGACATAACCGGCGCGGGTGGCACACGGATTTCCTGGCCCGGCTCAACACGCTGATTGGCCTTGGCACGTTTGCCATCGACACGGATCTGACCGCCACGCAGGAATTTCTGGACCTGACCAAATGTGAATTCGGGACAGTTGCGCTTGAACCAGCGATCGAGCCGAATGTCGGCCTCGTCTGCCTTGACCTTGCGCAGAGTGACACCACTCATTGCAGAATACCCCTTACCAGCGCGATTGCGCCAAACAATGCCGAAATACCGACCACCACGGAAACACCAACATAAAGGGCAGCAAGCCCCATATTGCCCCGCTCATACAAGGTCGCGACATCCAGCGAGAATGTCGAAAAAGTTGTAAACGCCCCCAGAAAACCGGTCACAAGGAGTGCGCGCGTTTCAAGCCCCATGGATAGTTTCAGGGCGGAAACTTCGATCAGCACCCCCATCAGGAACGAACCGACGACATTGACCGTCAAGGTTCCCCAGGGAAATCCAGGACCCATCACAGAGCCCATCATGACGGAAACACTGTGACGCGCAACGGCACCAATGGCACCGCCCAAGGCAATGGATGCGATTAACAACGGTGAAAATTGCATGGCGCGGAACCTATTCCCTCAGTCCTGAAATGTCACGTGTGAATACGGCATGGGCCCATGCCAGCCAAGGGTATCAAACACCATGGCCAACGGATGATCAATCGCATTGGCCTTGGCGGTTTATCCCGGTTTATTGATTTTGTCCCATCCGGGCTTCGACATCGGCAAGCCAGGCACGTGTGCGTTTTTCATTTTGCCCGAAATCATCGCTGCCATAGACCGATTGGGCGAACAAACAGAAAGCCACATCATTGCCGGTTTCCGGCAGGATCAGCTCGATCTCGACCCAGTCGGGAAAACGAAATACTGCTGAGCGTGCCAGGAAATAAAGGCGACCGGCCTTGCCACCTGAAACATCGGTCATCAACGTCATGCCGTGATCCGGGGCGGTTTCGATCAAAACCTCGGTCAGTGTCGCGACCGACGCCGCAAAAGACGGACTTTGCATGGCGCGGTCACTGTCAGGCAGCCGATCGGCCGGACAGGCAAGGAAGAAATTCGGTACGTCCGGAAGGTCGGCATCGCGCCCGAAGGTCATATTGGGGGGATCGCCAGCAGGCAACATATGATCCATCAGCCCGGTAAAACGGACCGTTACGAAAATGCCTGCCAGTACCAGCAGCCCCCAGATTGCAACCATCGCCAGCCGTTTCAATGACACCACCTGCCCTTTTGCGAACTCCGATACATTAACCACAAAAGGTTAAGAATCAAAATGCCCGAACGGGAGGGAACCGTCGGGCATTTCGGGAACCACGCCCGTCAATCAGCAAACCAAGGGGGGGATATGGAAATTCGCTGATCGGCGGGAATGTATCGGAGTTTTTGAACCGGGATGCTTAGGCAGCGGCCGGCAGCTTGGCAGCTTCGACATTGGCAATTGCCTTGGCCATGGCTTCTTCGGCGTTAACACCAAAGCCAGACGCTTCGACGACTTCAACATCGGTGATGCCGATAAAGGCCAGAACCTGTTTGAGGTACGGGGTCGCGAAATCAGCCGGGCTATTGACCGGAACGCCACCGGTTGCGGCGACGATGTAGGCTTTTTTGCCTTCGACCAGACCAACCGGGCCGTTTTCGGTGTAGTTGAAGGTCACACCAACGCGGGCAATCAGGTCAACCCAAGCCTTAAGGGTCGACGGGATGGAGAAGTTGTACATCGGTGCACCGATCACAAGAACATCTGCATCCATAATCTCAGCCACCATCTTGTCAGATGCGGCGATCACTTTTTTCTGAGCTTCCGAACGGTTTTCAGCCGGGGTGTAATAGGCACCAACGGTTTCGCCGGTGATCGCTGAAACGACTGCCTCGTTGGTGTCGCGTTCGATAACGGTTGCCGATGAATCTGCGGCCTTGATACGGTCGATCAGTTTGAGGGCGATCTGGCGGGAGTTCGAGTTCTCACCATTCACAGATGCGCTAACATGCAGAACTTTAGTCATTTTCAGTCTCCGAGTCCGGGTTTGTTTGTTGCCCTGAACTTACGCCTGCCAAACCGATCTGTTTAGCCAGAGACTCTTCACCAGATTGTTTCCATTTTGGAACCTAACACGCCCTACGCTAGTTATTGTCGCACTTCTTTTGACGTTCTGCGCGCAGGCGATCGAAATATTCGACGCGCTTTTTCAGATCGCGTTCAAAGCCGCGTTCGACCGGCTCGTAGAAATTCTGCCGCCGCATGCCTTCGGGGAAGTAGTTCTGGCCGGAAAAGCCATCTTCCTGATCGTGGTCATAGGCATAACCGGTGCCATAGCCGATATCCTTCATCAGCTTCGTCGGGGCATTAAGGATATGGGCGGGTGGCATCAGCGACCCGGTATCGCGCGCGATCTTGAGCGACTTTTTATAAGCCGCATACCCGGCATTGGATTTTGGCGCGAGGGCCAAGTAAATCACCGCCTGGGCCAGGGCCAGTTCGCCTTCAGGACTGCCAAGGCGTTCGTATGATTCCCACGCCCCGATGCAGAATTGCTGGGCCTGCGGATCGGCAAGACCGATATCCTCGACCGCCATGCGGGTCAGTCGGCGGGCGACGAATTTGGGATCCTCGCCCCCGGCCAGCATCCGGTTAAACCAATAAAGGGCTGCGTCCGGGTCGGAACCCCGGATGGATTTATGCAGCGCACTGATCAGGTTGTAGTGACTGTCATCGCCCTTGTCATAGATCGGCATGCGCTTTTGCACGGTGCGGGCAAGCTCCGCCACACCAAGCGGGCCATCATCTTCGCTGGGCGGTAGGGAAAACAGTTCCTCTGCCAGGTTCAGGCAATAACGCCCGTCGCCATCGGCCATGGCGCGCAGGGTTTCGCGTGCCTCGGGCGTGACAGGCAGTTCAAAGCCCATTTCCTTTTCGGCCCGCACAAGCAGTTCTTCAAGGCCCTGATCGTCAAGACGCTTGAGCACCAGCACCTGACAGCGCGAAAGAAGCGCTGCGTTCAATTCAAAGGACGGGTTTTCGGTGGTCGCGCCGATCAGGGTGATGGTGCCGTCTTCGACATAGGGCAGGAAGCTGTCCTGCTGGGCCTTGTTGAAACGGTGTATTTCATCGATGAACAAAAGCGTCGCCCCACCGGTGGAACGGCGGGCACGGGCACGTTCGAACACCTTGCGCAGGTCGGCAACGCCAGAAAAGATCGCCGAGAGTGGTTCAAACGCCATATCGGCAACATCGGCCATCAGCCGGGCCAATGTCGTTTTGCCACAGCCCGGCGGCCCCCAAAGGATCACGGACGGCACGCGGCCGGTTTTGATCATGCGGGTGATCGGGCCATCATCGCCAAACAGATGCCCCTGGCCCACCACTTCATCGAGTTTGGCGGGGCGCAGTCTGTCGGCCAAAGGGCGCGTGACCTGACTTTCAAACAGGGAAACCATACTGGAACAATACGATGTTGGTTCTTGGGGCGTCTTGACCGGAAAGTAACACGCAGATGACATTGATGACAGACGAAACATCGTCGATTGACGCTGGCATATGTGCGGCATAGCTTTCAGGCTTGTTTCCATCCAAGCAACAAAAAGAACACATTCGTGACGCTCGTTTTTGCCTGCCTGCCCGACCTTGACTGTCGGGGCCTGCCATGACGTCGACTTCGCATGGCACGCCCGCCAAATTGCCAATCGTGATCGGGTTGGGCACGGGACAGACCCTTGCATTTGGTACCACATTGTATCTGCCGGCCATTCTGGCAGAACCGATGGCGAATGAGCTTGGCATTCCACCCGGTTGGGCGTTTGGCGCCTTTTCACTTGCGCTGGTGTTTGCAGCGTTACTCGGGCCCAAGGCCGGGGCGCGGATTGATCAGTTTGGTGGGCGCACGGTGCTGGCGGTGTCCAGCCTGATCTTTGCCGCAGGTCTTGCGATGCTGGGCACGGCCGATAGCCTGACCATGATGTGTGTGGCGTGGTGCGTCATTGGTGTTGGCATGTCGATGGGGCTTTATGAGTCGGCCTTTGCCACGCTCAGCTGGATTTATGGCCATGATGCACGCGGCCCGATCACCGGCATTACCCTGATTGCCGGTTTTGCCAGCACGATCTGCTGGCCGATTACCGCCGGGTTAGAAGCCGAGTTTGACTGGCGCACCGCGTGCTATTTCTGGGCGGTGATGCATATCGTGCTGGGCTTGCCGCTTAATCTGTTTCTGATCCCGCGCACCAAGACAGGCAACCGCACGTCGCCTGCTGCGGATATGGCCAAAGCATCCCCTGCCGCTGTCCTTGCCCCGGCCAAGCTATCACGCTCGGATATTTTCAACATGCCGATGATCCTTTTGGCCATCGTGTTTGCCGCCAGCTGGTTTACCGCAACGGCCATGGCGGCACATTTGCCCCGCCTGTTGCAAATTTCGGGGATGGATGCTGCCGGTGCGCTGATTGCGGCGTCGCTTGTGGGGCCCGCACAGGTTGCAGGCCGGTTGGCCGAATTCGGGTTGCTGAAAAAGATGCATCCGCTGATTTCATCACGGCTTTCGGCCCTGACCCATCCGGTGGGGGCGGTGTTGCTTTTGATCTTTGGCGGGCCGGTCGGGATGCTGTTTACCAGCCTGCACGGGATCGGCAACGGGATCCTGACCATCGCCAAGGGGACATTGCCATTGGCGACCTTTGGCCCGGTTGGATATGGCGCCCGGCAAGGCTATATCATGGCACCTTCACGCTTTGCACAGGCGGCAGCCCCGTTTGTCTTCGGGCTTTTGATCGATGATTACGGGCAATATGCGATTTTGCTGACCATCGTGCTTGGCCTTGTGACCTTTGCCGCGCTGATGATGCTGCGTCACCGGCCCGTGTCTGGTAATGCCGACTGACCAAGACACAAAAAAGGCGCGCACCACAGCGGTACGCGCCTTTGTTTTCGGTATCAGACCTGAGGGTTACAGGGTGAAATCACCGGTCAGGACTTTGCCATCGCGTTTGACGGAAATCTTCCAGTCGCGGCTGCGTTCACCGGCACGGACGACTTCCTTGAAACGCGCGACCGTATCAATCGGCTGTCCATTGACCTCGACGATATAGTCACCGGCCTGAAGACGCGTACGACGTGCGAGGCTATCGCGGGCGACGGCCAGGATCATCACACCTTCGCTGAGCGTATCGATGCCCAGTTCATCGGCCAGTGCCGGGTTCATGTTGGCGATCTTGGTGCCACTGAACGGGTTGCGGCCATCAATGATGCTTTCGTCACGGGCGGGAATTTCGGGTGCGACTTCCAGCGGCATGGCAAGGATGGTTTCGACCCCGCGCCGCAGGACTGACAGCTTTGCCTCGCCATTCAGCTCAAGCGTTGCGATACGGAATTTAAGCTCGTTCGGGTTATCAACCGCCAGGCCGTTGACCGCGATGACAACGTCACCCGATTGCAGGCCGCCGCGTTCAGCCGGGCTTCCGGCGCGCACCTTGTTGATCAGGACACCATGCGGGCGATCCAGTTCAAGCGAGGCCGCCAGATTGGCCGTCACCGACTGCCCGGCCGCACCCAGCCAGGGCCGACGCAGATCGCCACTGATCAGGCCGCGCATCACCACCTTGACCATATTGGCCGGAACGGCAAAGCCGATGCCGTTCGAACCGCCGGACTTGGTAAAGATCGCCGAGTTCACCCCGATCAGGTTGCCATCAATATCGACCAGTGCGCCGCCGGAATTGCCCGGGTTGATCGCGGCATCAGTCTGGATAAAGGATTGATAATCCTGACCGGTGACACCGGCGCGCGCCAGCGCCGAGACGATGCCACTGGTCACGGTCTGCCCGACACCAAACGGGTTGCCGATGGCAAGCACAAGGTCGCCAACCTCGACCGCATCAGAGTCGCCAAACGGAATGGCCGGCAGTTCGTTATCAACCCCGCGCAGTTTGAGGACTGCAAGATCGGTGCGTTCGTCCGATCCGACCAGATCGGCATCAAATTCGCGGTTGTCGTGCAAGACAACGCGGATCTCGCTGGCGCCATCAATCACGTGATGGTTGGTGACCACCGTGCCATTGCCCGAAACAATCACACCGGACCCGAGCGAGCGTTCAACACGTTGGCGCGGGGCGCCAAAGGCACCACCGAAACGATCGCCAAAGAACTGTTTGAAGAACGGGTCATTGAAGAACGGCGTGCGCTGGCGTTGTTCGACGACCTTCTTGGTGTAAATGTTGACAACCGCCGGGGCGGTTTGTTTGACCAATGGCGAAAGCGACATCTTGATGTCCGCCTGGCTTGACGGCAAACGCCGGTCCAGGGTGGCTTCATGGCTTTGGGCATGGGCCAGATTGCCTGTGCTGGAAATCGTCGTCAGTCCGATTATGGCAAAGGCGACAATCTTTGAAATCCATCTTGCCTGCACGTCACACTCTCTCTGTTGGTTTGCTTGTTCGCGGTCCTGTGACCGACAAAGACTTGTCATCAATTAGGGAAACTAGACCTTACGCGCAACCTTGTCGGAAACATGAACTTTATGTCATTTAGCAAAAAGAAAACGGGCGACACCGAATGGCATCGCCCGTTTCTGTTTCTTAAAGGCCGAAGCGTTGCTTATTCAGCAGTTGCTTCTTCGCCTTCGCCCTCTGCTTCGAGGCGAGCACGGTCTTCCGCGCCTTTTGCATCGGCGTTGCGATCGACAAGTTCAATCACAGCAACCGGAGCCGCATCGCCATAACGGAAGCCAGCCTTGAGAACACGGGTGTAACCACCAGCGCGCTCTTTGTAGCGGTCAGCGATTTCGCCGAACAGCTTGGCAACGACTTTGTCATCGCGCAGGATCGAAATGGCCTGACGGCGTGCATGCAGGTCGCCCCGCTTGCCCAGCGTAATCAGTTTTTCGACATACGGGCGAAGATCCTTGGCCTTCGGAAGAGTGGTTTTGATCTGCTCGTGGGTGAGCAGTGAAACTGCCATGTTGGCAAACATCGCCTTACGATGGGACGAAGTACGATTAAGCTTACGGCCTTGCATACCGTGACGCATGGTAACTCTCCTTAATAGCCTGGCTTCGCTCACGAAACCGATTGTAAAACCGCGCCGCCACCCTGATCACTTTCACACAAAGGCCAGGTTATGCACGTGCGGTGTGGGCAACAAGCCCGCCGGATGCCCAAACAACTGGGGTCCCCGGTTTGGAACACGAATGTTCCGATCTCGGCCCGAAGGCCGAAGACCCGTTCTTAGAACGGATCTTCGAACTTGCGCGCAAGTTCTTCGATGTTTTCCGGCGGCCAACCGCCGACTTCCATACCAAGATGCAGACCCATCTGAGCCAGTACATCCTTGATTTCGTTCAGCGACTTACGGCCGAAGTTCGGCGTACGGAGCATTTCTGCTTCGGTCTTCTGAACAAGATCACCGATATAGATGATGTTGTCGTTCTTCAGGCAGTTAGCCGAACGTACCGACAGCTCAAGCTCGTCAACCTTACGCAGAAGGTTACGGTTGAACGGCAGTTCGTCTTCTTTCTTCTCTTCGACAACCGCTTCCGGCTCTTCGAAGTTGACGAACAGCGACAGCTGGTCCTGAAGGATACGGGCAGCAAGTGCAACCGAATCTTCAGGGGTCAGTGCACCGTTGGTTTCAACGGTCAGCGACAGCTTGTCAAAGTCGGTATCCTGACCAACACGGGTGTTTTCCACCTTGTAGGCCACTTTACGGATCGGGCTGAAGATCGCATCGATCGGAATAAGACCAATCGGCGCGTCCGACGAGCTGTGCGAGCTGGCTGCAACATAGCCTTTACCGTTATCAACGGTGAATTCGATGTTGAGCGTAGCACCATCGTCAAGATGGCAAAGCTCGAGATCCGGGTTAAGGATTTCGATATCCGCACCGGTTTCGATCTGACCTGCGGTGACTGCACCAGGGCCGGTCGCCTTCAGAGCCATTTTCTTCGGACCTTCAGCATGCATGCGCACGCCCATGGTCTTGATGTTCAGGATGATGTCGGTGACATCTTCACGCACACCCGGGATCGACGAAAATTCGTGCAATACACCATCGATCTGGATCGCGGTAACTGCCGAACCCTGGAGCGACGACAGCAGAATGCGACGCAGCGCGTTACCCAGAGTCTGACCAAAACCGCGCTCCAGCGGTTCTGCCACGATCGTACCAATACGGCTGGCATCAGTACCCGGAGTAACATCAAGCTTCGTCGGCTTAATCAGTTCCTGCCAGTTCTTTTGAATCACGAGACCCACCTTCGCAACTGGAGCCTATGGAAAGGAGGGCAATAAACTTGCCCCCACGAGAAACGCGAAGAGGCCCGGTCATCCCGGGCCCAAACGCGGGGTCGTCCGCAAGGATCGACGCGATTAGACGCGACGACGTTTACGCGGACGGCAACCGTTGTGCGGAATCGGCGTTACGTCTTTGATCGACGTAATGGTGAAACCGACAGCCTGAAGCGCACGCAGTGCAGATTCACGTCCCGAACCCGGGCCTTTAACCTGTACTTCGAGGGTTTTCATACCGTGTTCAGCAGCTTTTTTACCTGCGTCTTCGGCAGCCATCTGTGCAGCATACGGAGTCGATTTACGCGAACCGCGGAAACCCATACCACCAGCGGTCGACCAGGAAATGGTATTTCCCTGTACGTCGGTGATGGTGATCATGGTGTTGTTGAAGGTCGCGTTTACGTGCGCGATACCGTTCGTAATGTTCTTGCGCTCGCGGCGACGCACGCGAGTCTGAGGAGTCTTCGCCATTGTCGTTCCCCTACCTTACTTCTTCTTGCCAGCAATCGGCTTAGCCGGGCCCTTACGGGTGCGAGCGTTGGTGTGGGTACGCTGACCGCGTACCGGGAGACCGCGACGATGACGCAGGCCGCGATAGCTACCCAGGTCCATCAGACGTTTAATGTTCATTGCGGTTTCACGACGGAGGTCGCCTTCGACGGTGTAATCAGCGTCGATGACTTCACGAACCTTCAGAACCTGGTCATCAGAAAGCTGATGAACGCGGGTTGCGGATTCGATGCCAACCTTTGCGCAAATTTCTTTGGCTTTAGCCGGGCCAATACCGGTGATGTAGGTAAGCGCAATCACGACACGCTTAGCGGTCGGGATGTTTACGCCAGCAATACGAGCCACTATGTGAACTCCTGTTTCCTGTTAACAAACCCAGGGGCAGATCCGGTAGGGTAGGACGCTGCAAAAGCGGGCCAGCATTACTGCCAACCCGCCAGCAAAAAAACGCCCTGCCCGGGAAATTACCCCAGGATGGCTTCAATCTCGCGCGTAACTTGGTCGATTTCAGCCATCCCGTCAACTGTTTTCAGCTTACCGACCTTTTCATAGTAAGGAATGATCGGTGCTGTCTGCTTGTGATAAGCTTCCAGTCGCGAAGTGACCGTCTCGGCATTGTCGTCCGCACGGCGTTTAAATTCGGTGCTGCCACATACGTCACAGACACCTTCCTTGGCGGGTTTCTGGAACTCGTCGTGATAGCCCTGCCCGCATTTCGCACAGGTATAGCGACCAACAATACGGGCCACCAGTGCTGCATCGTCAACACGCAGTTCAATCACATAATCAAGTGCCAGTCCCTTGGATTCCAGCATCTCGTCCAGGGCTTCTGCCTGGGCGGTCGTGCGTGGGAACCCGTCCAGAATGAAACCACCCTTGGTATCATCCTGATCAAGTCGTTCGGAAATCAGACCGATCATCAGATCGTCGGATACGAGCTGGCCCGCATCCATGACTTCCTTTGCCTTCTGCCCCAGTTCCGTGCCAGCGGCAACCGCCGCGCGGAGCATGTCGCCCGTCGAGAGCTGGATCATGCCGCGTCCTGTTTCAAGACGCTTGGCCTGGGTACCTTTCCCTGCGCCGGGAGGGCCAAGAAGGATAATATTCATCGTCTTCCCCCTGAATGCGGTGGTCGCTTGTTAGCGGCGGCGACCACGCAGTTTGGATTTCTTGATCAGGCCTTCATACTGATGAGCCAGCATATGAGACTGAATCTGCGCAACGGTATCCATGGTTACCGTGACAACGATCAGGAGGCTAGTCCCACCAAAGTAGAAGGGAACAGACCATTCCGCGATCAGAAGTTCCGGCAGGATACAGACGAATGCAAGATACGCTGCACCGATCACCGTCAGACGGGTCAGAATGAAATCCAGATAGTTGGCTGTATTTTTACCCGGACGAATGCCCGGAATAAAGCCACCGTGTTTCTTCAGGTTGTCTGCCGTATCTTCCGGGTTGAAAACAACCGCGGTGTAGAAGAAGGCAAAGAAGACGATCAAACCGATATAAAGCGCGATATAAAGCGGCTGACCACGGCCAAGCAGGGCAGTTGCAGTTGTCAACCAGGCCGGGGCATCAACACCGGTGGTGAACTGGGCAACCGACAGCGGCATGAGCAGCAGCGAGCTTGCGAAGATCGGCGGAATAACACCGGCAGTGTTGATCTTGAGCGGCAGGTGCGAGCTCTGACCTTCCATGACCTTCATGCCGACCTGGCGTTTCGGGTACTGGATCAGAACGCGGCGCTGCGCACGTTCAACAAAGACGATGAAGGCGATAACTGCGATTGCCAGAACGATGATTGCAACGATAACCAGTGCAGAGATCGCACCGGTACGACCCAGTTCAAGGGTACCTGCAATCGCGCTTGGCAGGCCGGCAACAATACCGGCAAAGATGATCAGCGAAATACCGTTACCAATGCCGCGCTGGGTGATCTGTTCACCAAGCCACATAAGGAACATGGTGCCACCAACAAGGGTGATCACAGCGGTAATGCGGAAGAACATGCCCGGATCCGGAACAGCAGCGCCGGAAGAACCGGTCATGCTTTCAAGACCAACAGCAATGCCCCATGCCTGCACCGTTGCAATCAGCACCGTCAGATAGCGGGTATATTGATTAATCTTTTTACGTCCCTGCTCGCCTTCCTTCTTGAGTTGCTCAAGCGTTGGCGAAACAGTCGTCATCAACTGAATAATAATCGAGGCCGAGATGTACGGCATGATATTCAGCGCGAAGATCGTCATACGACCCAGCGCACCACCGGCGAACATGTCAAACATGCCCAGAACGCCACCCGCATTCTGACGGAAAATGTCAGCAAGAATAGACGGGTCGACACCAGGAACCGGAATATAGGTTCCAAGACGGTAAACAATAAGCGCGCCCAAAGTGAACCAGATACGCTTTTTAAGCTCGGTTGACTTTGAAAAAGCGGACCAATTCAGGTTCGCGGCAAGCTGCTCGGCGGCCGATGCCATGCACTCATCTCCCAATACACATAAACTGGAGGGTCCGGTCCCGTGTACTGGAACCGGACCCTCTCGAAGTCAATTTAGGCTTATTCTGCGGATTCTGCAGCAGCGACCGGAGCAAGAACCTTGACCGAACCACCAGCTTTCTCGACAGCTTCAACAGCTGCTTTGGAAGCACCGGAGATTTCGATGTTCAGTTTCGCTTTCAGTTCGCCTTTGGCAAGAAGACGCAGACCGTCTTTCTGCGGACGAGCCAGACCTTTTTCCGCAAGAACAGCGACGGTGACATTTGCACCTTCTTCAAGAACGCCGTTATCAACGGCAGTCTGAAGGGTACCAAGGTTCACAACGCCGAACTGTTTCTTGAACGGGTTTTTGAAGCCGCGTTTCGGAAGACGGCGATAGATAGGCATCTGCCCACCTTCGAAGCCATTGATGGCTACACCCGAACGGGACTTCTGACCCTTCTGACCTGCGCCAGAAGTTTTGCCTTTGCCCGAACCGATGCCGCGACCGACGCGGGTGCGCGCCTTGCGGGCACCCGGGTTATCGGCGAGTTCGTTGAGTTTCATCGTTCAACACCTTTTCGATCTGGGGTCAATCAAGCCTCGTCCACACGGACGAGGTGTTTGACCTTTGCGATCATACCGCGAACAGCCGGAGTATCTTCCAGCTCACGAGTCCGGTGCAGTTTGTTCAGGCCAAGACCCACAAGGGTCTGGCGCTGATCAGCCGGACGTCCGATCGGCGAACCCGTCTGGGTAACGCGTACGGTCGCTTTTTTCTTAGCAGCCATATCGAATTACTCCTTTTCGAGAACGGCGGCAGCAGCCGAACCGCTATCGCGACGGGCAACGACGTCACCGACTTTCAGGCCACGCTTAGCAGCGACCTGACGCGGGGATGCACCGTTGACCAGAGCGTCAAGGGTTGCGCGGATCACGTTGTGCGGGTTGTTCGAACCGGTGCATTTGGACACAACGTCCTGAACGCCCATGGTTTCGAAAACTGCACGCATCGCACCGCCTGCGATGATACCGGTACCAGCCGGAGCGGAGCGAAGGATAACCTTGCCTGCACCGAAATGGCCCTGCGTATCATGGTGAAGGGTACGGCCTTCACGCAGCGGAACGCGGATCATGTTACGTTTAGCAGCTTCGGTGGCCTTACGGATCGCTTCCGGAACTTCACGGGCTTTACCCGTGCCGTATCCGACGCGACCGCGCTGGTCACCGACAACTACCATTGCGGAGAAAGCAAAGCGACGGCCGCCCTTAACGACTTTCGCGACGCGGTTGATACCAACCAGCTTGTCGACGAGTTCGTTTTCTTCACGGGCTTTCGGCGCCTGCTGCTGTTGATTCTGGTTACGTGCCATGGTCGTGCTCCTTAGAAGTCCAGACCGCCCTCACGGGCGGCATCGGCCAGAGCTTTCACCCGGCCATGGAACAGATACCCGCCACGATCGAAAACGACCGTTTTCACACCAGCTTTGACTGCGCGCTCGGCAATTGCCTTGCCAACCAGAGCAGCGGCGTCGGCATTGCTGCCTTTCGCCTTCAGATCTTTCTCCATCGTCGAGGCAGCCACCAGGGTGGTGCCTTTGACGTCGTCGATGATCTGAGCATAGATGTGGGCGTTCGAACGGTGCACGCTGAGGCGCGGGCGACCGGCCGCTTTCTGGCGGATCGCAAAACGAACGCGACGCTTGCGGCGTTCGAATAGGCTTCTCACGTTTTTCATCGTGCCTGTCCTTACTTCTTCTTGCCTTCTTTGCGCAAGATATACTCGCCTTCGTAGCGGACACCCTTGCCTTTGTAAGGCTCCGGACCGCGCCAGCCGCGTGCATTCGCAGCGAACTGACCAACGAGTTGTTTATCTGCGCCAGAAATGGCGACGAGGGTCGGCTTTTCAGCAACGACGTTAAGACCCGCTGGGATCTCCATTTCTACGTCATGTGAGAAGCCAAGCTGCAGAACCAGGTTTTTGCCCTGAACCTGCGCACGGTAACCAACACCGGTGATTTCCAGTTTCTTGGTGAACCCTTCCGAAACCCCGGTAACGAGGTTCGCGATATTGGCACGGGTGGTACCCCAAAGGGCACGTGCGCGCTTGCTATCGTTTTTAGGTTTCACGAAGATCTGGTTATCTTCCTGAGTGACGGATACGTCCGAGGTCAAAGCCAGGTTAAGCTCACCGAGCTTGCCTTTTGCGCTGATCTGCTCTTCGGTCAAGGTGATGGTAACGCCGTTAGGCACGACCACCGGGTTTTTTCCTACTCGCGACATCGTTGGCCCTCCTTAGAATACCTTGCAGAGGATTTCGCCGCCGACATTCTGCTCGCGAGCCTCCTGATCCGATAGAACCCCTCGCGGAGTGGACAGGACTGCGATGCCCAGACCGTTATATACCTTCGGAAGATCTTTGATCTTCGAATATACACGACGACCCGGGGTCGAGACGCGGTCGATCTGCTTAATCACGCCATCACCCTCAAAATATTTGAGTTCGATGGTGATTTCGCTGACGCCCTTGCGAATTTCATTAACATTGTAACCGCGGATATAACCTTCGCGCTGGAGAACATCCAGCACACCGGTACGCAGTTTCGAAGCCGGCGAAACGACGCTGGATTTACCAACGCGCTGGCCGTTACGGATACGCGTGAGCATATCACCGACTGGATCAGTCATCGACATGTGATGTCCTCCTTACCAGCTCGACTTCACCATGCCCGGGATCTGACCACGTGAAGCAAGTTCACGAAGCGCGATACGGGACAGGCGGAATTTGCGATAGACACCACGCGGACGACCGGTGATCTGGCAGCGAATACGCTGACGGATACGAGCCGAGTTACGCGGCAGCTGGGCGAGTTTCATCACAGCAACGATACGATCCTCAGGGGTCGTCTCGCGATTTGCGATAACCGCTTTAAGGGCGGCACGCTTGGCAGAATATTTTTTAGCCAGGCGTTCACGTTTGAGTTCACGCTCTACAGCGCTTTTCTTGGCCATGGGCCAACCTCCGTTAGTTTCCGAACGGAAGATCAAAGCCCTTAAGAAGGGCGAGAGCTTCATCGTCGGACTTAGCCGTGGTACAAATGATGATATCCATCCCGCGAACAGAGTCGACTTTGTCGTACTCTACCTCAGGAAAGACGAACTGTTCTTTCAAGCCCATGGCAAAGTTGCCACGACCATCGAAAGATTTTTTGTTCAGGCCGCGGAAGTCACGAACGCGCGGCAGCGCGATGGTGACCAAGCGGTCCAAGAACTCGAACATACGGTCGCGACGCAAGGTCACTTTACAACCGATGTTCATACCTTCACGCAGCTTGAAAGCCGCAACGGACTTTTTCGCCTTGGTGAAGACAGGCTTCTGACCGGTGATAGCAGCGAGATCCGCAGCAGCACCTTCCAGCTTCTTACGATCCTGGGTGGCGTCGCCGACACCCATGTTGATCACGATTTTCTCGAGGCGCGGAATCTCCATGGTGTTCTCGTAGGAGAACTCCTTCTGGAGTGCGTCACGCACCACTTCTTTGTAATGTTCGCGCAGGCGCGTCATTTTTCCGTCCCTCAGTTGTCGATGACTTCGCCGCTGAGCTTCGCTACGCGAACCTTGCGACCATCATCGAGGGTCTTGAAACCGACGCGGGTCGGCTTGTTTTCTTTCGGGTCAACAATCGCGACGTTGGAAACAGCAATTTTTGCTTCCTTTTCGACGATGCCACCAGCATCAGCACCGGTCGGGCGCTGGTGACGTTTCACCAGGTTGATGCCCGAAACCAGAACTTTGTTCTCGGTCGGGAAAGCGGCGAGAACTTCGCCGGTTTTCCCTTTGTCTTTACCCGTCAGAACAACGACGCGATCGCCCTTTTTAATTTTGGCAGCCATTACAGCACCTCCGGAGCGAGCGAAATGATCTTCATGTAACCTTTTGAACGAAGTTCGCGGGTTACCGGGCCAAAAATACGCGTGCCGATCGGCTCGCCGTTCGCATTAATGAGAACGGCAGCGTTGCGGTCAAAGCGGATCGCCGAGCCATCGGCACGACGAATTTCCTTTGCGGTGCGAACGATGACAGCTTTGTGAACTGCACCCTTCTTTACGCGACCGCGCGGAATGGCTTCCTTGACGGAAACCACGATAACATCACCAACGTTGGCGGTTTTGCGCTTCGAGCCGCCCAGCACCTTGATGCACTGGACGCGGCGAGCGCCGCTGTTGTCGGCGACGTCCAGATTGGACTGCATCTGGATCATGGGTTTACCCCTTGACTATGATTGGGCTGAGGACTCACTCCTCGACCACTACTTCCCAAGACTTCAACTTCGAGATCGGTTTGCATTCGCGAATGCGAACAACGTCACCCGTTTTGAAGCGGTTCTCTTCATCGTGCGCGTGGAATTTCTTCGACTTACGCACGTACTTTTTATACAGCGGGTGCATGACCTGGCGCTCCACTCGGACCACCACGGTCTTGTCGTTTTTGGTCGAAACGACTGTCCCCTGCAATACACGCCTCGGCATGTGTGTCTACTCCTCTGCGTGTCCAGTTAGGCCGCGGTTGCACCCTTCTCGTTACCGAGAAGGGTTTTAATGCGGGCAATATCACGACGGACCTGGCGGACCCGCGCAGTGTTCTCGAACTGCCCCGAAGCCTGCTGGAAACGCATATTGAACGATTCCTTACGCAGGTCCAGAAGCAGCTGCTTCAGTTCGTCAGCGCTTTTAGCGCGGAGATCAGCAATTTTCATCACTAATTACTCCCCTTCACCAAGACGGGTGACAAACTTGGTCTTGATCGGCAATTTTGCCGCTGCCAGCTCGAAAGCTCGGCGTGCAAGATCCAACGGAACACCGTCGAGTTCAAACATGATCCGACCCGGTTTAACGCGTGCCGCCCAATATTCAGGCGAGCCTTTACCTTTACCCTGACGGACTTCGGCAGGCTTCTGCGAGACCGGGAGATCCGGGAAAACGCGAATCCACACACGGCCTTGACGGCGCATGTGGCGGGTGATCGCGCGGCGAGCCGCTTCGATCTGACGCGCCGTTATACGCTCCGGCTCCATGGCTTTCAAGCCATAAGCGCCGAAATTAAGTTCGGTGCCACCCTTGGCTTCGCCTTTGAGGCGGCCTTTGTGGGCTTTGCGGAACTTTGTACGTTTCGGAGAAAGCATATCAGGATCTCCTTACTTACGACCGGAACCAGCCGACTCGAGAGCGCGACGCTCCGAAGCCAACGGATCATGTGCCATGATTTCGCCCTTGAAGATCCAGACCTTCAGACCGCAAACACCGTAGGTGGTGTGTGCTTCCGAAGTGCCATAATCAACGTCCGCACGCAGGGTATGCAGCGGAACGCGACCTTCACGGTACCATTCGGTACGGGCGATTTCAGCGCCACCAAGACGACCAGCAGCATTAATACGAATGCCACCGGCACCGAGACGCATTGCGTTCTGAACCGAGCGCTTCATAGCGCGACGGAACGAAACACGGCGCTCAAGCTGCTGGGCGATGTTGTCAGCGACCAGCTTGGCATCGAGTTCCGGCTTGCGGATCTCGATGATGTTAACCTGCACTTCGGCATTTGCCAGTTTCTGCAGATCGTTCTTGAGCTTCTCGATGTCCTGGCCTTTTTTCCCGATCACAACGCCCGGACGAGCGGTGTGGATCGAAATGCGGGCTTTCTTCGCCGGACGTTCGATAATCACCTTCGATACACCCGCCTGTTTCAGACGGTCGAAGATGAAATTGCGGATCGCGAGATCTTCGTGAAGAAGACCAGCGAAATCGGCCTTGTTGGCGTACCAGCGGGAATCCCAGGTACGGTTAATGCCAACGCGCAGACCGATCGGATTAATTTTCTGACCCATTACTCGGCCTCCTCACGTTCGCAAACGACGATGCGCATGTTGGAGAACGGCTTAATGATTTTGCCAACACGACCGCGTGCACGGGCGCGCCAGCGCTTCATTACGAAGGCCTTACCAACAGATGCCTCTTTAATATAGAGACGGTCAACATCGAGCTGATGGTTGTTTTCGGCATTAGCAATTGCCGATTCCAGCAGCTTTTTGACGTCCTGCGAAATGCGTTTATTGGAGAAGGTCAGTTCTGCCAAAGCAGCTTCTGCCTTCATACCACGAATCGACTCGGCGACGAGGTTGAGCTTACGCGGGGAAATGCGTACTGCCCGGAGCGAAGCCGCGGCCTCGTTATCCGCCAGCCGACGGATGTCAGCTTTCTTACCCATCGTTACTTCCTCTTCGCCTTTTTGTCGGCCGCGTGACCATAGTAGGTACGGGTCGGCGAGAATTCACCGAACTTGTGACCAATCATATCTTCGGTCACGAGCACCGGCAGGAATTTCTGGCCATTGTAAACCCCAAAGGTGAGGCCTACGAATTGCGGCAGAATCGTCGAACGCCGCGACCAGGTCTTAATTACCTCATTCCGGCCTGAGGCACGGACAGTATCGGCTTTCTTAAGAAGGTATCCGTCAACAAACGGACCCTTCCAAACGGAACGCGCCATAGTCTAGCCTCCTCCGTTAGCTCTTGTGACGACGGCGCATGATGAGCGCGTCGGTCTTTTTGTTCGAGCGGGTACGTTTGCCCTTGGTAGGCTTGCCCCACGGCGTAACCGGGTGACGACCACCCGACGTACGACCTTCACCACCACCATGCGGGTGATCGATCGGGTTCATGGCAACGCCACGAACCGAAGGACGCTTGCCAAGCCAGCGATTACGGCCGGCTTTACCAAGGTTCGAGTTCTGATGGTCCGGGTTGGACACGGCACCGATGGTAGCCATGCATTCACCACGAACCAAACGTACCTCACCGGAGGACAGCTTAAGCTGGGCGTAACCCTGGTCCTTACCAACAAGCTGTACATACGAGCCTGCTGAACGTGCGACCTGACCACCTTTACCGGCTTTCAGTTCGACGTTATGGACAATGGTACCGACCGGAATGTTCTTCAGCGGTGCGGCGTTACCCGGCTTAATGTCTACGCGTTCAGCGGCAACAATGTTGTCGCCGACAGCGAGACGCTGCGGTGCGAGGATGTAGGCCAGCTCGTCGTCGGAATAGCGAACCAGTGCGATAAACGCGGTACGGTTCGGATCATATTCCAAACGCTCGACGGTACCGACGACGTCAAACTTGGTACGTTTGAAGTCGATGAGACGGTAACGACGTTTGTGACCACCACCAATACGGCGGGCGGTGATACGACCAGTGTTGTTACGGCCACCTTTCTTGCGAAGACCTTCGGTCAACGCTTTGATCGGCTTGCCCTTGTGGAGATCAGAACGATCCACGAGAACCAGCTGACGGCGACCAGGAGAGGTTGGTTTAAACTTCTTCAAAGCCATTGTCTTAGATTCCCGTAGTCACATCGATGGACTGGCCCTCTTCGAGGGTCACCATCGCTTTCTTGAAATCGCTCCGACGACCGGAAATACCGCGAAAACGCTTGGTCTTTCCTTTTACCACAGAGGTATTGACCGCCTTGACCTTCACCCCGAACAGACCTTCCACAGCAGCCTTGATCTCCGGCTTGGTGGCG
The DNA here is from genome assembly GCF_002311515.1 of Thalassospira sp. UBA1131. Lineage (GTDB taxonomy): Bacteria > Pseudomonadota > Alphaproteobacteria > Rhodospirillales > Thalassospiraceae > Thalassospira. The sequence continues at coordinate 33,784 of NZ_DCAO01000116.1, forward strand.
TCGATCGCAACTTTGAACGCAACTGCGTTGTGTTCAGAAATCAGCGTCGACTTTTCAGTGATATGCGGGGCGCGGATGACTTCGTACATCCGCTCTTTGCTGATGATCGTCATTTGAGACGTGCCTCCAACGCTTCGACCGCACCCTTGGTCAGCACCAGGGTGTCACGGCGCAGGATGTCATAGACGTTAGCACCAATCTGCGGGAGCACATCAACCTGCGGGATGTTGCGCGCTGCGCGTGCAAAACCTTCGTTGACCTGCGCACCGTCGATGATCAGTGCAGACTTCCAGCCGAGTTTATTGAAAACTGCGACCAGATTCTTGGTTTTGGCGTCCGAGAATTCCGCATTATCAAGAACGATAAGCTTACCGTCTTTTGCCTTAGCCGACAGAGCGGTTTTCAGCGCGAGTTTACGGAACTTCTTGGTCAGATCGTGTGCGTGGTCGCGAACGCGCGGACCGTGCACGGTACCACCACCACGGAACTGTGCGGCTTTACGGGAACCGTGACGTGCACCGCCACTACCCTTCTGACGCACGAATTTTTTCGTGGTTGCGGAAACTTCGGACTTTTCCTTTACCTTGTGGGTACCGGCACGGCGTTTTGCCAGCTGCCAGTTCACCATGCGGTGCAGGACGTCACGACGTACTTCCAGACCAAAGATGTCTTCTGCAAGATCAATCTTACCGGACTTGGAAGCGTCAAGTTTGAGAATGTCGAGCTTCATGATGCTTATTCCTTATCCTCGGCGACAGCTTCTTCAGCGGCCGGGGCAGCACCCTTGAGCGCGGCCGGGAACGGCAGACCTTCCGGTGCAGCACGCTTCACGGCATCCTTGACAAGGACATAGGCACCCTTGTGACCCGGAACGGCACCATGCACCAGGATCAGGCCTTTGTCGGCGTCCGAAGACACGACTTTAAGGGACTGAACGGTTACACGTGCGGCACCGAGGTGACCAGCCATCTTCTTACCTTTGAAGACGCGGCCCGGGTCCTGGCACTGACCGGTGGAACCATGCGAACGGTGCGATACAGACACACCGTGCGACGCACGCAGACCACCGAAGTTGTGACGCTTCATCGCACCGGCAAAACCTTTACCGATGGACGTGCCGATTACGTCAACGTACTGGCCTTCGACGAAATGGGTTGCAGCAAGTTCTGCACCAACTTCGATCAGGCCATCTTCGCTCACGCGGAATTCAGCAAGTTTGGCTTTCGGCTCAACCTTGGCTTTGGCGAAGTGGCCACGCATCGGCTTGGATACGTTTTTCACTTTCGCTTTGCCATAACCAAGCTGAACAGCGACGTAGCCGTCGGTGTCGTTGGTACGGTTGGCGACAACCTGAAGATCTTCGACCTTCAGAACGGTTACAGGAAGGTGGGAACCGTCGTCGTTGAAGACGCGGGTCATACCGACCTTCTGGGTAATAAGTCCACTACGCATTGCGGCTTACTCCCGATTAAAGTTTGATCTCGACATCGACACCGGACGCAAGGTCGAGCTTCATAAGAGCATCGACGGTTTGCGGGGTCGGGTCGACAATGTCGAGAAGACGCTTGTGCGTACGGATTTCAAGCTGTTCGCGTGACTTTTTGTTCACGTGCGGAGACCGCAGAACAGTGTACTTTTCGATGCGGGTCGGCAGCGGAATCGGGCCGCGGACCTCTGCGCCAGTGCGCTTCGCCGTATTGACGATCTCACGCGTGGACTGATCCAGCACGCGATGGTCAAACGCCTTGAGGCGAATGCGAATGTTCTGACTATCCATGTAATTATGTACCGGAGCCCTCAAAAGGACACCGGCCCCTCAACTGGAGTTGACGATTGCCGCAAAAGTGTTGCGGGCGGCTTACATAGCCGCCCGCTCCACAAAGATCAAGAGAAAAAATTATTCGATGATCTTGGCAACAAC
>NZ_DCAO01000063.1:0-6679 GCF_002311515.1 Thalassospira sp. UBA1131
CCGATATAGGCCGAACTCATCATTGCCTGAAGGTCGGCATCGGCGGCCTCGATGCGATAGGCATCAATAACAATGTCCTGGGTGGCAGAGGCAAAACCAAGGGCAACCGCAGCAAAGGCCATCATGGTCAGGTTTTCTGCCGGGTCGGTCAGTCCCATCCACAGGATGGCGGCGATGATGCCGCCCTGGGCAATGATCAGCCAGCTACGCCGACGGCCCAGAATGCCGTGCAAAACCGGCAAGGGCAGCCGATCAATCAGCGGCGCCCAGACAAACTTGAAGGAATAGCCAAGTGCCGCCCAGCTGAAATAGGTGACGGTGGAACGATCCACACCCGCTTCGCGCAGCCAGATCGACAGGGTGGAGAAAATCAGGAGGATGGGAATGCCGGCCGACAGTCCCAGAAACAGCATCGTGATCACGCGCGGATGAATAAAGGCCCCAAAGGCCTCGCCCCAGCTTCGTTTTTCTGCGCTGCGCATCGATTTCCCCCAACTTGAAGCATGCTGTCATGAAGCTAGGGCAAACAGGTTAAGGAAAGCCGAAACATTGCGCTGTGTGGCGAAACGCGAACAGCAAAAAGGCCGATCCATATGGACCGGCCTTTTTTTGAATTCGGCTTGGCAAGAGAAAGGCTTAGCCTTCTTTCTTGCGGCTTTCGCGCTTACGCACGTTCGGATCAAGGTGCAGCTTACGGATACGAACGCTTTTCGGGGTCACTTCGACCAGTTCGTCGTCCTGAATGTAAGACAGCGCTTCTTCAAGCGACATACGACGCGGCGGGGTCAGGGTAACAGCTTCGTCCTTGCCCGATGCACGAACGTTGGTAAGCTTCTTGCCCTTGAGCACGTTGACTTCAAGGTCGTTGTCACGGTTGTGTTCACCGATGATCATGCCCTGATAGACGCGTTCGCCATGTTCGATGAACATGATGCCACGATCTTCAAGGTTAAACAGGGCATAGGCCACTGCTTCGCCCTGATCGTTGGAGATCAGCGCACCGTTACGACGGCCGGCGATAGAGCCCTTGACCGGGCCATAGGAATGGAACACGCGGTTCATAACGCCGGTACCGCGGGTATCGGTCAGGAATTCACCGTGATAACCGATCAGGCCGCGCGAAGGCGCAATAAAGATGATACGGGTCTTGCCACCACCGGAAGAACGCATGTCGGTCATTTCAGCCTTGCGCAGGCTCATTTTCTCGACCACGACGCCGGAATATTCCTCGTCAACGTCAACCTGGACTTCTTCGAACGGTTCGGACAGAACGCCGTCGATTTCCTTGAACAGAACGCGCGGACGCGAGATCGACAGTTCGAACCCTTCGCGACGCATGGTTTCCACCAGAACGCCCAGCTGAAGTTCACCACGACCGGCAACCTCGAATGCGTCCTTGTCTTCGGTTTCACCGATCTTGATCGCGATGTTGCCTTCGGCTTCGCGTTCCAGACGGGCACGGATCATGCGCGAGGTAACCTTGTCACCTTCTTGACCGGCCAGCGGCGAGTTGTTGACCGAGAAGGTCATCGCCAGGGTCGGCGGATCAATCGGCTGGCTTTCGATGGCGGTGGTAACTTCGGTGGAGCAGATGGTGTCAGCCACGGTTGCCTCGGTCAGACCGGCAATCGCGATGATGTCACCGGCGACGGCTTCTTCCTGCGGGACACGTTCCAGACCGCGGAAGCCCATCAGTTTCGACAGACGGCCGGTTTCAACCGTGCCATCGCCACGAATAACCTTCACCGGCATGTTGAGTTTCGCACGGCCCTGATAAACACGACCGGTCAGAATACGACCAAGGAAGTTATCGGCATGCAGCATGGTTGCCAGCATGGCAAACGGTGCTTTTTCATCAACGTCCGGTGCCGGAACGTGGCTCAGAACCAGTTCCATCAGCGGGGTCAGGTTTTCTTTCGGGCCTTCCGGGTTTTCAGCTGCCCAGCCGTCACGACCGGATGCGTAGAGAACCGGGAAGTCGAGCTGTTCTTCGGATGCTTCGAGCGACACGAACAGATCAAAAATCTCGTCGAGGACTTCCTCGGCGCGCTGGTCCGGACGGTCGATCTTGTTGATGATCACAATCGGCTTCAGACCGAGTTTAAGCGCCTTGCCCAGAACGAATTTGGTCTGCGGCATCGGGCCTTCGGCCGAGTCAACCAGAAGGACAACACCTTCAACCATGGACAAGATACGTTCGACTTCACCACCGAAATCGGCGTGGCCCGGGGTATCGACGATGTTTACGCGGGTTTCGCCCCACTGAACGGCCGTCGGTTTCGCGACGATGGTGATGCCACGTTCACGTTCCAGGTCGTTGCTGTCCATGGCGCGTTCGTCAACACGCTGGTTGTCACGATAGACACCGGACTGGCGGAACATGGAATCGACCAGCGTGGTTTTGCCGTGGTCAACGTGGGCGATGATGGCGATATTGCGCAAGCTCATGGGCGCGGACTCCAGAAATAAAAATGCCGCGCGCCGGGTCATGCCCATGCGCATCGGTCAGTAAGTAAGTGTTTCAAGGCCAGTAGATATTCAGCAACAAGCGCGATGGTTACCGCCGGTATCACCGGTGGGAAACCCACATCAACGTATGTGCTGAATGTTTACTGGCCCGGATCGTAATCGTGCAGATATACCCGAAGGCCGCCCTGTCATAGCCAATGTTAAGGCGAAAGGCCAGCGTTGTAAGCGCCATGTCGGGTTGATTATTCTGCAATGCGGGCTGTTTGCGCCAAACTCTGGACAAAGTCAATGATTGTGTTGCGCTGCAGCGCCATGCAAACCCGCCCTTCGCGACAGAAAAAACGGGACGGCAACGAATTGTTGCCGTCCCGTGAAATCTTTCAAACATCCGCACTCTTTATATAAAAGAGCGATCAGAGTGCCTTTGCGATCAGTTCCTTGAGATCCGCATCCGGGCGCGCACCCATATGCGAAATCACCTCGGCAGCACAGATCGCACCCAGCTGACCACAGATCTCAAGGGTGTGACCCTGGGTGTAGCCATACAGGAAGCCCGACGCGAACAGATCGCCGGCACCCGTGGTGTCGACCACTTTGGCGACCGGTTCGGCACTGATTTCATAAAGTTCGTTCTGGCTTACGATGACCGCGCCCTTTTCACTGCGGGTCAGGGCTGCAACACGGCAATGCTTGCGAACTTCGGCCAGTGCTTCTTCAAAGGTCTCGACCTCGTAAAGCGACTTGATCTCTTCCTCATTGGCAAACAGGACGTCGATATGGTCGTCGACCAGTTCGCGGAAGGATTCGCGGTGGCGATCAACGCAGAAGGAATCAGACAGGCTGATCGAAACCTGACGGCCGGCATCATGGGCAACCTTGGCGGCCTTAACAAAGGCATCCTTGGCTTCGGGGCGATCCCACAGATAGCCTTCCATGTAGGTGACTTTGGCTGATTTGATCAGATCTTCATCAATATCATCCGGGCCAAGCTCTGTGCAGGCACCCAGGAAGGTGTTCATGGTACGGTGACCATCCGGGGTGACAAAGATCAGGCAACGCGCGGTCGGGGAACCTTCGGTCGCGGCCGCAGAATCAAACGCGACACCAATCGCACGGATGTCATGGCGGAAAACCTGGCCCAGCTGATCATCACGCACCTTGCCGATATAGGCACCCTTGCCGCCAAGGGCTGCGATGCCAGCCATGGTATTGCCAGCCGATCCGCCCGACATTTCAAGGCCCGGACCCATCTGGTCATAAAGCGCATCGGCCCGGTCGGCATCAATCAGGGTCATGGCGTTTTTGACAAGCTCAAGACGCGCAAGGTCTTCTTCCTTGCAGTGGGCAAGGACGTCGACAATGGCGTTGCCGATCCCGACGACGTCGAATTTGGTGTCGTTCATATAGTAAATTCCTGCGGTTATGTGGGCTCAGACCCTGATGTATACGGCACAGTGAAAAACCGGCAAGCTACGCCGCGCGTGCATTGGCCTCGTCATTTTCAGTGCGCCTGATACTGACAGTTGCGGAGTATAGGGAATGCGATTTTCGGTGCAAGCTTTGCAACTGTTTCGTGCCCGGTCGTTTAACCTGTCCTTAACTTCGTCAAAAAACTGCAAAAGATGTTTTTTAGGTATTGATTCGGTGAAATTCGATCTGGATCCGGTTCGAATTTACGGGTCACGACTGCAAAAATTGATTTTGAATGGGCACAGCCAAGAACGACCGGGCGCAAAGCCCCGGAAATCAACGGTTCGGGCTTTGTTTAGACTTTTCGCAGGTAACAGCGCGCAAATGATGCGAAAACCCCGCAAAAATATCAAAACAAGAAGATTTATATGATTTTGAAGCGCCAATTCGCCCAGTTTTGCGATGGAGAGGTTTCAAGACAAACCGGTTTGTCTTTGGATAGATGCAAATAGCAAATGCTATAATGTGATATATAAATAACTTTATTTAATTCTAAATACGAAAAATGGCTATTTCACAGCCAAACGGGATGGTGGCACCTTGGTCAGGCATATCTCGCCAAATGCGACATTTCCGGCACGCAGCACAGGATTTTTGGGCGCTATTTCGGGGTTATTTATCGGGGAAAAGCGGGATCGGCGCATTGTCGTCTGCCGATCCGGTGTCACCCTTGTCGATGTAATCCGGCACGACCTTGTTCTTTTCAGTGTGTGCCGTTCCGGGGCCCGCTTCATGACGGACCCTTTCATACAATTCTTCGATTACCGCTTCGATCCGGGCGCGATGAAGCGGGTCTTCGCAACGTTTGACGAACTGTTCAAACGCACCAAGCGCCATATGGTCCTGGTCAAGGCGGGCATAGAGCGCGCCAAGCTGATGCCAAAGCCCTTCATGGTCCGGCGCGATCAGCAAACTGTGTTCGACAACACGGGTTGCGAGCTCCAGCTCACCGGCGCGAAGCGCCCGTACCTTTATGTTGTTTTGAAGTCGTAACAAAATATCGATGTCGGATGACGGCCGGTAATGATGCGGTGCAAGTTCGGCATCAAGGCCACTGAATGACTTCAGCAATTCACGTAATTCTGCCGGACCGAGACTGATCGCGCCATGGAACGGGTCGATCATCTTGCGTTTGCCATTGGCCTGCACGCGCAGCAGGAAATGACCCGGAAAATCAATGCCGGTGACGGCAATACCGCACCGCATGGCCGCGTGGATATAGAGCATGCCAAGGGCAACCGGCAGGCCGCGCTTGCGCTCAATCACCTGCATCAGATCGGCATTGGCAATGTCATCATAGTTTTCCGCATCCCCCTGAAAGCCATTGCGTTCGGCAATCACGGTCTGTAGGGCGCGCACAACCTGATCAATGGTCGGCTCGGCTTCCTTGTCATCGACGGGCAGGGCCTGCTGATCCGTGCCGTCGGTGGCAAGATCGGGCTGCAAGGTCAGACCCGCCAATTCGGCACGGACCTGATCGGCGAGATCATCCAAAATCGTGATGAATGGCGCGACATCGCGTTTATGGGTGCCTTTCGATTGGTTCAGTCGGGCAAAATGCAGGGCCGCCTCCGCCACGCTGGCGTCAGGTTTCAGGCCCTTGCCATAATCGACAAGCCATTGGCGATCCGGATCGGTCGGTGCTGTTATGTGGCTTACGGTACTGATGGCTTAGGTTCCTTGTCGGATGGCATCGTCTTTCAGACGGATATGACTGACAACCCGTTTGACATAGCTGGTGTCCCGGGCATGTGAAATCACGCGACTGCGTTCATGGTCGTCCTGGGCAATTCCCATCAGATGGACGGTGCCATTGACGGTCTCGACGCTGTAATTGATGGCGAAAACATCACCATCAAACATCAATGCAGTCTTGATCTTGGTGGTAATCAACAGGTCGCTTGCATTATCAACAAGCGTCAGGCCGTCACCGATCTCAATCTCGTTATGAACACTTTTGACCCCGCTAACCTGCCAGCTTAACCGCACAGCTTCAAGTTGATCAGCCACGGTGGGCACCTGACCAGCCAAAAGAACTTCACCTTCAACCACTTCAATCTCGATATCGAGAAACAGTTTTTCGTCCTGTGCCAGAAACTTCTGCCAGATCTGGGCGGTGATCGCCGTATCACTGACAGCACCGTTAAAGCCGCGTTCCTGAAAGGCGGCAACACCGGCGGTTGCGCCAGCTCCGAGCACAACGGATGTAGGCGTGCATCCCGAAAGCGGCAAAATGCACATACCCGTCAGCAGAAGTGCCCTTGCAAAGCCAAGTGGCCGATTGACCATTCTTATTGGTGACATTAACGGATGTCTCGTCCAGTTCCCCCAAGTCTTACATCACCCATCATGGCCCGCGGGGGTTAAAGAGACTTAAAATACTGGGCGGTTTATCAGTAAAAATGCATTTTTCTGCGAATTTGTGCCCGAAATCGACGCAACAGGCCGACGATCACAGGTTGTTGCTGGCGAACAATTCCGCCCAACGCCCGGGTGACACACCATAAGTCTGGCGAAAATGGCGGTTGAAATGGCTTTGATCGGCAAATCCGGTTTCGGCGGCAATTCCGGCCAGGGGTTGCCCAATCATCATCAATGCCCGCGCCTTTTGCAGGCGCCGCATCATCAGATATCGATAGGGTGTGGTTCCGAACCGTGCACGGAAATGCCGGATCAGGCGAAAACGGTCCATACCGGCAACCTGTTCAAGCTCGTCAGATTGTACCGGACGGTCAAAGTT
>NZ_DCAO01000063.1:6945-9711 GCF_002311515.1 Thalassospira sp. UBA1131
GGCCGGTTCAAGATACAGCATGCGATATTGCAAGCCGTCCTCGGTCCCAGCCCCGCCGTCATGCAGCTCGTCAGGATGCAGGATGATGATATTGCCCGGATTGCTGGCGCGAAATTCCCCGCGATAATTAAAGGTCTGGACACCTTTTAAAGTGATGCCCAGCGCGTAGGTATCGTGGCGATGCGGGGTGAACATATTGCCATAGAACAGGGCTTCAATCCGCTCGATCCCGGGTGCGGTCGGGGCCGCAACGAAGCGTTCGCGCTTTTTGCACAAACGTTCAATACCGCGATCATCTGCCTGTTCTATTGCTTCATTCATTACCGGATCATCCGACCGATTGGAGGAAGTGAATGTTTGATACCAAAGTCGCCCTGATTTTGCGCAATGACCTTGAAACTTGGCAATCCCTGAATGTGACGGCCTTCCTGATGAGCGGCATTGTCGCCCAGACCCCCGATATCATCGGCGAGCCCTATATCGACGCCAACCAGAATATCTATAACCCGCTGTCACGTCAGCCTGCCATCGTTCTGGCCGCCGATGGGTATACCATCGCGAAAATCCATCAGCGTGCCTTAAATCGCGGTGTCCGGGTATCGGCCTATATCGAGGAAATGTTTGCCACTGGCCACGATGCGGCCAATCGGGATGTTTTTGCCAAAGCGGATCCTGAAACGGCAAAGTTTGTTGGTATTGGTATTCATGCTGATAAACGCAGTGTGGATAAGATCACCAAGGGTGCGAAAATGCATCCCTGAGGCCAACAAACCGTGGGAATGCCTGCTACGAAACCTGCCAGGCATTCCTGAGATGCTCGATCCTGCCCCAATTCCGGACAATCATCAGATCAAGGCGCATATCGCCCGTGTGGCCGATCTTGCCCGCGTAAGATTCAAGGGCACGGGCGACGCGGTTTTGTTGCCTTGGGGTAATGGCATGCAGGGCTGTTGTGCGGTCGGTACGGTTTTTGACCTCAATCGCGACCATGATATCTCCACGTCTGGCGATGATGTCGATTTCACCGACCGGGCTTTTGTGGCGGATGGCCAGAATGCGATAGCCCTTGAGCCGTAACCAGAATTCGCAAAGCTTTTCCGCCCGGCGTCCGGCCTTTTCCGCCCGCTTGCGGCTTGATGTGTCATCATGCACGGGACGGGATCGGGCCATGGTCAATCCGGGTCCGACTTGGCCAGTTCAAGGGCACGGTTATAAAGGTCGCGCTTCTTAAGACCGGTTTCGCGGGCCAGGATATCGGCGGCATCCTTGGTGCGGTGGGTTTTGATCAGCTCGCTTAACCGCGCGTCAATGTCTTCGACACTTGGTTCGTTTTCGCTGGCGTCCGCCGGACCGACAATCACCACGATCTCGCCTTTAGGCGCGCCTGCCTCATTATAATGAGCCGCCAGATCGGCAAGTGTGCCATTGCGGACTTCTTCGAACATCTTGGTTAGTTCGCGGGTCACGGCGGCTTCGCGTGTGCCCCCCAGCATTTCGGCCATGTCGGTTAGGCTTGCGGCCAGTCGCTTGGGACTTTCAAGAAAGATCAGGCTGCCCGGGATCGGGGCAAAGCGCGCCAGTTCCTTTTTGCGCGCCATCGATTTGGGCGGCAGGAAGCCGGCATAAAAGAAATGATCGCTCGGCAGGCCAGACAGGATCAGGGCAACAATCGGCGACGCCGCACCCGGGGCGGCGGTAACAGTGAACCCTTCTGCCTTGCAGTCGCGTACAAGTTTGTAGCCCGGATCATTGATCAAGGGTGTTCCGGCATCGGAAATAAGGGCAAGGCCCTGCCCCTTGCCCAGACGGTCCATGATTTCGGGGCGCATTTTGGCTGCGTTATGTTCGTGATAGGCGATTCGCTTGGTTTTCACGCCATATCGCGACAGCAATTTCCCCGACGTTCTGGTGTCTTCACACAGGATGACATCGGCACGTTTGAGGATTTCAAGCGCCCTGAACGTAATATCGCCCAAATTTCCGATTGGAGTAGCGACAAGATAAAGACCAGCTGAAAGCGGCAAATGGCTTTCATCATGTTTACTTGCACCCTCGCCCGCATTACCCTGCGGACGAAACGACTTATCTGGAGGTGAGAGTGGGTTGTCCGAAACGTCATCCGTCAAAGAATCGGATGCAGAAAGAGGCGCTGCCGTGTCAGGCGTTGTCAGATCGGGATCGGTTTTCGGATCTATTGCCGGCTTGGGGCCGGATTGCGCGCCGGACGGCATCTGTGGTTGTCCTCTCTTTCGGGCTGACCGCTTGTAATGCGACCACGAGTATCACGGACCTTTTCGGCATGCAACGTGATGGGGCGCCGGTTGAAAGTGCCAATCAGCCAGGCGGCAATACCGTTGATCCCAACAGTGCCCCCAATCAGGGCCTGATCCCTGATGCCAGCCCGTGGCCAAGTGATGCTGCCCTGCCTGAGGGTGAGGGCGCAGAACTTCCGTTGCTTTATAATGACGATGCGGCCGCTTTTGAAAAGCGGGTTGCGTTGTTGTTGCCGCTGTCAGGGCAGCACGGCGAACTGGGCCGGGCGATGCGCCATGCCGCAGAACTCGCCATGTTTGACATTGCCGGTGATGACTTCATCCTGATGCCGATCGATACCGCGGGTACCTATCAGGGCGGGCAGAATGCGGCGCGCGAAGCCGTCAATGCCGGTGCCAAGATGATCCTTGGCCCGCTATTTGCCGAATCGGTCAGTGGGGCGAGCGAAGTTGCCAAGTCGGCGAATGTGCCGGTGGTGGCCTTTTCCAACAA
>NZ_DCAO01000063.1:9880-14676 GCF_002311515.1 Thalassospira sp. UBA1131
GCGTTCTATCAGCCCGGTTCGGAAGATTTGCAGCAAACCATTCGGGACTTTGCCAATTACGACGCGCGGCGTGCGAACCTGCGCGCACACAAGGCACAGCTTGAAGCCGATGGCAGTGCCGGTTCCAAACGCGCGCTAAGGCGTCTTGAAGGGGTCGATACCTTTGGCGAGCTTGATTTTGATGCCCTGATCCTGCCAGCCACCGGTGGCGAGTTGCGTCAGGTTTCCTCGCTTCTGGCCTATTTCGATGTTGATCCATCCGTGGTGCAGTTTATCGGAACGTTTGGCTGGAACGATCCGGGCCTGTTTGCCGAACCGGCCCTCAAGGGCGGGATTTTTGCCGCCCCCAACCCGGAAAACTGGGAACTGTTTGCCGCCCGCTTTGAGCGTACCTTTGGCAGCCAGCCGCCCCGCATTTCAAGCCTTGCCTATGACAGCACGGCTTTGGCGGCCCTTATGGCGCGTGATGAAAACAATATGAGCCAGCAGACCCTGACCAACCCAAGTGGGTTTGTCGGTGTGGACGGTATCTTCCGTCTGACCCCGGATGGTCAGTCCGAACGTGGCTATGCCATCATGCAAGTCCAGCCCGATGGCGCAAAGGTAATTGCACCCGCACCGGCAAGCTTCGATCAGGTCTTCTGATCACGACTTGATAAGCCCAGACCTTTTAAACGCCTGTCGGATCAAGCCCCGGCAGGCGTTTTGTCTTTGTAATTGCACAGATCATTGACGATGCAGTCACCACAGCGCGGCTTTCGGGCCTTGCAGATATAGCGCCCATGCAGGATCAGCCAGTGATGGGCATGGGTCATGAAGCGGGCTGGGACCTTTTTCAGCAGCGCCTTTTCAACCGCCAGAACCGTTTTGCCATTGGCCATGCCGGTGCGATTGCCAAGCCGGAAAATATGGGTATCAACCGCCATGGTGTGCTCACCCCAGGCGATGTTGCGTACCACATTGGCGGTCTTGCGGCCGACACCAGGGAGTTCTTCGAGGGCTTCCTGATCGTTGGGGACAATGCCGCCATGCTTTTCGACAAGGATTTTGGCCGCCGCCATCACGTTCTTGGCCTTGCCACGATAAAGCCCGATGGTCTTGATGTGCTCGATCAATGCTTCTTCGCCAAGATCAAGCATGTCTTGCGGGGTTGAGACGATCTGAAACAGCTTTTTGGTCGCCTTGTTCACCCCGACATCTGTCGCCTGTGCCGACAGGGCAACCGCGACCAGAAGGGTATAGGGATTGGTGTAATCCAGCTCCCCTTTCGGTTCTGGGTCTGCATCGGACAGACGCTGGAAAAACTCTTCGATGGCGGCTTTGTTCATCGGGCGGGCCATGGGCTGCGATCTCTTTTTATGTATCGATATTTGGGGATGGGGGTGGCGTTGATGCGCATCCCCTGGTCCGATTTATGTGTTGCAAACTATATAAACTGTGAGGGGTGAAAAATCGAATTTTGATTGCAGCTGCCCTTTGCCCGGGCGCACAATCGGATATCCAGCAACAGGTAATTCAAATGCCAAACGTGCCGCGTTCAGCAAAACCGATCTTTCGGGTGGATCTGTTTCCGCCGCGATCGCTGTCGCGCCGGGCTGCCCGCAATATTGTGCTGTTTATAGCCGCACTCACTACGACCATCGGATTTATTTTCTGGTCGGTGGGCGCGTGGCCGGTAATCGGGTTTTTGGGGCTTGATGTTGTGTTGCTGTCGCTGGCGTTTTATTTCAGTTTTCGTTCCGCCCGTCAGGAAGAACGGATCGAGCTTGCCGCAGGCAACCTTCGGGTGACACGGATTTCGGTACGTGGCGAACGCGAGGAATTTGATTTTCAGCCTTATTGGCTGCGCGTGGTGTTGGAGCGTGGAGAGGATGAACAAGCCGCACTGTTTTTGCGCACGCACGGCAAAAGTCTGGAAATTGCGCGTTTTCTGGGCGCAGATGAAAAGGAAAATCTGGCGAACAGACTTGAGACCGTTTTGCGCCAAACCCGCTGTAATCCTGCCGATATTCGGATCTGAAGCCCGTGATCTGAGTGTTTTGCAACCCGGTTATGAAGCAATTCAAAAGCCGGGTTTTGTGCCTTAAAAACCGGCTTTTCTTGCCCGTTGCGCCGGTTTATCGGGCCTGAAATGCAGTTGATCGGATCAAAAATGCGGTTTGCAGGCAAAAAACAGCCAAGATTCCCCACTTTGACCGCTTGCGACTTTGTGGCGACTTTCATATATAGGTTCGCGGGGTAACGAAGAACCCCCAGAAAAATTACGTGTATTACAACCATTGGTCCCAGGAGGTCCTGCGCGGCGCTTCATTTCGGAGGCTGCGGGACGGACCGGCCGCTAAAAGAGGAACTTACTATGGGTAAGATTATTGGTATCGACCTTGGCACCACCAACTCGTGCGTAGCAGTCATGGACGGCAAAGAAGGCCGTGTGATTGAAAACAGCGAAGGTGCTCGTACCACCCCGTCAATGGTCGCTTTCACCGATGATGGTGAACGCCTTGTCGGTCAGCCGGCGAAACGCCAGGCAGTCACCAACCCGGAAAACACCCTGTTTGCCATTAAACGTCTGATCGGTCGTCGTTACGGCGATCCGGAAGTCGAAAAGGACAAGGATCTCGTTCCGTACAAAATCGTATCGGGCGAAAACGGCGATGCATGGGTTGAAGTCAATGGCGAGAAAATGGCGCCGAGCCAGATCGCAGCCATGGTGCTTCAGAAAATGAAGGAAACCGCAGAAGCCCATCTGGGTGAGCCGGTAACCGAAGCCGTGATTACCGTTCCGGCATACTTCAACGACTCCCAGCGCCAGGCGACCAAAGACGCCGGCAAGATTGCGGGTCTTGAAGTCAAACGTATCATCAACGAGCCGACCGCAGCAGCACTCGCATACGGTCTGGACAAGAAAGACGGCGGCACCGTGGTCGTTTATGACCTTGGTGGTGGTACCTTTGACGTGTCGGTTCTGGAAATCGGCGATGGCGTTTTCGAAGTTAAATCAACCAACGGTGATACCTTCCTTGGTGGTGAAGACTTCGACAAACAGATCATCGATTACCTTGCTGACGAGTTCAAAAAAGAACAGCAGATCGACCTGCGTAAAGACCGTCTGGCCCTGCAGCGTCTGAAAGAAGCTGCAGAGAAAGCCAAGATCGAGCTGTCCTCGTCGATGCAGACCGATGTGAACCTGCCGTTTATCACCGCAGACGCATCTGGCCCGAAACACCTGAACATCAAGCTGTCGCGTGCGAAGCTTGAAGGTCTGGTTGGCGATCTGATCGAACGCACCATGACCCCGTGCAAGGCAGCGCTCAAAGATGCCGGCATCACCGCTGGTGAAATCGATGACGTTATTCTGGTCGGCGGCATGACCCGTATGCCGAAGGTTCAGGAACGCGTTAAAGAGTTCTTTGGCCGTGATCCGCACAAAGGTGTGAACCCGGATGAGGTTGTTGCCCTTGGTGCCGCAATTCAGGGTGGTGTTCTGCAGGGTGACGTCAAAGACGTTCTTCTGCTTGACGTGACCCCGCTGTCGCTTGGTATCGAGACGCTTGGTGGTGTCTTCACCCGCCTGATCGACCGTAACACCACGATCCCGACCCGCAAGTCGCAGACCTTCTCGACCGCTGAAGACAATCAGACGGCCGTGACCATCCGCGTCTTCCAGGGTGAACGTGAAATGGCAGCGGACAACAAGATGCTTGGCCAGTTCGATCTGGTTGGTATCCCGCCGGCACCGCGCGGTGTTCCGCAGATTGAAGTGACCTTTGACATCGACGCCAACGGTATCGTCAACGTGTCTGCCAAAGACAAGGCGACCAACAAGGAACAGCAGATCCGCATTCAGGCATCTGGTGGTCTTTCCGATGACGAGATCGAAAACATGGTCAAGGATGCGGAAAGCAACGCCGAAGCTGATAAAAAGCGTAAGGCCCTTGTCGAAGCCCGCAACCAGGCAGAAGCCATCATCCATGCCACCGAAAAGAACCTTTCGGAACATGGTGACAAGGTTGACGACGCGACCAAGTCGGAAATCGAAAACGCCCTGTCGGCTTTGAAAGAAGCCAAGGACGGTGAAGATGCCGAAGCCATCACCACCAAGCTGAACGAACTGCAGCAGGCCTCGATGAAACTTGGCGAAGCCATGTATCAGGCCCAGCAGGAAGAAGCTGGCGCAGGTTACGCGGCGGACGCTGATGCCTCTGCACAGGCCGACGACGGTGTTGTTGACGCCGACTTCGAAGAAGTCGATGACAACAAAAAAGACAAGTAAGGCGACCGCAGAGGTCGTCTTGAACGACGCCCTGTAAAGAAAAATCGGGCCGTTCCGGACGCAAGAATTTGCTGGAACGGCCCGACCGTATTTCGGAGTTACAGATGGCGAAAGAAGATTATTACGAGCTGTTGGGTGTCAGTAAGGATGCCAGTGCAGCCGAGCTGAAAAGCGCCTATCGCAAGCAAGCGATGAAATACCACCCGGACAAAAATCCGGGCGATACCGAAGCTGAAGTCAAATTCAAACAGGTCAGCGAAGCTTACGAGGTCCTGAAGGATCAGGAAAAGCGCGCGGCCTATGACCGTTTTGGCCATGCGGCCTTTGAACAGGGCGGCCCGGGTGGCGGCGGCTTTGGTGGTGGCTTCGGCGGTGGATTTGGCGGCGGCGGTTTTGCCGATGTCTTTGACGAGATCTTTGGCGCCATGGGCGGCGGACGCCGCGGTGGCGGTGGATCGTCCCGCGGGGCAGATCTGCGCTACAACATGGCGATCACGCTTGAAGAAGCGTTCGAAGGCAAAAA
>NZ_DCAO01000063.1:14769-19243 GCF_002311515.1 Thalassospira sp. UBA1131
AGCTGCCATGGCAAAGGCAAGATCATCAAGAACCCGTGCAAATCCTGCCACGGTGTTGGTCGCGTCGAAAAGGAAAAGACCCTTCAGGTCACCATTCCGGCCGGTGTCGAGGACGGAACGCGCATTCGCCTGGCGGGCGAGGGCGAGGCAGGCACCAATGGTGCGCCTCCGGGTGATTTGTATATCTTCCTCGATATCGGGCATCACCGCTTCTTCCAGCGCGAGGGGGCCAACCTGTATTGCCGGATTCCGATCCCGATGGGCAAAGCCGCCCTTGGTGGCACCATCGAGGTGCCGACCATCGAAGGCACCCGCACCCGGATCAATATCCCGGCAGGCACCCAGTCCGGTCAGCAGCTTCGCCTGCGCGGCAAGGGCATGAGCATCCTGCGCTCGCAGGCGCGCGGGGACATGTTTGTCGAAGTCAGCGTTGAAACCCCGGTTAATCTGACAGACCGTCAGAAAGAACTGCTTGAGGAATTCGACGAGATTTCGCGCGAACAGGGGTCCAGCCCGGAAAGCGAAGGGTTCTTTTCCAAGATGAAGGAAATCTGGAAAGACCTGACCGACTAATTCTTGGTCTTTACGAGCCTGCCAATCGGCTTGAGGATATCAAACCCCGCCTTGTCATTTAGGCGGGGTTTTCTTTTGCCTGTCACACAGTCCATGGATGGGCCTTGATATAGTCGATGAAGGCGCGCAAGGGACTGGGAACCAATCGGCGATCCGGGTAATAAAGCTTTGGACCGGGAAATTGCAGCCACCAGTCTTGCAGGATAGGGACAAGACGTCCGTCATCAAGCCAGGGTTTCAGCCAGTCTTCAAACAGGTAAATAATCCCAGTTCCGGCAGAGGCCGCATCAATCGCAAGATCGGTTCCGCCGCCCGGCCGCACCAGAAGCGGTCCGCCCGGGTTGACTTCGATAAGTTCATCGCCGCGTTCGAATTCCCATTCCATGATGGCCCCACTGGGAAACCGACCACGGATGCAGGCATGTTCAAGCAGGTCACCGGGATGTTCGGGCGTCCCATGCATTTCAAGATAGGCAGGCGACGCAGCCAAAGCATAGCGTTGCGTAGCCGGGCCAATCGGAACGGCGATCATGTCAAGCTCAAGCGCCTCGTCATAGCGAATACCGGCGTCGCACCCTTCGGCGAGAACATCGACAAAGCTTTCCTCGGTTAATATTTCAACCCGGATATCGGGATATGCAGCAATAAAACCGGGCAGAATTTTAGGCAGTATCAATCGCGCGACCACAGTTGGCACATTAAGTTTCAGGTTGCCGACAGGCCGGTCGCGGAAACTGTTGACCACATCAAGGGCCAATTCCATCTCGTCAATCGCAGGTGACAGGCGGTTGAGCAATCCTTCGCCCGCTTCGGTCAGGGTGACGCTGCGTGTGCTGCGGTTAAAAAGCCGGACACCCAATTGGGCCTCAAGACGCCGGATTTGTTCTGACAGGCGCGATGCACTGCCGCCGCTGAGCCGTGCACCTTCGCGAAAACCGCGCGCACGCGCCACAGTGACAAAGGCCGTGATTGTTGCAAGATCAGGTTTCATTGTTCGATTATCCGTACAGCTTGTTCATATTGTAGCGGATTGTTGATCACTTGGACAATCGATAACCTCCGTGCATGTCCAATTTCCATTCGGCCAAGGAGGCTTTCATGAGTGATTTGAAACAGGCAGGTACGTTTACTATCGGTGATCATCAGGTAACGCGTATGGGCTATGGTGCCATGCAACTGGCGGGGCCGGGCGTATACGGTCCGCCCAAGGACAAGAGTGCAGCAATTGCTGTTTTACGAGCGGCGATCGAGGCGGGCGTTGATCACATTGATACCAGTGATTTCTACGGGCCGCACATCACCAACCAGCTGATTCGGGAAGCTCTTCATCCCTATCCGGATGATCTGACAATTGTCACCAAGATCAGTGCAAAGCGCGGTGAAGATGGATCGTGGCTACCGGCCTTGAGCCCGGAAGAATTGACCCGTGCCGTGCATGACAATCTGAGAAATCTTGGATTGGATGTCCTTGATGTGGTCAATTTCCGTTCGATGCATGGCCTTCATGGTCCGGCAGAGGGATCGATCGAAGAACAGCTTACCGTTTTGGCAGAACTGCAACAAAAAGGCCTGATCCGGCATATCGGTTTGTCAAACGTCACCGCCAACCAGATCGTAGAGGGTCGCAAGATTTGCGACATCGTTTGTGTTCAGAACCAATACAATCTGGCGCACCGTGAAGATGACGCATTGATTGATCAGTTGGCCGGGGATGGCATTCCCTATGTGCCATTCTTCCCGCTTGGAGGCTTTTCACCGCTTCAATCTGAGACGCTTTCCGGGGTTGCGGAACGACTGGATGCAACACCCATGCAGGTTGCCCTTGCCTGGTTATTGCAGCGATCATCCAACATCCTGCTGATCCCGGGGACCTCGTCGCTCGAACATCTTGCCCAGAATTTGGCGGCGGTGGACTTGGTCCTTCCGACTGATGCAATTGCCGAGCTTGATGGTATCGCAACCCGGACGTGATGCGGGTTTCGCGCAGCATCACCGGATTTTGTGTATTTCCGGTGATGCCATCACGGGCCAGCATGTGTTAAAGCAAACGCACGTATGAATTTGCTTGCCCGGAGGAGACCGGAAATGAAGATCGGGATTGTTGGATGTGCTGGCCGTATGGGTCGGATGTTGGTCAATGAAACGGCCAAGACCAAGGGCTGTGAGGTTGGTGGCGGCACCGACCTGCCCGGAAGCCCGTTCATCGGCAAGGACGTCACCCTGATCGCCGGTCTTGAAGAAAGCGGCGTTGTCGTCGGCGATGATCCCAAGGCACTGTTTGAAGCGGTTGATGCGGTGATCGATTTCACCGCCCCGGCAGCGACCATGAAACACGCGAAACTGGCGGCAGAAACCGGCACCATCCTTGTGATCGGCACCACCGGGCTTTCCAACGATCAGAAGGACGAGTTGAAAGTTGCTGGCAAGAAGGCCCCGATCATCTTTGCGCCGAATATGAGTGTCGGTGTGAACCTTGCCTTCGCATTGGTCGAGAAGGTGGCAAGCATCCTTGATAAGGACGTGGCCGACATCGAAATCGTTGAGATGCACCATAAACACAAGGTCGATGCCCCGTCGGGTACCGCGCTTGGCCTTGGTGAAGCCGCCGCCAAGGGGCGTGGGGTTAATCTGGATGATGTTGCTGTCCGATCGCGTGATGGCCACACAGGTGCGCGTGAAGACGGCACCATCGGCTTTGCAACACTACGCGGTGGCGATGTGGTTGGCGATCACACGGTTGTCTTTGCCTGTGAAGGCGAGCGGATCGAGATTACCCATAAGGCATCCTCACGCGAAGTCTTTGCCAAGGGGGCGGTTCGCGCCGCCAAATGGGCCGAAGGCAAGGCACCGGGGCTTTATTCCATGCGTGAAGTTTTGGGACTTTAAGCGCCCAGAACGTCAAAGCTGATCCTTTAAAAAAAAAGACCCCGCTGCAGAGTGTTGCAGCGGGGTCTTTTGCGTTTGATATACGCCTAAGTTAGTGCGCGTCGGCCCAGCTATCCCCGATGCCGGCATCGGCAATCAGCGGTACGGACAGGTGGGCGGCGTTTTCCATGACTTCGCGGATGGTTTTGATCGCCTTTTCGGCTTCGTCTTCCGGGGCCTCAAAGATCAATTCATCGTGGACCTGAAGCAGCATGCGGGTTTTGAGTCCCGCATCAACCAAGGCACCTGGCACCGCAATCATCGCGCGTTTGATGATGTCGGCTGCACCGCCCTGAATGGGCGCGTTGATCGCGGCACGTTCGCCAAAGCTTCGGCGCATGCCGTTTTTGTCGTTGATGCCGTTGATATGGATATGGCGGCCAAACAGGGTGCGGACAAAGCCGTGCTTTTTGGCGAATTCCTTGGCCTCGTCCATGTAATCGCGGATGCCTGGATAAATCTCGAAATAGGCTTCGATGAATTCCTTGGCTTCCTTCTGGGCGATGCCAAGCTGGTTGGCGAGACCAAAGGCCGAAATGCCATAAATGATGCCGAAGTTGATCGCCTTGGCCTTGCGACGGACCATCGGGTCCATGCCTTCGATCGGGACGCCAAACACCTTGGATGCGGTTGCGGCGTGGATGTCCTCGCCATTTTTAAACGCCTCGCGCAGGGCGTCGATCTCGGCCACGTGGGCCAGAAGGCGCAATTCAATCTGCGAATAGTCGGCAGAAATCAGTTTGTGACCGGGCTCGGCGATAAAGGCTGTACGGATTTTCCGGCCTTCTTCGCTTCGGATCGGGATGTTTTGCAGGTTCGGGTCATTTGATGACAAACGCCCGGTATTGACGTTGGTTTGCCCGTAACTGGTGTGCACGCGGCCCGTATTGGGGTTGATATGGTGGGCCAGCGCGTCGGTATAGGTGCTTTTAAGCTTGGAAAGCTGACGCCATTCCAGAAGCTTGGCCGGAAGGTC
>NZ_DCAO01000063.1:19500-19952 GCF_002311515.1 Thalassospira sp. UBA1131
TCTTCAAGGGCGGCCATGCGTTTGGCGAAGTCTTCGGACAGGTTTTTGAGGATCTCGGCATCGACCTTGACCCCAAGGCCTTCCATTTCGGCCAGAACCGGCACCAGCGGACGATCAAGCGTCTCATAGACACTGGCCATATGTTCCTGCGCGATGCGGGGTTTGAGCAACCGATGCAGGCGCAGCGTGATATCGGCGTCCTCGGCCGCGTAATCCAGCGCCTTGTCGAGCGGGACCTGATCGAAGGTGATCTGGGTCTTGCCACTGCCGCAAACATCCTTGAATGAAATCGGTTTGTAATCCAGATGCAGCTCGGCCAGTTCATCCATGCCATGCCCGTGGCTGGTGCCATCAAGCACATAGGACAGCACCATGGTGTCATCCATCGGGGCGACCTTGATACCGTGGCGGGCAAGAACGATCATATCGTATTTCAGGTTCTGACCGACCTT
>NZ_DCAO01000063.1:20050-21861 GCF_002311515.1 Thalassospira sp. UBA1131
GGCGCGTCCTTGCTGTTGCTTGGGCTGTCGGCGGGATTGTCGCCAAAATCAAAGCCGCCTTGCGCCGCGCCACTGACATGACCAAGCGGGATGTAGCAGCCATTGCCGGGCTCGGTCGAAAGTGAAACGCCGACCAGCTTGGCAGTATGGGCATCAAGTGATGTGGTTTCGGTATCGACCGCGACGGTGCCAAGATATTCGGCTTCGGAAATCCAGTGCTTTAGGCGGTCTTCATCCTGCACCAGTTCATATTCGGCCTTTTCGACCTTGATATCATTGACGCCAACACCGGCCGCTGTCGGGCTATCAAACTCAACATCGCCGCCGAATTTCGACTTTACTTTAGAAAGCAATGATTTAAAGCCGTGACTTGCGATGAAGCTTAAAAGAACTTCGGGATCGGGTTCACGCAATTCGAAATCACCCAGCGGTTCGACCACCGGCACATCGGTTTTCAGCGTCACCAGATCGCGCGAAATACGGGCAAGCTCGGCATTTTCAATCAGCTTTTCACGGCGCTTGGGCTGTTTGATTTCACCGGCGCGCTCCAGTAGAGAATCAAGATCACCATATTCATCAATAAGTTGAGCGGCGGTTTTAATGCCAATACCGGGCACACCCGGCACGTTATCAACAGAATCGCCTGCAAGGGCCTGAATATCAATGACCTTGTCCGGGGAAACGCCGAATTTCTCCAGAACTTCGGCAGCACCGATGGTGCGATTCTTCATCGCATCAAACATTTGCACCCGATCGGTGACCAACTGCATGAGGTCCTTGTCCGAAGACACGATAATCACGTCGGAACCTTCTGCCTCGGCCTGGCGGGCATAGGTCGCGATCAGATCGTCGGCCTCAAAACCTTCAAGTTCGATCGATGGCAAATTAAACGCACGGGTCGCATCACGGATCAGGCCAAACTGCGGCACCAGTTCTTCGGGGGGCGGCGGACGATGGGCCTTGTAGTCGGGATAGAAGTCGTTGCGGAACGACTTGCCCTTGGTGTCAAAGATCACCGCCATATGGTCTGGTTTGGTATCTTCGCGCAGCTTCATCAGCATGGTGCAGAAGCCATAGACCGCATTCACCGGCGTGCCATCGGGGCTCGTCATCGGTGGCAGGGCGTGAAAGGCGCGGAAAATAAAGCCGGAACCGTCAACCAGAACGACGCGACGCGGGGATTTGTCGGCGGACGAACCGGTGCTGGACGGGGCGGAATCTGTCATGCGTCTCGTGCTCTTATACTCGTTAAAAGATTGGCCGGAAGAATGCCCGATCCCGGCCTGTAAGTCGAGTGCCGCCTGCCGTAAACAGGCAAAAACAACCAAGGCTGCTGACAGTTTTGCGCTTGCGAATGCCAAGGGTAAGCTTGCGTGGCTCAGATATCATTTCGAAATCATAACAATATTGCTAAAACCCTCATTTTCCGGGTTTTTTGGCATCATTCTTCTTTGTGCTTATCAGCTTGCCCCGGGATTGCTATGGTAGCGGATTACTTCATCCCAAGGGACATGGGAGAGCGGGTTCGTGGCCCGGAAAACGAGCAAGCCGGAATTCTTGCCAAAAGGCATCGGCGTAGAAACTGCAGGTCCGGCGCGTGAGCTTTCAGATGACATGAAGCTCGCCACCCGGAAAGGCAAAAAGCAGAAAGACCGTCGCAACGCGAACGGTGGTGGATGGCGCAGCTTTTTTAGCGTCACTGCATGGCTGCGCTTTATCCTGACCTTTGGTACTTTTGGCCTGATCGTCCATGGCCTGTTTGTTGTCTTTGGCATTTATGAACGCAATCAACGCCTTGCCAACTTTGATCA
>NZ_DCAO01000063.1:21999-24647 GCF_002311515.1 Thalassospira sp. UBA1131
CTTTGCATCTTCATGATCTATGGCGGCGGGATGATTTTTGGCAGTTTCCTGCCGGTGTTGCAGTTCCTGACCCTGACCGTCGGTGTGGGTGGATTTTTGCTCTATATTCTTGGCTATACCTGGATTACCGGGCGCAAGGTCAAACGCGAAGCTGCCAAACACGGTGATCCGGCCCAGGTTGCAAATGATGGCGATGCTGCGGGTGACAGAGGTTTGCCACCACTTGTCCAGGGCGATCGTCGCCGCCAGAATACGGCGGGCAATCTGCGTCTGCGCCGTACAGATGGCGGTGATGGTCCGGCAAGGGGCTCAGCACGGCGCAAGATCGAACTACCTGACGTTTGATTGCCCGACGTCTGATTGCATGCGTTCTGATGACCGTTTTCCAAACGACGGAGGCATCATGGCTGTGTTACGTGATCTGGTTTTTATCCACAGTGCGGGTCCGCAAGGCGGCAACAGCGGCAGCACCGGCCTGATTTCCCGGCTGGAAGAAGCCCTTGGTGACGAGTTTCACATCATCGCCCCTTTGATGCCCGACCCGGAACGCCCGGACATAGATGGGTGGTTGGCCGAGATCGCAAAGACGGTTTCACAGGCACGATCAGGGGCCGTATTGATGGGCCATTCACTTGGCGGATCGTCCATCTTGCAATATCTGGCACGAAATCCGCAAATCTGGCGTGATAACAATCGCTTTGCAGCGATCTTTAGCATCGCTGCCCCATTTTGGGGGCTGGAAGACTGGGAAGTAACGGATTTTTCGCTGACGGAGGATGAGCTGGCTGTGCTGACAGGGTGTAGACCAATGCATTTCTGTCACAGTAAAGACGACAAGATTGTCGGGTTTGCGCATAGCGAAACCTATTTACAGCACTTCCCGCAGACAGATCAGATAGCGTTGAATGATGCCGAGCACGCCTTGTCAGACGGAGATATTACAGCATTGATTGAGAAAATACGCATATACGCTTGATCAGGCGTGTTTTTCCAGAACCAGACCCGCAAGATAGAGCGAGCCCAGAATAAGCACCCGTTTCGGGGTGCGGCAGGCATCAAGAAGCGGGGTAATCGCCGCTTCGAAGCCGTCACAGGAAAATGCCGGCGAAATGCCACAGGCAATTGCCGCGTCGCGCAGGGTTTCTGGCAGATGTGCCTGATGTTCGCCGGGGATCGGGACACCGGCCAACGCGGTGATATGCGTTGCCAACGGCTTCAGGAACGTTTCCGCATCACGGTTATCAAGCATGCCCATGATGACAACGGTGTCGCCAGCGGGTTGGCGCGATAGCCAGTCGGCAATTGCCTCGGCCGCGGCAATGTTGTGGCCACCATCCAAAATCAGATCGCAGCCATCGGGCAAGGCATCGCACAGCGGGCCTTTGGTAAGTTTCTGTAGCCGTGCGGGCCAGCTTGCGGTTTCAAGACCACGGGCAAGAATATTGATGTCCTTGCCGTCACAGCCGGGAATTCCAGCCTTGCGCACCGTGGCAATCGCGGTGGCGGCATTTGTGTATTGATGGCGTCCTGGCAGGGCCGGGTGTGGGAGATCGATCTGCTCGGTCCCGATGCGGATCGTAAAGCCGTCTTCGCGTTCCTGGGTGACCTCGAAATCATTGAAGATCGGGGCCGAAATGCGGTTGGCGTGACAGGCCAGCGTATTAAACGCTTCAAGGCTTTGTGGGGCTGTGACGCACGGAATACCGGTTTTCATGATCCCGGCCTTCTCGAACGCGATTTTGGCAATCGTGTCACCGAGGAACCCTTGATGATCCAGTGAGATTGGCGTGATCACGGTCGCGGCAGGTTTATCGATGACGTTTGACGCATCGACACGGCCACCCAGCCCGGTTTCAAGCAACAGGATATCGGCTGGAACCCGCGAAAAGGCAAGGAATGCCGCGGCCTGGGTAATTTCAAAGAAGGTAATGGAGTCCCCTGCATTAACCGCCTCAACCTCTTCCAGAAGATCACAAAGGGCTTCTTCGGAAATCATCTGGCCGGCAAGGGTGATGCGTTCATGAAAACGCACCAGATGCGGGGATGTGGAGCAATGCACCCGAAGTCCGGCCGCCTCATAGATTGCCCGCAGATAGGCAAGGGTCGATCCCTTGCCATTGGTGCCAGCGATATGAATGACGGGGGGGAGCGAAAGATGCGGATTGCCCAGCTTTTCAAGCAGCCGGGTAATCCGCCCTAACGAAAGGTCGATGACTTTCGGGTGCAGCTTGCCAAGGCGAGCAAGGATTGCGTCGCTGCCCGCCAAGTTATTTATCCGCACTCGGAGTTTTGGATTTGGTCGATTTGGCCTTGGCGTCCTTGATCGGCACCACAGCTGCACCCGGTTTGGTGCGACGGATCATATCGATCAGGCGGCCAAAGGTCGCGTTCAGTTCCGAACGCGGCACGACCATATCCACCATGCCATGTTCCAGAAGGTATTCGGCCGTCTGGAAGTCATCGGGCAGTTTTTCGCGGATGGTGCTTTCGATCACGCGGCGCCCGGCAAAGCCGATCTGTGCGCCCGGTTCTGCGATCTGGATATCACCCAGCATGGCAAAGGATGCCGAAACACCGCCAGTGGTCGGATCGGTCAGGAGCACGAAATAGGGCAGGCCCTTTTCCTTGACCTTTTCGATCGCGGCCGT
>NZ_DCAO01000063.1:24783-28931 GCF_002311515.1 Thalassospira sp. UBA1131
TCCTGCACACAGGCAAGTTCAGCCGCAGCAACGATGCCTTCGCCAACGGCGATGCCCATCGATCCACCCATGAAGGAGAAATCGAAAACGGCAATCACGGTCGGATGACCACCAACTTCGCCATGGGCCACAGCCAGAGCATCCTTGAAGGTTGCTTTGGCCTGGGCCGCCTTGAGGCGGTCGGTGTATTTCTTCTGATCGCGGAATTTCAGCGGATCGACCGGAACATTCGGTAGTTCGATGGTCTGGTACTTGCCACCATCAAACAGGGTTTCGAGACGTTCCTTGGCGGAAATGCGCATGTGATGACCGCAATGCTGGCAAACATGATTGTTCTTTGCCAGATCGCGATGGAAGATCATCTGTTCGCAGGATTTGCATTTGTGCCAGAGGTTTTCGGGCACATCAGTGCGGCGAACAAGTTTCTGAATCTTTGGACGGACGAATTCAGTCAGCCACGACATATCGGATACTGATCCTTGGTTCTGTCTATATCGGTTCTTTCAAACGCAGCGCCATCTATTTGCGCGCGTTTCGGACCCCGTTTGCAAGTTCACGCACAAGGCCGGTAACCATAGAGGCGGTCTTATCGGTGGCCTTGCCGTTTTCGTCAAGACTTTCGGCAATTTTTGATACGATTGCCGATCCGACGACAGCGGCATCGGCCTGTTTTGCCACGTCGGCTGCCTGGGCTGCGGTCTTGATGCCAAAACCGACCGCAATCGGAAGGTCGGTATGGCGACGCAGGCGTCCCATTGCTTCGACGATCTGCTCATTGCTGGCAGATCCGGCACCGGTCACACCGGCAACCGAGACATAGTAAACAAAGCCCGAGGTATTCTGAACAAGTTTCGGAAGACGCTTGTCATCAGAGGTCGGCGTGGTCAGACGAATGAAGGACAGGCCTTTTTCCACGGTCGGAATGCAAAGCTCTGCATCTTCTTCGGGCGGCAGATCGACAACGATCAGGCCATCAACCCCTGCATTGCGCGCATCTTCAAGGAATTCGGCAACGCCATAGATATAGATCGGGTTGTAATAGCCCATCAGGATGATCGGCGTATCATGATCCTGATCGCGGAAGCCGCGCACAATCGACAGCGTCTTGCGCATATGCATGCCAGCGGCAAGCGCGCGCAGCGATGCTTCCTGAATGGCGGGGCCATCGGCCATCGGATCGGTAAACGGCATGCCCAGTTCGATGATGTCGGCACCGGCATCGGGCAGCTGTTTGAGGATTTCAAACGAGGTTTCCGGGTCGGGATCGCCTGCGGTGATAAAGGTTACCAGACCGGCACGGCCTTCTTCCTTGAGCTTGGCAAAACGTTTGGCGATGCGGTCCTGGCCGCCGATGATAGCGTCGCTCACAATTCTACTCCCAGTGCTTCGGCCACGGTAAAGATGTCCTTGTCACCCCGGCCACTCAGACACATGAGGATGATCTTGTCCTTGCCCATTTTTGGGGCTTCTTTCATGATCTGCGCGATCGCATGGCTGCATTCCAGGGCCGGAATGATGCCTTCGAGTTCCGAACAGAGTTTGAAGGCCGCAAGGGCTTCCTTGTCGGTGATCGGCTCATAACGTGCACGACCGATATCCTTAAGCCAGCTGTGCTCCGGCCCGATGCCCGGATAATCAAGACCGGCCGAAATCGAATCGGCTTCCTTGATCTGGCCGTCATCATCCATCAGCAAATAGGTACGGTTACCGTGCAGAACGCCCGGCTTGCCCGCCGAGAGGCTTGCGGCATGTTTGCCGGTATGAACGCCGTGACCGGCGGCCTCGACACCGACAACTTCAACGCCCTTGTCATCAAGGAACGGGTGGAACAGACCAATGGCGTTGGACCCGCCGCCAACCGATGCAATCACCTGATCGGGCAGGCGATTTTCAGCTTCCATGATCTGCCGGCGGGCTTCATTGCCGATGACCGACTGGAAATCACGGACCATTTCCGGATAGGGGTGCGGGCCAGCTGCGGTACCGATGATATAGAAGGTATCTTCGACGTTGGTGACCCAGTCACGCAGGGCTTCGTTCATCGCATCTTTCAGCGAGTTCGAACCGGAAACGACCGGTTTGACCTCTGCACCGAGAAGGCGCATGCGGAACACGTTGGGCGACTGACGTTCGATGTCCTTCGAGCCCATATAGACCGTGCAGGGCAGGCCAAAGCGTGCGCATACAGTCGCGGTCGCAACGCCATGCTGACCGGCGCCAGTTTCGGCGATGATACGGGTTTTGCCCATGCGCTTGGCCAGCAGGATCTGGCCGATGCAGTTATTGATCTTGTGCGCGCCGGTATGGTTAAGGTCCTCGCGCTTGAAATAGATCTTTGCACCGCCGAGTTCCTCGGTCAGGCGTTCGGCGAAATAAAGCGGGTTTTCACGGCCAACATAGTGACGGAGATAGTAATCCATCTCCTTTTTAAACGCGGGGTCTGCCTTGGCGTCCTTGTAGGCTTGTTCCAGCTCAAGGATCAGCGGCATCAGGGTTTCGGCGACAAAGCGTCCGCCGAAATTGCCGAAATGCCCGTCCGGATCGGGCAGAGCGCGGAAGCTGTTAGGTGCAGAAGACGTCATGGAAGTTCCCCGTGGATTGGCCGTGATGGCGTTCACGACAGCATAGGCAGGTGACAATATATGGTCTGCCAGACCATCTGTGCGCAAGCACCGGCAGGGTCTGGCCCCATACTGTACCTAAAAAGGTGCGTATTGGATTAGTGGGCTGCGTGCTCGGCCAAGGATTTGTCGAAGATATATTTTTTCGAGCAATACGGGCAGACCACCTCGCCTTTTTCCTCAAGATTAAGGTAAACGGTCGGGTGCCCAAGGTGACCTTTTCCGCCGTCGCAGGCAACATTTAGCGTGCCGACTTTGATTTCTTCGGTGATCTTCATATATCCAGTTCCAAGTTTGCCTTTTTCAGGCTTGTATGACCATCGGGATTGGCCGCGCACTGTGGACAGCATTGACCCCGGTTTCCCGGGAATGATACCGATTGGGCATATTCAATCAATACTTTCGCGTGCTCATGGCGCCTCATGGTCTTAGCGCAAACAAGCGACGCGGAAAAGAGTGGAGATCACGGACATATGACTGCAATGCCCGACTATGCCATCGAAGTCGAGGGGCTGACAAAGGTCTATAAGGGATCAAACGGTGAAAAACTCGCCCTTGATAACGTTTCGCTCAAGATCCCGCGCGGCTCGTTTTTTGCTCTTCTGGGCCCGAACGGTGCCGGAAAGTCTACGTTTATCAATATCTTGGCCGGTCTTGTCACCAAGACCAGCGGCACGGCAAAAATCTGGGGCAATGATATCGAAGCCCAGATGCGCGCTGCACGTTGCTCCATCGGGATCGTGCCACAGGAACTGAACCTGGATGCATTTTTCACCCCGCGTCAGGTGATGGAATTGCAGGCGGGCCTCTATGGCGTGCCGAAATCCGAACGCCGCACGGACGAGATTCTTGCCGCCATCGGACTCGCCGACAAGGCAGACTCGTATGCAAGGTCGCTTTCGGGCGGGATGCGTCGCCGTCTTCTGGTCGGCAAGGCGATGGTCCATACGCCGCCGGTTCTGGTTCTTGATGAACCGACGGCCGGCGTGGATATCGAACTGCGTCAGCAGCTTTGGGCTTACGTCAAGGAGTTGAACAAAGCGGGCGTCACGATTGTTCTGACCACGCATTACCTTGAAGAAGCCGAAGAACTCTGTGACGAGATCGCGATCATCAATCAGGGCAATGTCATTGCCCATGAAGACAAGCGCAGCCTGCTGCGCCGGATTGATCACAAGACGCTGGTTCTGACCGTGAACAACGAACTGAACGCAGTACCCGACGCCCTGTCGCCCTGGGGGGCAGAGCTTAAATCGGAAAACCAGATCGCGCTTCATTACCGCCCGAGCAACACGCAGATGGCGGAAATCCTTGAGGCGATCCATGGCTGTGGCCTTGCGATCAAGGATCTGTCGACCGAGGAAGGCGATCTTGAAGATATCTTCCTGATGCTGACGCGTGACAACAACAAGCAACGTGCAGGTGCCGGCAAGGCTGCCTAGTTCGTTGCGATTTCGTAATCATGTACAAAACCCCGCAAGTTTTCTTGCGGGGTTTTGCGTGATTGCGTTTTGATCCGCTCGATCA
>NZ_DCAO01000043.1:0-468 GCF_002311515.1 Thalassospira sp. UBA1131
GCCTGAAATCAGGTGTCACTGGCATCCAATTTATGAAAATGGCGGCCCGCGTGGTCGCCTTTTTTGTTTTCGGCGTTGGTTTTCAGTCTTCTGATCCACGTCACAGCATTTAACATGGAATAAAAGTCGGCATTTGACGACACAACTACTTGCCCAAGCACGCCCTTCGCATGATATAGTCCGGCGGATTTTACGGTGAGTGCGTCAAAAATTTCGAGGATACGTCACAGTGCTAAGTACCGTTCGCGCCAAACACGTCATTGCAACTCTCGGCCTGTCGCTGATGCTTGCGGCATGTTCAAGCAATGATGCGCCGGAATATGTCGAACGTCCGGTTTCCGAACTGTATAACGGCGCGCAGGATCTGCTTGACGCCAAGGAATACCAACAGGCTGCCGAGGCATTTGACGAAGTCGAACGTCAGCACCCCTATTCGGTCTGGGCGACCAAGGCGACCCTGATGTCGGC
>NZ_DCAO01000043.1:567-28866 GCF_002311515.1 Thalassospira sp. UBA1131
TTGCATCCGGCCAACCCGGATGTGCCATATGCCTATTACCTCAAGGCGCTGTCCTATTACGAACAGATTTCCGACGTCGGCCGCGATCAGCAGATGACCCAGCACGCGATGGATGCGCTTGACGACGTCATCCGCCGCTTCCCTGACAGCAAATATGCCCGCGATGCCAAGCTGAAAAAGGACCTGACGGTCGATCACCTTGCCGGCAAGGAAATGGATGTCGGGCGCTATTATCAGGACCGCAACGAATATCTGGCCGCGATCAATCGTTTCAAAGCGGTGATCGAGAATTATCAGACCACCACCCACGTGCCAGAGGCCCTTGCACGCCTGACCGAATGCTATCTTGCGCTTGGTCTTGAAGGCGAAGCCAAACGGA
Organism: Thalassospira sp. UBA1131; assembly: GCF_002311515.1. GTDB lineage: Bacteria > Pseudomonadota > Alphaproteobacteria > Rhodospirillales > Thalassospiraceae > Thalassospira. Next base: position 947 of record NZ_DCAO01000043.1, read on the forward strand.
CCGCGGCCGTGCTTGGTCACAACTTCCCGGGCAGCGAGTATTACAGCGAGTCCTATAGTCTCATGCTTGGTGAAGACGCACCGGAGCGCGAAGACAGCAGTTGGTGGGATGACACGACCAACGCCATCTCCAGCCTGTTCTGATTTCGATCAAGCAAACCCTCGCAAGGCCAAGGGTTTGCTTGACAATCCGCCTTGTGACAAGATAGAACAAAAAAAGAACAACTTGCGGTTAACGTCTGATATCCCTGCATTTTGATCAAACGCCCTTGGGACGACAGGATTGAATGTCGTTTCGCCTTCGCAAGGCTTGCAAGGCAGGGCGGGATTGGGCACTCTGCACATTCACAAACAAGTTTGGCTGTACCTGTCTGCTGCTCCGTTAACAACATCAGTACCCAGCAATGCTTCGACGCCTCAGCATTCGGAATGTAGTCCTTATCGACAAACTGGATCTCGATTTTCACGACGGGCTCAGCGTGCTCACAGGTGAAACGGGTGCCGGTAAATCGATCCTGCTTGATTCCCTTGGCCTCGCCCTGGGTGCCCGCGCCGATAGCGGCCTTGTCCGCCATGGCTGCGACAAGTGCAGTGTCACCGCAACCTTCAATCTGCCGCAGGGGCACCCGGTTTTCGGGTTGCTGTCAGATCAGGATATTGATCTTGAGGGCGAAGACCTTGTCGTGCGCCGTGTTGTCACTTCCGATGGGCGGTCGCGTGCCTATGTGAATGACCAATCGGTTTCGGTCGGGCTGCTGCGCGATGTCGGCGATTACTGCGTCGAAATTCAGGGCCAGTTTGATCAACACGGCCTTCTTGATCCCACAACGCATCGCGCAACGCTTGATGCCCACGGCAATCTTGGCACCCTTGCCATGACCGTGCGTGATCACTGGCGCGCCTGGCGTGAAACGCAAAAGGAACTCAATGCTGCCCGCGCCCGCATTGACAAGGCGCGCGAGGAAGAGGAATGGCTGCGCCACGCCGTCGATGAGCTGGAAAAGCTCTCCCCCGAAGAAGGCGAAGAAGAACGCCTTGCCGAGGAACGCCAGTTCCTGATGCATGGTGAAAAGCTGGTTGCGGCCCTTAATGATGCCGGATCCGAACTTTCGCGCGGCAAGGGTGCCGAAAGTGCCCTTCGCAGCGCCCAGCGGTGCCTTGAGCGTGAACTTGAAAAGGCCGATGGCCGGTTTGAACCGATTATCGAGGCCCTTGATCGTGCCGCGATCGAACTTGAAGAAGCCAACCGGGCGATCTCGGCCACCTTGGCCGATCTTAATCTTGATACCGGTCATCAGGAAAATGTCGAGGAACGCCTGTTTGCCCTGCGCGCAGCCGCCCGCAAATACAATGTTCCGGTCGATGGGCTGAATGCGCTGATGAAGGATTTCCGATCCCAGATCGATCAGCTTGAATTCGGCGAGAAGGAACTGAGCCGACTGACCGCCGCGGTAAGCGAGTATCGCAAAGCCTATATCGAAGCGGGCGAGAAACTTCATGCCGCGCGCAAGGAAGCCGCCGCCAAGCTTGATGGCGCGATCAATGCCGAATTGCCACCGCTTCGCATGGAAAAGGCCCGCTTTGTTACCGACATTGCCGAACTTGAAGAATCTGAATGGGGTCCGGACGGCATTGACCGGGTGCAGTTTACGGTTGCCACCAACCCCGGCAGTCCCCCGGGCGCGCTCAACAAAATCGCATCGGGCGGTGAGCTTTCGCGCTTCCTGCTGGCGCTCAAGGTCGTTCTGGCGCGTGTTTCTGCCGTGCCGAGCCTGGTCTTTGACGAGGTCGACAGCGGTGTCGGCGGCGCGACGGCAGCGGCCATCGGTCAGCGCCTGCATCTTCTGGCACAGGAACGCCAGATCCTTGTCATTACCCACAGCCCGCAGGTCGCCGCCCGTGGCCGCACGCATTTCTATATTGCCAAGCGCGAGGCAGACGGCACCATGGTGACTCGCGTCGATGCGCTTGTCGATGGTGCGCGGCGCGAAGAAATCGCCCGCATGTTGGCCGGTCATTCCGTGACGGCCGAGGCGCGTGCCGCCGCCGACAGCCTGCTTGAACAACCTAATTGATCCCGACGCCAACGCGTCGACCCAACCTTGAATACGGAACAAAAAGAATATGAGCGCCGAACACGCGTCAAACATGTCCGAACTTCCCGAATTGCCGTCTTCGAGCACGGAGGCGCGCAAACAGCATGCCGAAATTTCCGAACGTATCCGGTCTTATAACGAGGCCTATCACGTTAATGACGACCCGCTGGTTTCGGATGCGACATATGATGCGCTGTTCAATCGCCTGATCGAACTTGAATCCCACTATCCGACGCTGAAGAAAAACAGCCCGACACAGGAAGTCGGTGCCGCCCCGGCCGAAGGCTTTGCCAAGGTCAAGCATGCCCGCCCGATGCTGTCACTTGGCAATGCGTTTTCGCGCGAAGACATTGTTGATTTTCTTGCCCGTATTCGTCGCTTCCTGAACCTGACAGCGCACAGCCCGGTCGAAGTGGTTGGCGAACCAAAAATCGATGGTCTTTCTTTGTCTCTGCGCTACGAAAACCGCGAACTGGTCACGGCTGCCACCCGTGGCGATGGATCGGAGGGCGAAGACGTTACCGCCAATGTCGCCCATATTGACGACATCCCCAAGACGCTTGCCGATGATGCGCCCGATGTGGTCGAAATCCGGGGCGAGGTTTATATGGCACGCTCCGCGTTTCAGAAACTGAACGCGACACAGGCCGAAACCGGCGGCAAGACCTTTGCCAATCCGCGCAACGCAGCGGCAGGGTCGCTTCGCCAGCTTGATCCATCAATCAGTGCCAAACGCCCGCTTCGCTTCTTTGCCTATAGCTTTGGCGAACTGTCCGAAAGCCTTGCCCAGACGCAGTGGAACTTCCTGCAAAAGGTCGAAGGATGGGGCTTTGTCACCAATCCGCTAACCCGGCTGCTTCATAATGCCGACGACATCATGGCGTTTTATGACGAACTGGTAACGCAACGCCCCGACCTTGATTACGACATTGATGGCATTGTTTATAAGGTCAATGACTTTGAACTGCAGCTGCGCCTCGGCTTCGTCAGCCGGTCACCGCGCTGGGCGATTGCGCACAAATTCCCGGCCGAGAAAGCCCGCACACGGATCAAGGCCATCGACATTCAAGTTGGTCGCACAGGTGCCCTGACCCCCGTCGCTCGGCTGGAGCCGGTTACGGTTGGCGGTGTCGTGGTATCCAACGCCACCCTTCATAACCGAGATGAGATTGACCGCTTGGGCGTTTGGGTCGGCGATCTTGTGGTTGTGCAACGTGCCGGTGACGTTATTCCCCAAGTCGTTGAGGTCATTCTGGACGAGGATGGCAATCATCCTAATGATGCAACACCTTACGAATTTCCCACCGAGTGCCCGAAATGCGGCAGCCACGCCATGCGCGAAGAAGGCGAAGCCGTCACCCGGTGTACAGGCGGCTTGATCTGCCCGGCACAGGCGGTTGAACGCCTGAAACATTTCGTATCGCGCACCGCCTTTGATATCGACGGCTTGGGGGCGAAAAATGTCGAGGCGTTCTTTGAACTGGGTTGGCTGAAGTCGCCTGGCGATATTTTCCGCCTTGAAAGCGATCACGGCGATGCCATTCGCAAGCTTGAAGGTTGGGGCGAAAAATCCGCAACCAAGCTGTTTGATGGCATCAATGAACGGCGCACCATCGGGCTCGACAAGTTTATCTATGCACTTGGCATTCGCCAGATCGGTCAGGCAACAGCAAAGCTTCTGGCACGCCATTATGGATCGCTTGCCGAATGGCGCAGCGCCATGGTTGCCGCCAATGAAGCCGACAGCGAAGCCCTTCGCGAACTGATCAACATTGATCAGATCGGCCCCGGCGTTGCCAAGGACCTGATCGAATTCATGGCCGAAGATCATAACCGCGAGGTTCTTGATGATCTGCAAGGACTTTTGACCATCACCGATGTCGAAGCCCCGCAAGTCAGCGACAATCCGGTCAATGGCAAAACCGTTGTCTTTACTGGCAAGTTGGAGCTGTTTTCACGCAACGAGGCCAAGGTCAAAGCCGAAAGTCTTGGCGCAAAGGTCGCCGGATCCGTATCGGCAAAAACCGATTATTTGGTTGCAGGACCGGGTGCGGGCTCCAAATTAAAGAAAGCAGAAGAATTAGGTGTTACAGTGCTTGATGAACAGGGATGGCTTGATCTGATTGCCACGGAATAAAAATGACCTAACCGGGGAGTGTGTGCTGATGGAAGACCTTGGAAGTTTTTTTCGCCGTTATGTCGATGCCCATCTGAAGCTTGAAGAAAACGCACTTGATGATTTCTTCCACTTCCCGTGCCTGATCAATGATCTGTCCGGTGTGCAGGCCATTGGCAGTTCAGACGATCTGCACAAATACCATCACTCATTCTTTGATGAACTGAAAAATGCTGATCTTGCCATGGCAAAATCCATGGTGATTGAACAGCATTCCGCCCTTCCCGGTGGGGCGCGTGCAATTGTTTCGTTCCGCTTTGGCAATTCGGAAAACAACCTGATCTTTGATTGCGACTATGCCTTCGCGCTGCTCAAGCAAGATGAAAAGTGGAAAGTCATCTTTGCCCAGCTTGATGAAATCAGATACAGCGACCTGTATTGAGGCCCACATGGTGCCCGCCCTTCCCCACCGCCTGATCACATTTGGTTTTGCCCTGATGCTGGGATGCGTTCCAGCGGCATCAAAGGCCGATCCGGACTTTGATACCCTGTCGGGCCCGGCGCGTGCGATTGATGCTGATACGCTTGAGTTCGGCTTCAAACGTGTTGATCTGTGGGGGGCGGACGCCATGAACCGTTTTCAGGAATGTCTGATTAACGGTAAAAGCACGGCCTGCGGTGCCGAGGCATGGCAGGTGACCACCAACCTTTTGGTCGCAACCCCCATCACCTGCGAAGTGCGCGGGAAAAACCGGTATCATCGCAACATGGCCGTTTGCCGAAATGCCAACGGGGTTGATATTGGACAAAGCCTGATTGTTCGGGGCATGGCGGTTGCCCGCCCCGATCAGATGCCGGAATACGAAGCCTATGAAAATCAGGCGCGACAGGCACGCACCGGCGTCTGGGCGGGGGAATTCATTGATCCGCTGAAATGGCGGCGCGGTGAACGTTTACCCGAACATGAAATTGAAGTTCGCCGCTGGCAACGCGACGAATAACATCAAACCCAATTAGCGTTGCGACGTCCCGCCCGATGCAAACGGCCGTGCCAGCAACCGTCCCAGCCCCGCCAGCGTAAAGCTGTTTTTAAGTGACGCCACACCGAGTGTGACCACAACAAACCCAACCAATTGCGGCACTGTCAGAACTTCGCCAAGGAACAGCCAGGCGGCAAAGAAGGTCATGGCAGGCCCCGAAAGCGATATCAGCGATGCCTGCGTCGCACCGACCCTTCGAATGCCCTCGTACAGCAGGAAGAACGGAATAACGGTGCAAAAAATCGAAATGCCTGCCGTCCACATGATGCCGGCCACGTTCAGGTTCAGCGGGTTTTGCACGATCAGTTGGTAAATCACCATGCAAATACCGGCCATGGTGTTGATCAGGGCTGCAAAATGCATCGACCCGATAACGGTAATCATCCGCTGTCCGAAATAGAGATAAATCGCATAGGTCACAGCAGAACCGAACGCCCAAGCCGCCCCGTACCACAACTCCTGCGAAACTTCGCCAAACCCGCCCGGTGCCAGCACCAAAACAAGTCCGACATAGGTTATGACAAAGCAGACAATCTGGCGAAATGGTGGAAAGCGCCGTTTATGGAGCGCCTCAAGGATCATCACGACAGCCGGGAACGTAAACAACACGATCCGTGAAACGGTGACTTCAATCAACGAAACGGCGGTAAAATCAAACAGGGCCGCAAGGAAAAACAGCCCGCCATAAAGCCCGCCCCACGCGAGATCGACCAGTTTCATCTTGCGGTCGCCCGGCCGGTTCTTGCCAAACAAAACCACACCAAGCCAGAAGAGCGGCATGGCAATCAGAAACCGCAACAGCAACAAGCCATCCACTGTCATGCCCGTGGCATAAACAAATTTTGCCAGAAGGCCTTTCATGGCCAAGGCAGCTGTCGCAAGCAACACAATGGTCAGTGCGGAACCGGCCGGCGACACGACAGGCGTGACACCCTGTTGCCCGGGCTCAGAAGGTGACGGTGGTGACGGTGGTGGCGTCATGGGTTTCTCCGATCCTCTATCGGTTGCCATAGTTACCCGTGAACTGCCATTATTCAATTCGAATTAATTGCTATCAGATATCAGCTTTGGCTATATCTAGCAGGCACATGGATGCGCAAAGCTGCTCAGGATCACGCCCGATGGATATCAAACAACTTCGAAGCTTTGTACATATTGCCGAACTCGGCAGCCTGTCACGCGCGGCGGAGCGGCTTAATTTGTCGCAGCCCGCGCTCAGTAGGCAGCTTAACCTTCTCGAAGAGGCCCTTGATACCAAACTGTTGGAACGCACCGGACGCGGCGTCAAATTGACCGAAGCAGGTCAGATGCTTGCCGAACGGGCCCGCGTAATCCTGACCGATCTTGCCCGTCTTGAAGCCGATCTGTCGGCCCGCAGCAGTCAGGTGACAGGCCATGTACATGTCGGTGTTCCGCCCAGTGCCGGGATCGTCATTACCGGGGCGCTGATTGAAACTCTGCGCGATCGGTACCCTGACCTCAACATCACGGTTGCCGAAGACCTGACTGGCGATGTGCAGGAAGGACTACTTTCGGGGCGACTTGATATTGGGATCCTTCATGACGGCATGATTTCACGCAGCCTGCATGCCGAACAGCTATGGCGTGAAGACCTGTTTCTGATTTCCCACCCCTCACAGGTCGGCGAACAAGAAACCGAAATCGCCTACGAAGATGTTTTGTCCCTGCCACTCATCATGCCGACCAACAAGCACGGGCTGCGCGCCATGATGCAGGAAGCCGCATTTCGGGCGGGACGGCCGTTGACGCCGGTGGTCGAGGCCGATGCCCTTCGCGTTTTGGTCGATCTGGTGACGCGCAATGTCGGGCATACCGTCTTGCCGCGCAGTTCGCTGGTTCAGGAACTCTCGACCGGGCGTCTCAAGGCACGGCGCATCACCAACCCGGAACTGTCGCGCAAGGTGATGCTGTCCTGGTTACAGGATCGCCCACTGAGTGCCGGGGGCAAGGCGGTTGTCGACACATTACGTGATCTTGCCGGCACCGTCCCGATGGCCAACCAAAAATAAGCCAACAAGGGCTCTGATAAACAAAACCCCGACCGAAACATCTTTCGGTCGGGGTTTTTATCATCGTATCAACCGTTTGGATCAGACCGGTGCCTGACTGTCTGACGATTTCTGCCAAAGATTGATACCGGCATCCCCGGCATATTTATCAATTTCGGCCAACTCGTCTGCGCTGAATTCAAGGTTATTGAGCGCATCAAGGCTGTTATCAAGCTGCTGAACATGACGCGCCCCGATCAGGGCAGAGGTCACCTCGGGACGGCGCAGCACCCAGGCAATCGCCATCTGGGCCAAGCTTTGACCACGACGTTTGGCGATCTCGTTCAGTGCGCGAACGCGATTGATGTTTTCCTCGCTCAGCATTCCTTTCTGGAAGGATCCTTCAAGGGCGGCACGTGAATCTTCGGGCACACCATTCAGGTACTTGTTGGTCAAAAGGCCCTGTGCAAGCGGCGAAAAGGCAATGCAGCCCATACCAAGCTCGGAAAGGGTATCAAGCAGACCATCCTCGACCCAGCGATTGACCATCGAATAGGACGGCTGATGAATCACGCACGGCGTACCCATGTCCTTGAGGATCGCATGCGCTTCGCGGGTCATTTCCGGCGAATAGGACGAAATCCCGACATAAAGCGCCTTACCCGAACGCACGATCTGGTCAAGTGCGCCCATGGTTTCGGCAAGCGGGGTGTTGGGATCAACCCGGTGGGAATAGAAGATATCGACATAATCCAGCCCCATCCGCTTAAGGCTTTGATCCAGGCTGGAAATCAGATATTTGCGCGATCCCCATTCCCCAAACGGCCCCGGCCACATGCGATAGCCCGCCTTGGTGGAAATGATCAACTCGTCGCGGTGCTTTTTAAGATCCTGAGACAGGACCTTGCCAAAGTTTTCTTCGGCCGAGCCCGGCGGCGGACCATAGTTGTTGGCAAGATCAAAGTGGAACACACCGCGATCAAACGCGCGACGGATCATCGCCCGCTGGGTTTCATAAACATCGACGCCACCGAAATTCTGCCACAGACCAAGCGTGATTTTCGGCAGAAGCAATCCACTGCGCCCGCAACGGTCCCAGTTTTCATCGTTATAGCGATCAGGATTTGCCATCCACTGGGCTTCAACTTCAGCCATATCTTCCTCCTGCTTTCAGAAGCGGTTCACCGCTTTTCTTGAATCGATCCAATGCAGTCTTAATAGGGCATTCGACCCTGTTTGTCAGTGCCAAGTACGCAGCGTGAAATCAGTCTGATTTCTTTTTGATCGGCGCTGTTGCGTTTTGCAGCCATTCACGATGATCATCATCGAGATCATCGGCATACATCGCATAGACCTGTGCGTGGTAATCGTTAAGCCACTGCAACTCGTCCCTAGTCATTAGTTCCGGATCGATCAGTTTGCGGTCAATCGGCGAGAAGGTCAGCGTTTCAAAGCCAAGCATCTTGCGATCTGCCCCAATTGGCGCATCGATTTCAGTTACCGCAATCAGGTTTTCAATGCGAATGCCGTATTCGCCTTCCTTATAAAAGCCCGGCTCGTTCGAAAGGATCATCCCCGGTTTCAGGGCCACCGTGTTCGGCGCCTTGGAAATACGTTGCGGACCTTCATGCACACCAAGGTAACTGCCAACCCCGTGGCCTGTGCCATGGTCGAAATCAAGTCCGGCTTCCCAAAGTGGCATGCGTGCCAGCGTATCAAGCTGTTGGCCCGTCGTTCCAACGGGGAATATGGCGCGGGCAAGGGCAATATGCCCCTTAAGCACGCGGGTGAAGCGGTCGCGATGTTCCTGTGTCGGATTCCCGATCACGGTCGTGCGCGTGATATCGGTGGTGCCATCGAGATATTGCGCGCCGGAATCAATCAGGAAAATCTCGCCCGGGGTCAGATTGCGGTTGGTTTCCGGGGTATTGCGGTAATGGCAAAGCGCCCCGTTCGGGCCACTGCCCGGAATGGTTTCAAAGCTTGAATCACGGAACAGCGGATCTTCGGCACGCATCGACAGCAACATATCAGCGGCGGCGCGTTCATCGATATCACCGTTGGTGGCCGTTTCATCAAGCCATTTGAAATAACGAATGATCTTTTCGCCGTCGCGTTTGTGGGCCTTGCGCGAACCTTCAAGTTCGACGTCGTTCTTGCAGGCCTTGGGAATGGCGACCGGATCGCGACCGACACGCACGGTGGCACCAGCCTCGGACAGTTTCATGCGCAGCCAGTCTGCTGCAGTGGCTTCATCCAGACGCACCGCCTGATTGCCCATCGCCTTCAGGGCATCCCCGAGTTCGCCCGGTGCCCGCAAGGTTGCCTCACCCGACAGCCATTTGAGTGTTTCTGGCGCGATTTTGCGTTCGTCCATGAAAAGTTCGACCGAGGCATCGCCGTTGATGATTGCATAGCCAAGTGCAAGCGGCGTTTGCGGCACATCGGCACCACGGATATTCAAAAGCCACGCGATGCTGTCAGGTGCCGACAGAATGGCGCTGTCGCATGAAATGCGCGACAGGATTTCGGCAATCTGGGTGCGCTTTTCGAAACTGGATTTGCCGGCATATTCCATCGGATGTGGCCGAACCGGGCCAAGCGGCAGGTGCGGCTGGGCATGCCAGATGGCGTCAATCGGGTTGGTATCAATCGCAATCAGTTCTGCCCCCACGGCTTCACAGGCAGACCGCAGATGGGTCGCCTGTTGCACGGTATGCAGCCAAGGATCATAAGCCAGCTTCTCTCCCGATTTCAGGTGGTCATGCAGCCAGCCGACAACCGGTTCTTCGACCAGGTGGCGGTATTCGAACAGATCACGGTTAACTTGCTGGCGCACCTGAATGGTGTAACGGCCATCGACAAAAACCGCAGCCTTGTTGCGCAACACAACGGCCGCGCCCGCAGACCCGGTAAAGCCGGTCAACCACGCCAGACGTTCGGCCCGTGCTGGTACGTTTTCACCCTGATGTTCGTCCGCGCGCGGCACAATAAAGCCGTCAACGCCCTTGGCCGCCAGATAGGTGCGCAAGGCATCCAGTCGATGGGCAGCGTCAAAATCATCCTTGGCCATTTTAAAACGTGTCTTGCGTTCATTCCGCAGGGCCAGCAATTCTGCCCGCAGGGCATCATCCGGGGATTGGCAAATCAGATCAATCCAGTCTTCTCGCGTGCTGCCTTGGGCTGCGGCCAGAACACCGTCAATCAGGTCGATGACAGCGCTAACATCCTTGTCGACATTGGCGGCTTCAAGCAGTTTGGCAAGTTGAGCATCACCGGAAATGGCCATGAAGATCCTCTTTAAAACATGTGGGGCATTGGGCAGGTGGTAAGACCTATGTAAGGGTTTGTGCCGATGTCGCGCAAGCACCAAAGAACTTTCGGACATACTACGCCGTTTTCCCCGCCCGAAACACCGGCGCATGCATCCCGCGTATGAATGCGTTGCAACCTTCGCAATGCACATTAGCCAAAGGTTAACGTATGACAGTCCCGCGACAAAAAGATGGCCCGTCGGGACGTCAATTTGCTGGAGACCATGAACGGTGATCCGTTTTCCTATTACTGCCTTGAGCGTCATACAATCCCGTCGTCGCCAGACGGCCTATGACGGCCTTGAGCGCCTGGCCCTTGGTCAGAAAACTGCGCTCGGTCTTGATACAGGCCCTGCCCATCCGGCAGACGACATTGCGGATCGAACTAAAAACGAACCGCAAGATGCCAAGGATACGGAATAACGGATCAATCCCGCCCGGGTTGGTCTGCATCAAAAGACGAAGCGCAGGATCACGGTTCATGATCCTTGCGGCATTTTTGTCTTTTCCCTCTGAAACGGCCCTGCTTCTCCACAGCAGGGCCGTTTCTTTTTGACCAGTCGCAGGCCAGCACGCCATAGTGCCCCAAACAGTAAATCACGATCACGATGCGGAGTGGAAATGACCAAAACAGTTCTGATCACCGGTGGATCACGCGGTATCGGACGCGCAACTGCTGTTCTATTTGCCGCCAAAGGCTGGAACGTTGCGTTAAGCTTTGTTGGCAATCAGGAAAGTGCTGATGAAACATGTGCGATGTGCGAGCGCGCCGGGTTTACCGGCAATGTGATTGCCCGCAAATGCGATGTCCGCGATGAAGACAGCGTTATTGCCCTGTTTGAGGCCGCACGTGATCGGTTTGGCGCGATTGACGCCGTGGTCAATAATGCAGGCATTGTCGCCCGGCAAAGCACACTTGCGGATATGGATATTGATCGCATGAAAGCCGTGTTCGATACCAACGTGCTCGGTGCCTATCTGGTTGCACGCGAAGCCGCAAGAACCCTTCGTTCCGGTACCGCCATCGTCAATGTTTCGTCCATTGCGGCAAAGCTTGGGTCACCTGGCGAATATATTGATTACGCCGGATCAAAAGCGGCAATCGATACCCTGACCATCGGCCTTGCCAAGGAACTCGGCCTGAAAGGGATCCGTGTCAATGCTGTCCGCCCGGGCATCATCGAAACCGATATTCATGCCAGTGGTGGCCGCCCGGAACGCGCCCATGAACTCGGCCCGAATTGCCCGTTGGGACGTGCCGGCGACCCGCAGGAAGTCGCCCAAAGCATCTTTTGGCTTATCTCGGGCGACGCGTCCTATGTCACAGGCAGCATCATTGACGTATCAGGCGGCCGGTAACAAGACCGATCAAGCCTGATACCCGATAACTTTCCGGATTTGGTTACTCTTAGGGGGTTTCAGGCTTTCCCAGCAAATCGGCAGACGCCATCGCCACGTCCTTTGTTTCGCCAAACACCGCGGCCAAGCCATCATGCAATTCAATGATATCAAGTGGCTTGGCCAGTATACGCGAAACCCCCAAAGCATTGAAGGCGTCGGTGACCTCGTCTGAGGCATACCCGGTCATAACAACAACCGGGATTTCATTGCCAGCCTCTCGCAGCTTTTCGATCAATTTCTGGCCGGTCATGCCCGGCATGGTCTGATCGGTCAGAAGCGCATCAAACTTTGCGTCCGGTGCACTCAGCGCTTCAAGCGCCTTGGCGGCCTCGTTAAACGTATCGACGGAATATCCGATCCGCTCCAACATCCGCGCACAAAGCCTGAGGTTCTTTTCCTCGTCATCCACGACCGCAAGATGCCCGCCTGCACCTGCCGACAGACTGCGGGTTTCGCGCTTTTCATCTGTGGCTTCGCGATCATGTTCCGGCAACAGGATCGCAAACCGGGTTCCCTGTCCCAAACGGCTATAAACCGATATCTCGCCCTTGTGGCCGGTCACGATGCCATGCACCGTAGACAGGCCGAGCCCAGTACCCTTGCCCGGCTCCTTGGTGGTAAAGAACGGATCAAAGATCCTTTTGGCTGTTTCCGGCTCCATACCGACGCCATTATCCACGACGCTAATCTGGATATAGCGCCCGACCGTCAATAACGGATGTAGCTCCAGACTGTCTTCGGTGACTTCGAAGCGGCTTGCCTTCACGCGAATTTCACCCTGATCGCCAACCGCATGACAAGCATTGGTGATCAGGTTCATCAAACACTGATCAAGCTGTGTTGCGTTGCCCATCACGGTCATGGATTTCGCCCCCAGTTCGACCTTGATCGAGACACTCGATGGCATGGATCCACGGACGAAACGAACCGTGCCCGAAATCATCGATCCGACATCAATCGGAGAACGTTCGGTTTCTGAATTCCGGCTGAATGCCAGAATTTGACGGACAAGATCACGGGCCCGATCCGCCCCCTGGCGAATTTCCATAACATCTTCACGCAGCGGTGAATCTTCGGGCAAATCGGAATAAAGTAGTTCGGCATAGCCACTGATTGGTTGCAGGATATTGTTGAAGTCATGTGCGATCCCGCCAGCAAGAACACCGATGGTTTCCATTCGCTGGGAATGACGCAGTTGCTGTTCAAGCTTTTCACGTTTGCGTTCGGACTGAAGCCGCTGAAGTTCGGCAGACGCCCGTGACGCGAATACTTCGACAATGGATTTCGCCAGTTCCGGATCACCAAGTGGTTTGTCCGATATGGTTACCAGAATACCGATCGGGCGTGCCTCACTATCGTAAAGCGCCGCCCCGACATATCCGACGACATCAACGTCAGTGACCTTTTGGACATCCTTCATCAAAACGGAAAAATTGTCTTTGCAAACAAACGTGCCTTCCTTGATAACGCGTTCCGCCGCAGATCCCGCCAGGGCAAAATCAAGGCCGCCGCGACTGCCATCCGGGGAATAGAACGCAACTGATTTCACCCGGTCACCGACAAGTTCGGCGATATGGCAATAGGTCATATCAAGTGTTTCACACAAAACCTTTGTCAGGTTTTCAAAGAACCCGGCACCAACCTGATAGCGAATACCACGATAAATGGATTCCAGTGTCTCCTGATGGCGTTCACGCTCCGTCACATCCAGCGCGAAACTGGCGATACAATCCAGTTCGCCATTGGCATCAAATATCGGGCTTTCATACCATTCGCAGATGATGCGGCTGCCATCGCGTTTGACATTTTCGAACCGGTTATTGACGCTGTTTTGCGTTTCCATGATCCGTTCGATCAGAGTGCCAAGACGCGCCCGGTCTTCCTCGGGCACCAGAAGCTCAAGCTTCTTGCCGACCATCTCATCGGCACTATAGCCAAACAGCTGACAGGCGGTTTCGTTCACCTCAATGATGGTTCTGTCCGGCGTCCAGTAAAACACCCCGATTTTCGCGTTGTTGAAGTGCGCACGCAGGCGGCGCTGGTTGGCCTCCAGATCACTCTTGGCAACCTCAAGATCCTGGCGATAGCGGATGCGTTCGGTGATATCGCGGCAACTGATCCTGATGCCGAGGTTCCCACCGTCGCTATCGGCGATTGGTTGCCATGACATGTCGATACCGACCTTGCGGCCATCCTTGTGAACACCGGTGAATTCGCGGTCACTGCCTGACAAGCCATCAAGACCTTCGTCAATATAGTGGCGCACACGGTCACGATCCTCGGGCGCAATAAATGACAGCGGATAATCACCACACGCCATGCATTCATCGACCGTGTAGCCCAGAACGCGTTCAATCCCCGGGTTTACCCAGATCAGTTTGCCATCAGGCGCGATCCAGCTTTCCCAGCCGTAGGTGTAATTGGCAACCGCCTCAAAGCGACGGCGCGAGAAGCTAAGTTCGTCATTGGCTTCCATGACATTTTTCATGCCTGCGGCGGCTGCCAACAACCCACCTGCCATATGGGCAAAAACGATTTCCTCAGGGCGCCATACTCTGGTCCGCCCGACAGACTCAAAGCACAATATCCCCATTCGGCCCGCCGCCGAGATCAATGCCACATCAAGGATTGCCTTGATATTCATCGGGATCAGGTAGGCGTCTTTAAGTTCGGAAGTACGCGGATCTTCAACGGCGTTGTCCGCATCGATAATCTGCCCGGTTTCCAGCGCCGCAAAATATCGCGGCAGTACCGCGCGTTTCAAAATCATGCCGTCATGTTTCGCCGACGGATCATTGGCATCAAACAGCCCGACGCACTCAACGTCACCATCATCTTTTTCCAACCACAGACTTGCCCGTTCACAATTCATCAGGTTGGCAAAACGCTTCAATGTCGGGCGGAAAGACGCGTTTTCGATGCGCTCAAGTGACGAGAAATGGTTGGCGACTTCGGACGCACTTTCGCGGATTTGTTCAAGAAACTTTTTGCCCGACATCAGTTCGTTCTGCGAACGCAACTGGTCCATGCTGGTTTGCAAAAGTGCCTGGCGCATCCAGACGATCCCGACGACAAGTGACGCGGTCATCCAGACATACCCAAACAGCGCCGATCCCCAAACCGGCAACGTATGGGGAACGGTGCCGCTATCGGTGATCAAGCCCCCGTCGAGATTGAAAACACGCATCACGCCGACGCTTGCAATCGCGACAACGCAGAACACCGCGTATCGAATGGTGATGGAAAATCGCCAGAACAGCGCCACGATCACCGTCGACACAATCATCATCGCCATGCCGCTTGCGGGCGAAAACCTGACGATATAAAGCAACGACATGCTTGTCATTGCGGCGACAATCACAACCGACTTGGTAAAGGTCGATAAGCGCTTGCGCAGTACAAGACCGGCAACAACGGCCAGAAAAACCAAAAGATGGATGATTTCGACCGTGATCGAACGCTGGCTTGCTTCGCGCAACATCGAGGAAACCAACGCAGGCAACCCGCCAATAGACATCACAAACAGCATAAAGTCTGCGATGCGGTTTCTTGTCCGGTCCAGATTGGCGCTTAATCTTTTTGGCATGAGTTATCGGGCCCCATTCTCAGACCAACTGGTCGGGCATGCTGTTATAGATGCTTTCAAAGCGCAGATGATTGTCGGCAAACAGCCCCAAAAGTTTCGGATCGAACATCTCCGGGGAGGTTCGCTCGTCACCTTTGGTGATGATATTGACGGCTTCCGTGTGGCCATAGGCCGGTTTGTATCGGCGCGCACTGCGAAGGGCGTCGTAAACGTCTGCCAGTGAGACGATCCGCGCAATCATCGGGATATCCGCACCCGACAGGCCCACACAATAGCCCGACCCTTCCCAATGTTCATGATGATAGCGTGCAATGATTGCGGCCTGTCCAAGAACCGGGTTGTCCGATGAATTGAGCATCGCAAAGCCGATCTCGGTGTGGCGCTGCATGACCTTGAATTCATCGTCGGTCAGCTTCCCGTTTTTCAGAAGAACCTCATCGGGCACACCGACTTTTCCGATGTCATGAAGAATGCCGGCCAGACGGATTGTCCTTTGAACATTCTGATCCAGACCGGCCATCTCTGCCAGCAATTGGGAATAAAGACCGACGCGAACACAATGCTCCGCGGTTTCGATGTCCCGATACTGGGAAATCAGGCTTAGCCGATCGATCATTTCCTGTTCTGCACCGCCAAGTTTGCGGCTGATATCATCAAGGGTTTTCGACTGACTGATGTTTTCCAGTTCGAGTTTGCGAACACGTTCGACTTCGCGGTCCCGCTCCTGCAGTCGCGCCTGCGCATCAAGTGCGGCGCGTTCAAGATCAGCACGTTCAATCGGCTTATCAAGAAATTCCCGAACACCAAGACGCAGTGCCGTCACGGCATCGGTCTTGTCACCATCCCCGGTCAGCAGAATGAATTCGAAATCCCGTTTGTATTCGTTGATTGCCCGTTTGACGAACTCCAGACCACTGCAATTTGGCATGCGCAAATCAGAAACAACCAGACGCAATGATGCGTCAGATTTTACTGTCTCAAGCGCTTCAAGTCCGTCAGATGCAACCACCACTTCAAAACCGGCACGTTCCAAAATACGTGCCAGCAATTTTCGGATCGGCGGTTCGTCATCTACAACCAAAATGCGACGTTCAAGCTCACTCAATCACTCTGCCCCATGCCAGATACAAAATACTACGAGCGAATAGATAAAACCTATCCGTTGGTATTGTATATTGCAACATACGCAAAAAGTGTGAGATCGGTTCTCGGGCTGTTTTTTGCCCGGTTTCCAAGGGATTTCGCGAAAAAATCAGTGAAAACCTTTGATTGAAATTTGATGGAGAAGTTCTGGTATCTCAGGGATTTCTATTCCGAAGGCTCGATTGCAATGCGAATCGAAGAAAAACGGCATACGGAAAATCGATCAAAGCAATCGGATCGTGCACCCGGTCATCATGCAACAGCGACCGACAAGGCGGTTTTGGTGATGGGCGTTTCCGCGTCCCGGTGCGAACCTGACAGGCATTGCCCGTTATCCGTGGGCACCTAATTGTCAAAAGTCTCGTGGCATTAATGCATAACGGCAATGCCACCCAAAAATCACAACGCAATATCGCATTGCCGCCAACTTGCTACACTTTGCAGCATCGTATCCATGCCTGGAGCTTGCGGCGAAGATGGATGAGTTTTTCTGGTGGATCGTTCTGATTGGGTTTATCGCCCAATTGATTGATGGTGCCCTTGGAATGGCCTATGGCCTGACCTCAACTTCCCTTTTGATCACGCTTGGCCTCCCCCCCGCACAAGCAAGTGCGACTGTCCACGCCGCCGAGATTGCAACCACCGCTGTTTCCGGTACAGCCCACCATTTTGCACGCAATGTCGATTGGCGCATGGTCCGTCAACTGGCACTTGCCGGTGCAATAGGCGGCTGTGCCGGGGCTGCTCTTTTATCATCGGGGATCGGGGACTATTTGGCACCGTTTGTCGCGGTGTATCTTAGTGCACTTGGTGTTCTTGTAATTGCCAAGGCCCTTCGCAAAGTTCAGCCGCCTGCGGCGATCCGCGGGCTTACCCCGCTTGGCATGATCGGTGGATTTCTTGATGCAATAGGGGGTGGCGGCTGGGGACCTATCGTATCAAGCACGCTGGTCTATCGCGGCAATGAACCGCACCGCATGCTTGGAACGTCTGCCGCGGCCGAGTTTTTTGTAACCGTGACGATTACCGTTACATTTGCCGGATCATTTGGATTGGAAAGCTTCGGAATGGCGGCACTGGCACTTGTAATTGGCGGTGTGCCGGCCGCCCCATTGGCGGCCGTGCTTGTCAAAATCATCCCGCGAAAGCCGCTTATGATTGCGGTTGGCGTCCTTATCGTCGGCCTTGGCCTTCTGGGGATATATCGCTTTGTCTTCGCCCTTATGGCTTAGCCGACGACAAGTGTTGTCCAGTTTTCGACCTTGAAACGGTTGATCAGGGAAAGCCCGACATCGCGATAGGCCGACAGAACAAACTGTTCCTGATGCGCAAGAAGGCCTGAAAGGATGACAACACCGTTTTCCGAGAGCGTACTGGTAAGGTCATGCGCCATGCCACGCAGCGGGCGGGCAAGGATGTTGGCACAGACAATGTCGTAATACCCGGCATCACGAATACGGGCATCCTGAAAACCGTTTGAATGAATGGCCGTGACAAGATCGGCGATCTTGTTGGTTTTGGCATTTTCACGTGCGACCCGAACCGATGCGGCATCAATATCGGCCATCATCACCGGGCACCGCCAGGTTTTGGCACATGCCATGCCCAAAATGCCGGAGCCACAGCCCATATCAAGCGCATTCTGACGTGGGCCGCGTTTGGCCAGCCAGTCGATTGCAGCAAGACATCCCTTGGTGGTTTGATGCTCGCCAGACCCGAATGCCAGACCGGCGTCGACCTGAAGCGCTGTTTTGGATACCGGGATTTCCTCGTTCCAGTGCGAGCCATGTACAAAGAAACGCCCGACCGAGATCGGCTTGAAGCTGCGCAGGTTTTCGCTGACCCAGTCCTTTGGCTCATAGGTGCCAAAAGTCACGGTTGGCGCATCAATGCCAACTGCAGATGCCATGATCGACACCGCGGTCTCAACCGCACCCTTGTCAAACATTTCACCGGCAAAGCCTTCGATACGCCAAGGCCCGTCAGGGTTGCCATCACGCTCGAAATGCGAAAGCGCATCGCAATAATCAAACAGCGCGTCGGCAAACATCTGCGCATAGGCGCCATCAACTTCGAATTTGAAGTTATAGCAAAGGACGGGTTCGGTCATATCGCTTCTCGCTCGTGTGGGCGGCAAATGTGCTCTGCCCGGTTAAATCGGTCATCCGAAAATGTTGCCCGGGGCTTACCCCGGCAAGATGAAGCTGTCGACCACTTTCTTGGTGCCGACACTTTCGAAATGGATTTCCAGCTTGTTGCCATCGACCGCACGGACGGTACCCGACCCGAACTTACGATGGCGCACCGTATCGCCCACCTTGTATTTCGATGAGTTGGAACTGGTGGAATAACTGGTTTCACCGTCGGGCTTCACATCAATCACGTTCTTGCGCACGCGATCCTGCCAACCGCTTGAGGCGAATTTACGATCCCCCGCGCCCGATACCGGATTGCGCGACGGCGTGCTGCCACTGTCGCTTGCCCAGCTTGGCATTTTCATCCAGTCATCGGCTCCCCAGGCGCCTGGCGAATGATTGCCGCCATGCCCGCCAAGACCGGTATCGCTGCTGCGTTCGATATGTTCGTCTGGCAACTCATCAACAAAGCGCGATGGTAGGGCCGATTGCCACTGATTATAGATGCGCCGATTGGCGGCATAACAGATGGTCGCACGTTTGCGCGCCCGGGTGATCCCGACATAGGCAAGACGACGTTCTTCCTCAAGGCCCTTGACCCCGCTTTCATCCATGGCGCGTTGATGGGGGAAGACGCCCTCTTCCCAACCGGGCAGGAAAACGTAATCGAACTCAAGTCCCTTGGCTGCGTGCAGGGTCATGATGGTGACTTTTTCCTCATGATCGTTCTGCGCGTTTTCCATCACCAGTGAAACATGTTCCAGGAAGCTGGTCAGGTTTTCGAACTCGCCAATTGCCGATACCAGTTCTTTCAGGTTTTCCAGACGTCCGGGCGCATCAATTTCCTTCGATGTCCGCCACATATCGGTATAGCCGCTTTCATCCAGAACGGTTTCAACGACTTCGACATGGCTGCTGTTGCCAAGCATTTCGCGCCAGCGTTTGAAATCCCCCAGAAGACCGCCGATGCTTTGGCGCATCTTGGGTTTGAGTTCTTCGGTATCCAACAAATCACGCGCCGCCGTCGGCAACGAAATCGCCTGATCACGGGAATATTGATGCAATGTCTGAAGCGTTGCCTTGCCAACCCCACGCTTGGGCACATTGACGATGCGCTCAAACGCCAGACTGTCATCGGGCTGCGCAACAAGCCGGATATAGGCCAGCGCATCACGGATTTCCTGACGCTCGTAGAAGCGCGGACCACCGACAACGCGGTACGGGATGCCCAGCGTGATCAGGCGTTCCTCAAACTCGCGGGTCTGGAAACCGGCACGCACCAAAATGGCAATCTGGGATGCGCCAACGCCCTTGCGCTGCAGGGCTTCAATATCCTCACCGATCAGGCGGGCCTCTGCTTCACCGTCCCAGACACCTTTGACAAACACCTTGTCGCCAGTATCGATTTCGGTCCACAGCTCCTTTCCCAAACGGCCATCATTAAACGTGATCAGTTTGGATGCAGCGGCCAGAATATGCGGGGTGGAACGATAATTCTGTTCAAGCCTGACAACCTTGGCACCGGGAAAATCGGACTCAAAGCGCAGGATGTTGCCAACCTCGGCCCCGCGCCAGCTATAGATCGCCTGATCATCATCACCAACGCAGCAAATATTGCGATGGACCATCGCCATTGCACGCAGCCACAGATACTGGGCAACGTTGGTATCCTGATACTCGTCGACCAGAATATAGCGGAAGGTATTCTGATACTGCTTGAGAACTTCAGGGTGCTGCTGGAACAGGGTCAGGCAATGCAGCAACAGGTCACCGAAGTCACAGGCATTCAGGACTTTGAGGCGTTCCTGATAAATCTTGTAAAGGTGCTTGGCACCGCCATTGGCGAACTCGACACTTTCATTGACCCGTTCAGGCGTCAGGCCCTTGTCCTTCCAGCGCTGAATGATCCCCATCAGTTGCTTGGCTGGCCATTTTTTCGGATCGATCTGTTCGGCATCCATGATCTGCTTAAGCAGGCGCATCTGATCATCGCTATCAAGGATGGTGAAGTTTGACTTTAACCCGATCAGGTCGGCATGACGGCGCAACAAGCGCGCTGAAAGCGAGTGGAAGGTTCCCAGCCACCAGCCTTCAACCGGACGACCAAGCGCCTGTGCGACACGTTCCTGCATTTCCTTTGCCGCACGGTTGGTAAAGGTCACGGCAAGGATTTGCTGCGGATGCAGGCGTTCGGTTTGCGCCTTGGTTTCCAGAAGATGCGCCAGACGCGTCGTCAAAACACGTGTTTTCCCGGTTCCGGCACCCGCCAGAACAAGCAATGGCCCGTCGAGCGTTTCGACAGCATCGCGCTGCTCGGCATTCAGATTGTCGAGATATGCCGGGGTCGGTGTATCGGCCAGACGCATTTCGGGGCTGGCGGCGAATTCATCAATTTCGAAGGGATCATCCATCATGACCGCATATATATCACGCTGTGCGAAGGGGGCCAGTGTCGTTCCATATTGACCCGACGATTTTTACATTCTGCACCACATTGCGGGCATCAACCAAGCCCTTCGCGGAAACGTTTGTATCAACCGGCTCTGGCCGGGAGGAGGGCTTCTAGTTCCCGAATAACACGCGACGCTGTCTTACCATCCCACAGCGGGATTTTGGCTGGCTGTCGTGTGCAACCGTCGGGAACATCTAGCGCAGACAACACCGCATGGCTCAACTGATCAAGTTCAACAAGCTGATTGGTTCCCTGCGTGATCGTGATTGGACGTTCGGTTGAATTGCGCAGCGTCAGGCATGGCACGCCCAGAAGGCTGGTTTCTTCCTGCACACCACCGGAGTCTGTTACGACAACGCCTGCGTCCTGCATCAAACTGGTAAATCCGACATACCCCATCGGCGGCAGCAAGCGAACACCGCCAGCACTTAGTGGCTCGATCAAATTTGATGTTCGAAGGCGCTTTTCGGTCCGGGGATGAAGAACAAAACAGATCTCCGCTTTGGTGGCGAGCGCCATCAACGCATGGCATATTTGATAGAGCCGATCGAGATCATCGACATTGCCTTGCCGATGAAGCGTTACAAGGACATAGCGACCTTT
The DNA here is from genome assembly GCF_002311515.1 of Thalassospira sp. UBA1131. Taxonomy (GTDB): domain Bacteria; phylum Pseudomonadota; class Alphaproteobacteria; order Rhodospirillales; family Thalassospiraceae; genus Thalassospira. The sequence goes on from NZ_DCAO01000043.1 coordinate 22,841, forward strand.
AGCGAGATTGAGTTTGCGGGCGCTTTCTTCCTGATCAATCGTTCCCTTCATCATTGCCAACGTATCAGCCATGATATTGCCGACACGCTTTATGCGGTCGGCCGTGATCCCCTCTGTCCGTAAATTTGCATCTGCATCCATTGACGGCGTCAGCAACAGATCTGCCTTGTGATCTATCTCGATACGGTTTTGCTCTTCGGGCATTTCAGGATCAAAGCATCTAAGACCCGCTTCCAGGTGAACAAGGGGCACGTTTATCTCAGTTGCAACGATGGCTGCGGCACGCGATGAATTCACATCCCCGACAACCAGAACCATGTCGGGTCGGTCTTCATGACAAAGTGCCTCATATGCCTGCATCATTCCGACAATGGGATCGCCATTTTCGAATAGCTCCCAGTTCAGGACATGATCAGGGTCCAGCAGTCCAAGCTCCCGCCAGATCGTCGAAGACATCGCGTCGTCGAAATGCTGGGCCGTATGGACAAAAGACGGACGAATTACTGGATGGTTCGCCAATCCGCACAACAGCGGCGCGATCTTCATGAAGTTGGGTCTGGCACCGGCAACGAGATGAAGCTTCATCTTATATCGATACATCCTGCATCTGGAAAAGCTTGGCCGTTTTCACATAGCCTAATAGATAAGTCCGGCTTCCCATAACCCTCTTTGGTATCGGTATTTTTTGCCGCAGGTCGTCACAGCTGCGGGATCAGAAATACCAAATAACATCATCAGCCTACTTCATGGTCTCTGTATGTGACTTGCTCACCCGCACTTTCAGCATCCATGGTCTGAAAATTGCTTTGATTTCCGATGGTAAGCATGTCTGACGCCCCCGGAGGCCTTCTGGGAGTACCGGCTGTGCTTTGTGCATCCCAGAAGAAAGGTATCTCGAAATGAGTGCTATTTTTGGATTGGGCAACGGGTTGCCGATATCAACCCGGGCCAGTTCTGCGGAACGGTCAGGTGCACACGAAAGTATCGAAAGTTTTAGCGCAGGTAGCGCTGCACCTGTTTCAGGCGTTGCGGCAATCGGATCTGAGGGTGGCTCCTCCAAAAGCCAACTTTCGGACGCGGTTCAAGCCGTCATGCTTGAATTCCAGAATATCGGAAGCGGGTCATCAAGCTTTGCTGCGGCCATGGACGCAGTCAAAGCAAATGACAGCGCAAACGGTATCAAGACCACTGATGATCCGGTCTTGTCGAATTCCGATCCGGCAAAAGATGATCCTGCACTTGCTGAGCAGGATGCCGAGGAGGAATTCAAGTCTGCCGCTCGTGACAGTTTCAATCTACCGACAAAAGACAAGGAACGTAACGAACAGGCTAGAATTGAGAAACGCAAAGAACGTCAGGAAATTGACGATGCAGCTCAACAGGCTGCAACGGATCTTCCAGAAAACGTTGCCGGTCTTGATAGCCGGGTTGCAGCCCAAGTCATGTCTGGTTCGCCAGCACGACAGCAACCTGCATTGGCCGCCTGATTACATCGGCCTATAACCTTGAACGGAGCAGCGCACATTAGCGCTGCTCTTTTTCATTGCGGATCGGATTAGAACAGCTTTGGTGGTGCGTCACCGCGTTCTTCGCTTTGCAGTTCCAGCAAGGCGTTGTTATAGGCCATCATCGCATCCTTTTCATGGACGAAGCCGATGATATGACGTTCCTCGGCGCTGTTAAGAACCGGCAGATGCTCTTCGCCGGTTTGCTCCATCAGTTTGATGGCCTTTTCGATATTGTCTGACCGGTACAACACCGGCGGCTTTGAACGGGCCACCTCGCCGGCCGTGACTTCGTCGCCAAGATTGGGATCAAAGGCAGCGTGGCGCAAATCGGTCAGTGTGATCGTTCCGTGCAGTTTGCCCTGATCATCAATGACAAAAAGTTCCGAATAGGGTGCGTTGATCAGCTTTTCACGGACAGTTGTCAGCCCCTCGGTCAGCGGGACGGTTTCGTATTCGCGCTTCATGATCTCGTCCACCTTGATCGTGCGCAGCAAGTTGACCTCCCTGCCCCAGCGCGTCGACAAACCACGACATTTCAATTGCCACTGGAAAAACGATCCGCCCTGGAACTGATCCATCACCACCGTCGCCAGAACAGATGCCACCATCACCGCAACCGTCAACGCATAGTCACCGGTCAATTCAAATATAATCAGGGTCGTTGAAATTGGCGCACCAAGGATGGCCGCGGCAACAGCCCCCATGCCAACCAGCGTGTAGGCCGAATAGCCAGATGATAGCTCGGGAAAGGCACTGGTTGCGATCATCCCGAAAGCCCCGCCCAGCATTGCACCAAGGAATAGTGCCGGGCTGAACATGCCGCCCGCAAAACCAAGCCCCATGCAGATCGAAACGGCAAAGCCCTTGGCAAGCAACAAGCCGATCAGGAAAGTCAGGCTGTAGCTTTCGTTAAGCGCATCGTTCATCGCCCCATAGCCGACACCGACAATCTGCGGAAAGACCAACGCAATCAGGCCAACAATCAGCCCGGCAACCGCCGGACGCAGCCAGAGCGGTGCATTGGTCCGATTTGCCGTTTTTTGTACGACCGGGATGGCACGCACGACCAGAACCGCCGCCACACCGGCAATAATGCCCAAAAGCGCAAAAGCCGGGAACTCCCAGAAAGACTGGATTTCATGCCCCGGGATCAGGAAGGCGACCTCATCGCCGTAATAGATGCGCGTTATGACCGTACCGGTAACCGATGCCAGCACAATCGGCGCAAAAGCAGTCAGGGCATAATGACCCAGTGCAACTTCGTGGGCAAAAAGGGCGCCTGCCAACGGAGCATTGAATGATGCCGCCACCGCTGATGCCACGCCACAGCCCAAAAGTGTTCGGGACGCAGAACGACGCAAATGAAGAATGCGGGCCAGCCACGCGCCAAATGATGCGCCCATATGGACAACCGGCCCTTCCCGGCCAAGGGATGCACCACTGCCAAGCGATACCGCACTGGCAATCGCACTTTTGATCCCGCAGCGGGTCGACATCCGCGCGTCATGGAATGATGCCGCATCGATCACATCGGCAACCCCGTGTGGCCGTTTTTCCGGCAGGAACTTGTAGATGAAAATCCCGACAATCAGACCGCCCACCGCCGGGGCCAGGATGAGTTGCCAGACGGGAATTTCACTGAGATGCCGGTGAAGGGCTTCTTCGCCAGTGCCGAAAAACAACGACTGGACAAGCAACAAGCCATCCCGAAACAGGATGGCACCGCCCCCGGCCAGTGCCCCGACAATCATTGCCAAAATCGACAGAACCAGTTGCTCGCTTTTGACGATGCGGCGCATGCGGTTCAAAAAGATGTTCGATTTCAAAAGCTTTTCAGCCATGTCAGCAATACCGGGGTTGGCGAATTGATTGTGCGTATGATCTTAGGATCAGCTTTTCCTGCGAATAAAGGGTAAAGACAAGAACCACCATGTTTAATTTCGCATTCCTGACGCCCGTTGATTGATCAGTATAGATATGCCACAACAAGTGACCCGGATTCAGCGCATCCCCAGTGCCGCGATCCCGTTTCAGAAAACCGTCATTGCCAAAATCATACGAAATACAGCATTCTGCCCGTCTCGCGTGAAAGCAGGGCCAGAAACGCCACCAATCGTTCTCAACGGAACCAAAAACAATGAATGACCACCGACCAACGGGCACACAGGCGGCGCGGCCGCTGCCCGGTCTTGTTGAATTTATCTGTCTGATGGCAATCACCATCGGGCTTGTTGCCCTGTCGATTGACAATCTGCTGCCGGCCTTTGGCCCAATCGCGCAAGACTTTGGCATCGAAGACGGCAACCGCATGCAGATGCTGATTTATGTCTTCATGATCGCGTTTGGCCTGATGCAGATCGTTTATGGCCCGCTTGCCGATAGTTTTGGTCGCCGCCCCACCCTGATCGCAGGACTTGGCATTTATTGCATCGGCACCGTGATGGCGATCTTTGCCGACAGCTATGAGCACCTTCTTATCGCGCGTTTCGTGCAGGGTCTTGGTGCGGCTGCACCGCGGGTTTTGACCATGGCGATCACGCGCGACTGTTTCGAAGGCCGCGAAATGGCGCGCGTCATGTCGTTTGTCATGATGGTGTTCATCATCCTGCCTGTGTTCGCCCCGGCATCAGGCAGCCTGATTCTGGCGCTGGCCAACTGGCATATGATTTTCGTCAGCACCTTGGTCCTCGCGATTGCGATTGTCTGCTGGTACCTGCTGCGCATGCCTGAAACCCTGCATCCGGAATATCGGCATAAATTGTCGATGCGTCGGATCGCACGCGACATCAAAACCACCGTCACCAATCGCCAGACATTCGGCTATGCCACGGCGATGGGCGTCATGTTTGCCTGCCTGATGGCCTATATCGGATCTGCCCAGCAAATCTTCGAAACCGAGGTTTACGGGCTTGGTGTCTGGTTCCCACTGGCGTTTGGCATGATTGCCGCCTGCATGAGTTTCTCGTCATTCATCAATGCGCGACTGGTACGCAAGATCGGCATGCACAAGATTTCTCATGTCGCGCTGTTCTTCTTGACCGCCAGCAGCCTGATCAATGTGCTGATTGCTCTGTGGTTTGACGGGCATCCACCCTTGTTCGTCTTTGGCATCGGCCTGACAACGATCCTGTTCTGTTTCTCACTGACCATGCCGAACTTCAACTCGCTTGCGATGGAGCCGGTCGGCGCGATTGCCGGTACTGCATCCTCGATCACGGGTGTTTACAGCACGTTGATCGGCGTCATTGCCGGCGGGATTATCGGGCAGCAGTTCAATGGCACTGTCATCCCGCTTCTGGTCGGTTACTTCGCGCTTGGCCTGATTGGCATTGTGATTGTTGGCATCACTGAACGCGGCAAGTTCTGCCACGCAACCCACTAGGCACACCGACATTCCTAACAACAAAAAAAGCCCCGCAGAGTGCAGTCTGCGGGGCTTTTCCTTGCGACCGGACAGGCGTTTATTTCGCCTGACGCGGATCGTAATTCAGGTTCGGTGCCAACCAACGTTCTGCCTCTGCCAGGGTCATGCCCTTACGCTCGGCATAGCTTTCCACCTGATCGCGTTCGATTTTACCAAGGCCGAAATACTTGGCATCTGGGTTAGCAAAATAAAAACCGCTGACCGATGAGGTTGGCGTCATGGCATAGCTTTCAGTCAGAGACACACCAACATTCTTCTCTGCATCCAGAAGATCCCAAAGAATGCCCTTTTCAGTGTGTTCCGGGCAGGCCGGATAACCCGGTGCCGGACGGATACCGCGATATTTTTCGGCAATCAGATCATCATTGCCAAGCGCCTCGTCCGGTGCATAGCCCCAAAGCTCCTTACGAACTTTTTCGTGCATATGCTCGGCAAAGGCCTCGGCAAAACGGTCACCCAGTGCCTTGACCAGGATGGCATTGTAATCATCATGCTCTGCTTCAAGCTTGGCAGAGATTTCTTCGACTTCCGGCCCGGCGGTAACAACAAAGGCACCGATATAGTCGGTCTTGCCGGTCTCTTTTGGCGCGATATAGTCGGCCAACGCGCGGTTCGGACGCTTGTTGTTTTCACGATACATCTGCTGACGCAGGGTATGGAGCATCACCGGCTCATTCTTCTCTGGCGCCGGGGTAACTTCGATATCATCACCGACCGAGTTGGCCGGCCACAGACCGACAACCGCCTTGGGCTTGAACCATTTTTCGGCAACGATTTTTTTAAGCATTTCCTGCGCGTCCGCATAAAGGCTACGCGCCGTTTCGCCGACCTTTTCATCCTTCAGGATATCGGGGAAACGCCCATGAAGTTCCCAGGTCTCGAAGAACGGTTTCCAGTCAAAGCGCGACACCAGTTCTTCAAGGTCGAAATCTTCAAACAGTGTGATACCGGGTTTAAGCGGAACCGGTGCTTCAAAGTTGTCCCAGTCAAGCTGAACCTTGTTGGCACGTGCATCGACAATCGAGAAACGCTTTTTCTGCAGTTGCTGTGCTGCATGCTTTTCAGCCATCGCGATATATTCGTTGCGAATTTCC
>NZ_DCAO01000043.1:29047-37289 GCF_002311515.1 Thalassospira sp. UBA1131
ATCAGGCCCGACAAACCGATCATGTCGACCTTTTCGGCCTTGGCGGTTTCGATGATTTTCTGGGTCGGCACCATCACGCCAAGGTCGATGACCTCGAAGTTGTTACATTGCAGAACCACACCAACGATGTTCTTGCCAATGTCATGCACGTCGCCCTTAACGGTCGCGAGCAAGATCTTGCCGTTGGTTTCGTGCTTGCCATCTTTTTCCTCTTCGATGAAGGGGATCAGATAAGCCACGGCCTTTTTCATCACACGCGCGGATTTCACCACCTGTGGCAGGAACATCTTGCCGTCACCGAACAGGTCACCAACGATGTTCATGCCGTCCATCAACGGACCTTCAATTACATGCAGCGGCTTGTCCGCCTGTTGACGGGCTTCTTCGGTGTCTTCTTCGACGAACTCGGCAATACCGTTGATCAGGGCATGCGCCAGACGTTCCTTGACCGGCTTTTTACGCCATTCAAGGTCGGCCTTTTTCTCGGGCCCGCCAGTACCTTTGTATTTCTCGGCCACTTCGAGCAAACGGTCGGTCGCATCCGAACGACGGTTCAGGATGACGTCTTCGACGCGTTCACGAAGCTCTGCCGGGATTTCTTCATACACAACCAGCTGGCCGGCATTGACGATCCCCATATCCAATCCCGCCTTGATGGCGTGATACAGGAAGACCGAGTGCATCGCTTCGCGGACCGGGTTGTTGCCCCGGAACGAGAAGGAAACGTTGGAAACACCACCGGAAATCTTGGCGTATGGCAGGTGTTTTTTGATCAGCTTGCAGGCTTCGATGAAGTCGACAGCATAATTGTCGTGCTCTTCGATACCGGTCGCGACGGCAAAGATGTTCGGATCGAAAATGATGTCTTCGGGCGGGAAGCCAACCTTATCGACCAGCACGTCATAGCTGCGCTTGCAGATTTCGAACTTGCGATCAACCGTATCGGCCTGACCTTTTTCATCAAAGGCCATGACGACAACTGCCGCGCCATAGCGGCGCAGTTTTTTGGCCTGTTCGATGAAAGGTTCTTCGCCTTCCTTGAGGCTGATCGAGTTAACAATACCCTTGCCCTGCAGGCATTTCAGACCCGCTTCGATCACGTTCCATTTGGAACTGTCGACCATGATCGGAACGCGGGCAATGTCTGGCTCGGCCGCAATCAGGTTGATGAACTTGACCATTGCCGTTTCGGCGTCAAGCATCGCATCATCCATGTTGATGTCGATGATCTGCGCGCCGTTTTCGACCTGTTGACGGGCGATCTCAAGGGCTGCATCGTAATCTTCTTCGACGATCAGCTTCTTGAATTTCAGCGATCCGGCGACGTTGGTCCGCTCACCAATATTGATAAATCTGGAAATGTCGGTCATGGGTCTTTTCGATCTCTTTTCAGCTATCAATATCAGATTTACGCTGCATCAAACGGCTCGAGGCCGGACAGACGCATTCTTGGCTCAAACTTCGGCACAACGCGCGGCTTGGCATTTGCCACCGCATCGGCAATCGCCTTGATGTGCGGCGGTGTCGTGCCACAGCAGCCCCCCAGCAGATTGACCATGCCAGTATCGGCCCATTCCTTAACCAATTCTGCCATTTCGGCATCAGTCTGGTCATATTCACCAAATTCGTTCGGAAGGCCTGCATTGGGGTAAACGGAAACGCGGCATTCGGCAATGCGCGACAGTTCCTGAACATACGGGCGCAGCTGTGCAGCACCGAGTGCGCAGTTCAGACCAATCGAAAACGGCTTGGTATGGCGCACGGAATTATAAAACGCTTCGGTCGTCTGCCCCGAAAGCGTCCGACCGGATGCATCGGTGATCGTGCCTGAAATCAGCACCGGCACATCTTCACCGCGTTCGTCGAGAACCTCGTCGATGGCAAAAAGCGCTGCCTTGGCATTGAGCGTATCAAAAATGGTTTCCACCAGCAGCGTGTCCGCGCCACCATCCAGCAAACCGGTCGTGGCTTCCTTGTATGCCTCTTTGAGCTGATCAAAGGTGATGGCGCGGAAGCCGGGATTATTCACATCCGGCGAAATCGATGCCGTACGGTTGGTCGGGCCGATGGCACCATTTACAAAGCGCACATCCCCCGGATGGGCGGCTTCCCATTCATCACAGGCGGCACGCGCGATCTTGGCACTTTCGAAATTGATCTCATAGGCCAAGTCTTCCATGCCGTAATCGGCCTGGGCAATGGTTGTCGCGCTAAAGGTGTTGGTCCCGTTCAGGTCCGCACCGGCCGCGATGTACTGCAGATGGATGTCCTTGATGATGTCCGGCTGGGTCAGTGACAAAAGGTCGTTGTTACCTTTGACGTCCTGCTTCCAGTCGGCAAAGCGTTCGCCGCGGTAGTCTTCCTCGGTCAGCTTGTGCTTCTGGATCATCGTGCCCATTGCGCCATCAAGGATCAGTATCTTTTCCTCGGCCCGTTTGCGCAGCAGGGCAATGCGTTCCTTGCGATCATTCATCTTTTTCATCCAATCAATTCTTCATGCGTCCGGGTTACAGGGCAAAAGCACCTTCAGGCTGCAACCTGTTCGGTTCCGCGAATGCCCAGCGCATGGCAGATGGCATATGTCAGTTCGGCACGGTTAAGCGTATAGAAGTGGAAGTCGGTCACACCTTCGCTGATCAGACCTTCCACCTGAGAAATGGCTTCGTGGAACGCGACCATGCGACGGGTATCGGGATCTTCATCAAGCCCTTCGAAACGCCAATGCAAACGCTGCGGCACAGAAGCACCACACATATCGGCAAATTTCAAGAGCGACGCAAAGTTTGTCACCGGCAAAATGCCCGGAACGATGGGCGCTTCGATGCCCGCAGCCACACATTTGTCACGGAACCGCAGATAGGTTTCGTTATCAAAGAAGAACTGGGTAATTGCCCGGTTGGCGCCGGCATCGATCTTGCGTTTGAGATAATCAATCTCGAAATCGGAACTCGGTGCATCCGGATGGGTTTCCGGATAGGCTGATACCGAAATATCAAAATCGGCAATTTCCTTAAGGCCAGCAACCAGATCAACCGCATAGGCGTAGCCACCCGGGGTCGGTTCATACTTATCGCCCGCATCCGGCAAATCCCCGCGAAGGGCAACGATGGAACGGATACCCTCGTTCCAATAGCTGCGCGCGATCTGATCGATCTCTTCCTTGGTGTGACCGACACAGGTCAAATGCGCCGCAGCCGGAATGCCGGTTTCGCCCTGAATACGGGTGACACTGCCATGGGTGCGATCACGTGTGGTGCCGCCCGCCCCATAGGTCACCGAAACAAAAGACGGATTGAGCGGCGCAAGCCGATGGATCGACCGCCACATGGTTTCTTCCATCTTCTCCGTTTTCGGCGGGAAGAATTCGAACGAAACCTTGAGGTGTTTGCGTACTGCGTTGATTTCTGGAACCGTCATCATATCGATATCTCAATCCTGTCTTCGCTTTCCCGCAGGCTGAACCCTTGGGTCGGTCTTTCTATCTGGTTATTTTCGATACATGCTGCGCGTTATTCCGCAGCCTTTTTTGAATTTCTTTGAACTTTGTCCGCTGCTTGTGCCGATGTCGGGCGTGCCATCCAGATCCGAACCGTCAGTGGTTTGCCCGGCAAACTGACAACGTTGCCAGGCTCAAGACCACTGGCGCGGAACCAGTCATTGATGGACCCATCATCAAAACCAAGACGACGGTGCGCATGCTCTTCGCGAAGTTCTTCCTGTTCGTGCTGGGCAAAGTCGACAATGACAAGCTTGCCCCCGGGGGCCAGAACGCGCGCTGCCTCGGCAAGGGCCGCCTCGGGCTTTTCAGCGAAATGCAGCACCTGATGCAGGGTCACCACATCAAACATGCCGCCGGGATAAGGCAACTGATACATGTCCGCTTGCCGGACAAGGCAGTTTGACAGGTCTGCGCGCTGCAAGCGTGCACGCGCAACAGCCAACATTTCGCGTGACATATCAACGCCAACGCCTTCTTCGGCGTTGCGCCCGAGAAGCTCAAGAATACGCCCGGTGCCTGTTCCAACATCAAGAATCCGGCCACCGGTCAGATCACCCACCGCCTCAAGCAATGCTTTTTCAACAACCGCCTCGTCGACATGCAGCGAACGAATCCGATCCCAGTCTTCGGCATTGGCGCGGAAATATTCTGTCGCGATCTTTTCGCGTTCTGCCTTCACCTGATCGAGACGGGCACGATCAAGTGCAAGCGTCTCGTCATCCTTTGGCAGCAGATCCAGCACAGGCTGAACAAGGTCGGCACCCGGCCCGGAATGCGGCGTGCGATAGAAAACCCAAGTCCCTTCGCGGAACCGGACAAGCAGGCCTGCCTCACACAGTAATTTAAGGTGTCGGGAGACGCGCGGCTGGCTCTGACCGATGATCTGGGTGATTTCGCTGACGGTCAATTCGCACTCGGCACAGATCGCCAGCAAGCGAAGCCGCGTTGCTTCAGCAGCTGCGCGCAATCTTGCCAGAACCTGTTCCATACCAATGCCCTCCACGTTGACAAGAAAGATATAAAGATATGTTTATATTTGTTCAAGCGCTATTTTCGCGTGAAAACTTGTTGCCCAAATGCCACACCTGAAAACTGCTTGATCCTGATCAACTTTTTGTATGCTGGTGTTTAATTTCACCCTATGCTAACCAAATGGATATCTGAGGCGTGCGCGTTACATGATCGCCCTTCGAGCAGGGGATTGATCGGTAACGTTTTTTGGTGTCCCGCATCAAAAGCGTTTCGGGTCGGGGAAGTCTGTGTATCGAACATCGGTTGGCTAAAAATAATGAAGTTTCGAACTTTGCTTTCGCTTTGTGCCGCAGGATCGCTGTCTTTGCTGACCGCGTGCGCATCGACAGAACCCGCTCAGGACACGAGTGATTATGATCCGCTTGAGCCGGTGAACCGCGTGGTTCACGGTGTTAACGGTGCGGTCGATTTCATGGTCCTGTATCCTGCTGCAATGTGGTACCGCGACATTGCCCCGGAACCTGTTAAAACCTCCGTCGCGAGCTTCGTGCGCAACATCAACGAACCGTTGAACTCGTTCAACGCGTTGCTGCAGGGTGACCCGGATCAGGCTGCTGCCTCGTTCCAGCGTTTCATCATGAACTCGACCATCGGCCTTTTGGGCTTCAACGATGTCGCATCTGATTTCGGCATTCCGTACCGCCGTGAAGATTTTGGTCAGACCCTTGCCCATTACGGCATTGGCGGCGGCCCTTACATTGTGCTTCCGCTGCTTGGCCCGTCCAACCTGCGTGACACAGCCGGCATCGGTGTTGACTATGTTGCCAACCCGCTGACATGGGGCGCACAGAACAGTGACACCGCCGAAGCCCTTTATCTTGGCTCGGTCGGTCTTACAGCCCTGCATTATCGTTACGCGACGATCAATCAGCTGAACGAACTGCAAAAGTCGTCTATCGACTATTACGCAGCCCTGCGCAGCCTCTATCGTCAGCAACGCAATAAGATGATTCGCAACGGTGGCCCGTCACCAGAATTCGCTGTAGAAGACGAAAGTGCATCTTTTGACTTCGACGATGCTGTCGAAGCGGCAAGCAAGTAAGAGCCGGTCATGGTAAACAGCAAAATCGCCATATCAACCGCCGCGATGATCGCCATCGCAGCCGCTTGGTCTGGTCCGGCGTCGGCAACGGGTTTGTCTTCAAACGTTGTTGCCGAAGTCGCTGTCGAAACCAGCGCAGCAAATGTCATTCAGAGCATGGCTGACCAGGCCATGAATGAACTGACGGATCAAAGCCTTGCTGACGACGTTCGCCGCAAAAAGTTCGTGTCCCTGATGGACCGCTATTTTGCAATGGATGTCGTTTCGCGCTTCGTTCTGGGGCGTTACTGGCGTTCGATTTCCGAAGCGGAGATCGAGGAGTTTTCGGTCCTGCTTCAGAACTATCTGGCTCTCAACTACGCAAACCAGTTCAAGGAATTCAACGGCGAACAGTTTGTCGTCGGTGATGAGACCCAGAAGAACAAGGATACCTTTGTCGATTCGCAATTCGTCCGCCCGGACGGCCCACCGGTAAACATTGTTTGGCGGATGCGGATGTTTGATGACAGCTACAAGATCATTGATGTTTCCATCGAAGGTCTGAGCATGGGCATCACCCAACGCGATGAGTTCACATCGGTCATCCAACAGAACAATGACGACGTTGGCGCCCTGACCGCGGCCCTCAAGGCAAAAACCGGTCTCTGATCGAAGCCCGCCTTAATATCCGAATACAAAAGCCACCATCCTTGCGACGGTGGCTTTTTTTTGCATCTCGCATCCGGGAATCAAAAAAGGCCACCCGAAGGTGGCCTTTAATCTCAAACCAATTGACCGCCTTAGCGGGTCAGCGGCTTGTATTTGATACGGTGCGGGCGGCTTGCCTCTTCACCATAACGACGTTTGTAGTCGGCTTCATATTCCTGATAGTTCCCCTCGAACCACTCGACATGCGAGTTGCCCTCATAGGCCAGAATATGGGTCGCAATTCGGTCAAGGAAGAAGCGATCGTGCGAGATGACCACAGCGCAACCGGCAAACTCGAGAAGGCCTTCCTCAAGTGCACGCAGGGTATCGACATCAAGATCGTTGGTCGGTTCGTCAAGCAGCAGAACGTTTGCACCAGACTTCAGCATCTTGGCGAGATGAACGCGGTTACGTTCACCACCGGACAACTGGCCGACTTTTTTCTGCTGATCTGCGCCTTTGAAGGCGAACTGCGACACATAGGCACGCGACGACATCGGACGCTTGCCCAAAAGGATCTCGTCGAGGCCGTCGGAGACTTCCTGCCAAACGGTTTTGTTCGGATCAAGCGAGTCACGCGACTGATCGACATAGCCCATCTTGACGGTATCACCGATCTTGAGCGTTCCGGCATCCGGGGTATCAGCATCCGTCAGCATCTTGAACAGGGTGGTTTTACCCGCACCGTTTGGACCGATCACACCAACGATACCACCCGGCGGCAGTCGGAAATCAAGGTTTTCAAACAGAAGCTTGTCACCATAAGCCTTGGTCAGACCTTCGGCAGTGATAACTTCGTTACCAAGACGCTCGGCAATCGGAATAACGATCTTGGTTGAGTCCGGAACGGCCTTGGCGGCCTCGGCGACAAGATCGTCATAGGCACGAACACGGGCCTTGGATTTTGCCTGACGGCCTTTCGGGTTCTGACGGATCCACTCAAGCTCGGTGGCAAGCTGTTTCTGGCGGCTGCCTTCCTGACGGGATTCCTGTTCCAGACGCTTTTGCTTCTGCTCAAGCCACGAGGAATAGTTGCCTTCAAACGGAATGCCCTGACCGCGGTCAAGTTCCAGAATCCAGCCCGTAACGTTATCAAGGAAGTAACGATCGTGGGTGACCAGAATGACGGTACCCTGATAATCTTCAAGGTGGCGTTCAAGCCACGCAACCGATTCAGCGTCAAGGTGGTTGGTCGGTTCGTCAAGCAGCAGAATGTCAGGCTTTGCAAGCAACAGGCGGCAAAGGGCGACACGACGGCGCTCACCACCGGAAAGCTTGGTTACGTCCGCATCCTTGGGCGGGCAACGCAAGGCGTCCATCGCGATCTCAAGGGTGCGTTCCAGATCCCAGCCATTGGCCGCATCGATGCGTTCCTGAAGTTCACCCTGCTCTGCAAGGAGATCATTCATTTCGTCATCGGTCATCGGTTCGGCAAATTTGCCGCTGATTTCGTTGAAGCGTGCAAGATCGTCAACAATCGAGCCACACCCTTCCATGACGTTGCCAAGAACGTCTTTCTCCGAGTTAAGCTGCGGTTCCTGCTCAAGGTAACCGACATTGACACCTTCGGCAGGCCAAGCTTCACCGGCGTAATCCTTTTCGATGCCGGCCATGATTTTCAGCAGGGTCGATTTACCTGCGCCGTTGTTGCCGAGAACACCGATTTTTACGCCTGGCAGGAAGGACAGTGTGATGCCCTTGAAAAGTTCGCGACCGCCCGGAAGGATCTTGGTCAGGTCCTTCATGACGTAAATATACTGGTAGGATGCCATTAAATTCCCCATCCAAAAGTCGTTGGGTCCGCCCTGTTGGGCTGAAACACTTCGGCACACTCATACGCATGCCTGAAATACTGTGCCCGTTTGTAACCGACAGGCAGGCTCTTAACAACTTCAAACCGCAGACAGCTCACATGCTATCAAAACATGCCAAGTGGCGAGCTGAAACAAGGTGCATCAAGCAATCTCGCGTCGGCGACATCA
>NZ_DCAO01000043.1:37402-40971 GCF_002311515.1 Thalassospira sp. UBA1131
TTAAGTTATAAAAACGTCACTTTTTAGGCACTTAGACGCAATGTTTTTCAACCTTAAAATGCTGCAATGCACACAGTGAAAACCGCCCGGATTCTGTCACTATTTTTATTCGACGTTGGGGCACAACACCTTCTAACACCCTGTTCTATACGACTAATGATTAGCTTATGGCGACTCTCGAAAACTGGTATCGAGCTTTACAGGCAATGAGTGTGTCTTGATGCATTCAACGCCACGCATTCATGCGGCCGACAAACACAGCATAAAAATATGTCGGCAGGGAAAGTTATCATTTCTAGGAAGGAGACGCGCGATGGATGAACAAAGCGCAGCCTACTGGAAGAGAAACGTGAAGCTGGTCTCGGTCCTTATCGCGATCTGGTTCATCGTTTCCTACGGTTTCGGCATCTTGTTTGTCGATGCCCTCAACTCTATCGAAATCGCGGGCTTCCAGCTTGGTTTCTGGTTTGCTCAACAGGGGTCCATTTACGTCTTTGTCGCACTGATTTTCGTCTATGTGGCCAAGATGAACAAACTGGATCGCGAATTCGGCGTTCGTGAAGACGACTGACGCAGGATCAGGGAGACAGACAAGATGGATCTTACCACCCTTACATATATTGCCGTCGGCTTGAGCTTCGCGCTGTATATCGGCATCGCGATCTGGGCCAAGGCAAGCACCACCGGCGAATTCTATGTCGCTGGCAAAGGTGTTAACCCGGTCGTCAACGGCATGGCGACCGCAGCAGACTGGATGTCAGCTGCTTCCTTTATCTCTATGGCTGGCCTCATTGCCTTCCTTGGCTATGGCGGCTCGGTTTACCTCATGGGCTGGACAGGCGGTTACTGCCTGCTGGCGATGCTTCTGGCACCGTACCTTCGCAAGTACGGCAAATTCACCGTGCCGGAATTCATCGGGGATCGTTATTATTCCAAAACCGCCCGTATCGTTGCTGTTATCTGCCTGATCTTTATTTCGTTCACCTATGTGGCAGGTCAGATGCGCGGCGTTGGTATCGTGTTCTCGCGCTTCCTTGAAGTTGAACTCCTCACCGGCCTGATCGTCGGCATGGGCATCGTCTTCATCTATGCTGTTCTTGGCGGCATGAAGGGCATTACCTATACCCAGGTTGCACAATATTGCGTTCTTATTATTGCCTACACCATTCCGGCAATCTTCATTGCCTTCCAGCTGACCGGCAATCCGCTGCCGCAGCTGGCATTTGGCTCGACCGTGAATGGCACCGGCGAATACATGCTTGATCGCCTGAACCAGGTTGTGACGGAACTCGGCTTCCTCGAATACACCACCACCAACAAGTCAACGATTGATATCTTTGCAATCACGCTTGCACTGATGGTTGGTACTGCCGGTCTTCCGCACGTTATCGTTCGCTTCTTCACCGTTCCGAAAGTACGTGATGCACGTTCTTCGGCCGGTTGGGCGCTGGTCTTCATCGCGCTGCTTTACACCACCGCTCCGGCAGTTGGTGCAATGGCTCGCCTGAACCTGACCGACACCATCCAGACCGGTGAAGTGGGCGCAGAAGACGGTAACCTCGTCTATGAAGAGCGTCCGGACTGGATGAAGCGCTGGGAAGCAACCGGCCTTCTGAAGTTCGAAGACAAGAACGGTGACGGCCGCATCCAGTATTACAACGATGCGAACGCAGAGTTTGCGACCAAAGCAGCCGAATATGGCTGGGCTGGTAACGAACTGAGCGTTGACCGTGACATCATGGTTCTTGCCAACCCTGAAATCGCACAGCTTCCGAACTGGGTTATTGCCCTGGTCGCAGCTGGCGGTATCGCCGCAGCACTTTCAACGGCTGCTGGTCTGCTGCTTGTGATTTCGTCGGGCGTTTCACATGACCTTCTCAAAGGCACGTTCACACCGAACATGACAGAAGGACAGGAACTGATGGCCGGGCGTGTTGCGGCTGCGGTCGCGATCGTGATTGCCGGTTATCTGGGCTACAATCCTCCGGGCTTTGTGGCACAGGTGGTGGCCTTCGCCTTCGGTCTTGCCGCATCCTCGCTGTTCCCGGTTATCATCATGGGTATCTTCTCCAAGAAGGTTAACCGTGAAGGTGCTATTGCCGGGATGCTGGTCGGTCTGATCTTCACCATGGGTTATATCATGTCCTACAAGGGCATCTTTATCCCGGTATTGATCGAAAACGTCGAAGCAAACTGGCTGTTCGGCATCTCGCCGGAAGGCATTGGCGTCGTTGGTATGCTCCTGAACTTCATCGTTGCTTTCGCTGTGTCGAAAGTCACCGCTGAGCCGCCAGAGCATATCCAGCACATGATTGAAGACATCCGCGTTCCGAAAGGAGCCGGTGGCGCAGTTGACCACTAATCGGTCAACTGGTTTGCCAGGAACTGTTGCAGGCCCCCGGATCATTGATCCGGGGGCTTTTCTTTTCGGCCTTAGTCAGGCAACAATGCACTCAGGGCATGCCCTTGCGGAGGAAAACAGTCATGAGCATCGAACTCGAAGAAATTGCCGAGTTTTTAAAACAACATCACCCGTTCGATCTGTTACCTGACGAAGAAATCAACGCCCTGCCAAAGCGCCTGTCGGCCCGCTATTTCCGCGCAGGGACAAAGGTCCTCTCGCCCGAGGAACAATGCCTTCATCTTTACATCATCCGCACCGGCGGTACTGAAACCCGCGACCCGAACGGGCAGTTGCTTGCCCGTCTGTCAGAGGGCGAATGCTTTGGTGTGCGCGCGATGTATCAGAACGGACGGGCCGCCAACAACATTACAACTCTGGAAGACAGCCTGTGTTACTTGCTGCCCGAAAAGGATTTTCATGCTCTAACTGGCAAGTATCCGCAGTTTAGCTATTTCTTCGCCCAGATGGGGGGCGAACGCCTGCGTAGTGGCATGCAGTTGCTCGAAAGTCGCGATGACGATCAGCTCAAACTGATGAGTGTGAAGGTCAGTGACCTGATTGCCCGCGAACTGGTCAGCATCGACAAGTCAGCCTCGATCCTTGAAGCTGGCCAGTTGATGAGCAAGGAACGCGTTTCCTGTCTGCTGATCACCGAAGGCGGTGACGGTGTTGCCGGGATCATGACCGACCGTGACCTGCGCAATCGTGTCATCGCCAAGGGCCGCAGTTATGATGAGCCGGTGACCGCCATCATGACCGAAAAGCCGATCTCGATTGATCCCGATCAGTACGCCTTTGATGCGCTTCTTACCATGACGCGCAACAATATCCGTCATCTGCCGGTGATGAAGGACGGCAAGGCAGTTGGCATGATCACCACCAACAACTTGCTGGCACGCCAGTCGCTGTCGGCTGTTTACATGGCAGGCCGTATCGGCAAACTGACCGAACCCGAAGAAATGGCAAAGGTCATCGCCCAAGTCCCCGAACTTCTTAGCCACCTGATCGAAGCGGGCGCGACATCGCAAAATGCCGGACATATCGTAACGACCCTGTCGGATGCGGCGACCGCCCGGCTGTTGCAACTGGCAGAGGAAGAATTCGGCCCCCCACCCGTCCCCTATGTCTGGATGGCAGGCGGATCACAAGGCCGTCAGGAACAAAC
>NZ_DCAO01000043.1:41039-41449 GCF_002311515.1 Thalassospira sp. UBA1131
TATTTCAAAAAGCTTGCCGACTTTGTCTGTGATGGCCTGAACAAGGTTGGCTACGTCTATTGCCCCGGTGAAATGATGGCCAGAACAGATGAGTGGCGGCAACCGGTGCGTACCTGGCAGCATTATTTCAACAAATGGATCGAACAACCCGAACCAAAGTCATTGATGCTATGTTCGGTCTGGTTTGACCTGCGCCCGGTCCACGGCACCAAAAGCCTGTTTGAAGACCTGCATCGCATGATCATCTCCAAGGCCAAGGACAACCGTATTTTCCAGGCCTATATGGTGGGCAATGCACTGAGCCATCACGTCCCGCTTGGTTTCTTCAAGAATTTCGTCATGATCCGTGGCGGCGAACATGACAAGACCCTTGATCTGAAACATAACGGCGTGGTGCCAATCGTTGATGT
>NZ_DCAO01000043.1:41652-46505 GCF_002311515.1 Thalassospira sp. UBA1131
AAGGATGCGTTCTCGGTGATCAAGAACCTTCAGGGCGCGCTTGAGCACGCCTTTGGCAAAAGCGGGACGTAAGCCATATGGGATTGCGCCAGAAAATCCTCGACAGTCGGCTGTATCGTGACTTCATCCAGCGCAAGGCAACCGGGCCTTTGCGGACCTATTACGATGTTCCGCCGGCCGATCCTGAAAGATCCGTGATGGAAACCGAATTCATCGCTCTTGATTTGGAAACCACCGGCCTTGATCCCAAAAAGGACGAAATCGTCAGCCTCGGCTGGGTGATTATCCGTCAGCTTTCGGTCGATTTTTCAAGCTGCGAACATATTCTGGTGCGGCCAACCAAGGAGCTCAGCGAAAGCTCGGTCGTCGTCCACCGGATCTTTGACAGCGATGTCGCCGATGCCCCAAGCATTGAAGCAGCCCTTGAGCATCTTTTGCCTCAGATGGCTGGCCGGGTTCTGTTATCCCACCATGCGCCGATTGAACTGGGCTTCCTTGGCCAGGCCTGCAAACAGTTCTTTGGCGCGCCGCTGCAAATCCCGACGGTCGACACCCTGGTTCTGGCTCTGCGTGACATCCGGCGCAGCGGTGAAACCATGAAATCCGGGGCGCTCAGGCTTGATACATTGCGCCGAAATCATAACCTGCCCCCTTTCCGGGCGCATAACGCATTGTCTGACGCGATTGCCGCGTCGGGCCTGTTTCTGGCCCAGATCGCCAAACGTGATCCGAAAGGCGAACTTGAGCTCGACCGGATACTGCGCTAATCGGTTATCAGGGCTCAAAAATGCCCCACCAATAATAACAGCAGATCGGGAGCCACCAGCCTATGTACGTCTTTATCTTTTCAACCGTTGTTATCGGGTTTGCGTCGGCTGGCGTGGTCATGTTGCTGTTCCGGCTTTGGGGCCGCAAGGCACCGAAATATGTCATTCCGCTCGTCGCAGCGATTGCGATGTTTGGCTACATGATCTGGGACGAATACACATGGTTTGATCGCTACGAGGCCCATCTGCCTCAGACCATCAGCGTCATTCAGACCTTTACTGACGAAAACATTTTCGCGCCCTGGACACTGGTTTCCGCACCGACCAACCGCTTTACGGCAATTGATCGCGAAAAACTGGTATCCAATCCCCAAAACCCCGATGAAAAGCGCGTCATGACCCTGCTGCTGCGCAAGGGCGGCGAAACCCTTGCCCTGACCCATCTTGTTGATTGTGCGCAAGGACGGCGTGGCTATATCACACCCGATACATCACTCGACAGCAACGGTTTCCCGACCGCGATGAATGAATGGTTTGATATGGATGCCGACGACCCCCTGCGCGCGGCGGTCTGTTCCTGAACACCGTTTCAATCGGGAAATCGGACAACCTTTGGCCCGCCCTGTGGCGGGCCTTGTCATGTGTGGCAACAAAACTGATTTCGGCTATAGTGATGCAAACGCGCCCTTTTTCTTAAGTTACGGGTCCCTATGCCCCATTTTCGATCCCCATTGCCATCCGCAGTCGCCTTCTTTGTGATCGCGGTCGTTTTTTTCGGCAGCATCTCAACGGCGGCCCGTGCGCGCGATATCACTGTCTTTGCCGCTGCGAGCCTGACCAACGCCATTGAAACTGCGGCCGCCACCTATGAAAAGGACACGGGTGATACAATACGCCTGTCCTTGGCAAGTTCTTCGACACTGGCGCGCCAGATTGCCGCAGGGGCACCCGCAGATGTCTTTATCTCTGCCAACGAAAAATGGATGACCTGGTTAACTGATCAGGGCCTGCTTGTCCCCGGCAGCCGTCATGACCTGCTGACAAACCGTCTGGTTATTGTCGCACCCAAAGTTAGCAATATTAACCCGATAAAAATCACCAACACATCAGACCTGACAAAATTGATCGGCCCCAATGATCGCATTGCAGTCGGCGACCCGGATCACGTGCCGGCCGGTATTTATGCCAAACAGGCACTGACATCTTTGGGGCAATGGGAAACAGTTGCACCAAGACTTGCACGTACTGACAATGTTCGTGCGGCCTTGGCGCTGGTTGAACGGGGCGAAGCACCGATTGGCATCGTCTATCAAACTGACGCCGGTATTTCCGATAACGTCAAAATCATCGGCACCTTCCCCGAAAACAGTCACCCGGTCATTACCTATCCTGTTGCCCTGACGGGTGATCCGTCCGAAAACAAAGCCACGAAATTCCTGCTATGGCTTTTGGGGGATGACGCGGGCCGTATTTTTGCCGACTATGGCTTTGAACCCGTTGCAACAACGCAAGCCAACGTGCCCGGAAAATGATCAGCTTGACCCCCGCCGAAATAGAGGCACTTCTGCTAAGCTTGCGCATCTCAGGCGTTGCTGTTGCTTGTGCGCTTCCCTTTGCGATCATTGTCGCAACTGCGCTTGCCCTTGGTCGGTTTCCCGGGCGCTTTATTCTTGATGCGATTGTGCATCTACCGCTGATCCTTCCGCCCGTTGTGATGGGCTATTTATTATTGATCGCGATGGGTACCCGCGCACCCTTGGGCGCTTGGCTGTACGAGACCTTTGAACTGCGCTTTGTCTTTAGCTGGACGGGTGCGGCACTGGCATCGGCGATCGTAAGCTTCCCTTTTCAGGTCCGCGCCATTCGACTGAGCTTGGAAAACGTCAATCCCGGTCTTTATCAGGCTGCCGAAACCCTTGGCGCCGGGCCGATTGACCGGTTCTTTTCGCTGACACTGCCCTTGGCACTTCCCGGTATCATTGCCGGTGCCATCACGGCCTTTGCCGCGAGCCTCGGCGAATTTGGTGCGATCATCACGTTCGTCTCGAACATCCCCGGTGAAACCCGCACCCTTCCATTGGCGATCTATACGGCGATCCAGACACCGGGCGGCGAACTGGCCGCGGCGCGCTTGGCCGCCCTGTCGATCGGCTTGGCCTTTGCCGGGTTGCTTCTGTCTGAATTGGCGCTCCGTCGTATTCGCAAGAGGGCCGCTTCATGAGCATCGGTGTTAATGTTGAACGCGACCTCAAGACTTTCAGGCTTTCCGCCGAGTTCAATATTCCTGAACCGGGGATAACCGCCCTGTTTGGCCCCTCTGGCAGTGGCAAGACGACACTTGTTAACATGATTGCCGGTTTGGTCCGCCCGGATCGCGGCCATATCCAGATCAACGATCATGTACTTTTTGAACATTCGCGTGGCATCAACCTTCCGGTTCGCAAGCGTCGGGTTGGCTGCGTATTTCAGGATAATCGCCTGTTCCCGCACAAATCGGTGCGCGACAACCTGTTTTACGGGGCGCGCCGCAATCTCCACAAACTGCCACAGGACGAACAACAGGCCATCCTCGAGATGCTTGATATCTGGGATCTGATGGATCGTCGCCCCAACCTTCTGTCTGGCGGGGAAAAGCAACGGGTGGCACTTGGGCGTGCGCTTTTGTCCAATCCGGATGTATTGCTGCTTGATGAGCCGCTTTCGGCCCTTGACCACGCACGCAAGCAGGAAATCCTGCCGTATCTCGAATGGTTGCGCGACCACAGGAAGATACCGATCCTGTATGTCACTCATGCGATTGACGAGGTCGCCCGCCTTGCCGACCACATGGTGATCATTGATCAGGGCAAGACACTTGCGACCGGTTCGGTATTTGACATGCTGGGCCGCACGGACTTGGCGCCGCTGGCCGGGCGCTTTGATGCCGGAACGGTTCTGGCCGCCCGGATTGTCAGTCGTGATCCCAAGGCAGAGGTCAGCTTCCTTGAATGTGGCGGGCAACGACTTGTCGTGCCCTATCTCGGCCGTCCGAAAAGTGATCGTGTCCGACTGCATATTCGTGCCCGTGATGTCATGATTGCCCGCACCCCGCCCCACGATATCAGTGCGAACAACATCATTCCCGTCACCATCACCAAAATCAGTAACGAGCCCGGTGACACCATCGATGTGACCATGTGCTTTGGTCAGGATGCGGACGCCACCCTTCTGGCGGAAACCAGTGGCCGCCCCAAAATTCATGCCCGCATCACGAAATGGTCGGGATCACGCTTAAAACTGCAACCCCATCAAAAGGTCTTTGCCGTGATCAAGTCGGTCACGGTCAATGGGCAGTTACGCGATGGCTAAAGCTGACACACCAGAAAACCGCAAACCCCCGTCGGTATCTTCGACGGGGGTTTGTTTTAAGGCTTAAGGGTGCTGATACGCACTGGGTGCTGGCCAATCCCATTTATCCTGCAAGGCCGGATCGGTTTCATAGATCTCGACCTTAAGCGGATAACAGGCGGCCTCATCACTTGAATGGCCGGTGCTGCAATCCCCGCCCGGACAGGTCGACAGATTGCCCAGCAATTCAATCTCGGCAAACATTTCAAGATAGTCCCCCGGGCGTACCGGGCTTGCCTTCATGAAATACTGATGGGTGTCCTTGGTAAAGCCGGTGCACATGAAGACATTCAACACATCATGCACATAGTGATCGGCTTCCTGCATCGACATGCCGGTCTCATCACTAAAAGCCCGGCACAGGTTGGAATGGCAGCAATGGTGATAATCATTGCCTGACAACAAGCGGTTGGTAAACGGATCGCAGCGCGTGCCGATCACATCATGCACACTGCCGCCATCCTCATCAAAGCCATACCAGTCCAGCGTATCATCGCTGATCAACGCCATCGAACGCAGATAGGGCATGTTGGACCACAAACGGTCGCCTGTGGTCAGGTGGGTCCGATGCAGGGCACGGGTCTTGCCGCTGAAAAATCGTTCCTTCAGGTCATTGGCATTCCAAAGGTTCAAATCACCGACTTGCGGTCCATCGACACTGACAATGCGGAAAAAGTATCCCTTGGGCACATGAAACGT
>NZ_DCAO01000043.1:46623-55478 GCF_002311515.1 Thalassospira sp. UBA1131
AATTCGGCGAGCGTCGCAAAGTCGGGCTCGGGCAAGGTTCCGTTGGGATAAACAACGACCGGCTTTATTGCGCGACGCTCGGCTGCGTCTGTTGGGGCTTCGTGCTGGGGTTTGAATGTCATGGGGGTGGCCTCGATAACAGGAAATAGATGGGCGACAGAATGGCACAGTGACACGTTGACACAAGCCTGTTTCAACGGGGCCGACTGGCAGATCGAACGACCAACTAAACAAGCGGCGTGATTAATTCTTGGCGTTCGTCCCACGCATCAAGATTATCGACAACCAGTTGGCCCATGGCATCGCGGGTTTCCACCGTTCCACTCGCTAGATGCGGATAGAGCACAACGTTATCAAGCTTGGAAAATGCCGGATCGATATCCGGTTCTTTTTCAAACACATCAAGTCCCGCGCCGGCAATCAACCCTTGCTGCAAAGCCCGGATCAAAGCCGGTTCATCAATCACCGATCCCCGTGCGATATTGATCACGACACCCTCTTTGCCAAGCGCATCAAGCACCGCTTCATTCACAATCCCGTTGGTCGCCGCCCCACCGGGACAGGACAACACCAAAATGTCCGACCATGTCGCGAGTGCCATCAGATCATAAAAGAACCGGTACGCGACATCCTTCTTGCTGCGTCCGAAATAGCCGACCTCGACCCCGCTTGGCACTGCGCGTGATGCAATTGCCTGTCCGATCCGGCCCAGCCCGACAATGCCAAGCTTCTTGCCGCGTACACTTCTGGTCAGTGCCATCGGACCGTTTGCGGCCCACTTTCCGCTGCGCACCCAGTCATCGCCCACAACAAGCTGCCGCAAGGTGGCATGCATCAACATGATCGCCGTGTCGGCAACATCATCGGTCAGAACGTCAGGTGTGGTTGAAAGACGAATACCGCGGTCACGCAGTGCCTGAAGATCAAAGACATCATGCCCAACGCCAAAGCTTGTGATGACTTCAAGGTTCGGGAGTTGCGCCAGCAAGTCTTCCCGAACACCAAACCGCGCGGATGTCACAACAGCTCTGATCTGATCGCCCATTTCATCAAGAAATTTCTGCTTGTCCGGAACCAGGTCATAACGATGCAGATCGTGGCGTTCTGCCAGCATGGCAGTATAGGCGGGGCGGATATCAAGAAGGGCAAGGACGGAACGTATCATTGGGGCGTCTTTCGGTGGCTGCGTGTGCCCCAAAGACTAGCCGCCTCAATCACCTGAAACAAGTTGATGCGCAGTTTCATATCGCCAGAAAACCACATTCAACCCAATACGTTTGCCTAGATACAATAAGGGCAGGGATGGCAATCGCCAAAACCCCGCCCCCAATGCAGATTATTCTGCCGCAAATTCCTTGCAGCCGGTGCACAGCAGATCGATGATGTGCAGGGCAAAGGAACGCCAGATATCCATGCGGAAGCTTTGCTCGGCATCCCGCCAAAGAACAACCGTGACACCATCAATCACCGTGCGGCAACCACCGCCCACCGGGATGCTGTCGATATCGCGCGGGCAACCGATGGTCAGCAACTCGCTCGCACGTTCGCCTTCGATGCGGACCGTGACTTCACGGGCTGACACCTCGGTCAGGCTGTGTGTTGCCGAAGCATAGACATCCGCGCACGCATTGGTCACTGTTTCGGTATCGTCCGGCTTGGCAATGATCAGCCATTCATCCGGGCCGAGACAGATGGACTCAGTCGTGCCATTGGCCGCACGTGCGCCAACGGTGGTTGCAAGATCAACACCAATCGCCTTGGATACGGCCGGAATGTTGGCCGCCCGCAGACGTAGCGAGAAACGGGCAACCGGTGCCATCAGGGTCAGTTTAACCTGCCCGGAAGCAACGATCGGACCCGGCGTAAATGCGTGTGTAAGTACCGTCATTTTTCTGTTCCCCGCCTAGAGTTTCAACCGTTCGCCTTCGGGATCGTAAAACACGGTCCCGGTGACGGTCGCCTTGATCACACGATCTGGCATCGGAATGTAAATGGTTTCACCCATACGATTGAAACCGTTTTCAAGCAGCGCCATGGCAATCGGGCGACCCGCGGCATCGCTGTGATAGCTTGATGTCACGTGACCAACCATTTTCATCGGTTTGGGCTGGTTCGGATCAAGAACGATCTGCGCCCCTTCCTCAAGCTTGGTTTTGCCATCTTCGGTCAGAAGACCGATCAACTGCTTGCGGCCCTCGGCAACAAGATCCGGACGTGCCAGACCGCGCTTACCAACGAAATCAGGTTTCATTTTGCCGATTGCCCAGCTCAACCCGGCATCATGCGGGGTAACCGTGCCATCGGTATCCTGACCGACAATGATATAGCCCTTCTCGGCACGCAGCACGTGCATGGTTTCGGTACCATAGGGGCAGATATCGTATTTCTTGCCTGCTTCGAACAGCATTTCCCAAAGTGCACGCCCGGCATGGGCTGGCACGTTGACTTCAAAGCCAACCTCACCGGTAAAGCTGATGCGGAACAGTCGGGCCGGGAAGCCACCAACGCGGCATTCGGCAACCGACATGTGCGGCAAGGCCTCATCAGACATATCAAGACCTTCGACAAACGGCTCAAGCACCTTGCGGGCATTCGGGCCGTTCAGCGCAATGGTCGCCCACTGCTCGGTCGTCGAGGTCAGCCATACATCAAGGTTCGGCCACTCGGTCTGAAGGTAGTCTTCCATCATGTTCAAAACACGCGCCGCACCACCGGTCGTGGTGGTGACATGGAAGCGATCATCGGCCAGACGGCCAATCACACCGTCATCACGAATGAACCCGTCATCGCCCAGAAGCAGGCCATAACGTGCCCGGCCCGGTGCCAGCTTGGTCCAGGGGTTGGTGTACATGCGGTTCATGAATTCAACCGCATCCGGGCCAACCACCTCAATCTTGCCAAGGGTCGATGCATCAAAGATGCCAACACTTGCACGTGTCGCACGGCATTCGCGCGACACGGCTGCATGCATGTCTTCGCCGTCTTTCGGGAAGTACCATGCACGGCGCCACAGGCTGACCGGCTCGTAAACCGCGCCGTTTTCTTCGGCCCAGCTATCAATCGGAGTTTTTCGCGTCACTTCGAAGTGACTGCCCTTGTGATAGCCACAGAAGGCCCCGAAGGTCGTCGGGGTGTAAGGCGGACGGAAAGTCGTCAGACCAACTTTCGGCTGCGGCACACCCAACGCGTCAGAGGCAATGTTAAGGCCGTTGATGTTCGACATCTTGCCCTGATCGGTCGCCATGCCGTTGGTGGTGTAACGTTTGACATGCTCGATCGACCGCATCCCTTCACGTACCGCCAGACGAAGGTCCTTGGCGGTCACATCGTTCTGGTAATCGACAAAGGCCCGTGCCTTGCCGGCATCCAGATCGGTCGGCAGTTCCTTGTGGCTGACACCGGTTCCCGGACGGTCGTTGGCAACGACATATGTCGCCGCCTTGGCCTTCTTGCCAAGGCTTTTGGCCACAGCCGCGCCCATTTCAGCCCCGTCATTCAGGACTGCTTCAATGCCCCACAGGCCACGGCCTGCACCGGCGATTTCGCATTCTTCTGCCTTGTGATCGGGCAGGAAGGTCTGGCGTTCGTCGTCCCACTTAAGCGTTCCCTTGGTGTGTGAGAACAGATGCAGCGACGGCGTCCAGCCCCCCGACATCAAAAGGCAATCACATCCGATCATTTCAGCCTGACCGACCGTCGATCCGGTCAC
The DNA here is from genome assembly GCF_002311515.1 of Thalassospira sp. UBA1131. GTDB lineage: Bacteria > Pseudomonadota > Alphaproteobacteria > Rhodospirillales > Thalassospiraceae > Thalassospira. The sequence continues at coordinate 50,333 of NZ_DCAO01000043.1, forward strand.
CGGGTTGACCCGAACCGATTTGACACGCAGGCGGCCTTCGGTGCCGGTCACGGTATGACCGGCCATGATGCGAATGCCACGCTTGGTGGCCTCGGCAATCAGATCGGAATTTGGTTCGGAACGGGTATCGACGATGGCAGCAATCGTGGTGCCCGCATCGGCCAGATCAAAGGCTGCGTACCATGCGCTGTCATGGCTCGTGACGATGACAGCCTTGTTGCCAACCCGAACGCCATAACGGTTCAGGTAGGTTTGGGCCGAACCGGCAAGCATCACGCCGGGGCGGTCATTGCCATCAAACACCAGCGGCTTTTCAAGTGCGCCTTGCGCCAGAACAACCTGCTTGGCGCGGACACGCCACATGCGTTCACGCGGGGTTTCCGCATCCGGGCTGGCAAGATGGTCGGTCAGCTTTTCACACAGACCAACCATGTTTTGGTGGTAATAGCCAATCGCCGTCGTGCGGGTCATGACCTTGACGCCAAGCTCTTTGAGCTCGGCCACGGTTTTGGCAACCCAATCCCATGCTGGCACATCTTCAATCATTGCCGACGGCTCAGACAGAAGCGAACCACCCGCTTCGGGGTTTTCATCAACAAGGGTCACTTGCGATCCGGCACGCGCCGCTGTAAGGGCAGCCGCAAGACCGGCAGGACCGGCACCAATGATCAGAACATCGGTATGCAGATACCGCGACGCATAGTGATCCGGATCGGGTTCGGTCGGTGAAACGCCAAGACCGGCCGCCGCACGAATGAACGGCTCATAAACCTTGTCCCAGAAGGATTTCGGCCACATGAAGGTCTTGTAATAGAACCCTGCCGAAAACAGCATGTAGGCCTTGTCATTGATCGCACCAACGTCGAATGACAGGCTGGGATAGCGGTTCTGACTGTTGACCTGAAGGCCGTCCCAGATTTCCTGAACAGTCGCACGGGTGTTCGGCTCAAACCGGCCCGGACCACGACGGGTGCCGACCAATGCGTTCGGTTCTTCCGAACCGGCGGTCACGGCACCACGCGGGCGGTGATATTTGAACGATCGACCCATCAGGTGAATGCCATTGGCCAGCAATGCCGATGCAATGGTATCGCCTTTGAAGCCTTTGATTTTCTTGCCATCAAAAGTGAACTGGATCGGTTGGGTGTGATCGACGCGACCACGCCCGGAAACGCGGAAGCTGCTCATTTCGATTTCTCCAACAATTTGGACAGTTCAGGACGGGGATCATCGGTTTTATAGGTGATCAAGAACCGGTCACTGACAGTGTCACGCACGGCGTTGAAATATCGACCGCAGCCATGGAAGTGGCGCCAGCGTTCATAATGCGGGCCCTTCACGTTGGTGCGGATGAACAGGAAATCGCGCCATTCTTCGTCACTGACCGACGACGGATCGGCAGGACGTGCAATATGCGCTTCACCGGCATAGGTAAATTCCAGCTCCGGCAGGGTCTGATTGCAATAGGGGCAATGGATCAGAAGCATGTCCGGTCTCCTTAGTGCGCAACAGCGGCAGCAGCGGCTTCGTCAATCAGACGACCGGTGCTGAAACGTTCAAGGGTGAAGGGCGCGTTGGCCGGATGCGGATCATCCTTTGCCACGGTCCATGCCAGTGTGTGGGCGGCACCCGGGGTCGCCTTGAACCCGCCGGTACCCCAGCCACAGTTGACATAGAGACCCGGCACCGGCGTCTTGCCAAGGATGGCCGAACGGTCCGGGGTCACATCGACGATACCACCCCATTTACGCAGCATGCGCATGCGGTTGAAGATCGGGAAAATCTCGCAGATCGCGGCAACCGTATGCTCGATCAACGGCAACCCGCCACGCTGGGAATAACTGGTATACTGGTCGGTCCCCGACCCGATCACGAGCTCGCCCTTGTCAGACTGGCTGATATAGGCATGCACGCTGTTGGACATGACCACACAGGGGAAGATCGGCTTGATCGGCTCGGACACCAGCGCCTGCAACGGATAGCTTTCAAGCGGCATACGAACACCCGCCGTATCCATCACGACCGAGGTATGACCGGCTGCCGAAACAGCAACCTTTTTCGCGCCAATGAAACCCTTGGCGGTTTCAACGCCCGTCACGCGGCCATCCGGGCCACGGCGAATGGCCGTTACCGGGCAATTCTGGATGATATCGACACCACGTGCCGCCGCCCCACGGGCATAACCCCATGCCACCGCATCGTGGCGTGCTGTCCCTGCGCGCCGCTGAAGGGCTGCACCAACGACCGGGTAACGCGCAGTTGGCGAAATATCGAGGGGTGGGCAAAATTCCTTGGCTTCCTCGGCCGACAGCCAGACGTTATCGACACCGTTCAGACGGTTGGCATGTACGTGGCGCTGGAAGCTCTGAACATCATGAACGTTATGCGCAAGCATCAGAACGCCGCGTTGCGAATACATGACGTTGTAGTTCAGCTCTTGGCTCAGGCCATCCCACAGATCAAGCGCGTGGTCATAAAGCTTGGCACTTTCGTCATAGAGGTAGTTCGACCGAATAATCGTCGTGTTACGGCCGGTGTTTCCACCGCCAAGCCAGCCCTTGTCGATCACGGCGACATTGGTAATGCCGTGTTCCTTGGCCAGATAATAAGCCGCACCAAGACCATGACCACCCGCGCCGACGATGATGACATCGTATTCGGCCTTCGGCTCACTGTCGGGCCATTGCGGCTCCCAGTTTTTTTGGCCGCTGAGGGCGTTTTTGATAAGCGATAGCGCAGAAAAATGGGTCATGATTATACGATCCCCCTATTTACCATTGCCGGAACTCTATCAATGTCCATGCTCTGCGGACTGGATAATTGCGACAATTTCATTGTATATTTTTGCCATGAACTCTTTTTCGAGCCCGGGATCAAACCCCGGCAAACCCAACGTAAAAAAGCGCCTTCGCGTCGCCTTTCTGCTGGCAGACAATTTCACGCTGACAGCGTTTGCCAGTTTTGTCGATGTCTTGCGTCTTTCGGCCGATGAAGCCGACCGTTCGCGGCCCATTCACTGCGACTGGACGGTGCTGTCTGATACCATGAACCCGGTACGATCAAGTTGCGGGGTCAAGGTGCAGCCTGACACCCGTCTACGCAATGCCGGTGACTACGACTATATCGTGGTTGTCGGCGGCCTTATTCAAGAACAAGGCGGGTTTTCATCCGATTGCATTGCCTATCTCAAGGCGGCTGCCGCCAAGGGCAAAAACCTGATCGGGTTGTGTACCGGTGTTTTCGCGCTGTATGAGGCGGGGCTGCTTGAAGGATACCGATGCTGTGTCAGCTGGTTTCACCATGACGAATTCGTCGCACGGTTTGAGGCCGCCCAACCGGTTTCCGATCAGATCTTTGTCGTTGATCGGGATCGCCTGACCTGTTCGGGCGGGCATGGGGCCGCGCATTTGGCGGCCTGGGTGGTGGAAAAGCATATCGGGCGCACTGCGGCGACCAAGAGTCTCAGCATCATGATCATCAACGAGGCGATGACAGGCGAAAACCCGCAACCGGGCTTTCAGACCGATCTGGTTGCCCGCGAACCACTGGTGAAAAAGGCGCTTTTGCGCATGCGCCAGAATATTGAGTCGCCCGAAACCGTCGCCAAAATGGCCGAGAAACTTGGCGTCACACGCCGGAAGCTCGAACGGGCGTTTAATGCCGATATCGGCATTTCACCGTCACGAGCGGCGCTGCGCATCCGGCTTGATGCCGCCAAAAAGCTGCTGGGCGAAACGGGAAAAACAACCACCCAGATCGCGCTAAGCACCGGTTTTTGTGACGCATCGCATTTCATTCACGCCTTCAAGGCCGAAATCGGCATGAACCCGTCGGAATACCGAAACACGGTCCCGACGGCCCAGCCGTAATCAGGCATCAATGGTGACCTGCCCGATCGGGTTCGAGCAGCAAGCAAGGATGTAACCCTCTTCGATATCGTCGTCCGTGATCCCGCCATTGTGGACCATATGAACCTGCCCTTCGGTCTTGCGCACCTTGCACGTCCCGCAAATCCCCATCGAACAGCCTGACGGGATCACAAGGCCTGCCGTGCGCGCCGCGGCAAGAACGGTATCGGTTTGGGTGCAATTTGCCGTGATGCCAGATGCGGTGAATGCGATGACGGCTTTGCTGTCTTCATCAGGCACGACATCATCTGGCACGTCTTCTGCTTCCAACGTCGGCGCGTGGAAGCTTTCCTGATGGTAGCGGTCCATATCATAGCCAAGCCCGACAAGAACCTCGCGCACGGCCTGCATGAACGGTTCCGGTCCGCAACAAAACACCTCACGTTCAAGATAGTCCTGCGCCATCAGGCCCAGCATCAGCTGATTGAACGTGCCCAAATACCCGGTCCATGGCTTGTAGGGATCAGCTTCCTCCACCACCCATTTCAGGGCAATACCATTGATCCGCGACGCGCTGTGTTCCAGCCGTTCGCGAAAGATGATCTCGGATGGCCGTTTTGCGCAATTGACGAATACGATGTCGGGATCACGCCCCGCGTCATAAAGATAGGTCGTCATCGACATCATCGGCGTGATGCCCGACCCCGCCGAGATAAACAGGTATTTCTCCGCCGGATGATTAACCAGTGAAAAGCCGCCAGCCGGCCCCTTGGCCCGAATGCGCAAGCCCGGACGCAAATGATCCAGCATCCAGCGCGTACCGACCGAACCCGCCTGCGCCTTGACCGTGACGGTCAAGGATGTCGGGCGCGATGGCGAAGATGAAATCGTATAGGTGCGATAAAGCGGTCCACCCGGCACCGGGAGCTCCAGGGTCAAAAACTGCCCCGGGTCATAGCTGAACAACGCGCCCGACACCGACTGGAAACAAAACGTCATGACATTGGGGGCTTCTGGCAGGAAAGAAACACATTCCAGTTCCTCAGTATCCGACCAGAAGGCAAGCTTTGGTTTTTCAATCACAGACATCGCCCTACTCCGCCGCGACCAGTCTGGTTTGGGTCAGCCTGTCCGACAGGGTTTTCGCATACCAGTTGCCAAACTGGGCAACACCGGCTTCGTGGATTTCGGAATACGGACCGACCTTGTAGGCTGGTGTCGCAATGCCACGCTGATTGTTTTCGACCACTTCCTTGTCTTCGGCATTGGTCGCAAGCCAGACTTCGGTCAGTCGTTTC
>NZ_DCAO01000043.1:55677-59294 GCF_002311515.1 Thalassospira sp. UBA1131
GGATAATGGAACTTCAAAAGCGATCCGGCATTTTTGAACGGGATGTTGGAGTTCGGCAGGCTGACAGCCGCCTTGGTATCAAGCGTGTAGCTTTCGGCTTCCCCCAAAAGCGGCACACGCACCAGACGCCATTCACCACTATCGGCCATCTGATAGGCAGACGGCGCGCCGACCGCCTCGCAGCGGGCCACATGATCATCAAGCACACTGGCCACAACACCATCGGACGTACTGCCGATCGCACGCGCATCTTCCGGGAAGGTCCGGCACAGGGATGGGTGGTTGCCCCCGCAGTGATAGCATTCCCGATTATTCTCCCAGACCAGCTTCCAGTTGGCCTTTTCGATAATCGTGCTTTCAAACGCGACCTTGGAATTTTCCAGATCGTGCGGCGCAAGGTATTGTTCTGCGGCCTTGGCAAACGGTTCAATATCCGGCGCATTTTCAGCCAGACAAATATAAACCAATCCGTGGATCACCCGGCAATGAACCGGACTTAATCCGAATTTAGAACTGTCAAAATCCGGCCCCATATCACGCGCCCAAAGCAACTTGCCATCAAGGTCATAGGTCCACTGATGATACGGGCAAACCAGCCTTGGATTCCGGCCCTTTTTGGTTTTGCACAGAACCGACCCGCGATGGCGGCATGAATTGTGAAATGCTCGCACGACCTGATCATTGCCGCGCACGATCACAACCGAATAGGCACCGACTTCATAAATGACGTAATCACCCGCCTTCGGGATCTCGCATGCCGGGGTCGCAAACAGCCATTCCTTGTAATGAATGTTTTCAAGGTCGAGTTCAAAGATTGATTGATCCGTATAGAACGGCTGTTCCAGGGAATATCCGGGAACGCGACGCGCCAAAAGCTCTTGAACTGAATGCGGCATAACGGGCATGGCGGAAATCCGTTTCTTGATGGTTGGAAGCAACCAAAAGTGTGAACTTCATGCCACGATTTACAACGGCATTAATTTTCATCTTGGTTTAGCTCACCTAATCTGAAAAACTTACCCAAGTTACTCTACTCTGTTTTCAGGAGAGGCCGTTGGCCCGCCCATATGATCTGTCTTCGATAAATGCCCTGATCTGCTTTGAGGCCGCTGGTCGCAATATGAGCTTCAAGGATGCGGCGGCAGAATTGAACGTGACACCTGCGGCTGTAAGCCACCAGATCAAGGCGCTTGAGGCCGATATTGGCAGCGCCCTTTTCATTCGCCGCAATCGCGGGGTGGAGCTGACCGAGAAAGGCGCTTTCCTTCTCGTTGCCCTGCAACGGGGCTTTGAAACCATCTCCGACACGGTCATTCAGTTGCGCGATCAACCCGAAACGGTTGATGTCACAATCCGGACGACAACAGCCGTCAGTTCACTTTGGCTTACGCCAAAAATTGCCGCCTTCTGGAAAATTCATCCCAATATCACGGTGTCGCAAATTGTCTCGGATGTACCGGGCATGACTGGGTATTGCGATCTTAGCATCCATTACAGCAACCCCGATGACGGGGCGGACGGATACTACAAACTGTTTCAGGATCGCGTGGCCGCCATCGGCACACCGGCGTTCAACGCAGAACAAAACATCAAAACCATTGATGATCTTTTGCGTGCCCCCCTGATCCATCTGCATAACGAGGAAACCGACTGGACAACATGGACCGACTGGTTCCGCGCATTGGGACGCCCGGCACCAAAGGGCCGCAGCTTTAAGCTCAACAATTACACGATTGCATTACAGGCCGCGCAGGATGACGTCGGTGCGGTGCTTGGCTGGGACGAACTGGTTGGGCCTCTGCTGGAAGACGGACGCCTGATCAAACTTGTGCCTGACGAAATCCCCTCGCCGATGGGATTTTATCTACGCGTCCACCCGCGCGCATCCGAAAAGGCCCGTATATTTGTCGACTGGCTGATTGATGCCGCCTGACAGGAAGGCAAATGGCAAGCGCGACACATCGCCACGCTTGCCGCACACATCAGACGTCTTTTAACAAACGCAATGCATCATAGATCGCCGCATGGGTGTTGCGTGCCGATACCGCATCCCCGATCCGGAACAGCTGATAGGCACCGTCGGGGTTGCGCACGACCGATTGCGGTTTTCCGGCCAAAAGGTCGTCATGCGACATTTCACCATGGTTCGATGAGCCCGGCTTGAGATCAAAATAGATGTCATCAAGCGGAATGGTGCCGTGGTTGACCACGATCTGATCAACGATGCGTTGCTTGGCAACCCCGCCATAATCACTGCCAACATACGCGATGAGTTGGTTGCCCTGTTTTTCCACCGCCTCAAGGCGATAGGTCACCGTAAAGGTGGTATCAAGCTTCTGCATGCTGCGCATATAGGGCACAAGGTTCATCGCCATGACTTCGGGCGCGAATGACCGATCCGGGGTCATGATTTCGACTTTGGCCCCTGATTTGGCAATCAGTTCGGCTGCCTGTAAACCGGCATGATCCCCGGCATCGTCATAAACCAGAACATTGGTGCCCGGTTTGACGTCACCCGAAATGATATCCCAGGTCGACACGACCAGATCATTGCCCTTTGACAGGACTTCGGTATCGGGCATGCCGCCGGTGGCGATGATCACCACGTCAGGATTTTCGGCCGTAATCGTGTCGGCCTCGGCCCATGTATTGAAATGAAAACTCACGCCAAGTCGGGTGCACTCGGCCATGCGCCATTCAATGATGCTGATCATTTCGCGGCGGCGTTCGTTCTGTGCGGTCAGGCGGATCTGCCCGCCCGGATTTGGGGCGGCTTCATAGACAACAACTTCATGACCACGTTCGCCAGCAACACGGGCGGCTTCCATGCCCGCCGGGCCGGATCCGACAATCACGACCTTCTTGCGGGTATCAGCCGCCTCGATGATTTGGGGCATCGAAAGCTCACGCCCGGTGGCGGCGTTATGGATGCAATAGGCCGACCCGCCCTGATAAATGCGATCTAGGCAATAGTTGGCCCCGACGCACGGGCGGATTTCATCTTCGCGCTTTTCAATAATCTTGCGGACAATATGCGGATCGGTGATGTGCGCGCGGGTCATGCCAACCATATCGACCTTGCCCGATGCAATCGCATGGCGTGCGGTTGCAACGTCCGGGATTTTGGCAGCATGGAATGTCGGGAAATCTGTGGCGGCACGAATTTCACCGGCGAAATCCAGATGCGGCGAGTTCGCCATGCCCTGAATCGGGATCACATCGGTCAGACCGGCATCGGTATCAATATGCCCGCGAATGACATTGAGGAAATCGACCATGCCACTGTCTTTAAGACGCTTGGAAATCGACAGACCATCTTCCTTGGTCAAGCCACCCTCAAGGTCTTCATCACCGGTATAACGCACACCAACAATGAAATCTGGCCCAACCCGCTTGCGAATTTCGGTCAGAACATCAAACGTAAAGCGCAAACGGTTATCGATGCTGCCACCATAAGGACCATCAAGTTCGTTGGTCAGCGGCGACCAGAACTGATCCATCAAATGGCCATAGGCCTGAAGCTCGATCCCGTCCATACCGCCTGCCTTCATGCGTTCGGCCGCATCGGCATAATCCTTGATGATGCGTTCGATATCCCAGTCTTCCATCTTTTTCGG
>NZ_DCAO01000059.1:0-45061 GCF_002311515.1 Thalassospira sp. UBA1131
TCAGCAGGGTGTCGGCCATTACGGCGTCTTTAACGGACGTCGCTGGCGCGAACAGATCAGCCCGCGGATCAAGGAATTCATCCGCCGTCATGATCATGAGGGCAAAGGTGCGCGCAGCGCCCCCAATGTCACACATATCAATGCGGCCGAATAACACCAACCGCAACCATATCAAAAGCCGCCTGCATAAAAACAGGCGGCTTTTTTGTGGGCTTGCTTAAAGCGTGAGTCCAGAGATCTCCGTCAGTTGAACCGATCAGGAGATCAAACATCTGATTTACCTCGCCCCCAAAAGCAGGCTAAATCAGACTGAAACCATTCCAAAGTCCGCTGGAACGGTCTGTGAAGTCGCATAAACAAGACCTTCTCGCCAAGTACATTAAGCCCGGAGCCTGCCTGATGGAAATCCTGTCATCTGCGTTTATCTATCTCGTTGCAGCTGTGGTGGCGGTGCCAATTGCCCAGCGACTGGGGTTGGGATCAGTCCTTGGCTATCTGATCGCAGGCGTGATGATAGGTCCTGTACTGGGCATCGTCGGAGCCGAAGCCGCCGATCTTCAGCATTTTGCAGAGTTCGGCGTGGTTATGATGCTGTTTCTGGTCGGTCTGGAACTGCGGCCCGCCATGCTGTGGACGATGCGCGGGCAATTGATCGGCCTGGGTGGCATGCAGGTCCTGGGCACGACGGCGATCATTGGCGCGGCGTGTTATGCGCTGGGCCTGACATGGCAACAATCCGTCGCGGTCGGCATGGTCCTTGCCCTTTCATCGACTGCAATTGTTTTACAAACCATGGGTGAAAAGGGTTGGCTTGGCACAGTCGGCGGGAAAAGCTCGTTCTCGGTTCTTCTGACCCAGGATGTGGCTGTCATTCCGATGCTTGCGATTATGCCGCTTTTGGTTGTATCCGGTGCCACCGGCGGGGTCGACCATGGATCGGCGCATGGCGGCATGTTGCTGGATCTGGTGCCGGAATGGGCGCAGCCACTTGTGATTATCGGCGCCATTGCCTCCATCGTGGTTGGCGGGCGCTATTTGATGCGGCCGATCTTTCGCTTTATCGCCAAGGCACATCTGCGTGAAGTATTCACCGCAGCCGCACTGTTGCTGGTGATTGGCACAGCACTTTTGATGAATGCCATCGGCCTCAGCCCGGCATTGGGAACATTCCTTGCCGGTGTCGTGTTGTCTGACAGCGAATATCGCCACGAACTTGAAAACGACATCGAACCGTTCAAGGGGCTTTTGCTGGGCCTGTTTTTCCTGACCGTCGGGGCCGGGATTGATTTCAATCTTTTGTTTGATGAACCCGTCACCTTGTTTGCCATAGCGCTTGGCATCATGGTGATCAAGGCTGTTGTCCTGTTTTTGATCGCAAGCAGTGTGCGCATGTGTGGCGTTGATCGCATGCTGTTTACGGTTGGCCTGGCGCAGGCGGGTGAGTTTGCCTTTGTCCTGTTTGGAATGGCATTCGCCGTTGGTGTCCTGCCACTTGATCTGGTGCAGAAACTGACTTTGGCAGTTGCATTGACCATGATGCTGACCCCCGCGGCCTTCATCATCCATGAAAGACTGCTGGCACCGCGCCTGATCCGGACAGGCAATCGCGAGGCCGACGAAATTGACGAAACCGGTCGTATTGTTGTCGCCGGGGTGGGTCGATTTGGACAGATCATTACGCGCCTGCTGGCGACCAACGGCCATAGCATTGTGGTCCTGGACCATGACCCGGAGGTTATTGAAAACCTTGGGCGGGTTGGTTTCCGCGGCTATTATGGCGATGCGATGCGCCCTGATCTCCTGCACAATACGGGCATTGAGAAAGCCAAGCTTTTCGTTGCTGCGATTGATGATCGCGAAAAGCTGACTCAACTTGTCGCCCATGTCGCCAAACATTACCCGAATGTCCGCATTCTTGCCCGCGCGATCGACCGCCACCATGTTTATGAACTTGAAAATGCCGGCGCCCATTGCGTGGAGCGCGAAACATTCGAAAGCGCGCTTAACCTTGGGCGTGATGCACTGATTGAACTCGGCCTGACGCCGACCGGGGCTGAGCGCAAAAAGACCGCATTCCGCAAACATGATCTCGAAACGCTTGATAAGCTGCGCGCGCGCTGGAATGAACACGGTATGGACAAGGGCTATATCGATACGATGCGCGCCCAGAACGAAACACTGTTTGAAATCATGCGCGATGAACGCGAAGAGCGCGATGAAAAGGACCAACCCCAGAAATCCGCCAGCACCGAGCCCAACAGTTAATCGCAACAGTCATCCAGACGGTTTGAACCGCGCATGCTGTGATTGCGTAGGACATTGAGAAACAATTCAAGGTGCCCGCAATGACAAATACCCCATCCCCGACCTTTGATACGATTGCCCCCGGACAAATCGCGATTGTCATCGGGGCAACCGGCGGGATTGGTCAGGCCTTTGTCAATCATCTGACCGCGTCGGGGCACTTTTCAAGCGTCTTGGAATATTCGCGCAAAACCACGCCAGCACTTGATTTCACCAATCCGGCCTCTGTCGGGGCCTGTGCGGAGAATGCCAAGCAACAAGCCACTGATCGCAGTTGTGATATCCGCCTGATCATTGATGCCACCGGCTATCTGCATGATGAAACCTTCCAGCCGGAAAAATCCCTGCGCCACATTGATGCCGACTACATGGCCAAGCAGTTTCAGATTAACGCGATTGGCCCGGCGCTTTTGATGAAGCATTTCTGCCCGCTGTTGCCGCGATCAGGCAAATCGGTGTTTGCCACCCTGTCGGCCAAGGTTGGCAGTATCGGGGATAATCGCATGGGCGGCTGGTACGGATACCGTGCGGCCAAGGCAGCGCTTAATCAGCTGGTTAAATGCACCGCGATTGAAATCGGGCGGAACAAGCGTGATTGCGTTTGCGTGGCCCTTCATCCCGGCACGGTCGATACCGGGCTTTCCGGCCCATTTGCCAAATCCGGACTAAAAGTACAAAGCCCGGACGAGGCGACGGCCAATATGCTGAACGTCATTGATCAGCTTGAGGCCCAGCAATCGGGCGGGTTCTTTGCCTATGACGGCACGGAACTGCCTTGGTGATCCGTGCTTAATCAAACAGCTTGGTCAGAAGGGCGTGCTGTAACAGGATTACGGTCTTGGCATCGCGGATGCGTCCATCGGCCATCATCGGAATGATGTCGTCAAAGCCGATCTCAAGCACATGGATATCCTCGCCCTCTTCATGCAGGCCGCCACCATCCCCTTCACGGTGATCGCGGGTAACTTCGGCAACGAACAGATGCAAACGTTCGGTGACGGATCCCGGGCTCATGAACAGGTCAAAGACCTGGCGGGGCTTTCCGATCTTATAGCCGGTTTCTTCTTCGACCTCGGCAATGACGGCTGCGGCCGGATCACGATCATCAAGCACACCTGCCGGGACTTCGATCAACATGCCGTCTACGTTGCCATTGACAAAGCTTGGCAGGCGAAACTGACGGGTCAGGACAACAGTACGATCCGCGCGGTTATAAAGCAGGATGCCCGCGCCATTGCCGCGTTCATAAGCTTCGCGCGTCTGGCTTTGCCATGATCCATCTGATCGTTTCAGATCAAAGCTGACGCGATAAAGCCGATACCAGTTGTCCGACAGACATTCGATATCATTGACACGGACGTGATCCTGATCGGGAAGAGACCAGCCTTTGGGCAGATCGAACATGATGACGTCACCCGACTAGCGTTTCAGGAAGGCAGACAGGGTCAAAAGCACGGCGTCGGGTTTCTCGGCATGTACCCAATGTCCAGCACCCTTGATGCTGGTAAAGGCTGCCTTGGGGAAAAGCGACTTGATGTGATCGCGGTCCTTGGGATCGACATAGTGCGAGTTCGCCCCCGAAATAAACAGGACATCGCCATCATACTGATCGGCAATCCCGTCCGTTGGCCAGCCGATGATATCGTCAAGATGGTTGGCCATGGCATCGATATTGACCTGCCATGACATAGCACCCGTTTCCTTGTCGGTCGCGACATTCTGGGCAAGGAATTGACGCACACCCTTTTCCGATACGCCAGAAGACAGGGCGTCTTCGACCTCGGCGCGGCGCGAAATAGTGGAAAAGTCGACATCGCGCATGGCGCTGATATAGCCGCTATAATCATGGTCATAGGAAACCGGGGCAATATCGACCACGACCAGATCGGCAACCAAACCGGCATCGGCCGACAGGGAAAGCACCATCGATGCCTTGCCGCCCATCGAATGCCCGACCAGATGCACCGGTTTATCGGATACCTCACTGATCAGTTCGGCCAGATCGGCCGCCATGGCCGGATAGGTCATTTCCGCGTCCCAGTCGGAGCGTCCGTGATTTCGCAAATCAGCGGTGACAACGTGATACTTTTCCGCCAGTCGGCGTGCGATGGCCGTCCAGTTCCGCGCCTGACCAAACAGACCATGGACAATCACGATGGTGCCGTTGTCACGGTTTTCTTCGCCAAAGGCGTAATGGGCAAGTTTCATAAAGACCAACTTCTGCGCAATTCGAACGGGGTCGATCCCCCTTAATAGCGGTGCAAACTGCGAAGGTGAAGTGCCCAAACAAAAACACCTCCGCAACAACGAGATGCGGAGGCGTTTTTAAGCGTACCGATTTAACGGTCGCAGGGTGTGGTTGGCTAGGCAATTACGCGCCAGCAGCAACACCACCATGGGGTTTGTTGTGTGCGCCAAACAGGGCACCAACTTTGCGTACCAGTGCAACAAGCATCTGACGCATAGCCTGTGCACGGAGATGTTCAGCTTCGCGCTGCAGGGCAACCAGGTCATAATCACGATACATTTTCATGTCCGTTTCCTCTTAAAAGCATCCGGCGTTGTTCCCGCCGGGGTTTCGCTGTGTGTTTCGTTAAACCCGGTGTACGCCTGTTTGATCATACCGACGAGAAGAGTTTTATCACCCCAAACATGCATTCAACGCATACCTATGGCTGGCAATGAGATAATTTCGTCATGCATATTTCACATATTTGTATCATGACAAATAAGGCGTTCGTTTTGCTCACATTTTCAGGTCTGGAAACCCTCAACATCCCACCAAATCTATGATGATCCTAATATGAAGATGCTCTGCCCGACGGTATTTCAAGTCCTGCGCAGAAGAAAAATCATCGAAAAATACTTGGTGCAGATCGATTTTTCGCCAAATGCGGTCAAAATTGCGGATATTTTCGCCAGAGTCACACCGCACAATTTTGCATAGCTTGCCCAAAATCAGAAAACGGCAATACCCGATCAGGATATTGCCGTTTTACGATCCGCCTATCCGGGGGTTCTTTACGCGCGGTCAGATGCCCGACTTAAGGGCGTAATTGAGGTATTTGGGCTCAAGATATTCCTCAAGCCCCCAATGACCGCCTTCGCGGCCCTGACCACTTTCCTTGACCCCGCCAAACGGCGCACCTTCGTGGCTGGTGGTGCCATCATTGATGCCAACCACCCCGACTTCCAGCCGATCGGCAAGCCGTTGGATACGCCCGATATCGCGACTATAGATATAAGAAGACAGTCCGGTGCGCACCCGATTGGCAAGTGTGATCACGTCATCCTCGGTGCCAAACCGATAGATCGGCGCAACCGGGGCAAACAGTTCCTCGTCAAAGCAATCTGCATCATCGGGCACATCGATCATCACAAGTGGCCGGGTGAAAAAGCCTTCCTCGGGCAAGGGCGCGCCATAAATCAGGTTTGCACCGCGTTTTTGGGCATCGGCGACAAGGCGTTCGACCTTCGCCACCGCCTGACGGTTTATCAGTGGCCCCAATTCCGTGCCGGGCACAAATCCATTGCCGATGGTCTGTGCCTTGCTGGCGGCAACGAACTTTTCGACAAAGGCCTCATAAACACCGTCCTGGACGAAAATGCGGTTGGCACAAACGCAGGTCTGTCCACTGTTGCGGAACTTTGAAATCATCGCGCCAGCAACGGCCGCATCAAGATCGGCGTCATCCATGACGATAAAGGGTGCATTGCCGCCCAGCTCCAGCGAGAGCTTTTTCATCGTCGGCGCACATTGTTCCATCAACCGTTTGCCCACCGATGTTGAACCGGTGAACGACAACATCCGAACGCGCTGATCGCCTGTCAGGGCCTCGCCTATCGGGTGGGGCAAACCGGTCACGACGTTAAACACACCCGGCGGGAAACCGGCCTGTTCGGCAAGCTTGGCGGCTGCCAATGCCGAAAGCGGGGTATCCTCGGCCGGTTTGACAATCACGGTACAGCCCGCCGCCAACGCCGGCGCACATTTGCGCACCACCATGGTCAGCGGGAAATTCCAGGGCGTAATCGCCGCGACCACACCTACGGGGTGTTTTTGCACAACAACGCGACGATCGCGCTGGGTTGCGGGCATGGTTTGACCATAGGCGCGTTTGGCTTCTTCGCCATACCATTCGGCATAGGCAATCGCACCGACCACTTCGCGAAGCGCCTGATCAAGGGGTTTTCCCTGTTCAAGGGTAATCAGGGCAGCCAAGTCTTCTTGATAGGTTTCAAGCAAGTCACGCCAGCGGCGCAAGATATCTGCCCGTTCGCGTGCCAGTATGCGCGACCATGCCGGAAAGGCCGCGTGGGCCGCATCAATTGCCTGACGCGCCTCGGATGTGCGCATAAATGGCACTGTGCCAATCACGTCACCCTTTGCCGGGTCGATCACGTCCAGCGTTTCACGACTGTCGGCCGCCCGCCATTCCCCGTTGATATAGGCATGTTTAAGGTTCCAGTCGCGGACAAGGGCGCGTGCACGCGCGCGTCCCTCGCGAATAAGGGTCTCATTAGCCTGCGGATCCGGGGCGGATGATGCGGAGGGTGAATTATTCCGGGTGGCAGCGGACATGGGCGGGACTTCCTTGGCACGCAATAACAAAAACTTTGGTGATCACGCGCTTGTGATTACAGTTTCGGGGGCACTGCTGGGACACTAAGCCTTGCGGCGGGCTAATGGCAATAACGTGCTTACATCTCAATATAAAAAACTAAACTGAACACTGCACTCAGAGAGACACTTTAACGCGTTTTGGAGAGAGAACCCAAGATGAAGAAGCTCCTTTTTGCCGGTCTCCTCGGCACGATCATAACGGCAGGTGCCGCATTCCCGACGATGGCACAGGCCGATGAAGCATCCGACAACGCCGCGGTTGAAAACCGCAAGATGCTGATGGATGGCATCGGCGGCGCGATGGGCACACTTGGCTGCTATATGAAGGGTGAATGCACCCTGCCCGATCCGGTTCTGGCCAATCTGGCCAAGGGCATTGCGTTTTCGGCGGGGGCTGCCCCGGCAGCGTTTGAGCCGCAAACCCCGGATGCGTCCGTCAAGACAACGGCAAGTGCCGATATCTGGACCAACTGGGATGATTTCTCTGGTCGCTTCCCGGAAATGCAGCAGGCTGCGCTTGCGCTGGCCGACGCTGTTGGTGACAAGGGTGCGATGGGCGCTGCGATGGGCAATCTGGGCAAATCCTGCAAAGGTTGCCACGACGAGTTCCGCACCAAGTAAAATTTGATCTTGCTGCCCTGCCCGATCATGGGGTTTCCATGCAAATCAAAAAAGGCCAACGTTCCATCAAGGGAACGTTGGCCTTTATTATTATCCGCAGCCCCGAACTAACCGCGCGCCAGCGTGACACCGCCCCACACCACAAGCGCACAGACAATCAGGATCACAATCCCCAGCACAGGTGAGGCAAACCGGATGTTTGCAAAGCGTCCTGCCAGTTCGGCCGGCACGCGGCGGGTGCCAATCACAATCGCCCGGATCAGGTTTTCGCGTTTGACAACCAGATAGAACAGAGCGGCAAACACGTGCAGCCCGACGGCGGCATAGATCAGGTTGATGTTGGTGTGATGGATCCAGTTCATGGTGCTGGCAAAATCGGAACTAACATAAGCCACAAGCGGTCCATCGAAGAACAGGAAGGTATCCTCGCTGGCAAACAGGCCAGATACCGCTTGCACCCCGACCAGCAAAATCATGACCAAAACCATCCACCCCCCGGCCGGGTTGTGCCCGGTATATGTCAGTTCAGAGGTCGAACCCTTGGGCAATTTTCCGAGATAACCGATCACATGGCGTGGACCGGTCAGGAAATCGGCAAAGCGGGCGTTTGAGCTGCCGACAAAGCCCCAGATGATGCGAAAGATCACAAGCGCCAGCACGCTGTAACCGGCGATGGCATGGATATCAATCATCACCTGTCGATTGGTCCACCAGGCCGTGACAATGGCCACGACAAGAGCCCAATGGAACAGGCGAACCGGGAAATCCCAAAGTTTGACTTTCTTTTCGTCTGCGGACGGGGTGCTCATCGGGTCTCTCTCTTTGCACGAACAGGGGTTATTCAATTGCGGAAAATATCGCACAGCAGTTTCCGTCAAGAAACTTAAAGACAGATCAATTTTCCATACCACTACAAATTGCCCGCGGATGCTGGGTCAACCAACGGTTATCACATTACCGAAACCTAAAACTTTGCGAATTGCCAATTCTTTAATTGAAAATCATTCTCACAAGCAGTATCAATTGGCGGAAGCAAAGTGATCAGGGTCACAGTTCCTGTGCGCGTTCAGTTTTTGAGCGTGACGGATTTTCACCTTGATCGAAGGGGCTTTTGCCCTTGGCTCACCATTCAGGGATAGATGGGAACTCCTATGAAGATCGCAAAGATTCTGGGTACGGCCGCACTGGTCACTACCCTTGGCGCGCAGGCATATGCCGCACCGGCCGCCAAAGACGTGCTGACCACTTATGCCGATATCGCGCATGCCGGTTACGAAGATTCACTGATCACCGCCAAGGAACTGCAGGCGGCGATTGATGAGCTGGTTGCAAATCCGTCGGCCGCGACCTTTGATGCCGCGAAATCCGCATGGCTGGCGTCGCGCGCCCCCTATCAGCAGACCGAAGTTTATCGTTTCGGCAACGCGATTGTTGATGACTGGGAAGGCAAGGTTAATGCCTGGCCGCTTGATGAAGGTCTGATCGACTATGTCGAAACCGGCCTTTACGGCGAAGAAAGCGAAGAAAACCCGGCATACACCGCCAATGTGATTGCCAACCCGACCCTGACCATTTCTGGCGAAACCCTTGATGCCTCGACCATTGATGCAGCTTTGCTTGAAAGCCTGCATGAAATTGACGACGTCGAAGCAAACGTTGCCACCGGCTACCACGCGATTGAATTCCTTCTTTGGGGTCAGGACCTTCATGGGACCGATGCCGGTGCCGGTGAACGCAAATGGACCGACTACGCATCCGGTGATGCCTGCACCAATGGTAATTGTGACCGTCGCGGTGAATATCTTCAGGCCGCAGCCGACCTTATGGTGTCTGATCTTGAATGGATGACCGCGCAGTGGGCCGAAGGCGGCGAAGCACGCGAAACCGTTCTTGAAGGTGACGGCGTTCCGGGCCTGACCGCGATTGTGACCGGCATGGGTTCGCTTTCTTATGGCGAACTGGGCGGCGAGCGTACCAAGCTTGGCCTGCTGCTTCATGATCCGGAAGAAGAGCATGACTGCTTCTCGGACAACACTCACAACAGCCACTTCTATGACGCACTGGGCATCCAGAACGTTTACCTTGGCCGTTACACCCGTGTTGATGGTTCGGTTGTTGAAGGTCCGTCGCTTTCTGATCTGGTTGCGGCCAATGACGCGGCACTGGACACCGAACTGCGCGCCAAGCTGGCGGCATCGGTTGTTGCCGGTAAAGTCATGGTCACCCGTGCACAGGGCGGCGAAGCCTTTGATCAGCTGATTGCTATGGGCAATGAAGATGGCAATGCCGTCGTTCAGTCCTTTGTTGATGCGCTTGTCGATCAGACCAAATCAATCGAACAGATCATTGCCGCGGTCGGCATTGATGGTATCGAGTTCGAAGGTTCCGACAGCCTCGACAACCCGGCTGCTGTCAACTAATCCTGATCATCAGGCACCTGCCTGATTGACTGTGAACGGCGGGGGATGAATTCTCCCGCCGTTTTGCTTTGACCCCGAATTAGAAGACTTCCATGAAACGTCCCGCACGCACGCCGCTGTTTTCATTCCCGTTCTGGCTGGCATCCATTGGCCTTGCTATTGCACCAATCGCTGTCAATGCACAGACCAGCGGTGACCCGGCAATGCCCGGCGGTGAAACAAGCTGGACCGGGGCGAAGGGCCGCAATGCCTTCATGCACCAGTCAGCCAATATGAGCTTTGAAAAGCGGCTTGATTTCAAGCTGGGTGAAGCCCTTTTTCAAAGATTATGGGTCACCGCCCCGACCCGAACCAAGGCGGCAGACGGATTAGGTCCACTGTTTAATTCACGCGCGTGCAGCGGGTGCCATATCCGCAATGGCCGCGGTCATCCGGTTGATGAGAATGATCGTGAGGCCGGGGCAACGTCGATGTTGCTGCGTCTGTCCATCCCGCCACAAACCGCCAATCAACTCCGCGATCATCTGGATGGAAAGCTGGCCACCCTTCCCGACCCGGTTTATGGCGGCCAGTTTCAGGATTTCTCGATCCCCGGCATTCAGGCCGAGGGACGGGTCAAGGTGACCTATACAAAGACCGACGTTCTCTTAGCCGGGGGTGAGACGGTTACCTTGCGCAACCCAACGTATGAAATGACCGATCTGGCCTATGGGCCGCTGCATCCCGATATCATGGTGTCCCCGCGCCTTGCCCCGCCGATGATCGGGCTTGGACTGTTGGAAGCCATTCCTGACAGCACCCTAATGGCGGCCAGCGATCCTCAGGATCAAGATGGCGACGGAATATCCGGGCGGCTCAATCAGGTTTGGGACATTGCCAATTCCAAGATGGCGATTGGCCGGTTTGGCTGGAAGGCCGGCATGCCGACCCTGGATCAGCAAAACCAGAATGCGTTTCAGTTTGATATCGGCCTTTCTACCCCGCTTTATCCAAATGCCAGCGGCGATTGCACGGCTGCGCAAACGGACTGCATTACTGCGCCCGATGGCAATGATGATGAATTCGAGGGGCTGGAAGTCCATTCGGTAATGACCGATCTGGTGCTGTATTACGCGCGCAACATTGCCCCGCCAGCCCGAAAGAACGCCAATGATGCCGACGTTTTGGCGGGCGAAAAGATCTTTGACGCAATCGGCTGTGCATCCTGTCATACGCCGCGTTACGCGTTGCCCGAACGTGACGACCTGCCCGAACAGTCCGGGCAGATCATCTGGCCCTATACGGACCTGTTGTTACACGACATGGGCGACGGCCTTGCCGATCACAGGCCGGAGGCACAGGCATCGGGCACTGAATGGCGCACGCCACCGCTTTGGGGGATTGGCCGCGCGCAAGAGATTGATCCACGTGCCCGCTTCCTGCATGACGGCCGGGCAAGAACCATTCTTGAAGCGATCCTGTGGCATGGGGGCGAGGCCGAAAACGCCCGCAAAGCAGTCACAAAGCTGCCACCATCGGAACGCAGTCAATTGTTGGCATTTCTAAAGTCATTGTGACGCGATATATGTCGCAAGACCGGATACCAAACCAGATACCAAATCACGTGAATATCGGGATAAGTCATATGTTCTGCAAACCGAGCTGGCGCACATTGTTGCTTTCGACCACCACCGTTCTTGCTGTTGGTGTCATCAGCCCCGATGCGCGTGCGGATATTCCCGATGAAAACTATCAACCGGTTCTGGCGCACTTGCTGGGCACCGTGATGCCACCCAAGCTTGATGACTTCCACGCGGCAACGGAAAATCTGACCAGCGAGTTCAAGGATTTCTGCTCAGATCCGGATAAGAGCGGACTTGAAGGCACCCAAGCGGCCTTTCACGCGGCGATGGATATCTGGCAGGAAATCCAGCCCTGGCACATGGGGCCGCTGGTTGCCAATGGGCGTGATCAGCATATCGAATACTGGCCGGACAAACACGGTACGGCGGCGCGTCAGTTCCGCAAGCTGATGTTTGATAAACCGGCCGCCTATACCGATCCCGAAAAACTTTCTGGTGCCAGTGCCGCACTTCAAGGCTTCCCCGCACTCGAAGAAGTCCTGTTTGCCGATGATCACGGTGATCAGATGGTTGCGGCCGATGAAGATGGCGTGTTCCTGTGCCAGTACGGCACGGCAATTGCCACCAACCTTGGTACGCTTTCGGGCGAATTGCAGGCCGAATGGCCGGAATTTGCGACGGCAGTGGAAAATGCCGGACCGGACAGCATGGATTATCCCACCGCCAAGTTTGCTGCGACCGATCTCTATCGTGCCCTGCATGAAGGGCTTTTGATCATCTCAAGCCAGAAGCTTGCCCGTCCGCTTGGCGATGGGGCAGAGGACGCCAGTGCAGGCCGTGCGGAAAGCCCGATATCGGAACGATCGCTTCGTAATATCGAACATAACCTGATTGGTCTGTTTGCCATCTATGACGGCACTTGGGGTGATGTCGGTGAAGAAGGCAAAGGCCTTGCCGCCCTGATTGATAACAGCCTGCTGGATCGGTCATTCAAGCTTAACTGGCAGACTGTTGGCGACACAGTGGCAGAGCTTCCGCCCTCTGTTGCCGAGGTGCTGGAGCAGCCGAATGGTTATACCGTGCTGACAGACCTTAAGGGGCAGATTGATTTCCTGACCACGCTTGTTGAAAACGACGTCGGCGGCAATACCCAGCTTGGCGGTGGCTTTAACGCGTTGGATGGCGACTAGTTCTCAGACGGCAGGAGATCAAAGATGGCATATCAACGTCGCAGCTTCCTGAAACTCATGGGTGTTGGCGGGGCGTTCACCCTTTTGCCAGTGGGCCTTGCCCGTGCGGCAACCACGCCCAACCCCGAAGACCGCGCAGTTTATATCTCCGCCAGCGCCGGGGATGATGGCGACTATTATGTCAGCGCGTTTAATGCTTCGGGCAAAATCCTGTTTGAACAGACTCTGCCCGGCCGTGGCCATGATATTGGCCTGCGCCCCAACCATGTTGATGTGGCCGCGGTGGAACGCCGTCCGGGGCTTTATGGCCTGATCCTTGATCGTCATACCGGGGATGTTCGCGCAAAACTGCATTGCCCCGAAGACCGCCGGTTTTATGGCCATGCGATCTATTCCAATGATGGTCGGTATCTTTACATCACCGAAAACGATTTTGACCATGCCCGCGGGGTTGTTTCCGTGTGGGATGCCAAGGATGGCTATCGCCGGGTGGCGGAGTTTGACAGCTTTGGTACCGGTCCGCATGAATTGCATCTGATGCCGGATGGCGAACATCTGGTGATTGCCAATGGCGGATTGCACACCCATCCCGATCAGGACGGACGCACACCACTTAATATCAGCTCGATGGAACCCAACCTGTCGATCATTGATCGCAGCAACGGCAAGCTTGTTCACCAGGCGGCGCTGAAACATGACTGGCACAAACTTTCGATCCGCCATCTTGATGTGTCCGCCAACGGCACGATTGCCGCTGGCTTCCAGTATCAGGGCGATCTGACCGATCAGGTGCCACTTGTCGGCATCTGGCAACCGGGATCAGACATCCGCCCGCTTGAGGCCCCGGATACCGTTCAGTACCGCATGCGGCAATATTGCGGGTCGGTGCGATTTGATGCATCGGGCCAGGTATTTGGCATTTCCTGTCCGCGCGGCGGGCTTGTGACCTTCTGGGATGCGCAAACCAATGACTTCCTCACCCATATCGCCGCCCCGGATGGCTGCGGCCTTGCCGCAACGGATCGGGCCGGTGAATTTGTTGGCACCAGTGGCCTTGGCAATGGTTGGCGGATGGATGCGATTCGCCGAAAGCGGGTCGAACTGCCCGACGATTCCTTGAAATCGCAGCATTGGGACAATCATTTACGCCGGATTATTACCTGAAACAACCCGACGATAAAGCCATTCAAAACCCGCACAAACGCTGCGGGTTTTTCTATTTCCGACATCTGAAAATCGCGGAAATCCGGGCATAAGCACCACGATTAACCAACTGTTTTTGTCGGGATATTTATATCAGAAATCCATCAACCAAAAGTTTTTCGCAAATGAGAACGATTTTCACTTGCGTCGGTGTTTTTTCTTACCTATAACGGGTCTCGACACAGCCCGCGAATGAAACCCATTCGCACTTGTCCCCAAGCGGCTTGTCTCTCAGACCTATGGGTCTTCTCTCCCCATAGGCCTCTCAAGGTGGAAAAGCGGTGGTTATCGATGCGGGAAACGATAACCGCCGCTTTCTCTTTTCCGGCCAAATTCCACAACAACACCAACACGCAAAAACAAAAACACCCGGACGATTGATCCGGGTGATGTGTTTATCGACCGATGCCCGATGGGCTCAGACGGTTTTGGAAAGCTTGTCGCCCGCTGTCTGAAGCACGTTTTTATAGAAATCATAGTTTTTACGCGCATCGTCCTTGGGGGCGACGATACACAGCGTGGCAGAACAGATACCGCTTTGATTATAGACCGGTGCGGCAAAGCAATGGGTGAAGGTATCCACAATGCTGTCGAACGAGAAAAAGCGTTCGTCATGCGCGCGGCGGATTTCGGCGATATAGGCAGCAATATCCATTTGACGCCCGTCGGGCAGGATAAAGTCCTCAGCCGGGATCAGATCGCGGATTTCCTGATCACTCAGGTGCCCCAGCAAAAGCCGACCAGACGCCGTCCACGGAATGGCAGTCCGTTCCCCGACATCAGCAGAAATGCGAAACGGGCGGCTGCCTTCGCGTTGCAGGGCCACGGTATACTTGTTGCCATCCAGCATACAAAACTGGGAGGTTTCCTTGGTGCTTGCGGTGATTTCATCAAGCACCCCGGCCGCCTGCCGGGTCAGGTCGAAATAATCACGATAGGCAAGGCCTAGGAAATAAACCCGCCGCCCCAAAAAGACCGAGCCATTGGCATCGGTCACTTCAAGCATGCCATGATCGATCAGCGTGCCGATCAGATCGTAAACCGTCGAGGTCGGCGCGCACAAAGCCTGGGCGATTTCGGCAGGACGCTGAGAGGTTCTGACATCACGCAGATGGTCCAGAATATCGAACGCACGATCAATGCCGCGCGCGCGCTTTCGTATCTGCTGTTCCGTCATAAACCCCTCATTTAACGTCTTAGTGCAATAGTTGTAGACTGTTATGCCTTACGAAAGGCGATGCAGTCGACCTCTACTTTACAGTCAACAACCATCGAGGATTGCACGCAGGCACGTGCCGGAGGATTTTCGCCGAAATATTCCTCGAACACGCCATTGAATGACCAGAAATCGCGCGCGTCATCAAGCCAGACACCAATGCGCATGATGTCAGCCGCAGTGTAACCGGCATCTTCAACGATTTTGAGCATATTCTCAATCGCGATGCGGGACTGTTCGACGATGCCGTTGCCGACGACTTCGCCATCGCGCATCGGAGTTTGTCCGGACACATAAAGCCAGCCATCGGCTTCGGTGGCCTTGGCGAATGGCAATGCCTTCTGACCGTTGCCCTTACCTTCGCCAACACCGTGTCTTTTAATGCTCATAAAAAATATCTCCTGGTTCTTAAAATTCAGAATTTGCAAGGAAGCCCTGCAAACGTTCAGTTTTCGGCGCACCGAAAATTTGTTCCGGCGTGCCTTCTTCGTGGATGCGCCCCTGATGCATGAACACGACCTTGCTTGAAACATCGCGCGCAAACCGCATCTCGTGCGTCACAAGCAACATGGTCATGCCCTCATTCGCCAGATCACGAACAACTGCCAGCACCTCGGCCACCAGTTCCGGATCAAGTGCGGAAGTCACTTCGTCAAACAGCATGATTTGCGGGTTCATCGCGATGGCACGAGCGATAGCTACGCGCTGTTGCTGGCCACCGGAAAGCTGGCCGGGATAGTGATCGCGACGCTGCCCCATACCGACGCGCTCAAGCCATTTTTCGGCAATTGCCCGTGCTTCGTCCTTCGGCATTTTCTTGGTTTTGATCAAACCAAGCATGACGTTGCGAATGGCCGTCATATGCGGGAAAAGATTGAACTGCTGAAAAGCCATGCCGGTCATGGCACGTTGACGGGCAATTTCACGTTCCGACAGCCGGCGACGCTGTCCGCCGTCCTGTTTATAGCCGATAGACTGACCTGCCAGTTCAATCGAGCCCTGCTCAAAATCTTCCAGAAGGTTCACACAACGCAAAAGCGTGGTCTTGCCCGAACCGGACGATCCGATCAGCGAAACCACATCGCCCTGCTGCATGGTCAGGTCGATGCCCTTAAGCACTTCGACCTTGCCAAAGCTTTTGTGAAGGCCGGAAATAGTCAAAATTGGGGACATGATTGCCTCTTTATGGGATCGAAATGCGGCGTTCGACGGCACGACCAGCCTGTTCGATCACGAAGTTCAAAAGGAAATAGACAAAGCCCGCAAAGAGATAGAACTCAAGGCTGAGATAGGTGCGCGAGATGACCTGCTGGGTCGCAAGCAGAAGCTCCACCACGCCAATGATTGAAAGCAGCGTCGATGCCTTGACGATCTCGGTCGCGGTATTGACCCAGGTTGGCAGGATCTGGCGCAGAGCCTGGGGCAGTAGCACATAAACAAAGGTTTGCCCGAATGTCAGACCGACCGATTTGGCAGCTTCGGTCTGGCCTTGCGGAATGGCGGACAATGCCCCGCGGACGATTTCACCAACATGGGATGAACAAAACAGCGTCAGTGCCAAAACACCGGCCTGAAACGCCGTCAGGTCAAGACCGACAACCGAAAGGATGTAGAAGCAGGCCAAAATCAGAACAAAGACCGGCGTTCCGCGCAGAAAGTCGATATACAGCCGGACAACAAAGCGGAGCCACTTCGCGCCATATGTCATCGCCAAACCAACGAACACACCAAGGACTGATCCCAGAATAACCGAGGCAACCGAAATCAGGATTGTGTCACCCAGTCCCGAAAGCAGGCTTAGCCGTGCGTTCCACAATTCTGTCAGGAAAAGAGAGAAATTCATCTGATACCCCTTTAGCGTGGAACTGCAAGGCGCAGTTCAAGACGGCGCAGCAGAGCCGCAATCACATAACAGGCAACCACATAGATCATTGACGCGACCATCCATGTTTCAATCACACGGAAGCTCTCGACATTGATTTTGCGCGCATAAAAGGTCAGCTCCGGCACCGCAATGGCGGCGGCAAGGGAAGTGTCCTTGAACAGCGAAATGAAGTTGTTTGAAAGTGACGGCAGAACATTTCGAAACATCACCGGAATGATGATGTTGGTCTTGATCTTGAATTCCGTCAGACCAATCGCAAGGCCGGCTTCGCGCAATCCCTTGGGCAACGCGACCAGACCGGACCGGAATACTTCGGCCAAATAGGCCCCGGCATAGATCGAAAGCGTAAAGACAAAGGACGATATTTTGTCCAACGCGATACCCAGTTGTGGAAGCGCGAAATAGCAAAACAGAATAAGAACAAGGATCGGGGTATTGCGGATCGCGGAGACATAAGCCACCGCGATCCAGCGCAAGGTTCTGTGGCGCGAAAGCATCCCGAACGCCGCCAGAAGGCCGATCCCGCATCCAATCGCAATCGAGACAATGGCCAGAAACAGCCCCAGCCCAAGCCCCTCTGCGAGGAGATCCCAGTTACGCCAGATGACGTCAAAGTTGAAATCGTAATTCAAAGCGGAATTC
Organism: Thalassospira sp. UBA1131; assembly: GCF_002311515.1. Classification (GTDB taxonomy): domain Bacteria; phylum Pseudomonadota; class Alphaproteobacteria; order Rhodospirillales; family Thalassospiraceae; genus Thalassospira. The sequence goes on from NZ_DCAO01000059.1 coordinate 17,668, forward strand.
CCGAATGCTTGCGTTGATTACTTGTACTCGACAGGGAAGCCGATTTTCGGCGTTTCGAGCTCTTCACCAAACCAGGTTTTGAAGCTTTCAGCATAGAACGGGAATTCAACACCGGTCATGCCTTCATGCAGGACGGTATTGACGAAGTTCAACCAACGCTGATCGCCCGGTTTTACACCGCACGAATAGCTTTGCGGGTTCCAGGCATAGCCAGCATCCGTGTAACGATCCGGGTTCTGAACCATGAACCAGCGAAGCGCAGACTGATCGGTTGCGGCGGCTTCGGCACGACCGGAATTAAGCGCCTGATACATCAGATCAACGCTGTCATACTGATCAACTTCGGCTTCCGGCAGGGCCGCGTGTACCATTTCTTCGGCATAGACGTTCTGCAGAACTGCGACAGTGACATCATCGCCACCTTCTTTCAGCGCGTCATAATCGGCGTAGTCACCGTTTGCCATCAGCAAAAGACCAACACCTTCGCGATAGTAGGGAATGGTGAATTCGATCTGCTGGGCACGTTCGGCCGTGACCGTCATGAACTGGCAGGCCATATCGACCTTGTCGGTGACGAGGTTCGGAATACGAGCGTCGCCCGACTGCTGGACATACTCGATCTTGTCCGGGTCGCCAAACAGGGCCTTGGCCACAAGGCGGCCCATATCAACGTCAAAACCTTTGAGCTTATTGTCTGAATCAACAAAGTGCCACGGCGGGTTGGTCGACCCGGTCCCAAGGACCAGATAGCCGCGATCAAGGACCTGCTGAAGTTTGCTTGTTTCCTGGGCGGATGCAGTACCGAGTGCCGAAGCCGCCGTCGCGGTCATGACAGTTGCGACCGCCAGAGTTTTAAGAAATGCCATTTTTGTCTCCACTTTCAAATGAGCCACACATTCTTGGATCGTTTTTTGTTTTTCCGTTATAACGGAACATATCCCGTTATTTCGGATTTACCCTAGCAGCGGCGTTCAAGATATGTCAATTTCGTTTTGCAAAAAGCTGAGAGCGCCAACCTCAAACCAATCAGGAACCAGCATGCTCGACACCCCCTGCCTTGTGATTGACCTCCCCGTCGTTGACGAAAACATTGCGCGTTTCCAAAACCTTGCCGATGCGGCGGGCCTTAAGACACGCCCGCATATCAAGACGCACAAACTGCCGTTTTTTGCCAAACGACAGATTGAGGCCGGGGCGATCGGCATCACCTGCCAGAAGATTGGCGAGGCCGAGGTTATGGTTGAGGGCGGACTCCGCGACATATTGCTGACCTACAACGTCATCGGTGCTGCCAAACTTGATCGGTTGGCGGCACTGGCGCGCAAATGCAAACTGTCGGTCACCTGCGACAACCTGACCGTCGCAAAGGGTTTATCGGCGCGCTTTGCCAATGAAGAAGCCGAATTGACCGTGCTTGTAGAATGCGACACCGGTGCCGGACGGTGTGGCGTGCAAAGCCCAACTGACGCCGCTGAACTGGCATCAAGGATCAATGAGCTGCCCGGACTGCGATTTGGCGGGCTCATGACCTATCCGCCAATGGATCACGCAGACAATGTCGACAAATGGCTGAGTGATGCCAAACAACGCCTTGAGGACGCAGGGCTCCCCTGCCCGGTTGTTTCGACCGGTGGCACGCCAAACCTGGACGCCCTGCCTGCATTCAATCACGCAACTGAACACCGCGCCGGGACCTATATTTACAATGACCGTTCCCTGATTGCGCGCGGTGCATGTGGCGTTGAAAACTGTGCCGCGGTTGTTAAGACCACCGTGGTTTCCCGCCCGACGAAAACCCGTGCCATCATCGATGCAGGATCAAAGGCGCTGAGTTCCGACCTCCTGGGCCTGGAGGGCTTTGGCATGGTTCGGGAGGCACCGGACGCATCAATTGTCGGCCTGTCCGAAGAACACGGCATCATTGAGCTTGGTGACAGCGATTGGGACCCGGCAGTTGGTGACGTGATTTCGATTATCCCCAATCACATCTGCGTCGTGACCAACCTGTTTCCGACCGTCTGGATCAAGGATCAGAACGGCGAAATGACAGAAATGCCGGTCGCCGCACGCGGCATGCTGCGTTAATCCGCATCAGGGAGTTTTGTGATGTCTGTTGATGTCATTTGCATTGGCGAGGCCATGGGCGAGATTTCGTTCGACCCGGCAGGAAACGCCAGCGTCAAGGTTGGTGGTGATACGTTTAATACTGCGGTCTATCTTGGTCGCCTTGGGATCAAGTGCGCCTTTGCCTCTGCCGTCGGCGAGGACCCGTTTGGTGAGCAGATCCGGTCTGTGCTAAAAGACAACCGCGTCAGTGATGCGTTCCTGATAAGCACGGATCAGGCAAACACCGGACTTTATTCGATCACCAACCGGGCGGATGGCGAACGCTTTTTCCACTACTGGCGCAATCAGTCCGCCGCACGCCAGACGATTTCACTGGCAAGCCCGGCCTACCTAAACGCACTTGAAGATGCGCCGTGGCTGTATCTTTCCGGGATCAGCCTGCATGTGCTGGAAGACGACACCACGCTTCTGTTTCAGACCCTTCAGGCCCACAAAGACAAGGGCGGCAAGATTGCCTTTGATGGCAATTTCCGGCCCAAGCTTTGGTCTGGCAAAGAAGAACAGGCGCGCGAGACATACGCCCGCATCACCGCCCTTGCCGATGTCATGATGCCGACATTTGATGACGAACAGCTTCTTTGGGGTGATAAAACGGCGCAAGACACCGTAAGCCGGATTGCCAAGCTGAGCCCTGCCCTGATTGTCGTCAAACAGGGGGAGCGAGGTTGCCTGCTTTATGAAGGTGGGGAAACTCACCATGTCCCGATCCCGGAACCGGTCACCCCGATTGATACGACGGCCGCCGGTGACAGCTTTAACGCAGGCTTCATGGCAGGCTTGCTCAAGGGACAGGACGGCCTGACAGCAACGCTTGCTGGACACAAGCTTGCCAGCAAGGTCATCACCCATCGCGGGGCGATTATACCAGCCGAGATGATGGCAGACCTTTAAGCGCCGAAACAAACCATTGTCACAGCACAAAGCCCGGCATCACGCCGGGCTTTATTTGTTGTTGCTTGTGTGCTTCGTGACCTATGCCTTTCGCAAGGCGATCAACAATCTCAGCGAATTGATTGTCACCAGAACCGTCGCCCCGGTGTCGGCCAGAACAGCAAGCCAAAGACCGGTTAGGCCGGTGATCGATGTCACCAGAAAGACCGCCTTAAGCCCCAATGCAATCGTGATGTTTTCACGGATCACCCGGCGTGCCGCACGTGACAGCTTTACCAGATTGACCACATCACCCAGCCGGTCCTTGACCGCCACCGCATCGGCGGCCTCAAGGGCGATATCCGTGCCCCCGCCAATCGCGATCCCCACATCGGCGGATTTCAGTGCCGGGGCATCGTTGATGCCGTCACCGACCATCGCCACCGGACCGGATCTTTTCGGATCATCCCGCAGTTCTGCCAAGGCATTCAGTTTGTCTTCGGGCATCAGTTCGGCGCGATACTCCATGCCAAGCTCTGCGGCCATGCGTTTGGCAACCCGATCCGCATCGCCCGTCAACATCACCGGCGTGATGTTAAGCCTGTTAAGTTCGCCAAGTGCGTTCTTCGCGTCACTGCGTGCAACGTCGCGCAAGGCTAGGGCACCGATTACCTGCCCGTCTTTCAGGATCACGACGGCAGTACTGCCTTCATCTTCTTGCGTAGTCAGCCAATCGCCAATTTCACCATCCGGCATACCTTTCAGACGTTTGGCGGCACCCACCTGATACAGCGCCCCGTCGATGCGGCCTTCGACACCGGCACCGGCAATGGTTCTGGCCTGTTCGACCACAGGCAGATCAAGATTGCGGTTTTCGGCGGCCGTGACGACAGCACGCGCCAGTGGGTGCGATGTGACAGCCTCAAGGGCTGCGGCAATCGTCAGAATGCCATTTTCGCCATAACCATCGGCTGTTTTGATTGCGCTTAGTTTCGGCTTGCCTTCGGTCAGCGTACCGGTTTTGTCAAACGCCATGGTGCGCACAGCCCCGATCAGCTCCAGCGCAGCCCCACCCTTGACCAGAAGGCCGATCCTGGTCGCGCGTGCCAGGGCCGAGGTGACCGCCGCCGGGGTGGAGATCACCAGGGCGCAAGGACAGCCAATCAGAAGCAGGGCCAGACCGCGATAAATCCATTCTTCCCAGGCCTGCCCGAACAACAGCGGCGGGATCACGACGGTGGCAAGTGCCAGCCCCATGATGATCGGGGTGTAGATGCGGGCAAACTTGGCAACAAAGCGTTCGACTGGTGCCTTGTGCTTTTCGCTTTGCTCGACCAGCTCAATCACGCGGTCCAGCATGGTTTGACCCGCCGCACGGGTCACACGAATGCGGACCGGACTGTCGGTGACAATCGCACCGGCAAAAACATCTGTGCCAGTGTCGCTATAGACCGGCACCGACTCACCCGTCAGGTGGCTGTTATCAATCTCGGCCACACCACTTTCAATCACGCCATCAGATGGCACCCGTTCGCCCGGGCGGACTTCGATGATGTCGTCAATAACCAGATCACGCGGCGTCACGGTCTCAAAACCGGCATCAACAACACGCCGTGCCTGTTCCGGGGTAAGCTTCATCAGCGCCTTTACCCCGCTTCTGGCCCGTCCGGCCGCCACACCTTCAAGTCGCTCGCCAATGGCAAACAGCAAGACGACCATCCCGGCCTCAAGGCTTTCACCAATCGCGACTGCACCAATCACGGCAACCGACATCAAAAGCTCGATCGAAAACACCGCCCCGCTTTGCGCCAACCGCGCAGCCTTTTTCATCACGGGCAATGCTGCCAAAAGCGATGCCACCGACATGGCGTATGGCAACGTCACCGGCAAGATCGCACCAACCAGCCCGCCGAGTGTAAGGCAAATGGCGGCAAAGGCGATTTCGTCATTTTCCGAGGACCATGGCGCAAAACGGTGCAGAAGGCTTTGTTTGGGTGCATTTTGCGCGTCATCTGCGGAATTCGATACCCCATCATTGGCGGTACTCGAGCCGCAACTGCTATTGGCACAGCAAGACGATCCGCTTGCCTTTGCAGCCCCCGGGGCGTTCTTTTCCTGCGCCGGATATCCGAGCTTATTTAGGGTTTTGGTGATGTCTGAACGGGTTTCATCGTGGGCAGCATCAATACCAAGCGTCACGGTTTCGCGCATCATCGATACATCGATGCATGAAACGCCCTCGAACTTGCCAAGGGCGGTTTCGATCTTGGCAACACATGACCCGCAATCCATGCCGGCCACTTGCCAATGGTAGTGGTTCACAGCGCCGCCATGCTGACGCAGGACTTCACGCATTTTCTCGTCGTCGGCCTGACTGATCGGGGCGGCGGCCGAAATGCCATGTACATCACTGACAAAGCCGTGATCAGGTACGGCCTTGTTCAGGGCATCAATCAGCGTATCACGGCATTGCGTGCAATTGCCGATGGCTGGCAGGTCATCCCATTTGGCGACGAAAGACATTCAAGGCCTCTTACGATCAAATTTCTGTTCATATGTTATATTCAAAATATGGTTCATATGTCCTGCTGTCAACCACATTCAAACCGTCATTTGAATATGGGAATTGCACACAGAAATGCCACCGGGCCATTCCCGGCGATACAGCACGTCAAGATATTGAATTCACAACCGAAATAGAATTAGTCGTGCGTCACATGCGCAAACACATCGCGCACCACGCACGAGATATGTTCATCATCAATCTGATAGAAAATATGCCTGCCGCGCCGTTCTGATGCCAGAATCCGCTGATCGCGCAAGTGGCGCAAATGATGACTGCACAGCGATTGCGACATCTCGGTCGCATCGGCAAGCTCGGAGACGGTTTGCGGCTTTTCCATGCAGCGCAAAACAAGTTGAAGCCGCCCAGCATCCCCCAATAGGGAAAAGATTTTCGCTGCCGCCTCGACATCAGGCAAAGCCAAATTTGCGCCAACGGCCCGCGATGCATCGCGGGTGACGGCTTCGCCCTGCTCGGTGCTCAGACCAAGGCGGGCAGCCGCATCACATTCCTGACAGTCATCAGGATCAGTCGCGGGAACGAGCGTGCGAGGTTTTGTTTTGCTTTCTGACATGGGAACTATTTTCCACGCCTGCCCGCACAAGGCAAGCAACACATAAAAATTCGCCTATACCGCCGTCGCTTTCGGCAGGCCAGAAATAAACCGAATTGACTTATTTCGATGAATTATTCATGTTTTACATGAATTTTATAACTTAATACGGAATTTCCCTATTCAGGAGCCCCACAGATGCCCTCCACCGAACACACTGATAGGCTTAAGAATGTACGCGCCATCAGCACCCTGCTTTACTGGGTCTGTGCGATTGCCATCATTTTTCAGATCCTGGTCGTGCCACTGGTGTGGTATGCGCCGGGCTGGGTTGAAGCCAGCACCAGTCAAATGACCGTCAGCCTTGACGATCTTCATGCGCTTTCAGGCTGGCAGAAATACGCCACCATGGCGGTGATGATGATCCCGTCACTTGTTCTGGCCTATGGCCTGTATCGCTTGCGCAAGATGTTTGGCGCCTTCGCTCATAACACCATTTTCCAGCCTGAACCCATCAGGCACCTCAAGGCGTTTGGTATTGCCCTTCTGGCGCAAACCCTGATCAAACCGCTAACCGGTGCTGCCACCTCGGTCCTTGCGACTTTTCACCGTCCTGCGGGTGAACGGGTTCTGTCGATCGGACTTAGCAATGCCGAGGCCAGCACGCTGTTCCTGGGCGGGCTGATCATCGTCATTGCCTGGGTGCTGGGCGAAGCCGCCCGCATTGATGACGAAAATCGGAGCTTCGTCTAATGGCCATTATCGTTCGGCTGGACGTCATGCTGGCTACCCGCAAGATGAAGTCAAAGGACCTCGCCGCACGGATCGGTATCAGCGAACAAAACCTGTCGCTTTTGAAATCCGGCAAAGTCCGCGGTGTGCGATTTGAAACGCTGTCGGCCATTTGCAAGGAGCTTGATTGCCAACCCGGTGATCTTCTGGAGTTTCAACCAGACTAGTGCCTGGCCAATGCAAGCGAGCAGAGCACGAGAACCATGGCATTTCGCCCGCTTTTACGACTTCATCCGATCCCCGGACGGGTCGTAGAACGGGCGCAGAGACGCCTGAGCACCAACCACTGTTCCAGCGACATCAATGCTGTAACTTGACGCCAGAATATCACTGGCCGTCTGGCCCTCGCATCCAATATAGCCCATCCCGACAGCCACGCCGACATGATAGCCATAGGCCCCCGATGTCAGATGACCGACGATCTTGCCATCGCGCAGGATCGGTTCGTTATGGAACAGAAGCGGTTCAGGATCATTCAGGCGGAATTGCACTATCCTACGCGTCAAACCACTTTCACGCTTGGCAAGCACTGCATCTCGGCCAATGAAATCCGGCTTGTCGGTTTTAACCGCAAAGCCAAGCCCGGCTTCAAGCACATGATCCTCGCAGGTGATGTCATGTCCAAAGTGACGAAAGCCCTTTTCGATCCGGCACCCATCCATCATATGCAGGCCACACAATTTCAGGCCAAGGTCTTCGCCAGCCGCCAGCAGTGTTTCAAACACATGGGCGACCATGTCGGAACTGACATAGATTTCCCATCCGAGTTCCCCGACATAGGAAACACGATGAGCACGCGCGATCCCCATGCCGATTTCGATTTCCTGTGCTGTGCCAAACGGATTGGCCGCGTTTGAGAAATCGTTGGGCGATACGGAAGCCAACAGATCACGTGACTTCGGCCCCATAACGGCCAGAACCGCCTCACCCGCCGTGACATCAGTGATGACAACCATATGATCGTCAACATGGCGACGCATCCATGTCTCATCGGCCAGTCGCGTTGCGGCCGGTGTGACCACCAGATAAGCAAGCTCCGACAGGCGTGTGATGGTCACGTCCGCCTCTATCCCGCCCCGCGCATTGAGGAACTGGGTATAGACAATCTTGCCAACCGGCACGTCCATCTCCCCACCGCTGACATAGTTCAGGAAGGCCGTCGCATCCGGGCCTTCAACGCGGATTTTGCCAAAGGACGACATGTCATAAAGGCCCACACCGGCTCGGATTGCCAAATGCTCTGCCTTGGCATTGTCAAACCAGTTGGGGCGTTTCCAGCTATATTCATATTCCGATTTCTGACCGTCATTGGCGAACCAGTTTGCACGCTCCCACCCTGCGAGCTCACCAAAGACCGCGCCGTTCTTTGCAAGGTGTTCATGCAGGGGCGAGCGACGAATGCCGCGTGATGTTGCCTTTTGCCGGAACGGATAATGATCGGCATACAGCAAGCCCAATGTTTCTGAAACACGTTCCGTCAGATAGGTCTTGTTGCCCTGAAATGGCTGCATGCGTGCGATATCGACATCGCCAAGATCGAACGGCTTTTCGCCGTCTTCCATCCATTGCGCCAACGCCATCCCGGCCCCACCGGCCGATTGAATGCCGATGGAATTGAACCCGGCCGCGACCCAAACATTATCCATGCCCGGTACCAAACCAAGGTGATAGGCGTCATCGGGCGTAAAGCTTTCAGGTCCATTAAAGAACGTATGAATGCCGATTTGCCCCAACAGCGGCAGGCGATTGATCGCCATTTCAAGGATCGGTTCAAAATGTTCGAAATCGGGTGGCAGTTCATCAAAGTCGAAACTGTCGGGAATGCCATCCATCCCCCATGGCTTTGCCCTGGGCTCAAACATGCCCAGAAGAATCTTACCGGCATCTTCCTTGTAATAGGCGCACTCATCAGGCACGCGCAGAACCGGCAAATCACCCAAATCCGGAACGCTATCGGTGACGATGTAATAATGCTCGCACGCATGCAACGGCACATTCACACCGGCCATCTTGCCAACATCACGCGCCCACATGCCCGCACAGTTGACCACCATATCGCAGGCAATTTCACCCTGATCACCATCCTCGGATTGCCACGAAACGGCTGTGATGCGCGATCCCTGTTTGCGCATACCGGTGACTTTGGTGCGGCTATGAATTTTCGCCCCGCGTTTGGTCGCACCGCGCGCCAGTGACAGCGCAATATTGCCCGGATCACCCTGCCCGTCCTTGGGCAAATACACGCCTGCTGTCACCCCATCCAGATTGACATGCGGGTAGCGTTCCCCGACCTCGGCGGGTGATATTTCTTCGATCTCCACCCCGAAGGCACGTGCCATCGCGGATTGGCGGAACAATTCTTCCTTCCGATCCTCCGTCAGGGCGACGGTGATGGCACCAACGCGTTTGAAGCCTGTGGCGACCCCGGTTTCGTCTTCAAGCGTGCCGTATAGTTCCTGGGAGTACTTGGCAAGGCGGGTCATGTTGGCGGTTGCGCGCAACTGGGCAATCAGGCCCGCCGCGTGCCACGTGGTGCCCGATGTCAGTTCCTTGCGTTCAAGCAAGACAACATCTTTCCAGCCCAATTTGGTCAGGTGATAGGCCACCGAACAACCAATCACACCACCGCCGATAATGACCACACGGGCCTTGTCCTGAATATTTGCCAATGCCATAACCCCTTACACGAAATGCACTGAAGGACTACCGGACGGTTTCCTGATCGGATGGCATCCCTGTGTGGAACGCGGATGCTCCTGTTGTTCCCCTGACGCTAGACAACAAGCTTCATCGCGACAAGGGGACATGGAGCCAAAAGATGGCTTGGCTCTATAAAATGCAGCCAACTGGCACCAACAAACCGTTTATTTATCACGGTTTAAAAGCCGCCATAACTGATCTACCAGATGTTTTGACAACGTAAGTCAGATACCGTTCTCAAAATCAGGATTTCCAGTGACTTACGAATTAACCATTCTGGTTCTCAATGCGTTTCTCTGCCTGGCTTTCCCATGGGCCTATAACTATGCCTACGCCAAGCAGCCCGGTGTCGGTGGCAAGCGCCTCATGGGCAACCGTGATTCCCTGCCAGAACGCACCGGAATGGCCGCACGCGGGGCACGCGCCCATCAGAACCATCTGGAAAACCTTGTTCCCTTTGCGATTATCGTGCTGACCGCACATGCCATCAGTATCTCCAATACTGTTACCGTTGCGTGTGCTGCCATATTCCTTGCGGCGCGCATCGCGCATGCCAGCTTCTATCTTGCCGGCATTACGCGCGTTTCGGGGATCAATGGCATTCGATCCATCGCCTATTTTGTTAGCCTGTTTTCGATGCTGGTTTACGCGTCCCAACTGTTTTTGGCCTAGGTCGAAGCGATCATTTACATCCTTGATTGATCGCGCGCTTGCCGGGCGCTGTGAGTTTTGCCTTAATGAACGCCAATAATGCCGTGCACAAAGCAGTGGCAACAGGGAATGGTTCAGGAAAGGACGTTTTACATGACGCAGAAAGTCGCACTGGTCACCGGGGCCGCACGCGGGATTGGACTTGCCACCACCAAACTGTTTATCGATCAGGGCTGGAAGGTCGCCATGATTGATCGCGACGGTCCGGAACTGGACGCTGCGTCAAAAACTGTGTCGGATGCGGCTTCGCCCTTTGAATATGACGTCTCCGACCCCGCACAGGTTGACCAGATGGTGGATGCCGTGCTTTCGGCCTTCGGGCGGCTTGATGCAGTCGTAAACAATGCCGGTGTTGCCGACTTCCTGCCGGTCGAGGAAACAAGCTTCGCCACCTGGCGCCGGATCATGGAAACCAACCTTGATGGCGTGTTCCTTGTTTCGCAGGCGACCATACCAGCACTCAAGGAAACCAAGGGTACGATTGTCAATATCGGCTCGATCTCCGGCCTTCGGGCATCGACGCTCCGCGTGGCCTATGGCACGTCAAAGGCCGCGGTCATTCACATGACCAAACAGCAGGCCGCCGAACTTGGCGAATATGGCATCCGCGCTAATTGTGTTTGCCCCGGACCGGTCAAAACCAAACTCGCCATGGCCGTGCATTCGCCAGAAATCATCTCGGCCTATCTCGACGCGATGCCGCTGGGCCGCTATGGCACCGAGAACGAAATTGCCGAAGTGATACACTTCCTGTGTTCTGACAAGGCAAGCTTTGTCACCGGCCAGATCGTTGCCGCCGACGGCGGGTTTGAAACCACCGGTGTTGGCCTACCCGCCCTTCGCAGAGAGTAAAGGCCGCCTACCATGCGCCCGCTCCGCCTGATCATAGCGTTGACCGCCATGTTGGCCCTGTCATCCTGCCTGACCTTCAACTGGCAGCGCAGCGTACAGCAGGCTTTGTCAAATGCATGTAATTCAACTGGCGACTGCGGGTCGGAGGGGCCGGGCTCGAACTAGCTCAAAAGCAAAACGGCGCGCCCATAGGACGCGCCGTTTGTTGTTTCCGCTATCGGAAAACTTATTCCCACTCAATCGTTCCCGGTGGTTTCGAGGTGAAGTCGTAGGTCACGCGGTTGATGCCGTTGACTTCATTGATGATGCGGTTGGCAATGCGGCCGAGCAGTTCTGGCGGGAACGGGAAGAAGTCCGCGGTCATGCCGTCGGTTGAGGTCACGGCACGCAAGGCGCACGCGTAATCGTATGTACGACCATCGCCCATGACGCCAACGGTACGGACTGGCAGCAGGACGGCGAAAGCCTGCCAAATGGCATCATACAAACCGGCATTGCGGATTTCTTCGAGATAGATCGCATCAGCCTTGCGGAGCACATCAAGCTTTTCACGCGTGATCGGCTGGCCCGGGATACGGATGGCAAGGCCCGGTCCAGGGAACGGGTGACGGCCAACAAAGCTGTCAGGTAGGCCGAGTTCACGGCCCAAATCGCGGACTTCGTCCTTGAACAATTCACGAAGCGGTTCGACCAGCTTCATGTTCATGCGTTCCGGAAGGCCGCCAACGTTATGGTGCGACTTGATGGTGACCGACGGGCCACCGGTGAAGGACACACTTTCGATCACGTCGGGATAAAGCGTTCCCTGTGCCAGGAAGTCTGCACCACCGATTTTCTTGGCTTCTTCTTCAAACACTTCGATGAACAGACGGCCAATGGTTTTGCGTTTTACTTCCGGGTCGGTTTCGCCTTCGATGGCACCGATGAAGGTGTCGGACGCATCAACATGCACAAGCGGAATGTTGTAGTGGTCACGGAACAGGGTCACAACCTGATCGGCCTCGCCCGAACGCATGAAGCCATGATCCACAAATACGCAGGTCAGCTGATCGCCAATCGCTTCGTGGATCAGAACTGCCGTGACGGAGCTGTCAACACCACCCGAAAGACCACAGATGACCTTGCCATCGCCGACCTGTTTGCGGATTTTGTCGATCGCATCGTCTTTATAGGCATTCATGGTCCAGTCGCCAGAACACCCGGCAACACCATGGGTGAAGTTCTTGAGAAGCTGCGCACCATGCGGGGTGTGGACCACTTCCGGATGGAACTGCACGGCATAGAATTTCTTGTCGTCATTGGCGATGGCGGCAAACGGTGCGCCTTCGGATTTACCAACAACGCGGAAACCATCGGGCAGCGCATCAACGCGGTCGCCGTGGCTCATCCAGACCTGTTCACGGGCACCCTCGGCCCAGACACCTTTGAAAAGATCGCAATCCTCGATCACATCGACAAAGGCGCGACCGAATTCACGATGGTCAGAGGTCGCAACCTTGCCGCCCAGCTGATTGACCATGGTCTGCTGACCATAGCAAATGCCCAGAACCGGCACGCCGAGCTCAAACACCTTTGCCGGTGCCGAGGGGGCCTTGTCCCAATGGACAGATGCCGGGCCACCCGAAAGAATGACAGCCTTGGGGGCATATTCATCCAGGAACGCGTCCGAGACGTTGTTAAAAGGATGGATCTCGCTATAGACACCGCTTTCGCGCACGCGACGTGCAATCAGCTGGGTGACCTGGGATCCGAAATCAATAATCAGCACGCGATCAGTCATCGGGCCGTATCTCCGTCGAAGATTGGGTTGCGCCGTACATACGCCAAACCATCGTGATGGGCAACCCGGCGCAGATGGTCCCCCAACGATGCATTCAAAAAACTTGTCTTGTTGTTACGGGTGTCGCGGTGCAATTGCGGCGGATTTGCGCGCAGAGCACCCCGAAAACCCCACAATTGGTCCCTTTTTTCCGCGCAATGGGCGCGCAGTATCTGAGCTAACGGAACGCGGGAAACACCGCGTCCAAGCACGAGCATCAAACGATTGATCAACGCAAGGGACACATCATCATGAGCACTTCCACCGGTAGCAAAATCGCCATGGCCGTCGCGGGCCTTATTCTGATTGCCGGCACGGCAACCGCAATCGCCATGACCCAGAAAGACGACGGCACCACCCTGCCGATCATTGGCACCGAGGAAACCGCACCGGCGCAAAACGGCAAAGACCTGATCCCTGATAGCGCCGAAGAAATCGTTCCGGGCATGAAAAACCTTGAGAACGGCGACGCGTCCAAAGGAAGCGACGGTAGCGCGACCGGCACCGGCACCATCTTTGACGAGCCGGTACAGACCACCGAGTAACGCATTAGCGCGTTGACGGTTAAACAAAATTGGCCCTGCGAGCATCACTCGCAGGGCCTTTTGATTTGCAGGCAGAACAAGGGCGGTGTGAGGCTGGGACTGGTTTCCATATGCCATTACCGCCAGTGTCATTACTTTACCTTGCCTTTTGCAGTGCGTTCGAACACCGCAACAAAGAAACCATCCGTGCCATGGACGTTTGGCGACAAACGCAGCCACGGCTTGTCCTTGCCACCCGGTACAGGCACTGATTTTGGCGCATCCGGCCAGATTTCATTAACCGGCACCGGTTTGAAATCCTTGCGATCGCGCATGAAGGTTTCGATCAGACGTTCGTTTTCCTCGGGCATGATCGAGCAGGTCGCATAAATCAGGCGCCCGCCCTTGGTGACCTTGGCGGCACCGGCCTTAAGGATTTTGCTTTGTTCAGCCATCAGGCCGCGCAGGTCACGCTGCCCAATCCGCCAGCGCAGTGCGGGGTTACGACGCAGCGTCCCAAGGCCCGAGCACGGCACATCAAGCAACACCCGGTCAAAGAAGCCCGACTTGTTACGCAGCCAGCTGTCACGTTCATCGGCAATGATGCGTTGTTGAATGCAATCGCCTGCCCCGGCACGACGTGCACGCTTGCGCGCATTGTCCAAACGACCGCCATGGGTATCACAGGCAAGGATACGGCCCTTGCCGCGCATGTCTGCTGCAAGGCCAAGCGTCTTGCCGCCACCGCCAGCACACATATCCAAAATCGTCATGCCCGGCTTGGCATCGACCAGATGCACGCAAATCTGCGATGCTTCGTCCTGGATTTCGATCAGGCCGTCTTTGTAGGCGGCCGTGACAAGCATGTTCAAACCAAGCGGCAAACGAAGGCCATTGGGCGCATAGGGCGTGCGTTCGATATCCTTGATGCCATCAGCCTTCAGCGACTTGATTGCGTCTTCGACAGTCCCGCGCAAGCGGTTCACACGCAGGTCAAGTTTGGCTGGCTGGTTGTACGCCGCCATTTCGGCTGCAAGGTTTTCGTGATGCAGCTTCATCAGTTCGGTATAAAGCCATTTCGGCAATTCGGCCTTTACCGCACCGGGCTGCGCATCATGATCAAGTGTTTTGCCAGAAAGCTTGTTGATCAAATGCTTTTCATTGGGACGCAATATGTCGGGGCAGAATTGTTCGCCGCAGAAACGGTCTTCGATTTCGCTGGTTGTCAAACCGTCATGCAACACCAGATCGGCGATCATGCGCGCACGACCATCCTGGAACTGATAATCGCATTCCGCCAGCCACCAGCCCAGACGGGCCTGATGACGGATCAGGTTATAGAAACGTTCGCTGATTTCACGACGATCCCCGCCGCCGATATACCGGCGTGATCCGAAATAGCCTGACACAACGCGGTCAGCGTCATCTCGGTTATGGGTCCAGCCATCGTAAAGTTCGATAACGGCTGCTATGCGGGCACCGGGTTTCAAAGCGTAAAATCCAACCTGTTTGCGGGTGAAAGACTGCTTCGCATATGGGAAGCAAACAATCACTCTACGATAAAAAAGCTGATGACGGCAGGAAGGCCTGCCGTCATCGAAATTTGAATGCGCCTCATATCATGGCAAAGACCATTCGCCAACAGCGTCAAACGCAAGGCTGGTCAGCCAATCAGCAGGCGCAAACCCATCAGCCGCCCGGACGATAGTTCGGCGCTTCGCGGGTGATGGTCACGTCGTGCGCATGGCTTTCACGCAGGCCTGCATTGGTGATGCGAACAAATTCTGCACGTTCGCGGAAGTCCGCAAGCGTTGCCGAACCTGTATAGCCCATGGATGCCTTAAGACCACCAACCAGCTGATGGATGATCTGACCAGCCGGGCCTTTGTAAGGAACGCGGCCTTCGATGCCTTCGGGAACCAGTTTAAGGTTGTCTTGAACATCCTGCTGGAAATAACGGTCAGCCGAGCCACGTGCCATCGCACCGACAGAGCCCATCCCGCGATAGGATTTGTACGAACGGCCCTGATACAGGATGACTTCACCCGGGGCTTCGTCGGTACCGGCCAGAAGCGATCCGACCATGCAGGTGCTTGCACCGGCCGCCATCGCCTTGGCAATGTCGCCCGAAAACTTGATGCCGCCATCCGCGATGATCGGCACACCAAGCTTGTGGGCCATTTCACCACATTCAAGAACAGCGGTCAGCTGTGGCACGCCAACACCGGCAACGATACGGGTCGTACAGATCGAGCCCGGGCCGATACCGACCTTGACCGCATCTGCACCGGCCTCTGCCAGCGCCTTTACGGCGTCTGCAGTGGCGACGTTACCGGCAATGATCTGGGTATCGCCAACCTGGGCCTTGATCTGTTCGACCGCCTTGATCACGCCAGCCGAATGGCCGTGGGCGGTATCAATGACCAGAACGTCAACGCCAGCCTCAATCAGGGCTGCGGCGCGTTCAAAGCCGGCCTCGCCGACACCGGTTGCTGCGGCAACGCGCAGGCGACCGCTTTCATCTTTACAGGCGTTCGGGTGGAGTTTGGCTTTTTCGATGTCCTTGACCGTGATCAGGCCTGTGCAACGATAGGCTTCATCCACAACAAGCAGCTTTTCGATGCGGTGCTGGTGAAGGAGTTTCTTGGCTTCGGTGGTATCGACATTCTCGGTGACCGTGACCAGACCTTCGTGGGTCATCAGTTCGGAAACCGGCTGTGCGCGGTTGGAAGCAAAACGAACATCGCGGTTGGTCAGAATGCCGACCAGCTTGTTCGAACCACGTTCGACAACCGGAATACCGGAAATGTGGTTGGCATCCATCAGGTCGAGCGCATCGGCAAGCGTTTGATCGGGATGAATGGTGATCGGGTTGACGACCATACCCGATTCGAACTTTTTCACGCGGCGAACTTCTTCGGCCTGCTGAGCGATATCGAGGTTCTTGTGAATGACCCCCATGCCGCCATGCTGTGCCATGACAATCGCCATTGCACTCTCGGTAACGGTATCCATTGCCGAGGAAAGCAGCGGGATTCTGAGTTCAATATTCTTGGTAATGCGGGTGTTGGTCTGCACCTGAGCAGGCAGCACTTCTGATGCTGCGGGTTTGATCAATACGTCGTCAAACGTCAGGGCTTCGGCAATGCGGGTCATCTGGCCACCTCGTTAATCTGAGTTGGCGCGGAATTTATACACGTTATGCCCCAAATGCCAAGTTTTGTGCGCCCATAACAGCCCTGTGATTTTATTGATGCTTTATTTTGCGCATTCCGTTAGAAACTGGTCGATGGGGCTGCCGTCAGGCGAGCCCCTTTTTCATTTCCGCGAATGCAAGCCTTGGAAACGCAGACCTAAAGGCTAAAGACAAACTGGTCGTAATCCATGCCAGCGTCATTCAGAAGGTCAGTGACCATCTTGATCCCGCGCGCCATGCCTTCCTTGCGGTTGGCTTCCTTGGCCTCTTCTTCACACAGCGCCTTGTAAAGCGGAATGACCTTTTCGACCGCATCACGACGCGGCACCCGGCGGTTAGAATGATACCCGATGATCTTGCCATCCGGACCGAAGCTTGGCGTAACGTTTGCCAAGACCCAATAATGGTCGCCATTGGCACTGCGATTGATCACATAGGCGAAAATCTCGCGCCCGGCCTCAATGGTTTGCCACAGCAGGGCAAAGACCGACCTTGGCATATCGGGATGGCGGATGATGCTGTGTGGCTGACCAAGGATATCGCGTTCACGGTATCCGGCGACACGCAGGAACGTGTCATTGGCATATGTAATCCTGCCCTTGAGATCGGTCTTTGAGACGATGATCTCATGCTCGTCAAAATGACGCTCCACCCCTGTCAGGCTAAGATTGTCCTGTTTCATCAGATAAACCCCACAAGCAATGGCCACCCCACATGGCCCGTTCCACCCGGAATGCAAGATTAACTTCTTGCCACCTTGATCATTAACGCCTTGGGCGCGATCAGGGTTTGATGTAACGCAACAATGCCTGAAGAATTATAACTATTCCAGTCTATCCCATTGTGGATATTGGAATAATTTATTGATGCTTATTCGATCGGCGACCAGTTGTCGTCTTCGCGGATTTCGGCATTCTTGATGTCGTCCTCGGCGTTGTTCTGGCCGCGGAAACCGGTTGCGATCAGGTAAGCCTCGGGACTTTCGGGGCGGGATGCTGGTGGTTTGGCATGCTTGGTCACCCGGAAGTTCTTTTTGACACGGTCAAGAAGCTCGTTCTCGGTACCGCCCTTGAACACCTTGGCAATGAAAATGCCGCCCGGTGCCAGAACTTCCTCGGCAAACAGCAAAGCATGTTCGACCAGATCAATAATACGAATGTGGTCGGTCTGACGGTGACCGGTGGTTTCCGGTGACATATCGGAAATCACAGCATCAACCGCGCCCTGCAATTCGTGCTTGATCATGTCCGGCGCCTTGGGATCAAGGAAATCGGCCTGCAAACAGGTCGCACCCGAAATGCCTTCCCATTCAAGGATATCAAGGCCGACAACCTGGCCCTTGCCATGTTTGGAGCCGACCATATCCACCGCCACCTGCGTCCAGCCGCCAGGGGCCGCACCAAGGTCAACGATGCGCATGCCCGGTTGCAGCAGATCAAACTGGTTATTGATTTCAATCAGCTTGAAGGCCGCACGCGAACGATAGCCAAGACGCTTGGCTTCTTGCACATACGGGTCATTGAGTTGGCGATCAAGCCAGCGGGTAGAGGAAATCTTGCGCCCCTTGGCACTTTTTACACGCGTACGCAGGCCACGGCGTGCGCCGGTGTCGATGGCTGCAATGGCCGAACCCTTGCGGCGGCGCTGCCCGCCTTTTCCGCTGCGATTGTCGCTCATGATTTATCCTGAACTGAATTCTGTTTTGGCCTGACCTGCCGGGACATGGATGTCAACCGATCAGGTGGAAGCCGGAATATGCGACACTGTATGACGGCGTGCGTCGCATGGGTCAATAGCGTGGCCATCTGCGCGCATCAAATCGACCAGAATGCCTTCTCGAAGCCCACGATCAGCAACCTTAAGCGTCGCCAAAGGCCAGATATCACGAATCGCTGCAAAGATCGCCGCCCCGGCATCCATCAGTTCGGCGCGCTGATTGCCAATGCACGGATGGCCCTTGCGTTTGTCCGATCCCATGCGCAGCAAAAGCTCGGTCACACGTTCCGCATCATCAAACCGCAGATCAGACCCATCGACCTTGTGACGTTCATACCGTTCAAGTCCGAGGGCGATGCCACAGAATGTGGTGACGGTCCCCGATGTGCCAACCATCTGCACCTTGTCATCATCAAGCATGTCCGAGCAGCAATTACGCTTGGCAAATTCTTCAAGACGCTGGCGAATTTCGGTGCGCATGGCTTCAAACCGTTCGCGGCGTTCCTCGACCGTGGCATAACGTTCGGTCAGGCACAGAACACCGCATGGCATGGACAGGGTTTCAATGCACTGGGTCTTGCCGGTCTTGTCGACCTTGATCCAGCAGATCTCTGTACTGCCACCGCCAATATCAAACACCACCGCATAGGGCCGTTCGTCCAGAAGGGCCGAGCAGGCCTGAAGCGCCAGACGGCTTTCTTCATCCGGATTGATGATATCAAGCGAGATACCGGTTTCATCGAAAACGCGACGAACAAATTCATCACGGTTATTGGCTGTGCGGCAGGCCTCGGTTGCAACGGCACGAAGCTTTGCCCCCGGATGGCGGCGCAGTTTTTTGGCACAGACCCGAAGCGCATCAATCGCCCGGTCCATGGCCGCCTCACACAGATAGCCCTTTTCACGCACACCTTCGCCAAGGCGCACGACACGCGAAAAGGCATCAATCACCTTGAAGCCATCATTGCACGGACGCGCGACCAGAAGTCGGCAGTTTGAACTGCCCAAATCAATCGCGGCATAAAGCGGGGCTGTAATGCAATCGACGATGCGCGATGATTTCGCGCCACCGTCGGGGACCTGAACGGCGGTTCCCGGTTGCGGCATGCCCGGTTTATCGGGGCCATCAAGCACGGCATGCCCGCCCATCGCAGCGCCGCCTGCCGGGCTGCTGCCCCTGTGCGAGTTGCTATGAGGGGATTGGTGCTTCACCGTTCGAAAACCTGCCTTCTGTTACGCGCATAATTTCTATATTGCGGATCATCATGATATTTATGTGACGATATCGCGAATCAACTATATGAGTGTAACGACAATCCCCGGCAAGGCAAATCCCGTATGCGGTAATCGCATGGTTGACCAGATGGAAACAAAAAAGGGGTTGCCAAAACCGGGCGGGTTTTATACATAGCGGCCCACACCGCGCCGCACGTCGCGCACGGTGGAGCAAGTTTTGTTGGGGAATAGGTTAACGGTAGACCTACGGACTCTGACTCCGTCAGTCCTGGTTCGAATCCAGGTTCCCCAGCCAACCTTTCCGGACATCGCAGCGCATTCTTCGTCCTGCAATTTGTACGTTCCGGGCTATAAATGACGTACGCAAAGTTCTGTTGGGGAATAGGTTAACGGTAGACCTACGGACTCTGACTCCGTCAGTCCTGGTTCGAATCCAGGTTCCCCAGCCACTTTGCATCAACCTTCCCACGACACTTTTCGACCAACCGCAATGTCGCTGAATTGCAGCGCGAACACGTTCGATTTAAAGTGCCTGATCATTGATGGCATCTATTTTGGACGGGGACGTTGCATGAAGAAGGTTTCTGGTGGCTGCCTGTGCGGTAAAATCCGCTTTGAGACAGTAAGTGAACCGCTTCGGGTCGGGCTGTGTCACTGTATGGATTGCCGCAAGCATCACGGGGCTCTGTTTCATGCCTCGGCCATTTTTCCGGAAACGGCGGTCGAGATTACCGGAAAGACCCAAAGTTATCAGGGGCGGCATTTCTGTCCTGATTGCGGATCGTCGGTGTTTTCATGCAGCGATGACGAGATCGAGCTTCATCTGGGCGCGATGGATGCCCCGGATCAGTTCATCCCGACCTATGAGCTCTGGACGATCCGGCGCGAAAAGTGGCTCCCGGAATTTCCTGTCAAACACCTTTACGATCGCGACTGAACCATCAATCGCCGCAACGCTGCCTAGTCACTTAAATGGCAAGGCGGTGATGTTTGATCGGGCTTGTCCGCATCAGCTGTGGCCTGCCCGTCAATATAGCGCGTCCCGTGTTCGGTGATCAGAACATCGACAGGCACGTCATATTGATGCGGAAGAATGTCATCAAGCCGGGTGGCTTCAAATCCGATACCAACCACCAACGGCTTTCGCGTAAGCGTCGCCAGTGTCCGGTCAAAAAACCCGCCGCCATATCCCAGACGATACCCTGCTAGGTCGAACCCGACCAATGGGGCCAGAAGCACATTTACAGCGACTTCCTTGCTATTGGCCGGTTCGGGGATCCGTGCAAAGCCCGACACCATTTCGGTATCTGGCGTCCAGTCATGAAAGATCATCGCCTGATCCTTGCCTGGAACCACCGGAAGGGCTGCCTTACCGCCTGATTTGACATGGGCCTTGACCACCGGACGCAGATCAATTTCGTTCTGGATCGGCCAATAAAAACCAATAGTTGCGGCGGGACGATCCTTTAGGAAGGTCGCGAAATGACCACGGATTTGATCGGAAAGTTTTTGGTGGGTTTGCGCATCAAGCCCGGCGCGCCAGCCAAGCAAAGCCCGCCTGACCGTGTGGCGCCATTCCGACTGTGTGGTTGCATCACCGCCAACAGGTGCGGCAGGAAGGTCAAGGATCATGAATGCCCGGAGAGTTTGCTGCTTTGATAAAAGTCACGCGTTCAGGCGACACCAACAAGCGGGCCCCAAAAACGCATAACGCGCCGGAAGGCCGGCGCGTTAACGGTTGTCAGCAAAGAAAGCTGCAAGCCAGATAGAAATTTAGAGAATGGCGAGTTCTTCTGCCGACATGCGGCCGTTGCGACCTTCAATCAGCTCAAACTGAATTTTCTGCCCTTCATCAAGTCCCTGCAGACCAGCACGCTGAACAGCGGTGATGTGCACGAATGCATCTTTGCCGCCCTCGTCCGGGGTGATGAAGCCATAACCCTTGGTCGCATTGAACCACTTAACCGTTCCGGTAGCCATATCCGTAGTCGTCCTTAGTTTAGTATGCGCATCCCCAAAGTCAGGAATGCATGAAAACAGTCCCTGCATTACACCGACCAAAAGCGCAACCACCATCAACCAGAGAGCGACCACACACTTGAAAGATGCACTGCATCGTTTCAATAATTACCCAATTTTCGGCTTAGTGCAATGGATTCATGCATGAAGTTCTTTTTTCGCTACCACGCGTAATCGACCATGTGACGCAGGTCACCATGCGGCACCTGCCCGGAACCAGACACACCCATAGATGAATCAAATGCCGAAACGAATTCCCGTAAAGGTTCTGTATCGCGGCAGATCAGCGAGATGTCGACGGTGATTACCGGGGGCAGCTCGGCCTCGATGATATCGGTGCGACCAAACATGCGGATATTGGTGCTGTCACCGATGATCCCAGTCAGCCGCCCGGCCGCAAGCAGCTCGACAGCCTGCTCGAGACTTCCGAGATCATGCCAGACGATCTCACCACGCAGCGACAGACTCGGCCTTGGCAGATTGGCAAGGATTCCGATATCGACCTGCGGCAGGGTCCGGATATCGGCACCGATATGCTGGAAGACGCGAAGTTCGAAGCGAACCTTGCTTTTTGAGGCAATGGTGTCTTCAAAACGTGCCGGGTGGGATGCAAGAATACAGTCGGTCAGCCCCGCATCAAGCGCATCGCGAAAACGGTTATAGGGAAAAACGTCAAAGGCAACCGGACGCTGTTGCGCGCCAAGCAGGGTAATAAACCGCCGCTGACCGGGAAGAGCATATCGGCTCCATTTGGTGTCAAACACGATATTGCTGGCAACCCGCACCGCATCAGCTGCGTGCGCACCAGAAACACCAAGACCGCAGACAACAAAAAGCCCGACAAACAGGGCTGCTCGCATCGCTATTCGGCTGGTAACAAGGATCAATTAAACGCCCTGCCCTCGTGGTTATTACAGATGCCGTCACGCGCAAGCCGTTCCCGGGCAACATTCGACTAATAGCCATATAAGGTCGCCCGATCTGAATACCAGATAGTGATAATAGAAAGACTGCCCCGCTCACAGTCAGGAAGGATGAAATGAAGTTCTTGCGCCAAATTGGGCCAGATGGCCGGACAGCCTGAAAATGGATAAAATCAGCAGATTTTCATGGCGGCCGCAGTGATCACTCCACGATCCGGCGTCGTATACGCCGTTACCGACTTTTCAGGCGTCAAGCGCAAGACGCCGTTGTCACCTGACAATTAGAAAGCCATTCATTCGGAATGTCTGAATTTGTCATCGTCTGAGGGGTAGAAGTGCGTGACAAAGCCCCTTGCTTTAGACGATGATAGAGCAAGCCTAATATAAAAAGTATATCTTGCACCTAAATGTGCACGGGCACCCTAGAGCATCGGTTAGTAGCGATGCAGGGTTTAAGTTGGGACACGCTTGACTGAATGGACATGATATTCGGATCGGATAACAGGAAGTGACAGCGACAACCAAGATCGCAAACCCACGCGACATTGCGCACAACGTTATGGCGCTCGTCAACGAGCTCAACTTGCAGCCGACGCCACAGGTTTACCATGTTTTCTACAGCTACCTGACAGACGAGGTGCCCGAACTCAGTCAGTTGATCAAGGTCTTGATCCGCAACACGCAGGATCTTGATGAAGAGACTGTTTTCCGGATTTACCACAAGTACCTCGGCACCCACGCGATGCAACAGCATCTGAAACAAGGGGTCGAGGGGCTGCAGTCCGCTGTCGAACGTGTGGAAATGGCGGTAACGTCGGTCATGCGGGAGACGGATACTTTCTGTGGCGATATCGAGGTCGCATCACAGCAGTTGCTGGCCTCGGACATCTCATTGGAGGACGCCCGGTCTGTCAGCCGTGGCTTGTCGGAAAGATCCAGCAAAGCGCGCGATACATATAGCTCCTTTAACGGCAGTCTTGAGGAATATCACAAGGAAGTTCTCAGGGTCCGTACCGAGCTTGAGCTTGTCCGCCGGGATGCCCTGACCGACACCTTGACCGGGATTGCCAACCGCAAGAATTTTGACACGTCGCTTCGCGATGCGGTGACGACGACAATGGAGTCCGGCGCGCCATTATCGCTTTTGATGATCGACATCGATCACTTCAAGGAATTCAACGATAATTTCGGGCACCGTGCCGGTGACGGGGTCCTGAAGGCTGTGGCGCGGGTGCTGGTCAGTTCGACAAAGGGTGCAGACACGGTTGCCCGTTATGGCGGCGAAGAGTTTGCGATCATCCTGCCCGATACCGAGCCGGAGAACGCGGCAAAGCTTGCCAACAAGTTGCGACAAAACGTGTCAAACCAACATATTATAAACAAAAAAACCGGCAAGGATTTCGGCAAGTTAACCGTTTCAATTGGCTTGACGGCCTATAATCTTGGAGAGAATATAATGGAGTTTGTGGACCGTGCGGACAAAGCGCTTTATATGGCAAAGCAGGATGGCAGGAACACCTGCGTCACGCAGTAGGAAGCGCTCTGGCGGACCACGTCAAAACAGGGCATGAATGAAGACATCTCTGAAAACAGAGAGTTCGAAGACAAAACCAAGAACCGACCAAGACACCGAGCTAACACACATGTCCGAATAGGCCAAAAGAGCAGAACCGATGACCTAACAATCGGACCTGCGATGTACAACATAGTAATATGTTGCACCGGCTTTGCAGGGCGGAGAAGCAGATGAAGACACCCAATAGCGAACGTAAAATCCAGCTAACGCACAAGATTTTCAAAACGTTCGAGGAATGCCACTTTCAGAAGTCTGATATCTCAGACGAAGCTCTTTTTGTCCTGAAAATGGCAGAAGGATCGGTTGTGTCTTTGCCACTTAAGGCCATTTGTCGCGAATTCGACATCGATCCGAACTCTGCGGATGGTGAGTTGATCGGTCTGATCGACAAGTCGCTTAACTTTGTCAACGTCCTGCGCCCGGGCGACAATCTGCCGCTTGAAGTTCTGACCGGTGAAGCATCATGGGCCGTCGACGAAGATCACAAGGCGATTGCCTATAACCGTATTACCATGCAGTTGGTAACCTGGATGTCGGGGAGCGAAGAACTCATCACCGACCCGGATCAACTGATGCAGATCGCCGAAGATCCGAACACCAAAAAGAAAATCAACCAGGCTTTTGACGAAGTTGCCGAAAAGCTTGGGTTTGGCAAAGAAAATCGCGAAGAAGTCGTCAATCTTGTGCATCAGGTCGCTGATGAGCTGTCCTATATTGAGACGCTCCGCGTGAAGTATCGCAAGATCCTGATGGTGGATCGCAAATTGCAGGACCTTCGCCGCATCTATGCACATGAAAAAGGTGTTCTCGAAACCGTCACACAGGCTATTCGCCTGCTTGATGATGCCAAGAAGAAGTTCGAAAACACGTTTGACGAACTGGATGCCAATACCGGCGAAATCATGTCAGTTCTGCGTAACTTCACGTCGCAGCGCCAATATATCCGAAGCCAGCGTGATGACCTTTATAAACGTCTGCGCGCTTGGGAACCACTGATAGAACAGTGGGAAGAGCTTGAACTGGAACGCGGTCCCAAGGCTGTCAATCTGGTCAAGCAGACCTATCAGTTCCTGGCCCCGCGCTTCATGAAGGTCAAGCAATGGCTGCTGATGACCAAGGTGCAGGACGGCGTTTCCGAACAACACAGCTTCAAGAACGAAGACGAACGCATGGGCAAGCTCAAAGGCAAGATGATGCAGTGGTAACCCTGCCCGCCCTGCTGGGAATAGAAAAAGGCGCGCTGTTCAAGCGCGCCTTTTGTGTCTCTAAGCTGCCTTGTCGACCTGCCTTAGCGGGCCTTCTCACCGGTCATGGTGATTTTAAGCGCCACATGATCATCCAGAACCGCAATCGACTTTGACGCATTTGCCGGCACGGGGACCTTGCGATCAATGCAATAGGCAATCATCGCAGCGGCAAGCTCTGCGCCTGCGGTTGGCACAATCAGCTTTTGACCTTCATCAGAAGTAACCGTCATACGCGCGATGACTTCCGGTTTGCGTTCCACCTCAAAGCTGCTGATCTGACCGGGCGGAAGCGCTTTGCCAGTGCGTCGACCATGGGCCAGAATTGCCTTGATCAGTTCGCCGTCCTCGAAAACGATACAGCGTATCTCGCGCATGCTCGGAAATCCTCAAAACAGTTGTTTGATTACATATTGTTATGATGAAACAACAAAACAAACATCAAATTCAGGCAACGCGTTGAAATAATGCCCAAAGCACAACCAAACGCCGCAAACGATCACCAGATCAGCTGCTTGCCAACCAGATGCCAACGCCGATCATCAGTGTTCCGGCGACACGGTTGAGGATGCGCACGTTACCGCTTTTTTCAAGGAAGCGACGCAACGACCGCCCACCGGTGGCATACATCGTCATGCAGATCAGTTCGGTAACCAGAATGATCCCAACCAGCACCGAAAGCTGCGGCGCGATGGGATGCTGCAAACTGATAAATGGCGGCAGCAGGGAAATCATGAATGCCCAGCCCTTGGGGTTGGCAATCGCGGTCACAAAGCCCTGTGCTGCCAGCCCGGCTGCTGTTGCTGTCTTGGCACCTTCGACTTCGCCGGAAATTGCCATGCGCCCGCGCGAACGCCACAACTGAATGCCAAGCCACGCCAGATAGGCCCCGCCGATATACTTAAACACCGCGAACACGGCCGGATATTGCAGCATGATCGCCGCCACGCCCAGTGCCGAGGCAACGACCACAATGCCCACACCGATCAGTTCGCCCACCATCATCCAGAGTGTGCGTTTCAGACCAATTGTCATGCCAAGGGTCAGCGCAAGTGTCATGCACATACCCGGCGTAATGGAGACAAAGAAGGCCGTGGGGATGAAGGCCCCGATCAACGACAAACTCAGCATAATGGTTCCTGTGGCTTGGATGGCGTTCCGCCCTGACCGTCACCATTGGGGGCGTGACGTCATCAGGGACGAAATCACTACCCGATTAGACAAATTCCGACCAGTATCTTTTTGGTATGGCCGAAATGACATTTCGGTTGCCGTGTCGGCCCCCACCAAAACAGCACAATGGCCCGAATATCGTAACAGAAATGCACGAGCCAAACCCGGCGCCGCTAAATTCCACTCAAAAAACAGACCAAAAGGTACAAAAATTACTTGACCTGAAGGGGCCCGCCGACGAAATTGTGGACGTCGCCAGCAACAGCTGGCATCCAAAGCCAATTGATGAAGACCGATGACCGCAGACATTTGCAACATTGATGCATATGCCGACCGTGCCGAAGCCACCGCTTCGCGCGCGCTTGCGCTGTCTGCCCTCAACCTAATTTCCGGTCTCCTTGGTCTAGCAGAGCTAGGCGCTCTACGACTTACTCGCCCCTGAGCGAATCATGCCGGTCCGGATCACACGAATAGCTTGTCGATCCATTTACCGCAGCTCAGGGGAAAAAGTCGCGCCAGACGGCCCGCACTCCTTCCAGACAGAATTTACATACCGGGCAAAGACCCGTTTGATCAGGAAACAAGATAATGGCTAGTGCAAACGACAATCGCGTCATCATTTTCGACACCACCCTGCGTGACGGGGAACAGTCCCCGGGTGCATCGATGACGCTTGATGAAAAGCTGCGCGTGGCGCACGCACTGGCGGAACTGAAGGTTGATGTCATCGAAGCAGGCTTTGCCATCGCATCGAACGGCGACTTCCAGTCCGTCCATGAAATCGCCAAGCAGGTCAAAGG
>NZ_DCAO01000059.1:45130-49936 GCF_002311515.1 Thalassospira sp. UBA1131
GCAGAGGCATTGGAACCGGCTGAAAACAAGCGTATCCACACCTTCATCTCCACCAGCCCCCTGCATATGAAATACAAATTGCAGATGGAACCGGAACGCGTTCTGGAAAAGGTGATTGAAAGTGTGACACTGGCGCGCAAGTTCACCGACGATGTTGAATGGTCGGCAGAAGACGGTTCGCGTACCGAACATGACTTCCTGTGCCGTTGCGTCGAAGCGGCCATTGATGCCGGTGCGACCACCATCAACATCCCCGACACGGTTGGTTACACCACGCCGACCGAATATGCCGAACTGATGACCATGCTGTTTAACCGCGTGCCGAACATCGACAAGGCGATCCTGTCGGTTCACTGCCACAACGATTTGGGCATGGCAGTTGCCAACTCGATCTCGGCGGTCAATGCGGGTGCCCGTCAGATCGAATGCACGATCAACGGTCTGGGCGAACGTGCCGGTAACGCCGCCCTCGAAGAAATCGTTATGGCGATCAACACCCGTAACGATGCCTTCCCGTTCACCACGGGCATTGATACCACCAAAATCATGAACGCATCGCGTCTGGTTTCGGCTGTTTCCGGCTTTGTCGTACAGCCAAACAAGGCAATCGTTGGCGCCAATGCGTTTGCCCATGAAAGCGGCATCCATCAGGACGGCTTCCTGAAGAATTCCGAGACCTATGAAATCATGAAGCCGGAATCGATTGGTCTGAACAAATCAAGCCTGGTCATGGGCAAGCATTCCGGTCGTCATGCGTTCAAGGAAAAGCTCAAGGAACTGGGCTTTACCGATTTGGGTGACAACGCGATTGAAGATGCGTTTGCACGCTTCAAGGACTTGGCGGACAAGAAAAAAGAAGTCTATGACGACGACATCGTCGCCCTGGTCGATGACGGAATGCGCGACAACGAACATATCAAGTTCGTTGGCCTGACCGTTACTTGTGGCTCCAAAGGTCCGCAGACCGCGGAACTGGAATTGACCGTTGACGGCGAAACCCGTACGGCCAAAACCACCGGCGATGGCCCGATTGATGCGACGTTTAACGCGATCAAGGAAATCTATCCGCATGACTGGCGCCTGAAGCTCTATCAGGTGCATGCCGTAACCGAGGGCACCGACGCCCAGGGAACGGTCACAGTCAAACTCGACGGCGAAGATCGTACGGTTGTCGGCAACGCATCGGATACCGATACCGTGGTTGCATCCTGCCTTGCCTATGTCACGGCAGTTAACAAGCTGATCGAAAAAAGCAAGAAAACCGCACCGGATGCGATGGCATCCTAAGCAAAGCTTACCGGTTTAAATTCAAAGGGCGGCACTTGTGCCGCCCTTTTCTTATGTGTGAATGGTGGCATGGCCAACGGTGTGATAGAATTTGGCACCCGTGAATGGAGTTGCCCATGGTCCGGCCAAGCAAAGCTCTGCGTGCGTTTCCATATGCTCTGATCGTAGCGATTGCTGTGGCTCTGCCTGTTGGCATGGTTGCAAGCTCCGTACATGCGTCCGAGCAAACGCCGACAATGCGGTCGGGTCAGCCTGTCACCGTTCCATCACTGCCCTACCCCAAAAGCGGTTTGAGGCAACGCCTGATTGCCTCCGGGAAAGCCATACCTAGGGTGGATGAAAGCCTGCAAGCGGTTATTCCAGCAGTTTATTTCGAACCGGCTGCGGGCAATGGAACCGCAAAGCCACCTTACCCTGCCGTCGTCGCCCTGCCCGACTGTGACAACCATTTTCCGGAAACGTGGATCACGATCCTGCGACAAAGCGGATACGCGGTGCTTTTGATATCGCCACCCGATGCCCATCCGACGCAGGATTACTGTGGTGGCGGGGAACTTCAAACGCCGAAACACGGTCTGTCCTACTGGGCATTCGATGCCATCAGCGCGCTTCATTACCTTGCCGGGGTAAAATCCACTGCGCCTGCAAACATTGCCGTCTTCGGTTATGGCTATGGTGCTGGCGCAGCTCAGCTGGCGATATATCGGGATGGCCATGCCAAACACTACCAATACCGATTCAAGGCACTTGTCGGGCTAAGACCGCAATGTATGTCGGAAATGGACAACTTTGTGCCCAGCCTGCTTGTGGCTGTCAAAAATGATCCGTTTAACCCGCCGGCATGGTGTGAATGGCGTATGGATCGCGACCTTTACGACGGGCGCGAACTCGTTCGGTTTGAAGTCGTTGAAAGCAGCGAAATGATTGAAAAACAAACGACTCGCAAAACGTTGCAAATAGAAAACAGTCCGCTTGTAGTCTCACTGGTGACAGATTTCCTTTCTGCAATGGGCATCTCGGAAAATATAGGACGAAATTGAATTTCTCCGCCAAGACCATATTACTGATCATGTTTTTGATGCCTTATTTCAGGAAAATTACGCGCCTTAATTATTCCTCAATCCCCTGAGCAGATTATTCGTGCATCGGCTTATTCCTTACGCTATCAAAGCCGGTACATTCGCTTTTGAGATTTTACTTTTAACCGGGGCATAGGGCAGGAATGTTTTCCAAGCTTCTTGGGGTTTTATCCTCCGACATGGCGGTGGATCTGGGCACCGCGAACACACTGGTTTACGTTAAGGGACGAGGCATCGTTCTGAACGAACCATCCGTGGTGGCCATTACCGACGAAAAAGGCAAGAAACAGGTCCTTGCAGTTGGTGAAGAAGCCAAACAGATGCTCGGTCGTACCCCGGGGTATATTCAGGCGATCCGCCCGTTGCGTGACGGCGTTATTGCGGAATTCCACATCGCCGAGGAAATGATCAAGCACTTTATCCGCAAGGTCCATAACCGTCGCAACTTTGCCAGCCCGGAAGTCATCATCTGCGTACCGTCGGGTTCGACCGCAGTTGAGCGCCGCGCCATTCAGGAAAGTGCAGAAAGTGCTGGCGCGCGTAAAGTCTGGCTGATTGACGAGCCGATGGCAGCTGCCATTGGTGCCGGCCTTCCGGTGACGGAACCGACCGGCTCCATGGTTGTCGATATCGGCGGTGGCACCACCGAGGTTGCCGTGCTCTCGCTGGGCGGTATCGTCTATGCGCGTTCGGTACGTGTCGGTGGTGACAAAATGGATGAAGCGATCATTGCTTACATCCGTCGCACTCATAACCTTCTGGTCGGCGAAAGCACCGCCGAACGCATCAAGAAGGAAATCGGTTCTGCCTGTGCACCGGATGACGGTGATGGCGCAACTGTAGAAATCCGCGGTCGTGACCTGATGAACGGCGTTCCGAAGGAACTGCTGATTTCTGAACGTCAGATCGCAGAAAGCCTTGCAGAGCCTGTTTCGGCAATCATCGAGGCGGTGAAAGTCGCCCTCGAACAGACCCCGCCGGAACTTGCTGCTGACATCGTGGACAAGGGTATTGTCTTGACCGGTGGCGGCGCGATGCTTGGCAACCTTGATTATGTTCTGCGTCATGCAACCGGTCTTCCGGTTTCGATTGCAGATGATCCGCTTTCCTGCGTTGCACTGGGTACCGGTCGCGCGCTGGAAGAGAAAAAGATGCTGCGTAACGTCCTGCACACAGCATACTGATAAAAAAGCGGCCTTGAATATCATCACCGGGTCGTATCCTTACTGGACGCGACTCGGTGATTTCGTTATGGTTGAATATCCCGCACGGGATGAAGAACAACCTTTTGGGAATTCGCGGGGAATACATTGGCACAGCATGGTGGTCCGCAGCAGCGTATCTTTTCGCCGTTACGCACGGCCCTTCACCGCTTCGCTTTCATACTGCTGATTTTATCGGCTTTTGGCCTGATGCTTCTGGGCAAGGCCGATACTGTTCTGATCGAGCGGATCCGCGCCGCGTCGGCTGATCTGGTGTCGCCGGTGATGAACGTCATTTCCCGCCCTGCGGCCAGCATCAACGAGCTGACCGACAAGATCTACAACCTCGCCCATCTTTACGAAGAAAACGAGCGCCTGCGCCGCGAAAACCAGCAATTGCTGGCCTGGCAGCAAGCGGCACGTAATCTTTCCCATGAGAATGCCCGCCTTCGCGATCTGGCAAGCTACACCTCCCCGCCTGCCCTCCATCTGGTAACATCCCGCGTGATTGCGGACATGGGCGGTGCCTATGCCCACAGCGTGATGATTTCCGCCGGCTCGCGCGACGGCGTTGCCAAGGGGCAAGCAGTGATTTCGGACGAAGGTCTGATTGGTCGCGTTGCCGAGGCGGGGTATCAGGCGTCGCGTGTTCTTTTGATCACCGATATCAACTCTCGTGTGCCGGTCGTTGTGGAAAATTCGCGCGACCGTGCATTTCTTTCCGGTGACAACACCAACCGCCCGCTTCTGACCTTCCTGACTGCGGATGCGGCCGTTGCACCGGGTGACCGTATTTTGACATCGGGCCATGGTGGTGCTTTCCCACCGGGCATTCCGATTGGTGTTGTATCATCGGTATCGGAAAATGCCGTTCGCGTTGCGCCGATGTTCCGCCGCCATCAACTGGAATATCTGCGGGTTGCTGATTACGGCCTTCAGGGC
The DNA here is from genome assembly GCF_002311515.1 of Thalassospira sp. UBA1131. Taxonomy (GTDB): domain Bacteria; phylum Pseudomonadota; class Alphaproteobacteria; order Rhodospirillales; family Thalassospiraceae; genus Thalassospira. Next base: position 49,641 of record NZ_DCAO01000059.1, read on the forward strand.
ATCCTGAGCGAAGACCGTATTCGCCAAAGCCAACCGTCCAACGATGCAAACATCACGGAAGTATCGCCGGACCTGCCTGACGGCGTCGGCATTGTTCCCGCAGGCCCGACCGGAAATGACGGCACATCCCCCTCCACCAACGCGGCAGGGGAAGCCCAGTGAAACCCGGCGTCTGGCATCGACTGGACATTATTGCCCGCGGCCTTTTTCCTGCCTTCAGTGTTTTCGCTCTGTTGCTGATTAATCTTCTGCCGCTCAGCGTGCCGTTGTTATCGACGGCCTCACCGGCACTGGCA
>NZ_DCAO01000059.1:50157-50523 GCF_002311515.1 Thalassospira sp. UBA1131
TGCCGCTTGGCGTCAGTTCGCTTGTGCTCGTACTGGTGCAGACCGGATCTGCAAGTCAGGGGCGCTTTTTCCACAACAAGCCGTTCAGCGTGATGTGGTGGGGCTTTGCATTGGTGGCCATTCCGGCACTTTTGGTTCAGTGGTTGCTGAGTTCGGCCCTGATCGGCGCATTGTTGCCCTTCAAGGCCACCATGATCAGTTATGTGTTGACGGCCGCCTTGTTCCCGATTGTTGCCTGGGTTCTGGCGCGCGCACAAAATACCCTTCTGCGTTATGTCTAGGCTGCCATGCGCGATTGATGAACTGCGCAATATTGATGTTTTGGCAACGGCTACTAGCTATGATGGGGAAAGGCTGTTTTAATCC
>NZ_DCAO01000059.1:50632-54821 GCF_002311515.1 Thalassospira sp. UBA1131
CTGACGAAATACAGGTATCCAACGCCCATGTGGCATCGTGACTCAGACCGGTTCAGACTGTTTACCCGACGCGCCCTGATGCTGGGTGCGGGTAAGGGTGTATTGCTGACTGGTCTTGCCGCGCGCATGTACTACCTGCAGGTGCTTGAAAGCGACCGCTATCAGACGCTGGCCGATGAAAACCGTATTTCGCACCGCCTGCTGCCGCCACCGCGTGGACTGGTGACCGATCGTTTCGGTGCACCGCTTGCCGTAAACCGGCAGAATTATCACATCATGATCGTGCGCGAACAGACGCCTGATGTCCGACGCACGCTTGAAATCCTGGACCAGATCATCGAGCTTGGCCCCGACACCATCGAGCGCGTTGAACGCGATGCCGCCCGTCGGCGTTCGTTTGTTCCGGTGACTGTGCGCGATAACCTGACATGGGATGAGGTCGCACGCGTTGGCGTTAATGCCCCCGACCTTCCCGGCCTGATCATTGATGCAGGGCGATCACGCGACTATCCCGAAGGACCGCACCTTGCCCATACGCTGGGTTACGTTGCCGCCGTCTCTGAAAAGGAACTGACAGGCGATCCGCTTTTGGAACTGCCGGGCTTTACCATTGGCAAAAGCGGCGTTGAAAAGGTTTATGACCTGGCACTGCGTGGCACGGCCGGCACCAGCCAGGTAGAAGTCAACGCACTGGGCCGCGTTATTCGCGAACTGGAACGCGAAGAAGGTGACAGTGGCAACACTGTCGTCATGACGCTTGATCTTGAATTGCAGCGCTACACCAATCAGCGATTGTCGGATCAGGAAAGTGCCGCCGCGGTGGTTATGGACATCCATAATGGTGAAGTGCTCGCCCTGTCGTCGCACCCGGCCTATGACCCGAACGCCTTTACCAATGGCATTTCGCACAAGCTTTGGAACAGTCTGGTCAACAACCCCTATGCACCGCTTTCCAACAAGGCGGTGAACGGCACCTATGCGCCCGGTTCGACCTTCAAGATGTGTGTCGCACTTGCTGGACTGGAAGCAGGCATTATTTCGCCCAACCAGAAATTCTTCTGTAACGGGCATCTTGATCTCGGGAATGCGCGTTTCCACTGCTGGAAACGCGGCGGTCATGGCTGGATGAACATGCATGACTCAATCAAGCATTCCTGTGACGTCTATTATTACGAAATTTCCCAGAAAATCGGGATCGACCGCATTGCGGCCATGGCAAACAAGCTGGGCCTCGGCGAAGATACCGGCATTGACCTTCCCAACGAACGTAGCGGCCTGATCCCGACCAAGGACTGGAAGGAAATCCAGCTTGGCAAACGCTGGCAGGGCGGTGAAACACTTATCGCCTCTATCGGGCAGGGTTATGTTCTGGCAACGCCGTTGCAACTTTGCACAATGACTGCACGTCTGGCCTCGGGCAAGGCGGTGCGCCCGCACCTGACGCGTGACAACGTCACCCCCGAAGGCGTTACCAGCCGCCAGGCCGAAGAATTCCCGGAACTTCAGGTCAGTCGCGCCAACCTGGCCCGAATTCGTGATGCAATGAACGGCGTGACCAACGAATTGCGCGGCACTGGCCATGGCGCGCGGATCGCCATCAAGGGCATGGAAATGGCTGGCAAAAGTGGTACCAGTCAGGTTCGCCGCATCACCATGCGCGAACGCCAAACCACGGGCGTACTCGATAACAATGACTTGCCGTGGAAATACCGCGACCATGCCCTGTTTGTTGCCTTTGCGCCGGTCGATAACCCACGTTATGCCTGTTCAGTGGTGGTTGAACATGGTGGTGGTGGTTCGAGTGTTGCGGGCCCGATTGTCCGTGACCTGCTGCTAAAAGCGCAGGAACTGCAATCCGCGCGTCAGGGCATCTCGGCCGCCGACCAGCCCAATAGTGCAAATCTCCGGCGTAATCCGGCCCACAGCGATCAGGACGAAGGTTAAGCCATGGCAGGAAGCAGATTTCGCATTGGCGAAGACCCGGATTATGTACCGATTGGCCGCAGGTTATTGTTGCTGAACTGGACGCTTGTTCTTTTGATCGCAGCTCTATCTGGCATCGGCTTTGCCATGCTGTATTCCGCGGCCAACGGATCACTGCAACCCTGGGCCGAACGCCAGATGATGCGTTTTGCCGTGGGTGCGGCACTGATGATCATCATCGCGGTAACCGATATACGTGTCTGGCTGAAGCTTGCCTATTTCTCGTATTTTGTCGCGCTGATTTTACTGGTAGCCGTCGAAATCAAGGGCGATATCGGCATGGGCGCACAGCGCTGGATCAATCTGGGTTTCTTCCAGTTGCAGCCGTCCGAACTGATGAAAATCTCTTTGGTTCTGGCACTTGCACGCTATTTCCATGGCTTGACGACCGAAGATGTCGGTCGTATCCCGCTTTTGATCCCGCCGATTTTGATGGTTCTTGCGCCCTCTGCCCTCGTATTACGCCAACCTGACCTTGGCACCACATTGCTTCTGATTGCCGGGGGTGGTGTGATTTTCTGGCTGGCTGGTGTGCGCATCTGGAAGTTTGCGCTTGTCCTCGGCACGGCACTGGCGGCCATTCCGATTGGCTGGCAGTTCTTGCGCGAATATCAGAAGAACCGCGTTCTGACCTTCCTGAACCCGGAAAATGATCCGCTTGGTGCGGGCTATCACATTACGCAATCAAAGATCGCGCTTGGTTCTGGCGGGCTGTTTGGCAAAGGGTTCATGTTGGGTTCACAAAGCCATCTGAACTTCCTGCCGGAAAAACAGACCGACTTTATCTTCACCATGCTGGGCGAAGAATTCGGCTTGGTCGGCGGCATGGCGTTGCTGGGCCTTTATGCGCTGGTGATCACCTATGGCTATGTCATCGCCCTGCGTTGTCAGAACCAGTTTGGGCGCCTTGTTGCCATCGGTGTGACCTCCACCTTCTTCCTTTACGTCTTTATCAACATCGCGATGGTGATGGGCCTGATCCCGGTGGTTGGCGTACCGTTGCCGCTTGTCTCTTATGGCGGCACGGTGATGATGACCATTCTGGTCAGCTTCGGGCTTTTGATGAGCGTATCGATCCACCGCGACATCCGGATTTCCCGGCAGGGCAATGACGACGGCCGGAATTAAAGACACGCATTCCTGATGCACATGCATCCGGCGTCGCACCGGAACTATCCGATCAATCAAATGTCAGACGGCAGCTGATCCTTGAATTCCGAAAGCGTGCTGAAGTCAGCCAGCTTGCATCGGTTGCGCCCGGTTGCCTTGGCATCATAAAGTGCCCGATCCGCCAACGAGTACAATATCCCCTGGATATCGGAGCTTTCCGAGTTCCTCAGAACATCAAATTGCACAGCAACGTCCGGATCAAACTCAGCCAAACCCTTCACAGACGGCAAGCCCGACACCCCAAAGCTTGAGGTAAAGGAAAGTTTGCTACCGCCATACTCGACACTGTTCTGCTCCAGGCCCTTACGCAAACGTTCAGCCAGGATCATCGCCCCCTGCAATTCCTCCCCCGGCAGCAACACAGCAAACTCTTCACCGCCCATGCGCGCCGGAATATCAATGGAACGGAGTGTTGTTCTAAGTGTTTCTGCCAAGGCAACCAGAACAGCGTCACCGGCCTGATGGCCATAGGTATCGTTCAGCGCCTTGAAACGGTCGATATCAAGAAGAATGAAGGATACAGGCGTATCCCGGCGCCGCCAGACGGCAACAGCGTCTTCCAACCTGCCCAGAAAGGCACGACGGTTAGGCAACCCGGTCAATGGATCCGTTGACGCAAGCACTTCAAGCTTTTGCATCGCGGAATTGAGTTCTTCTGTACGCTGCGCGACACGCTCTTCCAAGGTGATGTTCGCATTCTGCAGTTCATCGCGGGCTCTGCGCAATTCCCCGATTTGCTTGCGGATCATTCCGAAAAGCCCGACCGTTACCGAACCAAGCAACTGAACTTCGTCGTCATGACGATGCTCCGGCGGCATCTGAAGCGGGCGACTATCGTCTGTTGGGTCCGCATTAACGATATAGTTTCCAAGCCGGATCACGGGCCTTGAGAAGACGAAATAGCTCATTGCCGCAAAACCAAGGGCCATCACAGCTGCCAGAACCATGGTCGCAAGGAACGACCACGAAAGACGCGTCATGTAGGCGTCCACATAAACCTGTGGATTAAGCTCAATCACCATCTCGCCAATGGTGG
>NZ_DCAO01000059.1:55164-70688 GCF_002311515.1 Thalassospira sp. UBA1131
CCATCGCCGGGATGTAACACAAAGTTATACTCTGTGCCGAATGGGGAATTGGCAATACTAAAATCCTTAAAATCCAAGCTGTTCCAATCCCTGCTGCCCAGGACATCGACAAAGTGAGATATGTTTTCGCGTGTGATCGCCTCCATCCTGAAAGAGATTTCGGGATGATGGGAAAGAAATTCAACGCCATGGATGTAATCATGAAGCAATACCATGACCCATGCGCCAGCAAAGAAGTGCCCCCCATGGGTCATGGTCATCTTGCCGTCTGCAACGTTGCGCAACCCCGCAGGTGACCAGTTCAACCCGCCGACAAAGACGTCCTTACCCGGTTTACGGCCCGCCTTCTCCAGAGCCGCAATTGCACCGAGCGCAATGTCATCATTGGCAGCCCAGACCGCATCCACACACCCGCCCCGTCTAAGCCAGTTTTCTGTCTGACGATATGCCTCATCGTAAGACCAGTTTGCGACCAGACGGCGCTGTTCGCTAAGAAGCGGAAAACGACTAAGCGCGTGATCAAGTCCCTGCAGTCGCTGAAGCGAGGCTGGTGTCTTGCTGTCCCCGGCGATGGATAACAGGCATAGCGGCGCTGGTTGCCGATTTTCGGCTTGAAGACGTGCACTATCGATCAGGGACTTGGCGATGTCATAACCGGCACGCTCGTTGTCCGGCGTCAGGGAGAATATCCAGTGATCAAAATCCCTGCCCGGATAGCCATATGCGTTCTTTTGCTCTTTTGTCAGGTCATTGAGCAACATGATGACCGGGATGCCCCGCTCTTCTGCTTCCAGAACGATGCGCGTTCCCTGCTGATGTTCGTTGACGGCAATGATGTAATCAGGCGCGGGTTCAAGGGCAAAAACCTTCTGCGCACTTTCGATCATCATCTTGCTGTCGCGGTTGCTATCAAAAACGATCAGTTCATAGCCAAACTGATCTGAAGCCGCCTGCATGGTGTCGCGCACATCTTTCCAGAAACCGCGATCACCATAACCCGGATTTATAAAGGCGACGCGCGTTGGAACGTCAGGGGCGCCATGCTCCGTCGCTTGTGGGGTTGCCAATGGCATGCACCAAAGCATAAGCACGGAAAGCACAACCACCGCGCACGACTTCAAACCAGTTTTGTGTTCTTGCTCTTTTTGCTGCGGGCTACAGCGTCGGACTAAACAACCCACTTAGGCATACCTCGATTTATAATACATCGCTTCAAACCGGCAACGCGTGCGTGCTCGCGCCATGCCACAGCTGCAAACGGTGGCGGAAGCAACAGGCGACCTCCACCCCGACCGGTTAGTTATAATATACGATGGTATACATACTTGATGTCAGGATGGGAACCGGTTCTTTGCAAAATCGAGGTAAAATAAACGCGATATCAGCCGCCGGTTGATTGCGTACGCTTCAACGCTTCGACCAATTCCTTGTTCGACATGTTTGCCCGGTTCTGTATGCCTTTCTGCGCGGCCAAATGATACAGATCATCTCGACGCCACTTGTCGTAACTTGGCGCGCCGTGAAGTCGCTGTGCAGAAGTTTCCTGATCTGTTTGCCCAGAAATTTTATTAAAGCTCGCCACTGTTGCCTCCATGTTGGGACGGTCACAAGCAGTCTTGGCACTGTGTACAGTGCTGGTGGATGAAAATCCGTTCTAGATTTCATGTAGGGGGAATTGACTGATTTTCTATTCCCCTGAACGCATTTTTCATCGCCAAACGGCGTAACAAACTGAGTAATCTTGCAAAAATAATGAAAAAGGCAGATCCAATTGATCTGCCTTTGGGGTCACTCACACCACTGAAGCAACAGATAACAGCTACGGCGTGGCAAGGAGCGCGCGCATGGCGCCAACCGTCTGCTGTGTTATCTCGTCGAGTTCCTTGATCTTGTCATCAAGTGCTGGATCGAAATCACCCTCGAAACGTTCAAACGCCAATGCAGCTTCTGCAAGTTCGGACGCCGCCATGTTTCTGGCCATCCCCTTGATGGCGTGTCCAGACCGTTTAATACCATCAGAGTCCTTGGTAGTTGCGGCTTCAATCAGTCGGGCGCGCTCTTCGTCGTAGGACGCCGGGAGCAAATTCACCAGCAGCAATACCTGATCCTTGCCAAGGACCTGGCACAACTCTTCAAAACGGGCGTTATCAATCAATTCCATCAACCAACCTTTTCTGTGCAGCCCATGGCAGTATCACGTCTGGCACAACACCACTCAACCAATGCCAAGTCGGAGGCATTCCGGCTTTTACTGCATATGGTTAATCGTAGCACAGGCGTCCACAACGTCATTTGCCCATTTAAGGGTTTCGGCATCCATTGATTGCATATGACGGTATTTTTCAAACTGCTTGGCAATCAACGCCAGACGATCCAAAAACACCGGAGGATGATCAAGTCCCAACAATTGATCGGCAAGCGGATCAAAGGCGGCATTCTGAAATTCAAGTGACAGGCTGATCCTGGCTTCGCTGGCGTACGGGCTTGCCCGTCCACCCCAATGATAAATATCCTGTCGCCAGCCCATCACCGCACCAGGCTTGGCCGGAAGGGCGCGAATGTCTTGAAGGCGGACCTCCCCCGGTTCTGAAACCGGTGCCGGGTAACCTTTCTCGAAATTGCGGGGCAAGACATGCATACAGCCATTTTCAGGCGTGGCATTGCTCAGCGGCACCCAAAGAGAAAGACTGATCAGCATCTCATCGCCAATCGTACTTTCACCCTGATAATCGCGATGCGGTGGCCAGCCGCTTCCATCAGCATCGGGATCGACATGCCACGCCCAGAAGTGCGGCAAAAGCGCAATCCGATCGCCCAGAAAATGGGTCAGAAGCGGGCGTAACCGACGAAACACATCCCACGCTTCATCGTAAAGATATATCAGCGCGGGTGACAGGCCACTGGCAACAAGCACTTCAATCCCTTTACGAAGTTTTTCAAGCTCGCCCGCCGGCAAAACATCGTGGATCAGGAAATATCCCTCATCCCAAAACCGTTCAGAAAGCGCGCCCCCATCAAAACCACCTTTATCGGCTCCAATTTCCGCGACATCGGTGCCCGGACTTACACCGTTGGAAATCGACAGTTGCGGGTTAAGCTTCTGCCATACCTGAATGTTGGTGGCATTTTGGGCTGTGATCATGGGAAAATGTCCGGTATTGAGGATGGCCGGACGATACGCAGCACTTTCCGCAATGGCAAGCGCGGAAACTTGATCCAAACCGCAGACAGTTCACTTTCGATCAGGCCTGGCCCCATCATGACAAACAGCCATATCACGCCCAAACAACAACCGCCGATCAATCACGGTGGCGCAGTTGATCGTGCGGCAAACCGATATGGCATTCCAACAAGCGACTGGTTGGATTTATCGACCGGTATCAATCCAATAGCCTACCCGGTTCCCGATATTGAAAATGCGCACTGGCAACGCCTGCCACTCACCGCGGAGCTTGATGGTCTGAAAGCGGCGGCCAAGCAGTATTACCAACTGCCGAAGACGGATCATCTTGTTTGCGCCCCGGGCACACAGGCCCTGATCCAGTTGATCCCGTTCTGGCTGAAAGACCGCATGGCAGATCAGACGACTAGAAACGTCCATGTCATGGGCCCGACATACGGTGAACATGAACGGTGCTGGCGACGTGCCGGGTACCACTGCCAACCCCACCAAACCGATCCGGCTGACAGGATTGCCAAGGCCACGGATATTCTGAGCACTGCCGAAACGGGAACCGTCGTTATCCTGGTCAATCCCAACAACCCGGACGGGGCCATGTTTGCCCCTGACGATATCTTAAAGCTGGGCAAACTTGCCGATGCGCGCAGTTGCTGGCTTGTGGTCGATGAGGCCTTTATGGATGGCCAACCGGACCAATCGGTTTGTTCGCGCATTGATCAGTTGCAAAACACCATTGTGTTGCGTTCATTTGGCAAGTTTTTTGGCCTTGCCGGGGCGCGGCTTGGCTGTGCCGTCATGGATTGCAACCTTGCAAATGATCTTGAAAGCCGCATTGGCCCATGGGCCATTCCCTGCCCGACCATGGTCGTGGGCACGCAGGCTTTTTCCGATACGCAATGGCAGCAGCAAAGCCGAACACGTCTGATGGCAGACGCAGCGCGGCTTGATGATCTCGTCATCAAGAACAGCAGTCTGGCTCTATCTGGCGGCACCGATCTTTTCCGCTACTACGACGGCGCGGATTGCGTTGACTTGGCAGATCACCTTGGGCACCGGGGCATTCTGGTCCGGCTATTTGATCATAATGCAAACAAGGTTCGGTTTGGCCTGCCCGGAACCGATGCAGACTGGAAACGCCTTGAAGACGCGATGGCAGCTTGGCACAGCCCAAACCGCTAAAATGACCTAAAGGCCGCTTTCTTCCCAAGATTGCTTTTTACGATAGATTGTCGACGGGCTGACACCCAGGGCATCGGCTGCACGCGGGATGGATCCGCCACAACGCTCGATCGCCTCTTCGATTGCCTGCTTTTCAACCTGCCAAAGCGGCTTGATCTCGCCAAACCCCAACCTTCCCGAACCGGATGCGGATGGCGACAATGCAGTTTGATCGTCGCCCCCAAAGTTGCCCCCCGCACCAGCACCAAGCAGTTGGTTGCTACGTCCGGAATTATGGTTTTCGACGACCTTGCGCATTTGCCGGGCACCGGCAAGAAAGGCCAGCGCCTCCGGATCACCGGCCCAATGACGTCCGGGACCGCCCGGCTCGTTTGAGACGACCGGATGGGGTGGCGGGGCTTCAATCGTCCCCGATCCGAACTGGTCACCGTCAGTGCCGCTATTGACCGGCCTTGGCACCATTGAAAGCGCCACCTCGGTCCCGTTATTGAGCACAACAATGTTACGGATGATATTTTGCAACTGGCGAATATTGCCCGGCCAGGAATACCGTGCGAACAGGGCGGAGACTTCGGGACTGAACCGTTCGAAATCGCGGCCTTCCTCGCGCGTGAAGCGTTGCAGGTAGAAATTGGCAATTTGCAGGATATCGTTATCGCGATCGCGCAGGGGCGGCATGTGCAGCGGAATAACGTGCAAACGGTAATAAAGGTCTTCGCGGAACCGACCGGAACGCACTTCTTCAAGTGGATCGCGGTTGGTCGCACAGACAAAGCGCACATCAACCTTTTCTATCGAACTGCCGCCGACTTTCTGGAATGACCCGGTCTGGATAAACCGCAGAAGCTTGGTCTGCAGGTCCAAATCCATTTCGCAAATTTCATCCAGAAACAGCGTGCCCCCATCCGCACGATGTGCCGCCCCTTCGCGGTCGGAAACAGCACCGGTAAACGCACCTTTGACGTGACCGAAAATCTCGCTTTCCATAAGGTCTTTGGGAATAGCACCGCAGTTCAGCGGAATGAACGGATCCTTTGCCCGTTCCGAACGACGATGGATTGCCTCGGCGGCGAGTTCCTTACCGGTACCGGATTCACCGGTGATAAAGACAGTCGCACGGCTGGGGGCAGCATTTTCGATAATGCGATAGATATCACGCATGTTTTCCGACCCGCCGATGATGTCGAAATACATCTCGTCGGCATCGGGACTTTCCAGATCAATATCCGGTGCAGTCTGAAGGGCGGGCGCACCTTTGATCGCCTTTGTCACCGTGTCGCGTAACTTGTCAGCGGTGAAGGGTTTTAACAGAAAATCCCATGCCCCTTCGCGCATCGCCTCGACCGCGACATTGATTGACCCGTGGGCCGTGATAACAACAATTTTGCAATCCGGTGCGATTTGCGCGGCAGCGCGAAGAACCTCGCGCCCGTCCATATCGGGTAAAATAAGGTCAAGAACAAGGACATCCGGCGGATCATGGCGCAAACGTTCTATGGCGTTTGTGCCGCTGACGACGTGATCAACAACGTGACCGTCGGCACGCAAGTAATCCTGATACACGCGCGCCAGCGACAGCGTATCTTCCACAATTACAATGCGTGCCTGCTCTGGCATTTTCTTGTTCGTATCCCGATATACCAATGTAGGTCAGCATACCGATAGTGTTGCTCATCTCACAACTACTAACATGTATTGCAGTCACTACCCAAACCATACACAATCAGATTAACGTTAAGAAAAGCATAGTCTTGGCCGGGTTTCCGCCACTGGCCAAACGCTTCAAGGAGAGTCCAGACTTGAATTACAAGACAGATTTCGCCAATGGAACAACCACAGTCGAAGTGACCGGTCGCTTCACATTCGGCGATCATTCGAGCTTCCGCAAACTGATCGAAGAAGTTCGCGGACACGGCTCGTCCACGCTTGTTCTGGACATTTCCGGTGTCGATTTCATTGACTCTGCCGGTCTTGGCATGTTGCTGCTTGCCCGCGACGAGGGCGAAAAATCCAACACAAATGTCATCCTGCGCGGCGCACAGGGACAGGTCAAGCGCATGCTTGAGGTTGCCCGCTTTGATACCTTGTTCCAGCTGGAAAACTAATCAATGCCTGTTGGCCGAGATTCACGTGCAAAGTACTTGGTTGCCGTGCCGCAAACCGTCGCGCAACAGGACCTTTCAAAGCTTGTCGCGGGGATAAACCTGTGGGACGCGACCGAAGCTGCAGCCAAATACATATCAGGGCAATCGCCCGAGGATTTTTCCAGCCAACGGCGTTTTTCATTTTGTATTTTGCCTTCACAGGTCGGCCGCGACTGGCTTGGCAGCCTGATCCGCCTGAATTGCGACACTTTTGTTGAATGTTTCCCCGAACTCGACCTTGAAGACTTGGCACCGCTGGTCGGTAAGAAATCACTGCCAAAACATGACCTGCTGGTCTGTCTTTCAACACGCAGCGCCTATCATTTGCCGGTGGCACGCAAATTTGTGACCAGCCTTCGGCATCGCGGCCTGATTGGCGATGGCGTCGCGTCCTCTGTTGAAATGGCCGTTCAGGAAGCATTCGCCAACTCGCTCATACATGGCAATCTGGAACTTGCAACCGGCGGCCATCTGTCGATGGATCGCTTCAAGGAGCTCGGCGAAGAAACCGAACGCCGCCTTGCATCCCGCCACCATGGCGCCCGTGCAATTATCCTGACAGCGCGTCGGCGCAAAAATGGCCAAGTCGTCATCACCATCAATGATCAGGGCAACGGATTTTCACCGCCTGATGCAAACGCAACCGCCCCGATTTCGCGTAAGGACACGACCTTTGGCCGCGGCCTCCCCCTGATCAGAAGCCTGTGTCACTCTGTGAATTTTCTGCGGGATGGCCGCACGATCGAACTGACTTTTGATGACAGTCAAAGCACGACGGCGTTAGGCGACACGGCATTCCTCAATGATCTTGAAACACGCCTGACGACGTCGCCCGATGCACTGCGCATTGCGCAGAACGCAACCATCCTGATTGCGGACGACACCCTTTTGTCGCGTGAAATCATTGCGTCCTATCTTCGGGCTGACGGGTTTACCAATCTGGTTTTTGCCAAGGATGGCGAAGATGCGATTGCCCAGATCAAGACGCATAATCCCGATCTGATCATTCTTGATATCATCATGCCGAAACTGGATGGTTATGCAGTGTGCAAGGCCGTCCGTGCTGATCCTGCCTATGCAAAAACTCCGATCATCGCCCAAACCGCCCTTGAGGAGAACGAAGGACGCACGCGCATTTTCGATGACGGGGCAACCGACCTTATCCTCAAACCGCTCAACAAGGCAGAACTGATCGCACGCACCAAGATCCACCTCGAAAACCGGCTGCTGGTGCAGCAACTTCAGGCCTATCAGGCACGCACCCAGTCAGAACTGGAACTTGCGCGCAACATGCAGGAAAACCTGAACCCGACACCGGAACACTATCGTGGGGTCGGCATGGATTACGGCATGCGGATCAGTGCGACATTCCAGATGTCCTCGGAACTTGGTGGCGATATGTGGGGGCTGGTACCGATTGATGCCCACCGGCTTGGCGTTTACATCGTTGATTTCGCAGGCCACGGGCTTGGGGCCGCACTCAACACCTTCCGCCTGCATTCCCTGATATGGTCCGAACAAGTCGACGATCAGACGCCGGATGTGTATTTGCAGCGGCTTAATCGTCATCTCAAGGGGCTTTTGCCTGTCGGGCAATATGCGACAATGCTGTATGGCATCGTCGACCGACAGAACAACACGTTCGCCTATGCCAGTGCCGCCTGCACGTCACCTGTTCTGGGCAACACTGCGACCGGCGAGGCACGCTATCTTGATGGTTCCGGGGTGCCACTTGGTGTTATCAGGGACGCCCGCTATGAAACCCGCGAAGTCCCGTTCGACAGGGACAGTTTCCTGCTGCTTTACAGCGACGCACTGATCGAAACAACCTTGGACAATGGTCAGTTTCTCTGTGAGGCAGGCTTGCTCAAGATGTTGCAAGACACCGTTCTGGAAGGCGGTCGTGACATTGACCTTGCCGCACAGATTGCCGATCAGTTCATGGACCGTGCACCGGCAAAGCTTGATGATGATTTCACGATCGTTTCCCTGCAAGCAGCCAATATCCCGTCTGCTGGCTAGGCACCTGCCGGATCAGGAAACGCGGCACCCACGACCGATGGTGGACTGGATGAGGTCGCCAAACGGCTCGACATCACCCCAAATGACTTGTGTGTGGTCGAATGTCGGTTGCGGTCGGGTCTCGCGGTCATCATGCGAAACGGTATGCATACGGCTTGCGACCACGGTGCGTATCAGGTTGGCAAGCCCCTTGCGCGCGCCGGCATGATCGGTTTCAGCGGCAAGAACAGCACCGAGTTGATCAAGTGCGCGCATCTTGTCCCGGCATCCCAGCAAATCAGCCGCAAGCACGCGCAACTCCCGCGCATCAGGGCGCAGGCTGATGGCAATTTCAAGATGTTCAAGCCCAAGGTCACGGCGGCCGGTCTGGATATAGACCCTTGTCAGGCCCAGATGGGTCGCCCCATCAAGATCATCAATCAGCAACGCCCGGCCAAACGCATTCAGTGCAAGATCGCAAAGACCAAGATCAAGCAAAACGTGGCCCAGTACACGAAGGCGGGCGGGCTGATCTGGCAGGCTGTCGATCAGACCGCGCAGACGGGTACGGATTTCCGGGGCAAGCTCGATATCGCCTGTAATCGCCATTGCGGATGTTTGCAAAATCTCTGTCTGTGACGACATGGTCAACGGCCTCGTTCCCGCCAAAAATCGGGACCGGTGGTTGTGCCATTTCACAAAATACCGTTCCCGCTTTTGACAGAGTAGCGCCATCTGGTTGCGGGAAGATTAACCGAGTCGCAGCTTATCGCATCCAAGGGCCGAGGTTTACGGCACTTGGCCCCACGTCACTTGCCAACACCTTCGGCCAACGCATCAAGTTTGACTTCGCGAACCGGGCGGGCAAAGAAATACCCCTGCATCAGGCGGCCACCCAACGTGATGATCACATCGCGCTGGCTGTCGTTTTCGATCCCTTCCAGCACGCAATCAATGCCAAGATTCTGGCACATATCAATCACCGTTTTGACGATACGGCGGCTGCGTTCGTTATGCGACAGCGGGGCGACAAAGCTGCGATCAACCTTGAGCACATCAAATTCAAGTTCGTGGACATAGCGCAGGCTGGAATAACCGATGCCAAAATCATCAAGGGCAATGCGTGCGCCATGATCGCGCAAATACCGGATGCTGGTCCGGGCGGCCTCAAAATCACGCAAGAACGCCGTTTCAGTGACTTCAAAGGTCAATCTTCCCGGGTCGATGCGATGCTTTTTGATCTCGTCAATCAGCCACTCGACAGTGTCGGACAGAACAATATCGCGCGCCGAAAGGTTAAACGATACGGGCAGGTTTTCCGGCCAGTCCTGCATATCGACCATCAGCTTTTCGAACAAAACCCGTGTCAGAAAGCCGACCTGGCCGGTCTTTTCTGCCACCGGAAAGAACGTGCCTGGCGAAACCGCCCCCATCTGGGCACTTTCCCAACGTGCAAGCGCCTCAAGCGAGCTCACCTTCCCGGATCGAATATCAAATACCGGTTGGTAATGCAGGCTGAGCTCAGTCGATAAATCCGCCTTGCGCAGCGCCTGTTCAATCTGGGAGTCATGGCGGATCAGTGTTTCGTGGTGGGCGGCAAACAAAACCGCCTCGCCGCGTGCATTCTTTTTCGCATGGTAAAGCGCAAAGTCAGCACGTTCGAACAGGCCGTTCGGGCTGCGCGCTACTGTGGGATAGGTCGCAAACCCCAGTGATGCCGAAACCTGCACGGTCACACCATTTAGGACAAACGGTCGATTGAGCGCGTCACAAAGCTCCTTGCCGAGCGCAATCAGTTCGAGTGCGTCGTCATAGCCCTTAAGCAACAATCCGAACTCATCCCCGCCCAAACGCGCCAGAAGCGTATCGTTACCAAGCACTTTGCGAAGCCGCCTGCCCGCCTGCTGCAACAGCTCATCGCCCGACGGGTGACCATGCACGTCATTGACAGGCTTGAAACCGTCCAGATCAATCATCGCCACCGCGAATGTTTCATTTTCGGTGGCAGCATTCACCGTATCTTCCAGCACGGAAAAAAAGGCCCGGCGGTTGGATAAACCGGTCAACGGATCAATCAGCGCCAATGCCTCGTTTTGGCGCGACAGTTCGATCATCGTCTGGTGCTGTGCTTCAAGATCGTTCTGGGTCTGGATCAGGCCAGAAAAATTGGCATAAAAGCTTCGGATGATCTGAATGATCATCAACGACACAAGCGCCATATTGACCGCGATCGCGACATAAACTTCGTTGCCGCTGGTGCCGAAGAAAAACACGGAGGTGCCTAGCACAATCGCAACAACCAGCAATGCCGCAGGCGGGAAATTCACCAGACAGAAAATACAGCCAACAACCGTGATCGATATGAAATAGGCAACGTGGCCGCGCTGATAGGCGTCGCCATAATCAAACATCGTGATCGCCCAAAGGGTGAACAGGACGGATATCACCACCGCCAGCACCCTGATGCGCTTCAGATGCTTGATACAGACATCAACGTCATCAACATCAACGCGGGCGCGGTTCCAGGCAACCGCACGAATAATACAAATGACACCCAGAACAATCACAGCATGGACTGTCATCCAGTCGGGTGCTGTTCCGTAATGGGTGTAGGCAAGGGCGACTGCGTTGGCCAGCAGCAGCATATAAAGGACAGGTATCTGACGCGAAAGAGCACCAACCTGCGCGCGCAACAGTTCCGGCTTGTCTGTCCGAATTTTTAACGTGTCGGCAAAACCTTGCCAGAAACTACCGGCTGCCACTTGTCCCAGACCTAACGCGTTCTTTATCCCGAAAAAATACTATACAGGAAAAGTGCGACCGAACATCACTGATTGCAAGCGGCGTCTAAATACCCCTGCCCCGAATATCCCGGGATCTGTTTGCTTTGTCCAAGGCTTGGTTACTTCTTGGCAGTTCGCCCCTTTTGCGCCTGTGAACGGCGCGCAGCCCCAAGCGCCAACGTGGCAAATTCAAGAAGTTGTTCTTCGTTATCAAGCCATTCACCGGGCACTTCGAAATAAGACAGGGTCACCGGCCTTCCCGACGGTACGGCAAATGGCTGCATCCCCATCGCATCAAACCGGTCCTTGGTCTGTGCGTCTCCTTTGAGATACAGGACATCTTCGGAAATGATCGCAAAGAAGGCGCCGTCACAATAAAGCCCGACGGCGCCAAACATCCGTCTGGGCCTGATATGCCCCAAAGGTGCCAGCAGCTCTGACACCAACAGAACGAACTCGCTATCGACCGATGCCATTAAGGATCTCGCCTTCAACACCTTCGGAAATCAGATAATCACGCAATGACCGCCCCGGAACCGGGCGAAAGCGCGATGTCGATATCTCCATATGGGCAATCCGGTCGGCCCGAAAAACGCGAAAGGCCTCGCGCAATTCGCACCAGCTGGCCAGAAGCCAAGTACTGCCAAAAAACAACATGCCAAGCGGCCAGACCCGGCGACGGGTATTGTCGCCCTTTGCATCGGTGTAATCGATATCAATCAGAAACCGTTCGCGGATGGCCCGCCTGAGGTCCGGCATCGAAATGGCAATCGGTTCCTGCGCGATTTCGGCAATCGCAATCGGGACACCACCAACCAGACCACGGATTTTTTCGGGCAGCACCGCCTCGATCTTGGTCAGGGCATCACCGGCGGCACGCGCCATCTGCGGATCAGTCCAGCTTTGAACCATGCGGGCCGCAACAACAAGCGCCTCGATCTCGTCGGCATCAAACATAAGCGGCGGCAAGTCATACCCATCGCGCAGGATATAGCCAACGCCTGCCTCCCCCTCGACCGGAACGCCCGATGCGGCAAGGTCGCGAATGTCGCGGTAGATGGTCCGTTCGGAAACTTCAAGTTCCTCGGCCAGGTCACATGCGCGGCACAGTTTGCGGCGGCGCAAGATTTGAACAAGGCGAAATAATCGGTCAGCCCGTCTCATGATCACTCCTTTGTCATCCTGCCCCAAAAATTATCATACCGCTCCTGACAGGCTCCTGTCAGGAGGGATGTGCAACCATTGACAAATCGGGACAGGATTAACCCCAACGTCAGGAGCATGACGATGAAAGTCACCAACGCCTATCAGATCATCATCACCGAAAAATTCACCCAAAGCCGCGCCTTTTACAAAAAGCTTGGCTTCACACCGGTCTTTGACGGTGACTGGTATTGCCAGCTTGTCTGGCCGTCCGCACCATCCGTTCAGCTTGGCCTGATGAAACAGGGACACGAAACCCAGCCGCCCATGTTCCAGGCAGCCACTGTTGGCGAAGGAACGGTTCTTACGCTGGAGGTTGAAGAAGCCCGCGATGCGGCAGATGAATTGCGCGAAGCCGGGTTTGAATTTGCCCTTGATCTTCGCGATGAACCATGGGGCCAGCGCCATTTTGCCCTTCTTGACCCCAATGGTGTGCGGATCGACATCGCAAGTGCCACCGCCGAACTTTCCCCGGAATATGCCCAGCAGTTCAAGGAAGCCGGCGAAGGCGTACTTGCCTGACCTCCCTCGCGCACCAAGCCCCGCAAACTTTCTGCCAATGGCCTGCCAATATGGCGGGCCGTTTCTTTTAACCGAGCATCTTTGCAAACCGGGATATCGCCGTCGCGGCATCGGCCATGTTCTGGCTTTGGGTACGTCCGGAACTTTTGCGTGGCTTGAAGTCATGTTCGCCGTCTTCAACCCAGTAAAGCGCAATACGATCTGAAAGCCCGTAACCCGCAATCTCATCGGGACTGCCAAACGGGTCGCGCGTGCCATGACAGATCAGGCTCGGCGTTTTCAGGGTTTTAATATGTTCTGTGCGCAGGTTTTCAGGCTTGCCCGGTGGATGGAACGGATAGCCAAGGCAGACAAGACCGACCACACCAAGATCATCTGCCACCATGCTGGCGATCCGTCCGCCCATGGATTTGCCGCCGATAATCAACTTCTCTGGCCCGCCAAGTGCGCGAACAACTTCACCGTAATACTCGATCAAAACCGGTGCCCGATCCGGCCCACGTTTTTTGCCATCAATCCGGCGTTTGGCCATATAGGGGAACTCAAAGCGTGCAACGCGCAGGCCAGCCTTGGCCAGCTCGCCCGCCATTTCGTTCATGAACGGGCTATCCATGGCTGCCCCTGCCCCATGGGCCAGAACAATCGTTCGGGCAGCATCTTCATCGCCATCAAACTGAAACTGGATCGGATCGGTGCTCAAAACAGGTTCCCCACAGACTGCCGTATATTGCTTAACGTCATACAGAACATGGCGATATTCTCCAAGTCAGACATGGCCTTCATTCGGCGGGATCACGCAAATACTCGCATCCATCGCACAAGCTGGCTATAATTGTAATCCCCACCTTGACGCCCCCCACAGGCGCCAGCACGCCATCACATCGCGCCACCCGCGATCAGATGCCTTCCATCCATGACAAAGGCCGCATCGTGTCATCCGAACCAACATCTCCGATCATAACTCCCCCCAAAGAACGGCTTGGCCGTCTGCCGAAACCGGTCCAGTGGTTATTGCTGATTTCCACCTCCGTCGTGTTTTCGGTTCTGCTCCATCATTGGCAAATCCCGGCCTCACTTCTGGTGGGTCCGATGATCATCGGCATTCTGATGGGCACCAACGGCGCAACCATTGCCGCCCCCAAGCAACTTTATCTTGGCGCACAATCGGTTTTGGGCGTGATGATCGGTGGGTCGATGACCATCGGAATACTGACATCCTTTGCCACGGACTGGCCGATGATCCTTGGCGTTACCGGCATCACTTTGCTTGCCAGCAGCTTCTTGGGCTGGATCCTGTGCGTCAAACAGGTCCTGCCCGGAACCGCAGGCATCTGGGGATCAACGCCCGGTGCGGCATCGGCCATGGTCATCATGGCAGACGCCTTTGGCGCGGATGCAAGGCTGGTGGCCTTCATGCAATATGTGCGCGTGGTAATCGTTGTCGGTGTCGCATCCAGCGTCGCCAATTTCTGGGTTGATCCGGAAACGCTGGCTGCCATGGGGCCCCATGACTGGTTCCCGGCTTTTGACCCGGTCGGTTTTGCCCTGACACTCAGTCTGGTGGTTGCCTGCTGCTTTGTCGGTCAAAAAGTACGTCTGCCATCCGGTCCGCTTCTGGTGCCGATCGTTGTCACCATGATCCTGCATGTCAGCGGTTTTTTCGATGTCGTCCTGCCCGAATGGTTTCTCGGCCTGACCTATGCCATGATCGGCTGGGTGATCGGTTTGAAATTCACCCCGCCGGTCCTGCGCCACGCAGCACACGCACTTCCCAAAATCCTGTTATCGATCTTTGTTTTGATCGGCTTCTGTGCCGGGATTTCGGGGCTTTTGGTGTATTTCATGAATGTCGATCCACTGACGGCCTATCTCGCAACCAGTCCGGGCGGCCTTGATTCTGTTGCCATTATCGCGGCCAGCACGAATGTCGACCTGTCCTTCATCCTCGTGCTGCAGGCAACACGCTTTTTCATGGTGCTGGCCTTTGGCCCGCCACTGGCAAGGCTGGTCGCCCGGCGCACCGCCCATTTAACAGGTCAGAACGCCGGGCAATAAAATGTATCGGGTTTAAACCCGAATGCGGCGAAATACGCCCGATGCGGTCATCACACCAAGGATCACCAGAACCACTGCCAGAACCAGTGCCAGGTTGCCCGGTTCCCCCAACAGGATCACACCGCCAAGTGCGGTCAGGGCCGGGGTCATTGCACCAAATGCGGACGCACCGGTCGATCCGATATGGCGCACGGCTAGGCCATAGGTAATCACGGCAACACACCCGGCCAGCAAACCCTGCGCTGTCAGCAACATCATGATATCCCCCATCGGGGCATCGCCAATCGTGGTGCCGGTAAACAGCGCGATAATCGCCATCACGACAAACGACCAGAAACCGACAAAGGATGCGGCTTCAAGCGCGCCCAGGCCGCTTTGACGCATCGCATGGGTATAACACGCCCACATAAACGCCCCGGCCGATACAAGCCCATAGCCCATCAGCATGTCATCACT
>NZ_DCAO01000059.1:70758-71440 GCF_002311515.1 Thalassospira sp. UBA1131
ATGCGGACCTTGCCCGGACGTTCACCAAACAGAAGCATGGCAATCAGAACCGCCCACACCGCCATCACACCGGGCAAAAGAATACCAACATGACTTGCCGGAACGAACTCAAGGGCGCTTGCAACCATCAGGGTGTAAAACGCACCGGAACCAACGATCATCAAAAGACCATTGGCCATTGAAAGGCCCTTGGGCCAGATGCCTTTTCTAATCCAGATCGGGGCAAGCAGGACAAAAGGCACAACAAAACGCATCAGGCCAATATCAACAGCGGTAAAGCTTGACGTCATGGCATAGCGGGTGGCAATCAGCCAACCGGCCCAGATGCAAACCGTCGCAAGTGCGGCGGTCACACCAACCAGTCGGCTTTCCGTCGCACCGGTGGCAGAGAGCGCGGAAGTTTCAGACATAACAGGTTATCCAGTAAGGGGTTGATTTTGCCCAAATCAGAGCATTTCTTGCGCACCGCAGCAACCCCTTTGACCTAGGGTCAGCTATGCATACAAAAAACGGCGCAAGGTTTCCCCCGCGCCGTTTGCATATTCAGAGAACTGATTTCTGATCAGATGCCGAATTCGGCGAAGAAATCGTTGCCCTTGTCATCGATGACGATGAAGGCCGGGAAGTCTTCGACTTCGATCTTCCAGACGGCTTCCATGCCAAGTTCCGGATATTCGTGAAC
>NZ_DCAO01000064.1:0-1867 GCF_002311515.1 Thalassospira sp. UBA1131
GATGGCAGAAAAGGATGCCGCCGCCCCGATGGTGACAGCCCAGCCTTTCGGGTTCAGCCACAGCAGGCCAAAGGCGCCAAGAAACGGGATGGGTTTGCTGTCTGTCGGGGGGGCCTGATCAAGGTTGCGCGCAATCGTCGAGGTGGGTGGTGGCGGGGCCATGGCGATTTTGACGGCCAACCACACCAGATAGCTGGTGCCAATCAGTTTGGTGATGAGCTCAATCGCCGGAAAGGCACGCAGCAAATTTGCCAGCCCAAGCGCGCCGGCGGCTGCCAGTGTCAGCATGCCGATTGAAATGCCCATGATGAACGGCACGGAACGGCGAAAGCCGAACTGCGCACCCGATGCGGTGGCAAGCGTCGTGGCCCC
The DNA here is from genome assembly GCF_002311515.1 of Thalassospira sp. UBA1131. Taxonomy (GTDB): domain Bacteria; phylum Pseudomonadota; class Alphaproteobacteria; order Rhodospirillales; family Thalassospiraceae; genus Thalassospira. The sequence goes on from NZ_DCAO01000064.1 coordinate 373, forward strand.
GCCGGGCGACAGGGCCGCAGCCAGGGTAAAGGATAAAACGGGCAGCAGTGTTTCGATCATTCTATCGTCCTGTGGTGGCGCGTTGCCCGGGCGGCAGGGGACATCAGAAAACAATTCTTTGCATCAGGAAAGCGAATGTTCATTATGGATAGCATTACGTTTGTTAATGCTGTTGGCGTTGACCATGTTGTGGCCGGATCGGTGAGGATATCATGCGAAACCTTGATATTGCGGTGTTGCGCGCCTTTGTGACCGTGGCGGAAACCGGCAGCATGACCGGTGCGGCAGAGGTGCTTAACCTGACGCAAGGGGCGGTCAGCCAGCAGATCAAGCGACTTGAAACCGCATTCGGGTGCGGGTTGTTTGAACGCGCGCGCAAGGGATTGCGCCTGACCCAGAATGGGGAGCAACTGCTGCGCAAGGCGCAAAGGATGCTTTTGCTCAATGACGAGATCTGGCAGGACATGACCGGGGCGGGCCATGTCGGCAAGCTTACCGTTGGCATTCCTTATGATCTTGTCGGCACGTTTATGCGCACGCCGCTTCGCAAATTTTGCGATCACTATCCGGGGATCGAGCTTTCGCTGCGGTGTCACAGCTCTCAAGAATTGCGGAGCATGGTCAATAGTGGCGAGATTGATATTGCCCTGGTTGAGGAGCCGGTCGGGCAGATGACGGGTGATTTCCTGAAAATTGCGCCGCTGGTCTGGGTCGGGGCGAAATCAGGCAAGGCACAGACAAAGCGCCCGCTGCCGGTATCGCTGGTAAGTCGTGAATGTGCGTTTCGGCCGGCGGTGATTGATGCGCTGGATCAGGCGGGGATTGCCTGGCGCAGCGTGTTTGAAAGCGGCAATATCGAAGCAACGGCGGCAACGGTGCGATCGGATTTGTCGATCACGGCGTTTCTGGTCGGCACGATCCCCGATGATCTTGAAGCACTGGGCCGAGATGACGCGTTGCCGGAATTACCGAAATTCGCGATCAGCCTGATGGAAAAGGCAGGTGCACATAATGAAGTGCGCGATGTGTTTGCCGAGATGGTGCGCACCCATTTTCATCAGATGTAACGCCCAAAAGAAAACACCGACCAGCGATGCTGATCGGTGTTGCATTCAGGCGGCTGATGTAAAGATCAGGCGATTTCGAAAATGCCATCAATTTCAACCGCAACACCAAGCGGCAGGGCGGCAACGCCAACAGCGGATCGCGCGTGCTTGCCAGCATCGCCAAAGATTTCCACCATGGTGTCGGATGCGCCATTGACGACTTTGGGCTGATCGGTGAAGTCGGGGGCGGAATTGACAAACGCGTTCAGTTTGACAACGCGGGTGACCTTATCAAGATCGCCGATGGCGGCCTTGAGTTGCGCAACAAGGTTGAGCGCGCAAAGGCGGGCGGCCTTCTGACCGGTTTCGACGTCATAGTCGGCACCGAGTTTGCCGATAAATTTCAACTCGCCATTTTCCATGGTGATCTGACCGGAAATATGAACCAG
>NZ_DCAO01000064.1:1955-18433 GCF_002311515.1 Thalassospira sp. UBA1131
ATTTTACCAGCCATGATGATCCATCCTTTTGCTTGGCAGATGTTCAAATTTGTCCCCAACTTATCGGGGTTGCGGGGCAAACAAAACAGTTTCTTTGTATCGATGCAATCGTGCGCAGGGGCGTTGTGGCAAGTATTTGTGCGATCCTTTCAAACAGTTGAATAAAATCGAATTGCCATAAGGGGAAAGGCCCGTAACAATGGGTTATTGGCAGCACGGCGAAAACCTGCTGCCTTGTTTTTGGGAATTTGATGCGGTGCAAACCGCGTAGGGGTTGGGTGAGATGACGTTGCGGGATCGGTTCGGGAGTGTTCATGGTGGCTGGATTGCCCTTTTGGGGGTTGTGATCCTGTCGCCCGATGCGCTTTTGCTGCGTCTGATTGCGGCCGATGATTTTACAACCGCGTTCTGGCGGCTGGGCTTTTTGACCGTGGCGCTTTTGCTGGTGGCCCTTTGGAACGGGGCCAAGCGGGGCGAGGGCATCGTGCAATCGATCCGGCCCAACGGGTTCGAGATGCTGACCGGTCTGTTTTACGGCGGGACCTGTACGCTTTTCATGTTTTCGGTACGCAATACCGATGCCGCCAATACCCTGATCATTATTGCCGCGACACCGCTTCTGGCCGGGTTGATTGGCGTGTTTATCTTTAAACGTTCGCAGCCGATCCGGACATGGGTTGCCTCGGTCGTGGTGTTTGTTGCCTTGCTTGGCATGTTCAGTGCCGGGTTTGGCGGGAAAAACGCGCTGGGGGATATGTTGGCCCTTGGGGCGGCGATCTGTATGGCGGGTTATTTCAATGTGCTGGGTGCCAAGCCCGAAGTTGATGCGCTGAAGGGCATGTTGTTTGGCGCGTTTGTCGTCACCCTGATCCTGCTGCCCGGTGCCGAACCGTTATCGCCAATTGGTCTGGATTGGGTGTGGCTGTTGATGCTGGGCTTTTGGGTGTTGCCGGTATCGTTCCTGCTGATTGCGTATGCATCGCGCAAAATTCCCGCCGCCGAGGTCAGCCTGATCATGCTTAATGAAGCGATCTTTGGATCGTTTCTGGTCTGGGTGTTTGTCAATGAAGTGCCCGACGAAATGACCCTGATCAGCGGAACAGTGGTGATCACCACGCTTGTCATTCACAGCCTTTTGGGGCTACGCGCCAGCAAACGCGCCAACAAACAAGCAAGGGCCGCGGCCTAACGGATCCGCAAGCATTCCGGGTGACTTCAGCTTGTTGTCAGCTTCGCACGGTATGCGAGGGGCATGGTTCATTGCCCCAAGGATGCCCGGATGCGTCGAATTCGTTCCTTTTTGCACCTTTCACCGATTGATTATCGATTTGGCCTTTTAACACTCGCGGCCTATTTCACGCTGGTTCTGAACTGGAAGGTCCTTAGCCACTTTTACGGTATTCTGCAGGGCCTTGGTGATTATGACATGGGCTTTGCGATCAGTGCGCCGTTTGTTCTGATCTGTGCGTCACTTGTGGTTTTCACGCCTTTTTCCTGGCGCTATCTGTTCAAGCCGTTCTTTGTTTTTCTGATCATCACGGGTGCGCTGGCGCATTATGCGATGTTGAAATACGGCATCGTGTTTGATCGCGGCATGATCGAAAACGTGGTCGAGACCAATCAGGGTGAAGCGCTTTCATATTTCAACTTGCAGGCCGTATTGTGGTTTGCCGTGACCGGGCTTCTGCCGGCCGCGATGCTGATCCTTGTGCCGCTTAAATTCCCGAAAACGATTTTGCGCGGGATCGGGCAGCGGCTGGTTTTGATGATCTTGCCGGTTTTGGTGTTGGGCGGGATCGGATCGCTTTATTTCAAGGATTACGCATCGGTCGGGCGCAATCACAAGGTTCTTGGCAAGGAGCTTGTGCCATCGAACTACATCGCCGGCACGATCCAGTTGGTAAAGCGGCGATATCTTTATGCCGACATGCCGTTTCAAACCATCGGGCAGGATGCGCGCAAGGTCGCGCCAGACGGCGATAACAAGCCGACTTTGATGTTTCTGGTGATCGGTGAAACCGCACGCGCCCAAAGCGTTGCGGCCAATGGTTACACGCGCCCGACATCGCCCTTTACCAGTCAGATTGACGGCATGCTGGCGTTTCAGGATGTGTCATCGTGCGGCACGGCAACCGCAGTTTCGGTGCCGTGCATGTTTTCGCCGATGGATCATGCCGGTTATGACGGCGACGTCGCACGTCACAGTGAAAGCCTGATGGATGTGCTGACACATGCCGGTGTCGACGTTCTGTGGAAGGAAAATGACGAGGGCTGCAAAGGGGTGTGTGACCGGGTGCGCCATATCGACATATCGCCCGATGATTTCCCCGGAGATTGCGTGCTTGGCACCTGTTTTGATGCGGTGATGCTGCGCGGTCTTGAGGGGGAAGTCGCATCAGGTGAACCGCACGATCAACTGATTGCCTTTCACCTGATGGGCAGTCACGGGCCGACCTATTACAAACGCTATCCCGATGAGCATCGGGCCTTTGTCCCCGATTGCCCGCGCAGTGATATTGAAAATTGCAGCGCCGAAGAACTGATCAATACCTATGACAATACGATCCGATATACCGACTTTATCGTCGCCCAACTGACCGAACGCCTGAAAGCTTATCAGGACGATTACAACGTGGTGTTGCTTTATGTGTCGGACCATGGGGAGTCCTTGGGTGAGGGCGGATTGTATCTGCATGGCGCGCCCTACATGCTCGCGCCCACGGAACAAACCAAGGTGCCGATGATGATCTGGATGTCGGACGGCTATGCCGATGCCAACCGGATCGAGCGGGATTGCTTGGCAGCCCAGGCACAAACGGGCCGCTTTTCGCATGACAATCTGTTTTCAACCGTGCTGGGCGCGATGCATGTTGCGACCGGACTTTATCGCCCGGAAACAGATATATTTGCTGCCTGTGGGGCGCCGGTAATACACGCCGCGCGCCGGTGAGGGCGTTGGGCAGGAATTGACACGCGCGGTCCGGTAATTTAAATGAGTGTACTCAGTGAGTGTGCTCATTTAAATCGGAGGCGTTGATGAATATTCGAGCTGCGCGACGTGAAGAAACGCGCCAGAAGATCCTTGATGCCGCGCGTGACTGTTTCTGTGCCGGGGAATTTGACGCTGTCAGCACGCGAGAGATTGCAAAACGTGCCGGCGTTGCCGAAGGAACGATCTTCAATCACTTTCCGACCAAGGAAGATCTTCTGATCTGCTGCGTTGGGCAACAGATGGCAGAGGCGATTGAAAAGGGTCTTTATACGATGGACCCGGAATGGTGCTTTGTGGACAAGATGATGCATGTTGCGTCCTATCGCTTCACGCAGGTGGGACTTAATCCCGGCTTGTGGCAGGTGATCATGCAGCAGATTGTCTTTTCACCAAGAAAGGGGGCGGTGCATGCCGTTATGGAAAGCAGCGGATTGATTGCAGCCATTCAGGCCCTGATCGAGGAAGCGCAGCTTTCAGGCGAACTCAACCGTGATTTGCCGCCGGTTTTGATCCAGAAAACCCTGATGTCGCTGTTTTTATTCACCATCCACGAGCATTTCAGTACGCAGAATTTTGACTGCGAGGATATGTGCGGGACCTTGCGTGAACTGCTTGAAGTGCAGGTCAAAGGGCTTTGGGCGTCCGAGCCGCACTTGGCCGCATAACGACATAATCGCGTAAGCCTATTCGCCGATCAGATGCAGGGTGACCTTGCGGTGATGGGGTGCACGGCGATGTTCGAACAAATAGATCCCCTGCCACGTTCCAAGCACGGCCCGGCCATTGGATACCGGGATGGTCAGCGACACATCGGTCAGGGCCGATTTGATGTGGGCGGGCATGTCATCGGGCCCTTCGCAGGTATGGCGATAGAGGCTGGGATTTTCCTGCACCAATTGGGCAAAGAAGGTTTCAAGATCAAACCGGACATCCGGGTCGGCATTTTCCTGAATGGTCAGGCTGGCCGAGGTGTGACGGACAAAGATGGTCAGTTGCCCGCGTTCAAAACCGGTTTGGGCCACCCATGACTGGATCGGTTCGGTGACTTCGTACAATCCCTGACCGCTTGTGGTGATTTCAAGGGTGATCTGATCTTGCGAAAGCATGACGTCCGTCCGGCTTGGCAGCCGGACGGGATCATGTAATCAATCCGTCAGGCCGCAGGTTTGAGCTCACCCTGATCGTAGAAGCGAAGGGCGGTCATGGCAAGGTTGCCGAACTCGTAGCTGTCATGGAGAAGATCGGGTTCGAAATCATCTGATGCAGCACCCAGCGCAACATAGAACGGCATCAGGTGATCATCGTCCGGATGGGCCATAGCGGCGTGGGGGGCAAGGCTTCTGTAATCAAGCAGGGCGTTGATATCGCGTGCCTTGATCTTTTCCACCATCCAGTTGGTGAATTCCTTTGCCCACGGATCAATCGCACCTTCGTTGCGATCAAGCGCACGCAGATTATGCGTCATCGCACCGCTTGCGACCACCAGAACACCCAGATCGCGCAAACCGCGCAGCTTTTTGCCAAGTTCGAAATGTTCGCGCGGGCCACCGTGACCGAGCATGGAAAGCTGAAAGACCGGAATGTCGGCATTCGGGCGGGCAAGGATCATCGGCATCCATGCCCCGTGATCAAGGCCGCGTTTGGCATCGGTCTCACTGCCGATTTGTGTAGCGATTTGTTCTGCCAGTTCCGGGTCACCGGCCACATCATAGTGCAACTGATAAAGCGGCTGCGGGAAACCATAGAAGTCATGAATGGTTTCCTGGCGTTGCGCGGTGGAGATCGTCGGGCGTTCGGTCTGCCAGTGGGCCGAGATCATGACAATGGCACGCACGCCATCGGTCAGTTTCGACAGCTCATCGACGAAGAAATGGAAGGCCGGGGTGCTTTGACGCGCCACCAGCATTGGCGAGCCATGAGAAATAAACATTGGCGCCAGGCTTTGTGCAGTGCTGTCGGTGTTTGCTGATGGATCAGTCATTGGAATACCTCATCGGGCTATTCAACCATTTGAATTGAATATGCGTGTCGTATCTGGCCTTGACCAGTCACCGTTCGTCAACAGTCTGTTGCCATTTTCCGGTTTTGTTTGGTTCAGGGAAACACTGATAGGGGCCTTAAAGCCATATTTTCTGCGGGTTTGCGTAGGAAATATGGGAAGTCCTGGGTGGGGTGCAAAGTAGGATGACCCTATGCGTTGGCATAAGAAGCCCATTGAAAAGCGGGAGAAATAGGCGCAGGGTAAAAACAGGAAGAGTTTTCCACATATGGCTGTCAAGGTATGACGCATCAAACAAACCCCAAGTCTGCGCTGCTTGAAAGGTCGCGTTTTTCGCTTGGCGAGCTGCCAAGAGCAAAACAGTTCGAGATCTGGAAAGAAAGCATCAACTGTATTTACAGTGTCGAAATGGATCGCAAAACCCGCGAGGCAGGTTTTGTAGCGAACCTTAATTCATGGCGGCATCGCGACCTTTTGATGATCGAGGCGCAAAGCTGTTCACAAAGCTTTTCACGCACATCGCAAATGATCGCCGCCGACGGCATGGATCATTACAACATCCAGCTTTACACCGATGGCGGGGTAAAATCCGAGATCGGCATTGGCGGAGATGTTCTTCAACCCGGTGGGTTGCTGCTGCTTGATCTTTCGCAGCGGACCGAGGCGCAGACCAGCGATGGCTTCAAGTCGATGCATCTGTTTTTGCCACGGCATCTGGTCGAGGATCATCTGACCCATCCTGATGATCACAATCTGCGCTTTCTGTCAGAGCGTGACCCGCTGGTCAGTATACTGTTTCAGCAAATTCTGGCTCTTAATCGCTATATCAACGAGCTTGCCGATCATGAAATATCGGTGTTGCAGAAAACGATCGTCATGATGCTGTCGGCCTGCCTGAATGCAGCAGACGGAGGGACCCGTTCCACCGATGCAATGCGCCGTGATATCGAAAAAGGTGTGATGATCCGGCGATATTTTCGGCAAAATCTGTTCGCGGCGGAATTGACCGCAGACAAGGCTGCCAATGACCTTGGCCTGTCACGATCAAGCCTGTATCAGCTGTTTGAAAAACATGGCGGGGTTAAAAACTATCTGCGTGAAATGCGGCTGCGCCATGCCCTGAAACTGCTGGGCGATCCCAAAGAACGGCGGCGGTCACTGTATGACATTGCGCTGGAATGTGGTTATGAAACCGATGCCGGTTTTATCCGGGCGTTTCGCGCGAAATATGGTGTTACGCCAGGTGATATCAGGGCCGGACATCGGCCGCATGCGCACCATAACGGTGATGGTGTTGATAAGCGCTATGAGCACTGGCTGCATACGCTGGCGTAATGCGGCGGTCTGAGGAGGATAGAGAAGATAGTCGGGGAATTGATGCCACTGCCCACGGGCCTGTGCCGTGGACAGTGGCGGAAATCTTATCGTTTGCCACCCATGATGAGCAACAGCAAGCCACCGATCGCGCTGGCAATACCGCCAATCAGATACCAGACCGTTTCGTCGGTATAGCGGCCAAGGAAGGTTTCCGAAAGCTGATCAACAGCACTTTCGGATGCGTTATAGCCCGTCACCAAAAGGGCAACACCGACTACAAGGGCGACAACGCCCAGAATACGGCCAAGGGACATGATGTTTGCTCCTGTCTTTATCTGTTTTGGTTGGCACCGCCCTGTGCAAGGGGGCATGGCAGGCGCCAACATATTGAACAGAAAAGATAACGCACGATCCCGATGCTTGTTCCCGACGGGTCATGTTCGATCAGGACAATGCGGAAATCACATCAGAACTCTGGGTCAGCGAACAATATTCCGAGGCCAGTACAGCGGCATAAAGATCAAACACGTCCTGTGCCGCGAAGGTCTTGCCGTTGGCGTCTGTCACATCAATCGCGGTCGTGCCGTCCAGAACTAGCCAATTTTCAAAGCCAAGGCAATGGGCCATGCGGATGGTGACATCCATGGAATTATGGATAACCACACCGGTAAAGATCAGGCGTTTGATGCCGCGGTCATGCAGATGTTTTTCAAGTGATGTGCCGACAAAGGCACAGTTTTGCTGTTTGGCAATGATGGTTTCGCCGTCGATGGGTGATGCTTCATCCTTGAACGGCTGGCCGGGGCCATCGACATAGAAGCTTGAGGCCGGGTTGGCTTCTTCGTGGCGCACGTGAATGACGGGCAGGTTTCTTGCGCGAAATTCCGACAACAGCTTTGCAATCACATCGGCATAGCCGGGATTGTTTTTGGAATTCCAGCGCGGATCATCAATGGCCTTTTGCACATCAAGGACGATGAGGGCGGTGTCGTTGTCGAGGACGGGCAGGGACATGGGAATACTCCGTCAATAAATGGGCCAAAACAAAACCGGCCGGGGATTTCCCCGGCCGGTCTGCTGATCACATCAGATGTTCGGAAGGGACAGACCCCTTAGGAGCAACCGGTGGTCGCGCCACAAGAGTCACATTTCAGGCAGGTGCCGTTGCGCACCAGGGTGAAGTTACCGCAATCCGGGCAACCATCACCTTCGTAGCCTTTCATGCGGGCTTCGCGGATCTGTTCCATCTTGGCATCGGTTTTGGCGATGACTTCTTCGCTGGTGGTCAGGATCGCATTGTTCTGCGGTGCTGACGGTGCAGCGGTGGTCGCACTTGCGGTGGTTTCGTGGCTGTGACCATGACCGTCGGTGCCAGTGGATTTGACTTCCACGACGCGTTCTTCGGTCTGAACACCGCCATCAACCACATAGAGGTTGCGACGCACGAAGCCGCTTGATGCCACCTTGCGGATGGTTTCAATCGCCTGATCGCCGGTTTTCTTGGCTTCTTCACCAAGGTCGCCTTCGCTGACACCTTCGCCAACGGCATCCGGAAGGATGTCGGACGGCTGAACGTGGGCGAGGTCGTTGCGACCAAGATAGGAGATCGCCAGTTCGCGGAACATGTAATCAAGGATGGAAGTTGCCATCTTGATCGCATCGTTACCGGAAACCATTCCGGACGGCTCAAAGCGGGTGAAGGTGAAGGCTTCGACATACTCTTCGAGCGGCACGCCATATTGCAGGCCGATGGACACCGCGATTGCGAAGTTGTTCATCAGCGAGCGGAAAGCAGCGCCTTCCTTGTGCATGTCGATGAAGATTTCACCAAGCTTGCCGTCTTCGTATTCACCGGTGCGCAGGTAAACCTTGTGCCCACCAACGGTCGCCTTCTGGGTGTAGCCTTTGCGGCGGCCCGGAAGGGAACGACGGTCGCCACGAATGACGCGTTCGATGATTTTTTCAACGATCTGCTCGGACGCCTGGGCTGCCTTGGCAGCGGTCGGCTGATCGGCGTAATCGTCTTCTTCGACCAGGGCAGAGTTCAGCGGCTGGCTGAGTTTCGAACCATCACGGTACAGCGCGTTGGCCTTAAGGCCGAGACGCCAGGACAGCATGTAAGCGTCTTTGCAATCCTGGATGTTTGCACTGCTTGGCATGTTGATGGTTTTGGAAATCGCACCCGAGATGAACGGCTGAGCCGCGGCCATCATGCGGATGTGGCTTTCAGCTGAGAGGTAACGCTTGCCGATACGGCCGCACGGGTTTGCACAATCAAAGACAGCAAGGTCTTCGTCACGCAGATGCGGGGCACCTTCAAGGGTCATCGCGCCGCAAACATAGGTGTTTGCCTGTTCGATCTGTTTTTTATCGAAACCGAGGGCGGCCAGCATGTCGAAGTCCATGCTGTTGATTGCCTTGGCATCGAGACCGAGCTGGTTGACGCAGAAATCATCGCCGAAGGTGTATTTGTTGAAGACGAATTTGACATCAAATGCGTTCTTCAGGGCACCTTCAACCTTGGCAATGGCATCGTCGTCAAAGCCCTTGGCTTTCAGGTCATCATGGGTGATGGACGGCGAGCCAACCAGGGTGCCATGACCAACCGCGTATTTTTCGATGTCGCGGATCTGGTTTTCGGTATAGCCGAGCGTTGCAAGCGCAACCGGAACGGTGCGGTTGATGATTTTGAAGTAACCGCCGCCAGCAAGCTTTTTGAACTTCACGAGGGCAAAGTCAGGCTCGATACCGGTGGTGTCGCAATCCATGACCAGACCGATCGTGCCGGTCGGCGCGATAACGGTGGTCTGGGCGTTACGGTAACCATGCTTTTCGCCAAGCTCGACCGCCTTGTCCCAGGCTGCACGGGCGGCAACCGGAAGATCGGCATAGGGGCTGTCAGCAGCAACCAGCGGAACCGGGTTGATCGACAGGCCTTCGTAGCCTTCCTGTTCGCCGTAAGCGGCACGGCGATGGTTGCGCATGACACGCAGCATTTCAGCCGCGTTGTCGGCATAACCCGGGAACGCACCCTGTTCGCTGGCCATTTCAGCAGAGGTTGCATAGGAAACACCACACATGATCGCGGTCAGGGACGCGCCAATCGCGCGGCCTTCGTCACTGTCATACGGGATGCCCATGCTCATCAGCAGGCCACCAATGTTGGCATAGCCAAGACCAAGGGTACGGTAACGATAGGAGAGTTCTGCAATACGGTCAGACGGGAACTGTGCCATCAGAACCGAGATTTCGAGAACAACCGTCCACAGACGGACAGCATGTTCATAGGCCTCGATATCCACGCCGCCATCATCAGAACGGAAGTTCATAAGGTTGAGCGATGCGAGGTTACATGCGGTATCGTCAAGGAACATGTATTCCGAGCACGGGTTGGACGCATTGATGCGACCCGAGTTCGGGCAGGTGTGCCATTCGTTGATGGTGGTGTCGTACTGGATGCCCGGATCTGCGCACGCCCAGGCAGCTTCACCGACCTTGTCCCACAAATCGCGGGCGGAGATGGTTTTGGCAACTTTGCCATCGGTACGGCGGATCAGTTCCCAGTCACCGTTATCAAGAACAGCCTGAAGGAAGTCGTTGGACACACGAACAGAGTTGTTCGAGTTCTGACCCGAAACGGTCAGGTATGCCTCGGAGTCCCAATCGGTGTCATAGGTCTTGAAGCTGATTTCGGTGAAGCCCTGACGGGCGAATTCGATGATCTTGTTGATATAGGAATCCGGGATCATCACAGCACGGGCAGCCAAGACAGCTTCTTTGAGCTGCGGGTTGGCGCGCGGTACAAAGCGATCTTCGGAGTCAGCGGCACCGTCCCAGTTGGTGCACGCAGCAAGAACAGCTGTCAGGTGCTTTTCAGCCAGTTTGGAACCGGCGACGAGGGCAGCAACTTTCTGCTCTTCGACGACTTTCCAATCAATATATTCTTCGATGTCCGGGTGGTCGATATCAACCACAACCATTTTGGCAGCACGACGGGTGGTGCCACCCGATTTGATGGCGCCAGCAGCACGGTCACCGATTTTCAGGAAGCTCATCAGGCCGGAAGAACGACCGCCGCCCGATAGGCTTTCACCGCCGCCACGAACGTTGGAGAAGTTAGAACCGGTACCGGAGCCGAATTTGAACAGACGGGCTTCACGTGACCACAGGTCCATGATGCCGCCTTCGTTGACGAGATCATCGGCAACCGACTGGATGAAGCAGGCATGCGGCTGCGGATGCTCATACGAGCTGGCCGATTTGGTCAGTTCGCCGGTTTTGAAATCAACATAGGAGTGACCCTGTGCCGGGCCATCAATGCCGTACGCCCAGTGCAGACCAGTGTTGAACCACTGCGGCGAGTTCGGCGCACCCATCTGGTGGGAGAGCTGATAGCGCATTTCGTCAAAGAAAGCCTGCGCATCGGATTCGGCGTCAAAATAGCCACCTTTCCAGCCCCAATAGGTCCAGGTGCCTGCCAGACGGTCAAAGACCTGGGTCGAGCTGGTTTCGCTGATGTAGCGTTTTTCAGCAGGCATTTTGTCAAGCTTGGCGGTGTCAGCGGTCTTGCGCCACAGCCAGGACGGGACGTCCTTTTCCTTGACCGGTTTAAGGGCAACCGGAACACCGGCCTTGCGGAAATATTTCTGTGCCAGAACGTCACTCGCGACCTGTGACCAGGAGGCGGGCATGTCGATGTCATTCATCTCAAAAACAACGGAACCATCCGGGTTTTTGATGACAGATGATAACTTACGAAATTCGATGTCGGCGTAAGGGCTGACACCTTCCTGAGTGAATTTTCTGGTAATCCGCATGGTCTGCTCCGGTTCTGATCAGACGTAACAGGGCGCTATCTGGTGATGCGCCAACATCGCCTGACTTTATATAGTTTGCTCAATGCTCTTGCGCTGCCCCTGATGCCGATATTTTCCAGCATTTCCAGAGCCCGCAGGTATGGGTATTCGGTGGTTTGGTCCCCCCTTGGAACCATCCGGTCCGTGGGAAAGACTATAATGGCAAAATTTCGCCACAGTCCACTAATCTTTGTGGTTGACAGTAATTTTTACCACAACATGTAGTGGGTCGATTGCTGTCTTGTTGATTCGATGCTGGTGGGATTCTCGTTAACAATCTCTGAATCGGTCCGGGAGGCCCGGAAAACTGCGATTTGTCTCGCAGCGCGATTGTGTGTCGGTCCTAAGACTCGGACTACATATTGTGTGGGGACGCGTTAAACCCACCCAACGTTTGATCAAGCTAACGCCGTTTTCATTCCATTTCCAGTGCCAAGCTGAAAATTAGGCACCACATGGTTTTTCGTAGCATGGAAACCAATGATAACAGTTTGATATTTATATGAAAGTCTTGTTTCGGATCTGTGTGAAAAGGCAAGGGTATCAAGCCTTCCAGCCTACTACATATATGGGGCGCATTGTGGATAAGGAGGTGGACAAAGCCCCCAGATGTAGATGGATCAAAGAGTCGTCGCCCTACAAGCAGTTGTGGGTTGTTTTCAGACGGAAATTTCATCAAAGGCGGGCGCTGATTTATTCGTGGGCGGGGCAGGGCGAGGAGCCGGTTTGCGAACAGATATAAATTGTCTTGGGATTGTTGAGGCCGGGGGCCCTGAAACATTGACTTTCCACGAACATCACGACATATAAGTCACTTGATTGACAGGGTGTATCACCAAACACGCTGTACTGCCTTTTGCCGCCATCGCGTAAAGCAGGCGGACAAACCAGATCTGGAGAGAGACCCAACATGGCCACCGTCGGCACCCGTATTTATACTGCGCTGTTTGGCAAGCGCGTTGGCGAAGACCGTTTCGGCAATACCTATTACACCGAAAAGACTCCGGCAAAGGGTCGTCGCACCAAGCGTTGGGTTGTTTATAAAGGTGTCGTCGAGGGATCCAAGGTCCCGGCTGAATGGCATGCCTGGCTGCATTACACCCTTGATGCGCCGCTGTCTGAAAAGGCCGAAGACCGTTATGACTGGCAGAAAGAACACCAACCGAACCTGACGGGCACCAAGCATGCCTATCGTCCGAAGGGCCATGAATATAGTGGTGGCAAGCGTGCACCGGCGACTGGTGACTATCAGGCTTGGTCGCCGGAAGGCTGATTGATCCGAAAGAATACCGATTAACAGGCGGGCGCGGGGCAACTCGCGCCCGTTTGTGTTTTGGATATGTTTTGCCTGAATTCTGTTTCCCGATGGACCGTTTGCGGCGGTTGTCTTTTGGGTGGTTGTTTTTCGAGGCGGGGCAATACAATATACGTCTCAAAGAGATACAGAACGGATAAGGTCGATGAGCAACAGACTGATTGAAACCATTGCCGGTGCTGCCGTGATCGCTGTTGCGGTCGGCTTTGCGGCCTATTCCTATTCACGCGCCGGGATCAGTACGGTGGAAGGCTATGAAATCATGGCCAGCTTCAATCGCATAGATGGTCTTGTTGTTGGCAATGACGTTCGTGTTTCAGGTGTTACCGTCGGAACGGTGACCGCCCAGGAACTTGATCCAGATACATATATGGCGGTCGTCAAGATGTCGGTGCGGTCCGATCTGGCATTGCCGATGGACAGTTCCGCCAAGATTGCGTCTGACGGGTTGCTGGGGGGGAAATTTGTTTCTCTTGAGCCGGGCGGGGATATCGACATGATCGAGGCCGGTGGCGAGATTGAATTCACCCAAGGGTCGGTGAACCTTGAAGATCTTATTGGTCAGGTTATCTATTCTTCGACCAACAGCGATAATTGATTGATCAGAGGGCCGGCGACAAGCGGCCATGATTTTGCCGGGATTGCACAGCAAGGTGCGGCGCAGAGAACGCAGCAAGGTGTCGGTCAAAGTCAAACAGAGACCTGCCTTGCCCCAAATGTCGGAGCGGTTGATGAAAAAGACCGGAAATGTTGATCACTTTCCTACCTGGCAGGCCAGCGATGGCTCGCCGCTTTCATGCGTGGAAAAGATCAAGGTTCTCAATGACAATTTCGGCGAACTGCGCGAGATCATGCAGGACGCGCTTGAAGATGCACTTTTGATGGGCTGTGACGAAGAGCAGTTCCGTAATGTGATGCGCGATCTGGTTGCCGAACTGCATAATCCCTATAACAAAAGCGACGAACAGGACTGAAGACCACAATGAAACGATCCTTTGCGATTGCCGCGATTTGTTCGACATGTGCAATGATCGGAACGGCGTCTTCGGCGCTTGATTATCGCCCGGCCCCGGTTGCCCAGTTGCAGGGCTTGGATAAAATTACCGCCCGCATTTCGACCTTTGAGGTGCCAGTAGGGCAGGTTGCGCGTTTCGGGACACTCGAAATCCGGGTTGATGCATGTTATCGCACGCCCCCGGAAGAGCTCCCGGAAAGTGCGACTTTCCTTGATATTGCCGACATTCGCGAAGATGGCAACACACCCCGCAAAGACCTGTTTTCCGGTTGGATGTTCGCATCAAGTCCCGGTTTGTCGGCCCTTGAACATCCGGTCTATGATGTGTGGCTGAAAGAATGTCTTGATCCGGCCGAGGGCGATGCCAGCGGCGGCGAATCCGCCCCGCAAGGCCAGGCCGCCCCGGAGCAGCCATAAATCCGATCATATCCAGATTGGCAACAAGCTGACCGCAAATGTGGTCAGCTTTTTTTCGTGGTGAGGCTGCATGATTTTGCAGGATTGGCGAAAAACCAACGGTATCGCGACCGGCCGCCTCGACGGGATTGGGGCTATATTGTCAAGAATATGGCGAATGTTTTTGCCATTGTTTCCAAAACCGAAAATATGTGTTGCGGTTTCGTTGGCTTGAGAGCGCCGGGTAGGCCTGTCATCCTCACTTCACGATTTATTGCGGTGCAATGAGCCTTTGCACCTTGTGAAAATGAGGGAATTCAAAATGTTTAACTCGATTAAAAAAGCTGGCGCAACGCTGGCAGTCGTTGCCGGCCTTTCCGGAGCAGCTTTCTCGGCCCAGGCGGCCGACACCTATAAACTGGATCCGACCCACACCAGTGTTCTGTTCATCGTGAACCATCTTGGTTTCTCCGATTATCAGGGCCGTTTTAACGGTGTTACCGGCGAGCTGACCCTTGATCGCGAAGATCCGTCGGCATCATCTGCCACCATCACGATTGATCTCAACCAGATCGACAGTGGTGTCGAGGCGCTTGATAACCATATGAAAACCGCTGATTTCTTCAATGTTGAAGAATTCCCGACCGCGACCTTTACCAGCACCTCGGTTGAGCTGGTTGGTGACAATGCGGCAACCGTCACGGGCGACCTGACCCTTCTTGGCGAAACCAAGCCGCTGGTTCTTGACGTTACCCTTAGCGGTGAAGGCACCCATCCGATGACCGGTGATGAAGTTGTCGGTTTCTCGGCAGACGGTGTTGTGACCCGTACGGATTACGGCATGGACTTCCTCGTCCCGGGCGTTGGTGACGAAGTAACGCTTCAGATTTCTTCGGAATTCCTGAAGCAGAAGTAATCCGGCTTTATTGGATTTCGGGTGTGCGCTGTGGCAAATTTGCTGCGGCGCACATCACATTTCAGACCCGGGCGAGACATGGGCAGGCAGCAAGGAAAGCCGGTTATGACAATTCGCAGTACGAAGCACGCCTTTGGCGCGGTGACCAAGACCTTTCACTGGGTGATTGCGCTTCTTGTCATCAGCGTTTTTTCGATTGGCTGGTACATGGATTTCCTGCCGCTGGGGATGGAAAAGCTGGAATGGATATCGCGCCACAAGTCACTTGGCATAACGGTACTGGCGTTGGTGATCCTGCGCGTTATCTGGCGGTTGAGTGAACCGAGCCCGCACGAGCTTGGCAAACTTCAGATCGAACGTCTGGCGGCAAAGGCCGGGCATCTGGGATTGTATTTGTTGATGTTTGCCATGCCGTTGACCGGCTGGACCATGTCGTCGGCTGCGAACTTCCCTGTCAGCGTCTTTGGCCTGTTTACCTTGCCCAATCTTGTGTCGCCCAATCAGGAACTGTTTGAAACCTTGCGCACGGTGCATTGGGCATTGTCCTGGGCGGTTGCCGGACTGGTTGGTGTTCATTTTCTGGCGGCACTCAAACATCATTTTTGGGATCGCGACGCGACATTGCGGCGTATGTTGCCCGGCAAACTCGAGGAAAACTGACATGTTTCAGATGAAACGCAAAATGCTGCCTGCATTGGCAATTGCCACGACCATCGCCGGTTTTTCCGGGGCAGCACTGGCCGCCGACCAATGGGTGGTGGAAGCAAACGAAAGCGAAATTGAATTTACCGGCACCCAGCTTGGTGCTCCGTTTGAAGGCAAGTTCGAATCCTTTGAAGCAGATATCGTCTTTTCACCCGATGACCTTGCCGGGTCCTCGGTCGAGGTTCTGATTGATATTGCATCGGTCAATACCAGCAATGGCGACCGTGACAGTCAGATCGTCTCGCCAGACTGGTTTGATGCGGCACAATGGCCGACTGCGAAGTTTGCCACCAAGTCCTTTAGCGAAGTTGCGCCGGGCAAGTACGAAGCGGTTGCTGATCTGACGATCCGTGATGTCACCCGCGAAGTGACCTTGCCGTTTGATCTTGAGATCGAAGGCAACAAGGCCGAAGTCGAAGGGACGGTGACGATTAACCGCACCGACTTTGGTGTCGGGCAGGGCCAATGGCAGGACACGTCACAGGTTGGTGACGCCGTGACCATCAAAATCGAGATCGAGGCCATGCGTCCGTAAGCTGGCACAAGCCTGACCATCCGAAAAGAAAGCCGCCCCGGAGATGCTCCGGGGCGGCTTTTTTGCACGTGTCCTGAATTACTTTGTATGTGCGTTTATTTGGTCGCGCTTTTGCGCAAGTTATCGAGGAAGGCCTCAACAGCGTCATCAAGGGCGACTGCCTCGGAGACCAGTTTTTCGGCCGTACTGGCAAGCTGGTTGGTGCCCGAGGATACTTTGCCGGCGTTGCTGTTAACCGTCTCGATGCGTTCGGATACTTCGCGCGTGCCGTCAGCTGCCTGCTGAACGCTGCGTGAAATCTCGCCGATGGCGGCGTGCTGTTCTTCGACTGCGGCTGCAATCGCGGTTGAGCTGTCAGCGACCTGGGCGATGGTTTCGGAAATCAGACGGATGGCATCGACCGCCTCAGTGGTTTCGTTCTGAACGGCCAGG
>NZ_DCAO01000064.1:18671-23529 GCF_002311515.1 Thalassospira sp. UBA1131
AGGGCCAGCAGGTTGGTTTGTTCGGCAATGTCACCAATCAGACTTGCGACGTCGCCGATCCGCTGGGCTGCCTCGGACAGGCCGGTAACGGTCTGGTTAGTACGGGTCGCCTGTTCATTGGCCTGATTGGCGATATTTGCCGAGGTTGCAATTTGCTGGGCGATTTCATCGGAGGATGCAGACAGTTCCTCGGTCGCGGCGGAGACTGTTTGAACGTTGCTTGATGTCTGGGTGGTTGCCGAGGCAACAGCAGCCGACAGTTCGCTGTTCATGTTGGTCGCACTACGCATTTCATCGGTGGCCGATTGCATGTCCTTGATCGATCTGGAGATCGAACTGATCAGGCCCTTGACCTTGACGTCAAGAGAATCGGCCATTTCCATCACGGCTTTACGCTGATTTTCTTCGGCTTGTTCTTCAAGCGCACGCTGATTTTCCTGAAGCTTGCGGTTTTCAAGCGCCTGCTCGCGGAAAGAAACCACGGTGCGTGCCATGTCGCCGACTTCGTCCTTGCGCCCCTGGCCTTCAATTTCGCCTTCGAGATCACCTGACGAGATAATCCGCATCCGGGCAGAAAGGGTTTTAAGTCCGCCGGTAATATCGCGACCAATGGCCAGCCCGGCCAGGGTCAGGATCAGCAGAATGACACCACCAATGATGACAACAAATGTTGCCTGTTCACGGAAAGCCGCATCGACGTCATCAATATAGATGCCAGTGCCGATGATTGAGCCCCAGGGCAGGGGTTCGGCAAAGGACAGCTTTTCGAAGGTCAGTTTTTCATCTTCACCGGGTTTGGGCCAGTGATAGGACGAGAAACCGCCGCCAGCCTTGTTACCGGACGCGATCAGATTGCGGATGAAATAATTGCCTTGGGAATCCTGTGCGTCGTTCAGGCTTTTGCCGACAAGTGCTGGATTGGCACCGTGCATTTCGGTTATGCCGTTGGTCGCAAAGACAAAGAAATATCCGATCTTGCCGTCATATTTGCCCGCACCGGCCAACTCGTAGAATTGGCTGATCGCGTCTTCCTGACTGAGAAGACCAGCATCAACCTTGTCCTGATAGGACTGCGCGATTGAAGTAATGTAGTTGGTGGTGGACCGGATCTTGTCCTTGCGATCTTCAAGGAGTGCATCGCGCAGGGTGGAGAGCTGAAGCCCGCCAACGACGATGACGCCCACAAGCGCGATGACAGACAAGATGACGATTTTGTAACCAATCTTTAGATTGCCAAGCATATGGTTTCTCCGCCAGACGAGGCCGTGTTGATCAAAATATACGAATATATTGGTGTAGTTTCAGATCATATGCAAGAGATGTTAGCCTAAAGTGTAGGTTTATGTATAGTCAAACGTCGAAGTAGCACTTACCGATGGGCGTGCAGTATCGGTTTAAGATATTGACTGAATGTCATTTATAAGTTTCGGAGCCATCAAAAAAGGCCAGGGCATTTCTGCCCTAGCCTTTCGGATGGTTTGCGTGTTGATGCGGATCAGTCGGTTGCGCGTTTGCGCAGATCGGCAAGGAAGTGTTCAACCGCCTCATCAAGCGATTTTGCTTCGTCGACCAGTTTTTCGGCCGACTGCGCCAACTGGCTGGTGCCAGACGATACGCGACCGGCATTCTCGTTGACGGTCTCGATCCGCTGGGAGACTTCGCTGGTGCCGTCAGCTGCCTGCTGGACGTTACGCGAAATCTCGCCAATGGCGGCGTGCTGTTCTTCGACGGCTGCTGCAATCGCGGTTGAGCTATCGGCGACCTTTGCGATGGTTTCGGAAATCAGACGGATCGCCTCAACCGCTTCGCCGGTTTCATTTTGAACCGAGAGGATCTGCTGGTTGATTTCCTCGGTCGCCTTGGCGGTCTGGTTGGCAAGGTTTTTGACCTCGCTTGCGACCACGGCAAAGCCTTTGCCGGCATCACCGGCACGTGCGGCCTCGATGGTCGCGTTCAGGGCCAGCAGGTTGGTCTGTTCGGCGATGTCCCCGATCAGCTTGGCAACATCGCCAATCTTCTGGGCCGCATCCGCCAAACCAGTAACGGTCTGGTTGGTGCGGGTGGCCTGTTCGTTGGCCTGATTGGCGATTTCCGCGGAATGGGAAATCTGCTGGGCGATTTCATCTGAGGATGCGGTCAGTTCCTCGGTCGCGGCGGACACAGTCTGAACGTTGGTCGAGGTCTGGGTTGTTGCAGATGCCACAGCCGCAGAGAGAGAGCTGTTGGTGTTGCTGGCTTCTTCCATCGAGGATGTGGCTTTTTTCATCTCGGTGATCGAGCCCGAGATCGAACGGATCAAGCCTTTGACACGCGATTCAAGGCTGTCGGCCATATCGGTGATGTCCTGACGGCGTTGCTTGTCGGCCTGTGCCTCAAGCTCTTGCTGGTGGGTCTGCAGCTTCTGGTTTTCAAGCGCCTGCTGGCGGAAGGCGACCACGGTGCGGGCCATGTCACCCACTTCGTCACCACGGTCCTGACCTTCGATTTCGCCTTCAAGTTTGCCACTGGCGATTTCGGTCATGCGGCTTGAAAGCTTGCTTAGTCCGACCGTGATGTTGCGGCCAATTGCAAAGGAAACGGCCAGCATGATCGCAATGACAATCGCAATGACGACCAGAACGAAAATCGCCTGTTCCCAGAAAGCTGCATCGACATCATCAATATAGATGCCGGTACCGATGACATCGCCCCAGGGCAGGGTTGCGGCAAAGGACTGTTTTTCAAAAAGGTCTTCTTCGGGGTGGCCTGGCTTTGGCCAGAGATAGGTGAAGTACCCACCCGCCGGTGCCTTGGCGACGTCCAGCATGTTCTGAATGATGAAGGAGCCGCTCGGGTCTTGAAGTTTGCTAAGGTCCTTGCCGACAAGGGCCGGGTTGGCCGCATGCATCATGTTGACGCCCTTATTGTCATAGGCAAAGAAATAACCCGTGCCATCGTCGAACTTGGAGGCCGCAGCAACCCGGTAAAATTCGGTTACGGCTTCTTCCTGACTGAGCTCGCCGCTATCGACCAGGTCCTGATAGGACTGTGCGGCCGTCACAAGCATTGTGGTTGTGGCTTTAACCTTGTCCTTGCGGTCCTCAAGCAAGGCTTCCCGCAATGCAAAAAGTTCCAATGCCGAGATTACAAGCAGTGCAACCAGTGACAGCAAGGTCAGGCTCGCGACCTTCTTGCTGATCTTGATGTTTTGTAACATGTGATCTGTACCCGTGTATGTTGCCATTTCAGCAGCGATGTCAGGGGGATGGCACCCTTTCCTTACCCCTTGATGCGCGTATATTTTAAAACAGTTACCTGTCGAAAAGTATAGTAATATTTAGCCCTGTTGAGGAAATTCACTAATCAAAAGTTGTGCCTGTTGCGGTGCGACAACATAGGCCCATGCAGACGCAGTCAAGCGGCATTACACAGGGTTCGGTCAGGAATCAAAAAAGGACATCTGCGATCATTGCAGATGTCCTTTTTAAATGTCTTGCGACGGATCAAACCCGTGGGGTCAGGCAAGCACCTTTGTCAAAAATCCTGCGGCAATGCGAAGGCCTTCTTCGTCAATGCCATGTTGCAGGCCGGGCCTTTCATGAAGGCTGACTTCAATGCCATTGGCAGCAAGCGTTTCCTTGGCAAGACGCGATGCCTCGATCGGTACGACCGGATCGGCGGTACCATGGACCAGCACCATGGGCGGACGGGTTTTGATTTCAGCACCAAAAGTCTGTTCGCCAAGCAATGCACCGGAAAAGCCGACAACGCCGGCAATTTCATCATCACGTCGGGGGGCAGTTTGCAGGGACATCATCGTTCCTTGCGAAAAGCCAACCAGTGCGACCTTGTCCGCAGACACGCCATGGGTTTCCATGACGTGGTCGATGAAATCATTGACATAGGCTGCACTTTTGCGTGCTCCTTCGGCCATGGCAGCAAGGGCGCCAGACATGGTTTCCGGCGCACGACGCAGGAATTCGGGATCATATTCGGCCAGACTGAACCACTGGCGTCCGAACGGCGACATTTCGCACGGGAAGGGCGCGTTTGGTGAATAAAAGGTGGTGTCGGGCAGGGCGCGTGCCAGATGCGGCGCCAAACCGATCAGGTCATTTCCATCCGCGCCATAGCCATGCAGAAAGATGACAACGCTTTTGGTGGTGCCCGAGGCAGCCGGTTTGGCCGGACCAGATAACAATGTGTCGGTGCTCATGCGTGCTTTCCTGAATTTCCCTTTGCACCTGCTTAGCAATGCAGTCGACTGACCACCAGCATTTTTTGTCACAAAACCAAAGGTTCCCGGACGGCCGTGATTGCAGGAAACCCATAAACCGTCATGGCCTGTGGATAACTTTGTGGATGGAAAAGCAGGTTTGGGGAAAATTATCCTGTAAAATGTCAAAAACATCAGTTTTGGTCTTGGGTGCTTATTCCTCAGTATAGATTTTTTGAGTTTTCTAATTTAAAAGATGTAGATGTTCTGTAGTTAATTTTAGTAAATAAAAACAAATAGTTATTTGATTTTCCTGTTTTTGGTGTTCGGACGTCGTGGGACAGGGCCTCGATTATGGGGGCAGATTTTAGAGGGCAATTCGCGCACAAGCTGCATGAGGCGGGACAAAAA
Source organism: Thalassospira sp. UBA1131 (assembly GCF_002311515.1). Taxonomy (GTDB): domain Bacteria; phylum Pseudomonadota; class Alphaproteobacteria; order Rhodospirillales; family Thalassospiraceae; genus Thalassospira. The sequence continues at coordinate 23,278 of NZ_DCAO01000064.1, forward strand.
GTTAACGATGTGGATTTTTTTGGACAGCCGGTCATCAAAAGGTGCCTTTTGCCGCCTGATAATCTGTGCCACAAGAATTCTTCCGGTTCGCCCGGATGCCCCACAGCATGATCCATAGACCGAGGTCCAAATGAACCGCACGCGCCGCTGGTTCGGCAAGGGTGATCGACGCGTTCTGGCGCTGACCCTGCCGATTATTCTTTCCAATGCGACTGTTCCGTTGCTTGGCGCGGTCGATACGGCTGTGGTCGG
>NZ_DCAO01000064.1:23692-25538 GCF_002311515.1 Thalassospira sp. UBA1131
CCAAATGGCGTGCGTGCGGTATTTGCCCGCGCGGCCCTGATTGCCGTGGTTGCCGGTTTGGCGGTGATGGTGTTGCAATGGCCGATCATTGAACTGGCGATGAGCCTGATTGCGCCGACACCGGCGGTCGAGGCCGCCGCGCGCGATTATTTCCATGTCCGGATCTGGGCGTCGCCTGCGACGCTGATGCAATATTGCATGCTGGGCTGGTTGCTGGCCATGCGTGACAGCCGGGCAGTGTTTATTTTTCAGGTGGTTCTCAATTCGCTGAACATCATCCTTGATATCCTGTTTGTGCAAGGGTTCGGCTGGGACGTGCGCGGGGTGGCGGGTGCCACGGTGATTGCCGATTATTCGGGCGTTGTGTTGGGCTGGTTCCTGATGCAGCCACATCTGAAAAGACTGGGTGGGACCTGGCGCGGGATTGGTCTTTTTGATCGCGCGCAACTGGCCCGGTTGATGAAGATTAATGGCGATATCTTTATCCGCACCATGGCGCTGACATCGGCCTTTGCACTGTTTACCAGTTTCTCCGCCCGGTTTGGCGAGGTGACGCTTGCCGCCAATGCGGTTTTGCAAAACTTCCTGATGTTCGGGTCATTTGCACTTGATGGTTTTGCCCATGCGGCAGAAACCCTTGTCGGGCAGGCCTATGGCGCGGAAAAGCGCAAACAGTTCCTTTGGGCGGTGCGCAAGACGACCGTCTGGGGGATTGTTTCTGCCGTGGTGATGGCAGCCCTGTTTGCTGCATCGGGGCCGTGGATCATTGATGCCCTGACCAGCATTCCGGAGGTCCGCGCAGCATCCTATGAATATCTGCTGTGGGCGGTGGTATTGCCGATTACCGGTGTATTGGGCTTTCAGTTTGACGGGGTGTTTCTGGGCGCGATGCAAACCAAGCATTGGCGCAACATGATGTTGCTGTCAGTCGCGATCTATGCCGGTTTTGCCTGGTGGGCCGTGGTGATGGGCAGCAACCATTTTCTATGGGCTGCGTTTAACGGCTTCTTCCTGCTGCGCGGGCTGACACTGGCGGTGCTGTTCCCGACGATCATTCCCAAGCCGCGTCAGGCTTTGGCTTGATGTCGTAACGAAAAAGCGAGGGGAGCTTGTTGATCGAGGTCCCCGCTTTCGCGGGGATGACGGTGGCAGATTTGGTTATTTCGCTGTCACTTCGTGATGGCAGGCATTGATCCGATGTTAGTCGGCGTCAGCAACCGGCAGGGTGGTACTGTTTTTGACTTCGTGCAGGGTGAAGCTTGATTTCATGTTGGCGACACCGGGCAGCTTCATCATGACTTCGGACAGGAAGCGCTGATAGGCGGCCGGGTCTGGCACCACGATGCGCATCATATAATCCTGATTGCCGACCATGGCATAGCAATCAACGATTTCCGGGTGTTCCTGCACGGCCGTTTCAAAGCGGCGGAGCGACGGCTCGTCATGCTGGGTCAGCGATACGGTGACAAAGACATTCACACCAAGGCGAAGATGAGCCGGGTCCAAAAGGGCGACATATTTGCGGATGACGCCACTTTCTTCGAGCTTGCGCAGACGCCGCAGGCAGGGGGAAACGGACAGGCCGACCTTGTCAGCCAGTTCGACCATGGAGATTCGACCGTCTTCCTGAATTTCACGAAGAATTTTGCGATCAATTGCGTCGAAACCGTTGCGCGCCATAGCGTGCCACACTCCTTTGGACGATAAGATAACGGGCCGAAATTCGCCCGGAGAACCGTATTTTCGGAAGGGTGGATTTTGCCAAATTCCCGACCGGGCGTACATAATTTCTGCTGCGCGATAAGCCATGACTTCGCGTTTCTGTCAATCTTTGCGTCGCCAAACG
>NZ_DCAO01000064.1:25621-39920 GCF_002311515.1 Thalassospira sp. UBA1131
AAGACTTGCAACAGGCAAGCAATGCAAGTATGACCTTCAATTCCTTGGAATGCCTGCAGTTGTGAGCATCTGCAGCGGAAGTTATCGTTGCCGTGTGCCATCCGGGCAGTGTAGTATAATCGTACCAATTTACTTATTTCGATTGTGATTATTCTCCTGCCGGGAGCCCCGGGGGAGGTTGGCACTGTCTGACACTGGTCTGACATTGGCAGCCGATATACTGAAAGGCACGTATGGTGGACGCTGCGCAAAACACGCCGGGATATAACCTGGTTACAATTGGCGAGCATAAAATCAATATTCGTCCGGCGGTTCAGGCAGATCTCGCCAATGTTGTCGATCTTGATGACCGGACCACGGGACTGCGCAAGCCGGATTACTGGGACGATCTGTTTACCCGTTATGGCAACCGCAAGGATTCCCGTTTCTTCCTGATTGCCGAAGAAAACGGAACGCTTCTGGGCTGCATTTTCGGTGAAGTCCGGTCGTGGGAATTCAATTCCGTGCCGTGTGGCTGGGTTGGCACCGTTAGTGTCGAACCGGACCTGCGCATGGGCGGGATCGGTACCATCCTTTATAACGAAATCTGCCGCTGTTTCCGCAAGGCCGGGGTGACCAAAATCCGCACCATGATCCCGCGCGATGCGACCGATTTGATGTCGTTCTTCCGCGCGCAGGGCATGATGGCGGGGCCGTTCATCCAGCTGGAAACAGATATGGAAGAGGGGGAATAAGCCGATGATGTCCTTGCAAAAGGCGACGCTGTTTGCCCTCTATGCCGTGCTGGAACTGGCCGAAGATACCGACCGCCAGCTTTCGGCATCGGAAATTGCCGAGCGTTATAATATTTCGACCAACCATTTGGCAAAGGTCCTGCGTGATCTCGGCCGGGCGGGGTTGGTTGAATCTGTCCGTGGGGCTGGTGGCGGTTATCGTTTCTGTGGCAATGCCAAGCGCACGACACTTTTGGATGTTGTGCAGTTGTTTGAAGAGGTCGGCACAAGCCCGTCCAACAGCATCGTGCAGAACACCAATGCCGGTGCGGCGCTTTCGATGGTGATGGATGAGATCGAAGAGATCACCCATGCCACATTGCTGTCGATCACGATCGAGACGATGCTGAAACTGATGCGCAAACGTCGCCCGGAAAAACCGACATCCACCGGATTGTTCCGCGCGGTTTAACGCATAAACCAAAGCACAGATACCCACCAGATAGACAAAAGGCCGTCAGATTGCTCTGACGGCCTTTTTGATTTGCGAACGCGCGACGGGCTTAGCTTTCGCTTTCTGCCGGGGCCGGTTCTGCTGATCCCTGGGCGGTATCCGCAGCTTTGTCAGCCGTTTCTGCCTTCGGGGCAGCTTTCTTGCGCGGACGGCGCGGTGCGCGCTTTTTGACTTCCTTGGTCGGTGCAGCGTCAGACTTTGCGTCGCTTGCGGTTTCAGCCGGTGCCTCGGTTGCTGCTGGTGCAGCATCCTCTGCCGGTGCTTCGTCGCTGGCCTTTTTGGTCGAACGGCGCGGCTTTCTGGCCGTCGTTGATTTCGACTTTTCAGCAGCAGGCTTGCGCTTGGCCGTGGTGGTCTTTTTCGGTGCTTCTTCTTCGTCGTCAGAAGGCTTTTTGCCAAGGCTTGAGGCCGGCACTTCGGTCAGAAGGAAGCTTGGGATGTGATCGCCAAAGCCGATGACTGTTTTGTCATCGCGGTCGTCACGATCACGGCGATTGTTGCGGTTGTTACGGTCATTGCGATCATTCCGCTCGGTCCGATCCGGACGCTCGGCGCGGTTGCGATCAGTGTTGCCCGCGTTATTACGCGCGTCGCGTACCGGTGCCTTGTGGGCATCGACGTCTTTTTGCGGTTGCGCCTCGGATTTGGCCGGTGACGGGGCGTCAGCAACCGCTTCCTTTTTATCCGATCTTGCCGGACGGGCGGGCTTGTCGTCACGCGTATTGGGCTTGCGGCTTTTCTTGTTGCGACGCTTCTTGCCGGTAAAGTCCAGCTCCAGCGTCTCAATGCCTTCAAGTTCCGTCAGCGGGATGTCCATATTGATGGACTTGTTGATCGCAGCAACAAGTTTGCCATCCTCTGGCACGGCCAGGGTAAAGGCCTTGCCGTCGCGGCCAGCGCGACCGGTACGACCGGTACGGTGCACGTAATCTTCGGCGTTGAATGGCACGTCAAAGTTAAAGACGTGCGAAACATCGGCAACGTCAATACCGCGTGCGGCCACGTCCGAGCAGACCAGAAGGGTGATCTCGCCGGTTTTGAACTTTGCCAGCGTTTCGGTACGTTCGCTTTGCGCCAGATCGCCATGCATGCGACCGGCATTGAAGCCGTGCTTGGTCAGCGATTTATAGAGAATGTCGACGTCTTTTTTGCGGTTACAGAACACAAAAGCGTTGCGGACATCTTCGGCGCGGATCAGGCGGCGCAGGGCTTCGCGCTTGTCGAAATCATCCATGACAAGGAGCTTGTGTTCGACCGTAGTTGCCATCGTCGAAGGCGGCGATACGGTGATTTCCTTGGGATTGGACAGGAACTTGTCGGCAAGGCGTTTGATTTCCTTGGGCATGGTCGCCGAGAAGAAAAGCGTCTGGCGCTGCTTGGGCAGCATGTTGACGATCTTTTCAATGTCGGGAATGAAGCCCATGTCGAGCATGCGGTCGGCTTCGTCAATCACAAGCAGTTTGCAATCAGACAACAGCAGCTTGCCGCGCTCAAACGTATCGATCAGGCGGCCCGGGGTCGCGATGATGACATCGGCACCTTTTTCAAGAACCTTGCTTTGCTCGGCAGCAGATTCGCCACCAATAATCAACGCCTTGGACAGCGAGATATATTTGCCATAGGTGTCAAAGTTTGCAGCAACCTGGGTGGCCAGTTCGCGGGTGGGTTCCAGAATGATGGAACGCGGCATCCGCATGCGGGCCCGACCATGATGGAGAATATCAAGCATCGGCAGGGTGAAGCTGGCCGTTTTGCCCGTACCCGTTTGCGCACAGCCCAGAATGTCGCGTGCCATCAGCACCGACGGAATAGCTTGGGCCTGGATCGGGGTTGGGGTGTCGTAGCCGGCGTCTGCGACGGCTTTGAGGATATCTTCGCTCAGACCGAGATCGGCGAAATTCATATGGTTCGTTTTCCCGCAAAGAAATGCGTTAAGGTGAAGCGGATCGCTAGCAATCTGATTGCGTCGTAAAGCCAACCCTTAATTAAGTCAAGAAAAACGCCGCTTAATTGCCTTGGAAAACCCATTCGGCGGGCTTTGAGAGGCTTGTTTGCAACAATTTGACAGCGTAATCTGCCACGACAGCTCATACTCGGGGAGAAAAACAGTGCTGATGGACGCAACCCGTTCAAGTTTGCTGATAATCGACGTTCAGGAAAAACTCTATCCGGCTTGTCTGGAACCGGATCAGATCATCGCCAATTGCTGCTTTCTGATCAAATGCGCCAATCGCCTTGAGGTGCCGGTGATCGTTACCGAACAGTATCCCAAGGGTCTTGGGCATACGGCCAAACCGATTGTCGACCTTCTGGAAAAGCCGGGTGATGCTGCTGATGGCGGCAATGTCGTTTCCAAGGTGGCATTTTCCGCCGTTCCGGCCGATGGCTTCATCGAAAAGATGGAAGAAAATCAGGGGCGTGATCAGGTGGTGGTTGCGGGCATGGAAACCCATGTCTGTGTGCTGCAAACCGTCATGGACCTGATCGAACGGGGCCGTGAGATTTATGTGGTGTCCGATGCGGTGACATCGCGCAGCCAGCATGACAAGATTTTCGGTCTTGAGCGCATGCGCGATGCCGGCGCCAAAATCGTGACCCGCGAAAGTGTGATGTTTGAATGGCTTCGGGTGGCAGGCACGCCGGAATTCAAGGAACTGAGCGCGCTGATTAAATGAGCTCGACTTCAAAGAAAGATACCGGGCACGTCGATGGTGATGGCGTGCCCGTTGTGTTTTTGTCAGGCATGCTGGCCGATCAGCGTATGTGGCATCCCGCGATTGCCGCATATGACGAACTTGACGATCCGGCCAAGCCCGCACTTAAGCCGGTATTCTGCGAATTGTTTGATCAAGATACGGTTGCGGATATGGCGCGTGCGGTCATGGAAACCGCGCCGGATCGCTTTGCGCTGGTCGGTATGTCGATGGGCGGGTATGCCGCCTTTGAAACCCTGCGTCAGGCCCCGGAACGGGTCAGTCACCTGATGCTGGTTAATACAAGGGCAACGACCGACAGCGAGGCGGTGCGCCGTCGCCGTTTGTTGCTGTCGCGCATTGTCACGGGCAAGACGCCGTTTGTTGCGGTCAATGACGGCATGCTTGATGAGATGCTTCACCCCGATAACCGCAATGATAAAGCATTGGTTTCCCTATTGACCAAAATGGGGGATGCGTGTGGGGCCAAAGTGTTTGAACGCCAGAATCATGCGGTTGCGACCCGCCCGGACAGCATGACCGATCTTGGCAATATTGCCGTGCCATGCAAAGTTGTTGTCGGCACGCATGACCGGATCATAAGCCCTGAAAACCATCGGGAGATGGCCGATGCCATTCCCGGTGCGACCTATCAGGAAGTACCCGGTGCGGGGCATTATGTGCCACTTGAGCAGCCCGTTGAGTTTGCTCGGTCACTGGTAGGGCTTTTGGTGCGTTAGCAACCCGGTTTAAATCGACCGCAGCGGTGGTCATCATCATCGCGCAAGTGAGGCGGGAAAAGCTGATAGTTTATAGTGTCCGCACTATTTTCGATCTGCTCGGCGAACCGCGCCTTGTTAAAGTGCCCACGGGTTTCTGAAATACTTTTGTCCCCGACGCAGAACCCGAAACGCACCGTTACCTCATCGCTTGCCTCATTCAAGGGCAGGGATTTGGGATCGGTGCAAAGTTTGGCCCCAATAGTTGATTGTTCCGGATTGACGACGGCAACCAAGCGATTTTCCGGCTTGATGGTTTCGCTGTCTTTGATGTCGCTTGTATCGGTCACGAAGCGAAGGCGCGGTGGATAACCGTGGTTGGACATGATTGTGCGCCAGAAATCATCAGAAAAGCTTTTATTTGCATCTACGATTTCAAGCATCATCACGCGGCTTGGTGCTCCGACAGTCTTGAAGCTTTGTACCTCGGCGACGTTATAACGAGCTGGCTCAATCGTGGCGAGGTTGCAACCACCAAGCATCAGTAGACCTATTACTGTGGTGGCAATTGATACCGTGCATTTGAGTGAATGTGGTTGCATTCTGTTTGGGGCATGCATGGGCTTTGATCCTTTCAGGCTTGCTCAGAGCAACGAGCTTAGCCTCAGATATTGTTCGAAAATTGCCAAAGTCACGCGGTTGCGCCGATTTTTAAGGGCAGAAAACAAAAAACCGGCACAAAGGCCGGGTGTTGTTGGTATTTCGAGATGCCGATCAGACGTCGATATCTTCGACGAAGCGGGCATATTCCTGAACATCAATGCCACAAATCACCAAGGCAAAATGATTGTCGGGAACATCTCTCAGTGCCGGGATATAATCGGCCTCGCGCCAAAGTCGACCGTCGCAACCTGATGGAGTATGTCTTCGAGTATGGGGCATAATCAAGCGACATTATGCAATTCAGTTTAAGAAATTTGGGGAAGAAAAGTGGAGCGATATATCCCCACTGTGCGGACAAAATCGTCCAAAAAAATTGAAAAGCGAGATAGCTTGTGCATTACTTTTAGTTCGCGGTTAATCAACTGTTTGGCTGAATGAAGTTGAGGAGAGATATACAATGCTGGCGAAGGCCTTCAAAATCAACTTACCGGCTCTTTCCTTAGTGGTGTTTTCGCCTTTAACGGCCCAAGCAGATGCTGGTGATTGGTATGTCCAGGCTAGCGGTGGTTTGAACAGGACATCGGATCTTAAAAATTCACGTATTATCTCAACCGGTGCAACCAGTACATCAATCAATACAAAAATGGAGTTTGACCACCAGTATGCTGGTGGTGTTGCATTTGGTTACAATTACAATGACAACGTTCGGTTCGATATTGAGTATACGCACCGTTCTAACAATACAGAACAGTATTACAATGCAGCAACAGGTACTGTTTTAAGTACTGATGGCTTCATAAAAAGCAATAGTTTGATGGTGAATGGAACCTATGCCTTCGAGACAGGTATACCCTCTGTAAGACCTTATATTGGAGCAGGGGTTGGTATGTCACATGTCGAACTTGAGGTCTTTGATAGCTTTGGTCAAAGCGATGATTCAGATTGGGCACCAGCCGGTCAACTGACGGCAGGAATCGGTTGGAATGTTGCTGATAATATTGAATTATTTACACAATATCAGTATTTTCACATCTTCAATCCAGACTTGAATCCATCGGCATCAATTTCATCTGGCTCTTTTACGTTTAGAGAGCACACGCACGAAGATAGTAATGTTTCCTCCAGTTCGCTGTTGGTTGGTGTGCGCTATTCTTTTTAATAACCTTTCTGCTTTACGGATCGTCAGATGCTTAGTCCCGTCATTAGGTTAGGGGCGAGCATTCAGGATCGTTTGTCGGTCTCATGACCAAGTAGCTGATGCCATAGCCGAAACAACCGCTACATTGGATTGCTAGCGGTTGTTTCGTGTCCGTAGGAGCAGGAAAGAGAACTCTTTGACCTGTTACCATACCGCCCATCTCGCACGCGGTCAGGATTTCTGGTGCAATCGGATTTCAAGATCAGACGTCGATATCTTCGACGAAGCGGGCATGTTCCTGAATGAACTGGAAACGCAGCTCCGGCTTTTTGCCCATCAGGCGGGTCACAAGATCCTTGGTCTGTCCGCGGGCATCCGGTTCGGCTGCATCGGGCAGGGTAACACGCAGAAGGGTGCGTTTCTTGTGTGCCATGGTGGTTTCGCGCAGCTGTTGTGGCGGCATTTCACCCAGACCCTTAAATCGGGAAATTTCGACCTTGTTCGGGTTCTTGAACTCGGTTTCGAGAATGACTTCCTTTTCGGCATCATCCATGGCGTAGATCGACTTGCCACCTTGGGTCAGGCGGTAAAGCGGCGGCATCGCCAAGTAAAGATGGCCGTTTTCGATCAGGCCAGGCATTTCCTGATAGAAGAAGGTCATCAGAAGGGATGCGATATGTGCACCGTCAACGTCAGCATCGGTCATAATGATGATGCGTTCATAGCGTAGATCACCCAGCCGGAAATCGGACCCCGAACCGCAGCCAAAGGCTTCGATCATGTCCTTGATTTCCTGGTTGGCCATCATCTTTTCATAGGTCGCCGACGCAACGTTCAGGATCTTACCGCGCAGCGGCAGGACGGCCTGCGTTTCGCGGTCACGGGCCTGTTTGGCAGAACCACCGGCAGAGTCACCCTCCACCAGGAAGATTTCAGTGCCAGCCGCGATTGAACGCGAACAGTCGGCAAGCTTGCCCGGCAAGCGCAGACGACGGGTCGCCGACTGACGCTTGGTTTCCTTTTTCTCCTTGCGGCGCTGACGTTCCTCGGCGCGCAGGATGATGCGTTCAAGCAGGCGCTTGGCGTTTTCGGTATCCCCGGTCAGCCAATGGTCAAAGTGGTCACGCACCGCGGTTTCAACCAGTTTGGTTGCACCCTGGGTGCCCAGCTTTTCCTTGGTCTGGCCCTGGAATTGCGGATCGGGAATAAATACCGAAAGCATGATGCAGCCGCCGCCAAAGACGTCCTCGGCGGTGATGGCAGCGGCCTTTTTCTGACCCAGCATATCGCCATAGGCCTTGATCGCCTTGGTAATGGCGTAGCGGAAACCGGCCTCGTGCGTGCCACCAAGCGGGGTCGGGACGGTGTTACAGTAAGAATGGAAATAGCCTTCGCCGCTTTCTGGCCAGCCAATTGCCCATTCAACACGCCCGGCACTTTCAGAAAACTTGGCTTCGCCTGCGAACGGACGGTCTGTGACCATCTCGCGGCCCTCAAGCGTCATTTCGAGGTAGTCAAGAATGCCGTTCGGGAACTTCAGGACTTCCTGCTGCGGGGTCGGGTCGTCACTGGTCAGAAGGCTTGGGTCAACCGACCAGCGGATTTCAACACCCTTGTAGAGATAGGCCTTAGAGCGCGCCATACGGAAGATGGTCGCTGCCTTGAGCTTGGCGCGGGTGCCGAAAATCTCGGGGTCGGGTCTGAAAATAACCGTGGTACCGCGGCGATTGTTGATCGCACCGCCATCCTGAAGCGGCCCCAGCGGGGTGCCCTTGGAATATTCCTGAAACACCATCTTGCGATCACGGCAGACTTCAACGCGGAATTTGTCGGTTAGCGCGTTCACAACCGACATACCGACACCGTGCAAACCGCCCGAGGTCTCATAGGCCTTGCCGGAGAACTTGCCACCCGAGTGCAGGGTGGTCAGGATCACCTCAAGTGCTGATTTGTCCGGAAATTTCGGATGCGGGTCGGTCGGAATACCACGCCCGTTATCGCGCACCAGCACAGTATTGTCTGGCTGCAATTCGAGTTCGATCCAGTCAGCGTGGCCAGCAACCGCTTCGTCCATCGAGTTATCGAGAATTTCCGCGACCAGATGGTGCAATGCGGCATCATCGGTGCCGCCGATATACATACCGGGGCGTCGACGGACGGGCTCAAGGCCCTCGAGAACTTCAATATCCTTGGCGGAATAGGCTTTATCGGTGGACTGGTTTGAATCTTCAAAAAGGTCGGTCATGCCCCGGAACGCAACTTCTTTTATTGTGTTAAAACAAGGTCCAATACCGTATATCTGTTCTTCGATATTATGGTCTTGGAAGCCTCGACGCTAAACGAGTACCATATCTTTATCGGTTCGTACCAGATGATCGGTGCGCACCGACCATAAAAATGTGTTTTTGAATCCAATGCAAGTGATGGTCGCCAAATCCGATCATAATTTTGCCGGGCTTGGACGCAGAAAACCGTGACCGGGAGGTCCAATAAAAAAATGGCGTGTCGTAACAGGCGTGCCGCCAACTGGAGTGAGCCTGATGGCGACTGAGAAAGATCAATCCCTTCTTGCGGAAAGCACGATGCCGCGCGGTGAACTTTGCACCCGAACTCTTGCCATGCCCGCCGATACCAACCCGAGTGGTGATATTTTCGGTGGCTGGCTGATGTCGCAGATGGATATCGCCGGTGGCGTGATGGCAAGCCAGGTCGCCGAAGGGCGTGTTGCGACCATCGCAGTGGACGGCATGACATTCCATCGCCCGGTTTATGTCGGCGATACAGTTTGCGTTTATGGCGACATCGAGAAGATCGGCAATACATCGATTGTGCTGCATCTCGAATCCTGGGTGCTCCGCCGCAATCAACCGCCACGCATCAAAGTGACCGAGGCGACATTTACGTTTGTAGCGATTGACGCCGAAGGTCGACCGCGCCCGGTACGCAAGGATGAGGCAGACGCCTAAGGCCACGCGAGATCAAATTCAGGAGCCCCGCCATGCAGAGCCGCACTGTGTCCACTCTTTCGACTGGTCTGGTTCTGATCTGCGGGGCTTTGTTGTTTCCCGTGCTGGCCAACGCCGGCGAAGCCGATGTGGTTGCGGCCAAGGCGACCAAGACCGGCGAGAGTACCTATCGGTTTGATGTGACCGTGGCGCATGAGGATACCGGTTGGGATCATTACGCCAATGTCTGGCGTGTGATCGGGCCAGATGGCGCGATCATTGGGGAAAGGGCTCTGGCCCATCCACATGTCAACGAGCAGCCCTTTACCCGGTCTCTATCCGGTGTTTCCATCCCGACCGATATCACCGGCGTTACGCTCAGGGCCGGTGATCTGGTGCATGAATTTGGTGGAGCGGAGCTGTTTCTTGAATTGCCGGCAGAGGTCGGCCAGACGGTAACTGTTTCAGATTAAACGGGCAGGCAAAGTGCGATTAGGCCCATGGCAGGTTCGGCAAGGGTCAGCATTCCGACCGCAACAAGTGCGCAGGCAATCATCTTCCTTATGAAATATCCCGCATGATCACGTGACGCTGAACGTTTCAGGAAGCTGATGCCAAGGGCGGCAAAGACGACAGCGGGCAAGGCGGCAAGCGCAAAGCAGGCCATAAACAAACCGGCCCTGGCAACAGTACCCGTCATCATCGCGGTCAGAAGCGCGTTATAGACCATCGCGCAGGGCGCAAGTCCAAGTGCCACGCCGAGTGAGAACTTGCTAACCCCGGCCCGGAATGCATCGGGCGTGGGAATTGGTGATTGCATGGTTTGCTCAGCCGAAGACGTGCGCCCAGTGGCAGAGATTCCTGCCAGCGTCGGGCGCAGGGCGGTTTGAAACAGGAGTTTCGGGATCAGGCGATCAAGCCGGTGGAGTGCCGGGGCGATGCCGATCACCGCCAGACCGGAATAGATCACCACCAGACCGGCAAGTACACGCAGCACCGATTGCCAGCCCGCTGTGACCAGAAAGGCGTCAAACGCGCCGCCAATCCCGCCGACAAGCAGACCGGCAAGAATATAGGTCGTACTGCGTCCCGCTTGCATCAGGACAAGGGCGCGGAATTGCCGTTTTGCGGGACCTTTATGCAGGCCGCATGCGGCAAGGATGTTCGAGGCAATTGCCCCGCACATCCCCGCGCAATGCAGGCTGCTGGCAAGACCCAGCAAAAGGCCGCTGATAATCACATAACTGATCGACATGGTGACACGTCCTGATGGGTGTCGATCAGATCAGCATTTTGCCGGGCAACTGGCTTTGTTCTTTTCCGGTGGCAAATTGATGCCCGGATTACCGTCAAAGAAGCCCATCGGCATCAGCTTGAACCCGGTGGTGACACAGGGCTGAACCGGGAAGTCTTCCATGCGGACCTGATGGTGCAGGCCAAAGACATGCCACATAACCAGATCGGTATTCTGAAGCGCACGGTCCTTTTTGATGAAATCGGTAAGCCCGCCACGGCCATCGGAATGGTTCATGAAATCACCGGCAGGGAAGCGTTCCTCTGGATCGTAGGCGGTGAACCAGACATGGTTTTCAATGAAGCTTGCGCGTTTGCCCGATGGATATTCCGGATTGATAAACGGCGTGACGCAGTTGGTGGCATCAAGCTTGTAGCCCACCGGACGGCCGGTTTTGCCAAGCTTGTTGGGGTTAACGACCTTCCAGTAACGCTGTGAGGCTGGGTTGGTTTTGCGGGCTGCGGCCAGTTCGGATTCGAGCACAGTTTCCTTTTCAAAGAACGCGTTGCCATATGGGTTTTCCGGCCCGGGTTCCTCGGCAAATGTGTTGCATTCGACCGGACTGTTGCCATAGCCATCAATCGCCATATCAAGCCGCGCACACAGGATGTGCTGATGGATCTGACCGGCAACACCCGGTGAAACTTCAACGGCATATTTGCCAGGCTGACCGGGCAGGCAGGCAGCGGTGTTGATGATGCCGGTTGCCTTAACCTCAAATTCGATCATGCCGTCAAGGAACAGGTACCAGTACAGCGCATACTCATAGTTGCCGACGGTACAGATCGTGGAAATCACCAGCTTGGCGTTACGGCGGCTTTCGGTGCGTTCGGTACGGAAATCCATATGTTTCCACAAAAGGCCTGCGTCCTCTTCGTGGATGCAGATGGCATTTTCAATTGTCCAGGGTTCGCCATTCATCGTATTGAGCGTGACATCGAGATACTTGATCACGCCAAGGCAGTCACAGCCCAACGTCAGGGAATTGGCCAGCTTACCAATGCCGTATTCGCCGATATCAAAGACGTTCTTGCGGTAATGGCCGTTATCGGGGCTGCCATACGGCACGGTCATTTCAACGATGGAGGCACGATGGACAATCGGGCGACCATTGAATTTGATGTCATGCAGGGTCAGCGATTCACGGGCGTTGAAACCGATCACCAGTTCCCAGTTGCGCCAGGTAATCTTGTTGCCTTCCATCTTGAAGTTCACGCCTTCGGGCTGAACGACATTGATCGGTTTGGCTTTGGGCTGGAATTCGTCCTCTTCGAAGAAGTCGGCCTCGTAATTCACCTCGGCCTCGGGGATCGGGGCGCCGCCGTAATCATCAACCCGGATGACTTCCTTGGACAGTAAGTCAACAACCGCATTCAGGCCCTCGATCGGGTTGGCGTAGAAGTTGGAATTTTCGCGTTTGCGTAGCCAGCAGAATACGTGGGCCAGATGGCGGCCTTCTTCGCCGGGCTTGCCGAAATTGCCCGCAGACCATGGATCGACGCAGACCATTGACATGTCGGTGATGCCGCGTTTCTTGCAGGCTGCGATGAAGGTCGGGTCGGAACAGACGATTTCCTCGATCTCGACAAACTGTTCAAGCTGGATCATCGGGCGTTTGCCAGGCAGCTCCTTGACCGAAATAATTTTCTCTGCGTCAAGGTCAAGAACAAGCTTGGTGACACTGACCTTGGTGGAATCGAAGACGTTTACCCGTGCCTTTCGTGCGATCGGATCGCCGGGCTTGAAATCAGCAAGGTCGCTCTTTTCGGGTTCCATCAGTTCGATGGTTTCAAACAGCGTATTGTCACCATAAGGCGGGTCGGCACGCACGATGTCGGCGACCTTGATGATTTCCTCGGCCGTAAGGGGCTGAAGCGGGTGGGTGACTTCAACCTTTTCACTGCTGCAACATTTATCCATTCTTTTTCTCCCTGATGAAGGTGTCTGATCACGGGCCGGGACGAACCGACCGGGCACAGGTATTTGACAACCGCGTTGGTGGCGCGGAGGGGGGTGAATGGACGTTGTTCCCTAGACTTCAGGCAGATGCCGAAAAACGCGTTTGACCATCGGGGGATGTCGAATAAGCGCGAGTTCCCTGATCGGCGATTTTTGTATTTTTCTATTTCCAAAACGCTAGCCAAAGCGCGGTGCTGTGTATTTGACATTTGGTGCCAAAATGAACGGTGCGGCTGGCTTTGCTAGGGAAGGTGTCGTTCAATTGGCACGTCAATTGAATGCATTGATGTGTAACTGCCCATGGAATGGATAACCCATGAAACGTGTTTCGGGTGCCATTGACCGTTCGGTTCTAAACAGCGTGATGGGAATGCTTGGTGAGTCCGGCATCGATCATGTGGGGCTATCTGCGCGTGCGGGGCTTGCCGGGGCGGGGCTTTTCATGTCGCCGCAATCAACGCCCTTGATGATATTTACCACGATGCTGGAGCTGGCATCAGACGCGACAAACAATCCGGCATTGGGATTATTCCTTGGTGATGCATGGGGTTATCGCGGTCTTGGCAAACATGCCGAGATGGTTTTGACCGCACCGACCCTCGGTCACGGACTTGAAAAGTTCGCGCGATTTTTCCCGACACTTCAGGGCAGCACATCCTTTTCGCTGTCGGTCGAGGATGGTCAGGCAAAGCTTTCTTATCGCATCTCCGAGCATGCGGTGCGTACCCGAACGCAGGACGCAATTTTCAGCGAAGCCTCATTTCATTCGCTTTTATTGGCGGCTTTGGGGAATGACTGGCAGCCAAACTGCATTGATTTTGAACATCGAAATGACCGTGCATTAGGCATTTTTCAGAATCATTTCAAATGTCCGGTCCGTCTGGGCCAGCGTGAAAACGCCCTTTTCCTGCCAGCGCATCTTTTAAACAAGTCGATGAAGAACGCCGATCGGGATCGCCATTGGCAACTGGTAAATGAATTCCAAACCCGTGCCGAACGCCTGAAACAGAATGTCGATCTGCCAACCGCGACCAAGGCGTGGATTGTCGCAACGCTCTGTCGTCATCGACAGATTGATGTCCATGACGCGGCCGATGAATTTTCTATGAGCCTGCGCAGTTTCCAGCGCGAACTTGATCAGGAAGGCACGAGTTTTCGCAGAATTCGTGAAGAAGTACGCGGTGGCATCGCCAGTGACATGCTGCGCCTGACCGATCTTCCGATCCCCGATATTGCAGAACATCTTGGATATAGCGAACTGTCGGCGTTCAGTCGTGGCTTTAAGGCGATGACTGGCACATCGCCGGGACAATTCAGACGTGAACTGTCCCGTACCGAAGTGAGTATGTAGCAGGCGGCTTGGTTACGACCAACTGGCCTTGGCAACACGCATGAAGTTTTGGCCCATGATTTTATCGACGTCATCGGGCGAATAACCAATCGAAATCAGGGCATCTGCAAGGGCGGGGAGCTTGCGCGGATCAAAGACCGCAGCGCCACCTGCGCCGGGGCCGTAGCCACTGTCGGCGGGCCAATAGAAGTCCTTGTCAACACTATCCGGGAAGTCGTTGGTCCCGGCGACGGAGGGCATGGTATCAAGCCCGATGCCAACGTGATCAACCCCGACCAGATCAACGGCATATTTGATATGGCGGATCATG
>NZ_DCAO01000052.1 GCF_002311515.1 Thalassospira sp. UBA1131
CAGAATGGCGCAATCAAACAGAGGGGTCTGGCGGTCGATATATTCAAGATCGCAGGCAATACGCGCTTGCAAGTGATCATCGCTGCAGACTGGGCCGCGCCAGCCCTGAATTTGCGCCCATCCGGTCATGCCCGGTTTTATCGCAAGCCGGGCGGCATAATCGGGAATGCGTTTGGCAAATCGATGATGATCGGCAAGGCTGTGCGGGCGCGGCCCGACCAGTGACATGTCGCCGCGCAGCACATTGATGAATTGCGGCAATTCATCAAGTCCGGTGATACGCAAAATCGAACTGAGCGTTTCTGCAAATCGCAGGCCGCGTGCAGAAAGCAGGCGGCAGGTGCCATCGCGTAAAGTTCGGAACTTGAAAATGACAAAGATCCGACCCTCAAGGCCGACCCGTTTTTGCAAAAACAGCGGATTGTGAAAGCCAGATCCAAACAGCAAGACCGCAATGATCATCAGAACAGGGAAAAGCACCAGCAACCCGATCCCGGCAAACAGAATATCGCATGCGCGTTTGACGGATCGGTTATGGTCGAACATCGACCGATGACAGGCCCAGGACGGTTTTGACGACGGTTCTGATGTGTCGCTATGTCCAGTCAACTCCTGTGCCCCACCCCAGCATTCAAGACCCTGATGTTTCTTAACTCAGGGTAGATGTATTGGCGGCGTTTTCAAGTTTTTATGGTGTGGGTCTTTGGTCGGATGACGTTGCTTAAGCACTAATTTACAGTGCGTTAGCGCAAGGACGGAATACTTGAAAGCACCGTTTTCATCAGTTGCGGCTGTCGGTTCACGCCGGTTTTCGAGAAGATGGTCTTAAGATACGTTCGTGCCGAAGAATGCGAGATTCCGACCAGTTCTGCGGCCTGATCAAGGGCCAATCCCTCGGCCAGTTTTTGAGTCAGTTTGGCTTCGGATCGTGTCAGGCCAAACAGATCCATCAGATCGTCAACTGCCGGTGGGCGCTGCTGGGCCGGGTCGACCAGAATGATCATGAAGCTTTGTTTGCCATCGGCTTTTTTGGGGACCCGGCGAATGAGAAGCGACAGCTTTTCACCGTCACGTTCGAGCGAGAAGCTCTGGTGGCTGCGTGGAACGGTTTTTCCCGGCGGCACAAGAAATTTCGTCAGACCTTCCGGGCTTGGGTCAATGATCAGGCGTCCCTGCGGGCCGGAATGGACCAGTGAAGAGCGCCTGAGAACCTCTGCACCCTGTGAATTGAGATGCAAGATGGTCAGGGCCTCGTCAACCGCAATCACGCCCAGCTCAAACAGGTCGAGAAACTCGGTCGGCAGGGTATCTTCAATTTGGCCGAGACGGCTTTTGATCTCGGTTTCGATGTCATCAAGCATCGTCTCGAGCATGGTTGGCTTGGGATAGAAGCGAAAGACGCCGATTTCATTGACCGCCAGCAGTGCGGATTGCAGATCGGCATATCCCGTCAGCATCACAATGATCAATTCCTTGCGGGCCTTGCGCAGTTCGGCAGCGAGTTCAAGGCCGGTCATGCCCGGCATATGGATATCAAGGATGACTGCCGAAATATCCGGATCGGCGATGATGGCGTCACGCGCGGCAATCGGGTCATTGACAAAGACCCCCTCCCAGTCCGGGCGCAGGCGGGCAAAATTGCGGCGATGAGACGACAGAAGATTTTCGTCATCATCGACAAATGCAATCCGGACCGTCTTTTTGGCCGTCATCAAAAGCGCCCTCCACAAATGGGGATATTGGAGAAAGGTAGTCTGACATTAATCTGCGAACGTTCAAAGCTCCGCTATTTGTATAGCACGCATTTAGGCGGGGCTGTCTTGAGAAGATTACCGCGGTGATCGCGTTCCGGAGATGTCCATTTATGGATCAGGTTGATACACAACGGCCCGTCATTCTGATGGTCGATGATGATGAAAAGTTGCTGGCTGCGGTGCGTCGTACGCTGTCGGGCTGCTTTGAATTCATCACCCACACAGACGGGCAGGCTGCACTGGATTGGCTGGCGCAAAACCGCGACCGGACCGACCTGATCATTGCCGATCTGGTGATGCCGAACATTGACGGCATTTCCTTTCTCAAACAGTCAGCGCGCATGGCACCCGGCATCAACCGGATGTTGTTGTCTGGTAACGTCTCCAGCCTGTCGCTGCGTGAGGCGATCAATCAGGCCATGGTGACACGCGTTCTGGCCAAGCCGGTATCGGTCGCGGTCCTTAAGGAAGCGATTGACCGTATTCTCAATATCGGCGTGGTCGTTAAAAATGTTTCTTCAGGCCCAACGGCCCTGATGGTCAATAACGCCATTGACCGGGCAGACTTCCACACCGTCCTGCAGCCGCGTTTTCGTGCAAGCGACCTTGGCCTGTGCGGGGCAGAGGTCCTGTGTCGCATGCCATCTCTTGAAAAGGAATTTGGTATCGACGAGATCATCGAAGCCTCTCAGGACAATCCGGTGATCAACCGCCTTGGCAGTCAGTTGATGGCTATCATGATTGATCAGGCGCCGCGCTATCGTGCGCTTATGGGTGATCAGGCCAACCTTGCGGTCAATCTGTCGCTGTTCTCTCTGAAGACACCGCAATTCTTTGAGCTGCTCATTCGCTTCTATGAAAAGATGCGGATGCGCGGGGTTACCGTGTCCTACGAAATTCCCGAACGCCAATTGCTGTCCAACGATCTTGAGATGCTGGCCAATGCCACGCGTTTGCGCGAACGCGGTATAGCGCTTCTGATTGATGATTTCGGATCGGGGAACAATTCGCTTGATCTGCTGCGTCAGGAAGTCTTTGCCGGCATCAAGCTTGATCGCGATCTGGTGCGTGGCACCATGACCGATTTTCTCGATGATGCCTTTGTTGAATGGATTGCGCAGGTCTGTTCGAAAATGGGTCTTTCGATTTCCGCCAAGGGTATCGAAAACCCGGGTGTCGTCGAAAGGCTGCGGGTTTACGGGATTACAGAACTGCAAGGTTTCCACCTTGGTGTACCGGTGTCACTCGAAGAGTGGGAAGAAACCGCAATCATACCCCTTCAGGCATCTGGCTGATTGATATCGTGTCAAAATTCCCGGTGCAGGCATTGAAAAAAAAATTGCTGGCAACCACTGTGTATAATCGTGTGATGGAGCATGAAAAAAATGATGAAAAGCGCCCTTAAACTGTTTGCGATGGTGATCGCACTGATTGGATTTCATATCGCCCCGTCTTTGGCGGGGGGCACATTGTCCATGACCAGGATTGATGGCGAAACTGTTCATGTTTCGCTTGAGGAACTGATGGAGCTGCAGGCCACCGAAATCAATACCTCGACCCAGTGGACAAACGGAGTACAGAAGTTCCGTGGTGTTGCCTTTGATACGTTGTTTGACACCTATGGTCTGACAGCGGAAACCGTGCGTGTTTCAGCACTCAACGACTATAACGTAATGGTGCCTGCGGATGTTCTGCGCAACGATGGTGCCATTCTGGCCTATCACCTCAATGATGCCGAAATGTCGGTGCGCGAAAAGGGGCCATTCTGGGTCATCTTCCCCTATGACGCCGACGAGCGGTTTCAGACTGATACCTATTGGGCTTATTCCGTCTGGCAGGTAAAGTCTGTTGATGCAGCAAATTAAGTCATTTCTGTTCAAGCAGTCAGGCAGGGCCATGTTTATCGCATTGGTCCTGTTTGTCGTGCTTTACGGATTTCTGTCGACTGAGATTGTCCGCCAGCTTGACGACGAGCGGTTCAAGTACCGCGAAAATTTCGTCTGGGCGGTGTTTCAGGTGCAACGTCAGTTTCTTGTCGTGCAGCGTGACATTGAGGCTGCAATCGGCCGGATTGGTTTGTCTGATGATGTGGTTGATCGCGTCCTGCTGGAATATGAAATTCTGGTCAGCCGTGTCTACCTGCTGCGTGATGGCGATGGGTTCGAGGTGCTGTTTACGGTGCCGGAAGTCGCCGAAACAATCAAACAGCTTGAACTTCAGATCGACAAGATCGACGTGGCGTTGGCGACCATCACCGATCCTGAGGAAAAGTTGAGCGCGTTGTATCGCTTGCTTGAGCCGATGAACGACTCTTTGCAACAGGCGGTGGTACGAACAACAAACTTTGTTTCGGTTTACAACGCCAACAATATCTCGGTCGTGAAAACCGATATTCAGATACTGTCCTATCTGTTTTTCGTCGGTGTGGTTGTCATGGCAGTGCTGGGTACTTTCATGATCCGCCAGCGCCAGAAAATCTTTGCCGCCGATATGGCCGCCCAAAAAGCGCGCCAAGAACAGGAAGTGATCGAGGAAGCCGCCGATTACGCCAAGATGCATGCCCTTGGCACCTTGGCCGGCGGGGTTGCGCACGAAATCAACACGCCGGCACAATATATCCAGAACAATCTTGAATTCTTGTCCGATAGCTTCGCCGATCTGGTTGGCGCGATTGACCGCAAGAATCCCGATGAACCGGCACGGCTTAATCTTGATAAAGACAAGATCGACTTCATCACCGAAGAAGTCCCGATGGCGATTGACGAGAGCATTCAGGGTCTTAACCGGATTGCCGAGATTGTCCGGGGCATTCGCAAATTTGCCCATCCAACGACCGATTCCGTGGAGACGATTTCGATTACCGAGGAAATCGATACCGCCGTTACCCTGACGCGCAACCAGGTCAAACATATCGCCGACCTGGACGTTGTCATGCAGTCGGATGTCACCGAAGTCAGCGGGCGCAGGAACCACTTGTCGCAAGCACTGATCAACCTGATCGTCAATGCGTCACAAGCCATCCGTGAAACAGGTCAGCGCCGCGGGCGCATCGATCTTTTGGTGACGTCTGATGATGACAATGTCTATATCCGGTTGCGTGATAATGGCGCGGGTGTTCCCGAAAATATCCGGGAACGCATCTTTGATTACTTCTTCACCACCAAGGAACGGGGTGTTGGAACCGGTCAGGGATTGCCGATCTGTCGCAAACTTATTCAGGATGATTTCAACGGGGATCTGACCTTGTCCGCGGATTACACCGACGGGGCGGAATTTGTGATCCGTTTGCCGAAACCCGATCAAAACGCCGCCACTGACACCAATGCGGATCTCCTTGAAGGGCCAAGTGACCTTAATAGTTTGCTTCGGTAATCAGGCCGTTCTTCCAGTCCGATTAACGCCTGTTCCGCACCTTCATAGAAACGCATCGTCCAGTTTGGACGCCATGATAGCATGCGTCGCCGCAGGCCCCGCAAAACATTGCGGTCATCATCAACAAATATGATTGATGCGTTTTGCGAAATTGCTTTTTGACGTTGCCTAGGCGATCGCCGCCGACAGGCTGGCGGCATCACAGGGTTTGCTCAGAACGAAGGTCGCGCCTACAGATTTGGCTTCTTCATTGACGTTGGCGTCATAGAAACCGGTCAACATGATTTTGCGTGTACCTTCGGCATTCTTGATCTCACGGCGCTCGATCTCATAAAGCAATTCGATGCCTGACATTCCGGGCATCATATAATCAAGAATCACCACGTCGTAAGGCGTTTGTTTGCGGCCCGCCTGGGCCAGCATCTGCAACGCGATTTCGCCGTTTTCAGCGACGTCTATGTGCGTAGCACCGGCACTGCGCAGGACACGGCGAACGGAGAAGCGCACTTCGATACTGTCATCGACCAGCAGGAAACGCTTTTCGGCATTCGGCTTGCGGTATGCATTATCCCCTTTGCACCGGCGCAGTCCGTCGGCGATTTCGATATCATTCTGACTGTTTCTGGGCGACGCGATGTTCATGGCTTCGTTCCGGATCACTTTGCAATGGTTGGATCTTTAGCTTGATCACCATCTTCGTCATTTTCCGGTGCGCGCAATATCCCCATTTGGGGAGCAAACGAAAAACGGGCTGCACTTATGGCAGCCCGTTGGAAACACGCATGAATTTGGCGGTATGATCAGAATTCACGGCCGATCTTGTGATCGACAGAGAACTTTCCCCCGCCCTGAATAAGCACCGACAGGGCAAGAAGTCCCCACATCAGCGGCATTTCAAAACCACCCTCGTTCCAGAAGTAGCCAGCTGGAAGATGGGTTGAAACAGCAATCGCCATGAAGACAAGAACTGCTGCTGCCACCGGACGGGTCAAAAGGCCAATCGTCAGCAACAGGCCGCCGACAAATTCCAGAAGGCCGATGGCAAGGGCAAACAGGAAGCCCGGAACAAAGCCGATGCTTTCCAGCCAGCCTGCGGTTCCTTCGAGGCCATAACCACCAAAGGCACCAAATAGTTTCTGGGCACCGTGCGGGACCAACAGAAGCCCGGTGGTCACACGGACAATGACAGGCGAAAGCGGTTGCAGGGCAGACCATACATTGCCAAGGGCAGGGATGATCGAACGGGTGTTTGCATTATACGAAGTCATGGTCGTTCTCCTAACCATGGGGCACGCGGGTTTCGCGCTTCAGGCCGCCATGTCAAAAACAAGGGCTTCGGCGTTGTTCGCGTCCGAGAAGACAAGTTCGTCTTCATCCTTGATCGCAGCGCCATCGCCAGCATTAAGGGTTTCACCGTTTACCGTCAGGCTGCCGCGCGCGACCTGTACCCAGGCAATGCGGCCTTTGCCGATCTTGTGCTGGGCACTTTCGCCATCACTGAGATGGGCGACATAAAGATCGACATTCTGATGAATGGTGATCGAGTCTTCGCGGCCATCGCGGCTGCCGATCAGGGTCAGGCCGGAACCGGTATCGCGGCGTGCGATTTCCTTTTCCTCGTAACCCGGTTCCAGACCGGCCGCTTCGGGGATGATCCAGATTTGCAGGAAATGCACCGGATCGGTTTTGGAATGGTTGTATTCCGAATGGCGAATGCCGGTCCCAGCCGTCATGCGTTGCAGGCGGCCCGGACGGATGACAGATCCGGTGCCGATGCTGTCCTTGTGTTCAAGGGCACCATCAAGAACATAGGAAATGATTTCCATATCCTTGTGACCGTGGGTGTCAAAACCGGCACCGGGAATAACCCGGTCTTCGTTGATCACGCGAAGTGGACCCCAACCCATGCGGTTCGGATCATAGTAATGCCCGAACGAAAATGTGTGATTGGAATCAAGCCAGCCAAACTGGGCACGGCCGCGGGTATCTGCATCAACTTTAATAAGCATCTTCTACCTCCATGAGGTTGTCTGTTGTTGAAGACAGAATACCCTTTTCAATTGAGGAGACAATTCGTGTAATTATCGCCATTGTGTTGCATATTATGCGACAATCTGAGCCGACCGGGGCGATAAACGGGAAGACGCATCATGGACAAGCTGGCCAGCCTAAAGAGTTTCGCGCGCGTGGTGGAAGAAGGAAGTTTTGCCTCTGCGGCGCGTGCGATCGGGCAATCACGTTCGCAGGTCAACCGTGCGGTAGCAGCACTTGAAGATGACCTTGGCGTTCAGTTGCTGAACCGGACAACACGCAAAGTATCGGTCACGCCAAGCGGACAGGCCTTTTATCAGCGGGCGAAAGCCATTCTGTCCGATCTGGGCGACGCAGAAGACTCCATCCGCGAACATCGCGATCACCCTTCCGGGGATATCCGGATCAATGCGCCAATGTCCTTTGGCACGTTGCATCTGGGGCCGGCATTGGTCGATTTTGCCCGGACCTATCCCGATATCCGGGTCGAACTGTCTCTTGATGATCACTTTATTGATCCGGTGGCAGA
>NZ_DCAO01000082.1 GCF_002311515.1 Thalassospira sp. UBA1131
GTTGGCCCGACCCGGACACTTTTCATTTCGCGCGATGACTTCTTTGAAATCTTTGACCGCGAAGCCCCGCTGCGCCGTCACATCACCGCCCTTTTGTGTCGTCGCCTGCGCTGGGTCAGTGACCTGCTTGAAGATGCCAACTTCCTTGATCTGACCGCACGTTTGATCAAGCGCATCCTGTGGCTGGCCGAACGTCATGGCGGCCCGGACCCGGAAGGCATTCGTATTGCCCTGCCGCTGTCGCAGCAGGAATTGGGCCTGATGCTGGGTGTGACCCGTGAAGCGGTGAACAAGAAGCTGCGCGAACTTGAAAAACAGGGGATGATCACGCGCCGTGATGGTCGACTGGTCGTCAAGGACAGCGAAGGGCTGAAACAACTTCTTGCTGATGCCGTCAAAAACTGAGCCTTCCGAGTCAATTTTTGAACGCCTTGTCGCCCGCGAAGAAAAGCGCGGGCTGATCCTTGTTGCCTTCTTACGCATCTGTCTTCTGGCGTTCATCCTGCTTTTGTTTAGCAAACCAGATTCGCCGACTGGTAAGCTTTATACATTGCTTGAGGTCCTCGGCTGGTTCATTCCCGGCGTGTTCGTTCAGCTTTTCGTCGCCTTTCGCGGCGGCAAATCATACTGGATGATCTATCTGCTGGCGGTGATTGACGCGGTTCTGATTGTCTATGTCTCGGTTGTGCCCGATCCGCTTAATCCGTTGCTGGATCATCCGGCATGGCTGTATGGCTTTGTCGTGCGCGACCGTGGCGTCGTCTTTTCGATGATCATGATGGCCATCATCATCATGACCTTTTCGCCGCGCCTGATCCTGTGGTTCGGCTTCTGGCTGTTTGCATCATGGTGCGGGGCGATCTGGTGGCTGATGACGCGGCCCGGGGTGATTGTTTCCCAGCATTTCGGCGATGAATGGAACCCAACCCAGCAAGAAATCATCGATACCTATAACCTGCCGGAATTTGTCGATATCTCGGCCCTTGCCGAACAGGTGATCATTGTCATCGTCTTTACATTGGCCTGTGCGGTGATGGTTTCGCGTTTGCGGGTTTTGATTAACCAGTCCGCCGCGTCCGAACGCGCGCATGGCAATCTTGCGCGATATTTCCCGACTGCCCTTGCCGATCAGTTGGCCGATCGTGATGAACCGATCCGTGTGGGTGAACGCCGCGAATGCGTTATTCTGTTTGCCGATGTTATTGGCTTTTCACGCTTTGCCGAGAAGCGCGACCCGCAGGAAGTCATGCGGTTCCTAAACCAGTTCCATCACATCGCAACGTCGCAAATCGGTGCTTATGGCGGCATTGTTGAAAAATATATCGGTGATGCGGTGATGGCGAGTTTCGCGGCCTTCGACGATCTTGAAAACCCGGCGGCCAATGCATTTTGTGCCGCACAGGCGATCATCGCCCAGGTCGCCGAATGGCAGGCGCGGGCCCCGGCAAACGGCGGCGAACCGCTTGAAATCGGGGTTGGACTTAATTTCGGACCGGCCGTTGTCGGTGATATCGGCCAACGCGAGGCGGTCACGCCCGCCGTCATCGGGGCCACGGTCAACCTTGCCGCCCGCCTTGAAAAGGCCACCCGTGAACTTGGCAGCGATACTGTCATGAGCGAACAATTCGCCAACCGCCTGCGTAAAGAGGCCCCGGTCGCAGGCCCGATCCTTCTTGCCCGCTACGCACAAACGCAAACAATTCAGGTCAAAGGGTTTAGTGAACCTGTCGGGGTCCGCTTTAACGGCTGCTAAATAAACTGCTAATAGAATGTCTTCCGGTCTGCCAAGCCCTTGAATATCCGGCAAACCAATCCAAAGTGCTTTGATATTTCTGGTGCAGCATGAAAACGGATCAGCAGGAGGACGCGATGGCGACCGAAAAAGGCGCGAACCCGACGGCCAAGGGGACCGTCCCGTCCGCCGTAAAACTGACCACCCTGTTTGGCGAACGCGAGTTCGCCTGGGACAAGGCCATTTACTTCCCGGCCGGGCTTAAAGGCTTTCCTGATCATAACGTCTTTGCGCTGGCAAGCTTCCCGGGTGAAAGCGGCAATGCGTTTCTTTTGATGCAATGCCTGACCGAACCGGAACTGGCCTTTATCGTGGCACCCTATAACCTTGAAAGCGATACGATCCGGCCCGAACACCTTGAACAGGGCTTTGGCATTCACGGCATCAAAAAGGAAGATGGCGCGGTGTTGCTGATTGTGACCCTGCACAAGCCCGATGATGGCCCGGTCAGCATGTCGGTCAATCTGCGCGCGCCGATCATCATTGATACCGCCCGTCAGGCTGCCTACCAGCATCACCTGCCCGAGGTCGGCGGATATTCCTTCCACCACGTTCTGAGCTAAGCATAAACCCCATCGTCAGATCCTGACGTTTTGCTGCGCATCGAATTGCGCAGGCCAACGTTTGTGTGCATTGGCGCCACGTGTTTATGCGTCTAACCTGAAATTACCCCTGCATGTCCTTGATCCTGCCATCTTTTCACGCAAAGGTGGCAATCAGAGCAAATTGCATAGCCCCACTTCAACATGACAAAAGGGATCGGGAATGACAGCAGCATTACGCAATCGTTTTGCACTCGCCGCCTTGTTGGGATCAGCAGTATTTTTCGGACCGGATGCTGAGCCTGCCCGCGCGCAAAGCCCGTCCGTCGGACTATCAGCCGACAACCGCACCAGCCTGCAGCTGACGGTTTATCCCGGCAACCTGTCGCTGATTACCGAAAAACGCGATGCGGCCATTCCCGCAGGCCAAAGCACGCTTCGCATTGATGGCCTGCCCCAGACCATCATGAATGACTCCTTCCTGCTGGGCACTGCCAAGGATGCCGATCTTGTCTGGACGTCCTTGCGCAATCGCGGCAACGGATCAAACGCCATCGACGACCTTGTACGCGATCAGATCGGCAAGACCGTCACCATTCGCCGTGACGATGACCTGATTGAAGGCACCCTTGTCGCGGTAAGCCATGTTGCCCTGATTGAAACCGATGCCGGTTTGGAACAGGTGCCGCTTGATCAGGTGATTGTTTCCGAACTGCCCGAAGCCTTTACCACCAGCCCGACCCTTGATGCGGATATCGCGACCGGTACCGCGCTTGATCACGTATCGATGGCCTATCTTCTGGGCGGGATCGGTTGGAACACGTCCTATACCGCCTATTATGACCGTGCGGAAAACAGCCTGAAACTGACAGCAATCGCCAAGGTCATGAACGGATCAGGCAGCGATTATGACAATGCGTCTTTGCGTCTGGTCGCCGGTGACCCCAACCGGGTGCAACAGCCCCCGATGGCCAAGGCCGCACGCACCGAAATGATGATGTCGGCCATGGCCGATGGTGCTGCACCTTCTGCTGGCGCACCGGACCGGGCAAGCTTTGAAAACCTGCATGTTTATGGCCCGTTTGATGGCCTTTCGATGCAGGATGGCGACACGGTGATTTTACCGTTGCTTGATCCGCAGGTGCTGCCGGTCAAGCGCCACGCGATCTTCCAGGCATCAAGCAGCGTCTATAACATGGCGCAAAATGACACCAACGACTTCGTCCGCCCGGACCTAGAAATCGACATCACCAACCAAGGCGGCAAAGACGCCAAAAGCCCGTGGCCGGATGGCATTGTGCGCATCTATGCCCAAACCCCGGCAGGCGATACCGGCTATCTTTCCGAAGACATGATTTCGCTGACCCCGGTTGGCCGTGATGCGACGCTTCGTCTGGGCAAGGCCAGCGACCTGAACGGCACGCGAAATGTCACCTCGTTTGACCGCAAGGCCCGTCCGAACCTGCCAGACGCGATCAAGGCTGATCTGAAATGGACCATCCGCAATACCAGCGACCGTGTCGAAACCGTCACCGTCCGTGAAGACCTGCCAACGGATTGGAAAGTGACGGCCGAAAGCCACAAGCACGAACGCGACCAACCCGGCCAGATCAGCTGGGAAATCGACGTTCCGGCAAATGGTGAAGTGACATTGACCTGGTCGGTGGCAAGCACCCGCTGATCAATCAATCCATGAATTGGAACGGCCACAGGGAAGTTCCTTGTGGCCGTTTTTCTTTGCTCAGGACTTGCCGCGTGCAGTGTAAAACGCCTTGGCCAATGGCAACAAAACATTGGCATCGGGCAACTGACCCGTCCGGTTGCACAGATCGGCATAGATACAGATCAGCTTGGTCAAAAGGACAAACGCATCCTGATTGCGCATCCCGGCAAAGGCGCCCAGCACTTTGACCGCATCGCATGCCGCATCGAGCGCCAGATCAAGCTTGCCCGCCCCTTGCAGGGCCAGCACGAGGGCGGCCAGTGAATAACCCAGATCAAGTCGTTCCTTGTCATCCTTGCGCCCGACACAATTGCGCAAGCGATCCTGACGCAGTTCGACGGCCTGACAGGCGGCATCCACCGCCCAGTCCCATTCACCGGCCTCAATCTCAAGCGCCGCACGGTTATTAAGGCTAAGTGCCAGGCCCGCCACCGCCGCATCACGTGCCGTCGGCAAATGCAGCGCGAAAATTGCATCGGCGGCATCAAACAGCGCCAATGCTTCTTCGCGCTGATCGGGCCTGTGGTTACTGGCCATTTCAAGATACAGCCGCGCGACCGCCAGCGAGTTGGGATCGGTTTTTTCAAGATAGGACAAGCGCAACGCATATTCTTCGTCCGTATTGTCCGTCATCCTGATCCCGCCACCTCGTTTTGCCGTCTCAAGGGCCCGATGACCCGTGCAAGAAAAAGACGTTTGGCAACCCCACCTTGTGAAGGACGGGCATTCGGGGATAAGCTGTTTCCCTCGGTCTGGCAGGCTGCTAGACAATCAGGATCAGATTTGCCCCAAAGTGCGGAAACAAGCCCCAAATGAGCAGTTCCAGCGAAACCCTGCGCGCCCTTTACGGCACATGGCGTCTTGCCCGTGGCGATACCCAGGGTCTTGGATTTTTTAATTTTTCGATTGAGGGATTCTGGCGTTCGTTTCTGGCGGCAGTGATTGTGTTTCCGGCCTTTGCGATGTTGCGCTGGAACGACATTTTCGATGCCCCGGACGACTTCCCGGCGATGCGTTATATGCTGGTCGAAGTCATTGCCTATGTCATCAAATGGGTCGCCTTTCCGCTGATCATGTTCCATGTCATCCCGATGCTGGGCCGTGCGGAACGCTATATCGCGTTTATCACGGTCTATAACTGGGCAAGCGTGCTTCAGATGGGGCTTTATCTGGCGGCCTTGATGCTGGGTGTGTTGTTCCCGTCGCTGGGTGCCGGTGGCTTTGTCTTTATCGCGGTGATCGCAACGTTGGTGTATGGCGTCTATATCGCCAAGCTGACCCTGTCGGTCTCGATCCCGACCGCCAGCACCATTGTTCTCGCCGACTTCCTGCTGTCGCTGGTGATCACATCAATTGGTATCCGTCTGGCCGTTGGGCAGCTATTCTAGAACAATTGAAAACTTAAAAACAAAATCGCTTCAGGGAGAAACCCACCATGAAACCTGTTCTTGCCGTCACCCGCCGATTGCCCGATGCCGTCGCCAAGCGTGCGGCTGAAAGTTACGACATCCGCACCCAGCAAGATGACGATCCCCTGACCCGTGCTGAAATCCT
This sequence comes from Thalassospira sp. UBA1131, assembly GCF_002311515.1. Classification (GTDB taxonomy): domain Bacteria; phylum Pseudomonadota; class Alphaproteobacteria; order Rhodospirillales; family Thalassospiraceae; genus Thalassospira. Next base: position 5,612 of record NZ_DCAO01000082.1, read on the forward strand.
GGCGCTTTGTCATGGCGCGGATGCCGCCCTTGTTTCGGTCGGCGATCCGATTGATGCCGAATTTTTCGATCATCTTTCCGACAGTGTCAAAATCATCGCCACCTTCTCGGTCGGGACCGATCATATCGATCTGGCCGCCGCCAAGAAAAAGGGCGTGATCATTGGCAACACACCGGGTGTTCTGACCGATGCCACCGCTGATATTGCCTGGCTTCTGATCCTTGGTGCCGCCCGCCGTGCGAGCGAGGGGGAGGCCGAAGTCCGCAATGCCACCTGGTCAAGCTGGCGTCCGACCCATCTGATGGGCACACAAGTGACAGGCAAGAAACTCGGCATCGTTGGCATGGGCCGCATTGGTCAGGCGGTTGCCAAGCGCGCCCGCGGGTTTGACATGGACATCCATTATTACAACCGCCGCCAGTTGCCCGCCGATCAGGAAATGGGTGCGACCTATCACGACAGCATCGAAAGCCTTTTGCCCCATTGTGATTTCCTGTCGCTGCATTGCCCGTCAACGCCCGAAACGCGCGGCATGGTCAATTCAGATTTCATTGCCAAACTGCCCGATGGCGCGATCATCGTGAACACCGCGCGCGGCGATGTCGTCAATGATCAGGACCTGATTGC
>NZ_DCAO01000068.1:0-12417 GCF_002311515.1 Thalassospira sp. UBA1131
AGACAGGGTTCGTCAGCAGTCTGAAAGGGACAGCATTGGCTGTCCCTTTTGGTGTTTGTGCAGTTGCGGTATTTTGTCTGGGTCTAGAAGACCATTTCGTCTTCGGCACCGCCTTCGGAAATGACGATCTGGCCCTGTGCGGCCAATTCCTTGGCCAGCTGGACGATCATCATCTGCGACTCTTCGACGTCGGACAGACGGACCGGACCAAGCGCGTCCATATCTTCCTTCATCATCTTGCCGGCACGTTCGGACATGTTCTTGAAGAACAGGTCGCGCATCTGATCGGTCGAACCTTTCAGGGCCAGTGCAAGCTTGTCCTTTTCGACCTGACGCAGCAGCGTCTGAACGCCGTTGTTGTCAAGCCGCGCAAGGTCTTCGAAGGTGAACATAAGCGCCTTGATCTTCTCGGCCGAATCACGGTTACGTTCTTCAAGCGCAGTAAGGAATCTGTCTTGACTTTGGCGATCCAGGCTATTGAAGATATCCGCCATCAGTTCGTGGTTATCACCGCGCGAACCGCGCGCAAGGTTCGACATGAACTCGGTGCGCAGCGTTTTTTCAATGTTATCGAGGACTTCTTTCTGAACCGCTTCCATGCGCAACATACGCATGATGACTTCCATCGAGAAGTTTTCCGGCAAAAGTGAGAGAACCGACGCAGAATGTGCGGGTTTGAGTTTGGACAGAACCACACCGACGGTCTGCGGATATTCGTTTTTAAGGTAGTTCGCCAGAACCGCTTCGTTCACGTTGTTCAGCTTGTCCCACATGGTGCGACCCGCAGGACCGCGGATCTCTTCCATGATGCCGTTCACGCGGTCTTCTGGCAGTACCTTTGAAAGCAGGCGTTCGGTGGTATCAAATGAACCAACCAGCGAGCCGGTTGAAGAAAGCTGGTCAGCGAATTCGACGAAAAGGCGCTCAACGATATTAGAGTTGATCGTACCCAGGCTCGACATGGTTTGGGAAATCTCTTTGATTTCCTCGTCATCCATCATGCTGAACATCTTGGTTGCGTGCTCTTCCCCAAGAGCAAGCATGAGAATCGCTGCCTTTTCAGGTCCGGCCAGTGATCTGTATTCTTCTTTTACGCGCCCCACGGGTGGTCTTCTCCGTCGTAATGACTCTGTTCGGGGTGGAACCTGACGCCCGAACCTGCCTCTATCGCACCGTAAGATAGGGGTTATTTGTCAACAATTCTATAAAAGCCGACACCCCTTTGCAAAGCCCCATCGGTATAAAGCGCCCTAAATGTACAAAATTGATTAATGCCGTACAATTTCGGGGCCAAATTACCCCGCAAAGGGTGATGTTTGCGGGCGCAATTGTCGAATGGGTTGAAATCGTTGCTAGCTGCTTGACTTGGTTTGGGGGGTGGTCTAACAAAGGCGCGCCGATTGATGGTCATTTTGCGGGCGTAGCTCAGTTGGTTAGAGCGCCGGCCTGTCACGCCGGAGGCCGCGAGTTCAAGTCTCGTCGCTCGCGCCATGATCCATCATCTGTTGTCTTTTTTAGGGCGAATTGTCTTTTCCGCGGTCGCCTTTTCTTGTGTTGCTAATGCTGCTTCGCACGATTGGGTCTTGATCATCTCGACGTCCAGCCCGATATCGGACGATAGTAAACGGTAAAAAGATTAGAAAGTTTCCGGTCTTAGAGCATGTTCAACGTGCTTGGGGACTGGAACTTGTGCGGTGCATACGTTATGGTGCGCCGTAATTGGCCAGGTGGGGACCTGGTCGGGTCAAAAGGCCTGTTCTTGAGAGGTCAGAGAGATGCAAGAGCTTCTTTCGGAATATCTTCCGATCCTGGTGTTCATCGGGATCGCCGTCGGTCTTTCGGCGGTAATCGTCATCGCGTCGCTGGTTCTTGCCAAGCAGGCACCGGATGTTGAGAAACTGTCCGCTTACGAATGCGGGTTTGCGCCGTTCGAAGACGCGCGCATCAAGTTCGACGTTCGGTTCTATCTGGTCGCAATCTTGTTCATTATTTTCGACCTCGAAGTCGCCTTCCTGTTCCCGTGGGCTGTAACCCTCGGTGATATCGGAACATTCGGCTTTGTATCGATGGTGATCTTCCTGGCTGTTTTGACGGTCGGCTTTATCTACGAATGGAAGAAGGGAGCTTTGGAATGGGAGTGAGCACCAACTCAGGCGCACCCCTGGCACCCGGTTCGGATCAGGATGCAATGCTTAAGGGCGTGTTTGACGAGATGAACGACAAGGGCTTTGTCCTTGCCAATCTCGATAAACTCGCAAGCTGGGCAAGCACCGGTTCCTTGTGGCCGATGACTTTCGGTCTGGCCTGCTGTGCTGTTGAGATGATGCATTCGGCGGCGTCGCGTTATGACCTTGACCGTTATGGTCTGGTTTTCCGCCCAAGCCCGCGTCAGTCGGACGTGATGATCGTTGCTGGTACCCTGACCAACAAAATGGCCCCGGCACTGCGTAAGGTCTATGACCAGATGGCAGAGCCGCGCTGGGTTATTTCGATGGGCTCGTGCGCCAATGGCGGCGGTTACTATCACTATTCTTATTCGGTGGTTCGCGGTTGTGATCGCGTTGTACCGGTGGACGTATACGTTCCCGGGTGCCCGCCGACAGCCGAAGCGCTGATTTATGGCGTGATGCAGCTGCAAAAGAAAATCCGCCGTACCGGTGTCCTGACACGCTGATCCGTAATAGGGGGCTTGCATGAGCGAACTGCTCAGCGATAACAGCGCTGCTTTGAAAGATCTGAAAGATCTGGTGGCGTCACAGCTGGCCAACGAAATTCTCGAAAGCGAGATTCGTTACGGCGAGCTGACCATCGTCGCCAAGCGCGATGATATCCTTAAAGTTCTGACCTTCCTTCGGGATGATACCGGCTGCTTGTTCAAGCAGCTGATTGATGTTTGTGGTGCAGACTACCCGGAACGTATTGAGCGTTTCGACGTCGTTTATCACCTGTTGTCTCTCAAGCATAACCTGCGCATTCGTGTGAAGGTCCGTACTGACGAAGACACCCCGGTACCAAGCTGTGTTTCGCTGTTCAGCGCCGCCGACTGGTTCGAGCGCGAAGCGTGGGACATGTATGGTATCTTCTTCGCCGGTCATCCGGATCCCCGCCGTATTCTGACCGATTACGGTTTTGAAGGTCATCCGCTGCGCAAGGACTTCCCGCTGACCGGGTATGTCGAAGTGCGTTATGACGACGAACAGAAGCGTGTTGTCTACGAGCCGGTCAAACTGGTTCAGGATTTCCGTAATTTCGATTTCGAAAGCCCATGGGAAGGCATCCAGCATGTTCTTCCGGGTGATGAAAAGGCGGAGGGCAACGCCTGATGTCCGAACAAAAAATCAAAAACATGACCATGAACTTCGGCCCGCAGCACCCTGCGGCGCACGGCGTTCTGCGTTTGGTTCTGGAAATGGACGGCGAAGTCGTCGAACGTTCCGACCCGCATATTGGTCTTCTGCACCGTGGTACGGAAAAGCTGATCGAATATAAGACCTATATTCAGGCGACCCCGTATTTCGACCGTCTCGACTATGTCGCACCGATGAACCAGGAACATGCATATTGCCTGGCCATTGAAAAGCTGATGGGCGTCGAAGTGCCCAAGCGTGCGCAGTATATCCGTGTTCTTTATGCGGAAATCGGTCGTATCCTGAACCATATTCTGAACCTGACCGCGTTCGCACTGGACGTTGGCGCAATGACCCCGCTTCTGTGGGGCTTTGAAGAACGTGAAAAGCTCATGGAATTCTATGAGCGCGCCTGTGGCGCCCGTCTTCACGCCAACTACTTCCGTCCGGGTGGCGTTGCTGCTGATCTTCCGGCAGGCTTGCTTGATGATATCGACGCATGGGCAGACCAGTACGAAATCTTTATGAAAGACTTCGACCGCGTTCTGACCGGCAACCGTATCTTCAAACAGCGTACGGTCGATATCGGTATCGCCAGCGCTGAAGAAGCCCTTGATTGGGGCTTCACCGGTCCGAACATCCGTGCATCGGGTCTGGCGTGGGATCTGCGCAAATCGCAGCCTTATGACTCGTACGAAGAATTCGACTTCGACATTCCTGTCGGCAAGAACGGCGATTGCTATGACCGCTTCCTTGTCCGTTTCGAAGAAATGTGGCAGTCGCTGAAAATCATCAAGCAGGCCATCAAAAATATGCCGGATGGTCCTGTCATTGTTGAAAACAACAAAGTGGCACCGCCGTCGCGCGCCGAAATGAAGCGTTCGATGGAAGCCCTTATTCACCACTTCAAACTCTTCACCGAAGGTTTCCACGTACCGGCCGGCGAATGCTATGCCGCGGTCGAGGCACCGAAAGGCGAGTTTGGTGTGTATCTTGTTTCGGATGGCTCGAACCGTCCGTATCGCTGCAAAATCCGCGCCCCGGGGTTCCCGCACCTCCAAGGCATCGACTTCATGTCCAAAGGCCACATGCTGGCCGACGTCGTTGCCAATATCGGGTCGCTAGATATCGTGTTCGGTGAGATTGACCGATGAGCCATTTGAGAAGACCAGCTCCGAAAGAGCTTCAGCCGACCAGCTTTGCTTTCACACCTGAAAATCAGGAAAAAGCGAAGAAGATCATCGCCAAGTATCCGGAAGGCCGCCAGCAGAGCGCGGTCATGCCGCTGCTTGATCTGGCACAGCGTCAGACCGAAGGGAACTGGGTTCCGACCGTCGCAATGGATTACATTGCAGACATGCTCGAAATGCCGGCCATTCGCGTCTACGAGGTCGCAACCTTCTATACGATGTATAACCTTGCCCCGGTGGGTAAGAACTTCATCCAGGTTTGCACCACCACGCCGTGCTGGCTTCGCGGTTCTGCCGACGTTGTCGATACCTGCAAAAAGGAACTCGGCATTGGCGTTGGTGAAACCACCGAAGACGGTCAGTTCACCATGATCGAAGTCGAATGCCTTGGTGCGTGTGTCAACGCACCGATGATGCAGATCAACGACGATTATTACGAAGACCTGACGCCGGAAACGACCAAGGCCATCCTCGATGCCCTCAAAAAGGGCGAGAAGCCGAAAGCCGGTCCGCAGAGCGGCCGCAAAGGGTGCGAGCCGATCGATGGTCCGAAGGTTCTGAAGGCATTCTGTGGCTGCGGCGCAGCCCCGCAGGATGCTGATGCAAGCGAAGGGGACGCCTGATATGCTGCAGGATAAGGATCGTATCTTTACCAACCTGTACGGTTTCCAGGATTTCGGCCTTAAAGGCGCGCAGTCCCGTGGCAACTGGGATGGTACCAAGGCATTGATCGAAAAAGGCCGCGACTGGATCATCGACGAGATGAAAGCATCCGGTATGCGTGGTCGTGGGGGCGCAGGCTTCCCGACTGGCCTGAAATGGTCCTTCATGCCCAAGGAATCTGATGGTCGTCCCAGCTACCTGGTTGTGAACGCCGACGAAGGCGAGCCGGGTACCTGTAAAGACCGCGAAATCATGCGCAATGATCCGCACACCCTGGTCGAAGGTTGCCTTCTGGCCAGCTTCGCGATGAATGCGCATGCGGCCTATATCTATATCCGTGGTGAATTCTATCACGAGGCATCCAACCTGCAGCGCGCGATTGACGAGGCTTATGAAGCCGGTCTGATCGGTAAAAACGCCTGTGGTTCGGGTTGGGACTTTGACCTTTATCTGCATCTCGGTGCCGGTGCTTACATCTGTGGCGAAGAAACCGCCCTGATCGAAAGCCTGGAAGGTAAAAAAGGCCAGCCGCGCCTGAAACCGCCGTTCCCGGCGAATGCAGGCCTTTATGGTTGCCCGACCACGGTCAACAACGTCGAATCGATTGCTGCTGTTCCGACCATTCTTCGTCGTGGCGGTTCGTGGTTCGCCGGTTTTGGCCGCGAAAACAACCACGGCACCAAGCTGTTTGCCATTTCCGGTCACGTCGAAAAGCCGTGCACTGTCGAAGAAGCCATGAGCATCCCGCTCAAGGAACTGATCGAAAAGCATTGCGGCGGCGTTCGCGGCGGCTGGGACAACCTTCTTGCGGTTATTCCAGGCGGTTCGTCTGTTCCGCTGATGCCCAAAGACGTTTGTGATGACGTTCTGATGGACTTTGACGGTCTGCGTGAAGTCGGCTCCGGTCTTGGTACCGCTGCTGTCATCGTCATGGACAAGTCGACTGACATTGTCTACGCGATCGCGCGTCTGTCGGAATTCTACAAGCATGAAAGCTGTGGTCAGTGCACGCCGTGCCGTGAAGGTACCGGCTGGATGATGCGCATGATGACGCGCATGGTTCGCGGCGAAGCCACGCTCGATGAGATTGATCTGTTGTGGGATGTGACCAAACAGGTCGAAGGCCACACCATTTGTGCGCTTGGCGATGCTGCTGCATGGCCGATTCAGGGCCTTATCCGTCACTTCCGTCCCGAAATGGAACGTCGGATCAAGGAATATCGCGCACGGATCGCGGCCTGAGAGAGGCCTGTTGAGAGGGATTGAGACATGCCGAAACTAACAGTTGACGGTATTGAAGTTGAAGTAGAAGCCGGGGCGACAGTCCTTCAGGCCTGTGAAGAGGCCGGTAAGGAAATCCCGCGTTTCTGCTATCACGAACGCCTGTCAATCGCCGGCAACTGCCGTATGTGTCTGGTGGAAATGGAACGTGCGCCGAAACCGGTCGCATCCTGCGCCATGCCTGCGGCAGATGGAATGGTGATCAAAACCGATTCCGACCTTGTGAAAAAGGCACGCAACGGCGTGATGGAATTCCTGCTGATCAACCATCCGCTGGATTGCCCGATTTGTGACCAGGGTGGTGAATGTGATCTTCAGGACCAGGCCATGGCCTATGGTTTTGACTCGTCACGTTACGCCGAGAAAAAACGTGCGGTAAAGGACAAGGAACTGGGCCCGATCGTCAAAACGATCATGACCCGTTGCATCCACTGCACCCGTTGCGTTCGCTTCTCCGAGGAAGTCGCCGGTGTCGGCACCATGGGTGCTGTTTACCGGGGCGAAGACACCGAAGTCGGACCGTATATCGAAGCCTCCATCAACTCCGAGCTTTCAGGCAACCTGGTTGACCTGTGCCCGGTCGGTGCTCTGACTTCCAAGCCGTATGCGTTTACCGCGCGTCCGTGGGAGCTCAAGAAAACCGATAGCGTCGATGTCATGGACGCGGTTGGCTCGAACATTCGTATCGATGCCCGTACCGGCGAAGTGATGCGCGTTCTGCCGCGCACCAACGAAGACATCAACGAAGAATGGATTTCGGACAAAACCCGTTACGCCATTGATGGCCTGAAACGTCAGCGCCTTGACCGTCCGTATGTTCGCAAGGATGGCAAGCTGCAGCCGGCAAGCTGGGACGAAGCATTTGCTGCGATCAAGGCAAAGGTTTCTGGTCTGGACGGCGAGAAAATTGCCGCCCTTGCGGGTGACACGGTCGATTGTGAATCGATGACCGCGCTGAAAGATCTGATGGGTAAACTTGGTTCGCCGAACCTTGATTGCCGTCAGGACGGTTCGAAGATCGGTGGCCCGCGTGCCTCCTATATCTTCAACAGCACGATTGCCGGTATTGACGAGGCAGATGCCTGCCTGATCGTTGGTGCCAATGTCCGTGCCGAAGCACCGATCATCAATTCGCGTCTGCGCAAACGCTGGCGCACGACCGCTGGCGATTTTAAAGTCGGCATCATTGGTGAAAAGTGGGATCCGACCTACAAGAACGATTATCTTGGTGCCGGTCCGGAAACCCTCCAGGAAATCCTGGATGGCAAGAACGAGTTCGCCACGGTTCTCAAGGCTTCTGAAAAGCCGATGATCATCGTCGGTATGGGCGCGCTCAACCGTGAAGACGGTGACGCGGTTCTTGCTGCCACCCGCGCCATTGCCGAGAAATACGGCATGGTTTCCGGTGAATGGAACGGCTTTAACGTTCTGCACACCGCGGCATCGCGTGTTGGCGGTCTTGATCTTGGCTTCGTGCCGGGTGAGGGCGGTCTGGCAACCAATGACATTCTCGATGGTGCTGCCAAAGGCGATATCGAGGTTGTCTATCTGCTGGGTGCCGACGAAGTCGACATGAGCAAACTGGAAAAGGCATTTGTCATTTACCAGGGTGCGATGGGCGATGCCGGCGCGCAGGCCGCAGACGTGATCCTGCCGGGTGCTGCTTACACCGAAAAGAATGGCACCTATGTCAACACCGAAGGCCGCGCCCAGCAGGGCTGGCGTGCGATCTTCCCGGTTGGTGACGCGCGTGAGGACTGGGCGATTGTCCGTGCACTTTCCGGTGCGCTGGATCTGACCCTGCCATACAACAATATCGATGCCGTTCGCTCGCGTATGGTGGAACTCAGCCCGACCTTTGCGTCGCTGAACGTTCCGACCAAGGCTGAATGGACCGATTTCGGTGTGTCAGGTGACATGAAGTCTGATGGCTTCGTATCGCCGGTTCGCAATTTCTATATGACCGACCCGATCAGCCGTGCTTCGGTGACGATGGCCAAATGTACTGAGGCCTTTGTCAAGGATGCGGCTGCCGAGAAGGTTGCCTGAGTAAGGGGAGCGACGATCTGATCGTCGCTCATCCCGCAAGGGGGTGTCCCAATTTTGGGACGAAACGCAAAAGATACGGTTTGACCGATGGAACTTCTTTGGGACGGATATATTGAACCGCTCGTCTGGATCGTCGCCAAAATTCTGGCGATTGTTCTGCCGTTGCTGGGTGCTGTCGCCTATCTGACCTACGCAGAGCGTAAGGTCATCGGTGCTATTCAGCTCCGTAAGGGCCCGAACGTTGTGGGGCCGTTTGGCCTTCTGCAGCCGCTTGCCGATGGTTTGAAGCTGTTTCTGAAAGAAACAATCATTCCAAGCAGCGCGAACAAGGGCGTGTTCATCATCGCCCCGATGCTGACCTTTATTCTGGCAATCATTGCCTGGGCGGTTATTCCGTTCGACGAGGGCATGGTTCTGGCCGATCTGAATGTTGGTATTCTTTACATCTTCGCGATTTCTTCGCTGGGTGTTTACGGTATCGTGATGGCCGGTTGGGCATCGAACTCCAAATACGCCTTCCTTGGTGCGCTGCGTTCCGGCGCCCAGATGGTTTCGTATGAGATTTCGATTGGCCTGATCATCATCTCGGTTCTGCTGACGACCGGTTCGCTGAACCTCAGCGACATTGTCCGCGGGCAGGTCGGTGGTATCTGGGAGTGGAACTTCGTTTATCACTTCCCGATGTTCATCGTCTTCATCGTATCCATTCTGGCAGAAACCAACCGCGCACCGTTTGACCTTCCCGAAGCGGAAGCCGAACTGGTCTCGGGTTATAACGTCGACTATTCGGCGATGACCTTTGCGCTGTTCTTCCTGGGTGAATACGCGAACATGATCCTGATGAGTGGCCTGTGCGCCATTCTGTTCCTGGGTGGCTGGGGCGCGCCGTTGCCGTTCCTTGAATTCATCCCGGGCGCAATCTGGTTCATCATCAAGATCTGCTTCGTTCTGTTCATCTTCCTGTGGGTCCGTGCAACCTTCCCGCGTTACCGTTATGACCAACTGATGCGTCTGGGCTGGAAAATCTTCCTGCCGCTGTCCTTCGCATGGGTCATGCTGGTTGCCACGTTCCTCGTTGTTTTTGACAAGGTCCCGGCCTGATCGCCGCGCATCGGAAAGAGAGAGGTAAACGATGTCATTTATTGATCGGACGGCCCGGAGCTTCCTGCTCGCGGAACTCGTTTCGGGAATGGCGCTCACCTTGAAATACATGTTCAAGCCCAAGGTGACGATCAACTACCCGTACGAAAAAGGTCCGCTGAGCCCGCGTTTCCGTGGCGAACACGCACTGCGCCGTTACCCGAACGGCGAAGAGCGTTGCATCGCCTGCAAACTTTGCGAAGCCATTTGCCCGGCACAGGCCATCACCATTGAGGTCGAACCGCGCAACGATGGTTCGCGTCGTACCACGCGTTACGACATTGATATGACGAAATGCATTTACTGTGGCTTCTGCGAGGAAGCCTGCCCGGTGGATGCCATCGTCGAAGGTCCGAACTTCGAGTTCGCAACCGAAAACCGCGAGGAGCTGTTCTATGACAAGGACAAGCTGCTGGCAAACGGCGAGCGTTGGGAAGCCGAGCTTGCTGCACGATTGGAGGCAGACGCACCTTATCGGTAAGTGTCGCGTCTGATCGTTAGAAAGAGAGTTCATGGGCCGTTGTAAGCCATTGGGGCAGCAACGGTTCGCCAAGGGGGTACCTTATGGTCGTACAGGCTTTGGCTTTTTACCTGTTTGCTACCGTCGCGGTCATGTCCGCGACTGCGGTTGTGACCGTTCGCAACCCGGTGCATTCGGTACTGTTGCTGATCTTGACATTCTTTAACGCAGCCGGACTTTTCGTCCTGCTGGGTGCCGAGTTTCTCGCCATGCTGCTCGTCGTCGTCTATGTCGGCGCGGTTGCAGTCCTGTTCCTGTTCGTCGTCATGATGCTCGACATTAACTTTGTCGAAATGCGTCAGGGCTTTTTGAACTACCTGCCGATCGGCGTTCTGATCGCGGTTGTTCTGTTTGTCGAACTGGCACTGGTTGGCGCTGGCTGGACCCTTACGGATGAGGCGGTCGCGGTTCTCGCGCAGCCGACACCGGCAGGGCTGACCAACGTCGAAGCACTCGGTCAACTGATCTACACCGATTACGCATACATCTTCCAGGCGGCTGGTCTGGTTCTGCTTGTTGCGATGATTGGCGCAATTGTCCTGACACTGCGTCACCGTGAAGGTGTCCGTCGTCAGAAAATCTCCGAGCAGGTCAAGCGTACCCGCGCTGATACGCTTGAAGTCAAAAAAGTTCCGGTCGGAAGGGGGATCTGATGGAAATCGGTCTTGCACATTATCTGACCGTCGCGGCGATCCTTTTCACACTCGGGATCTTCGGCATCTTCATGAACCGCAAGAACGTCATCATCATCATGATGTCGATCGAGCTGATGCTGCTGGCGGTCAATATCAATCTGGTCGCGTTCTCGTCGTTCCTCGGCGACCTCGTCGGACAGGTATTTACCATCTTCGTTCTGACGGTTGCTGCGGCTGAGGCGGCAATTGGTCTGGCGATCCTGGTCGTCTATTTCCGTAACCGCGGCACCATCGCGGTCGAAGACATCAACATGATGAAGGGGTAAGGCAGATATGTATCCGTTGATTGTATTCCTGCCCCTGATCGCGGCAATCCTTGCCGGGGCCATCACGCTGGTCGGCGCCATGTCGACCGCAAAGGATGCCCCGCATGACAGCCATGGTCATCACCATCATGGTGTGTCCTCGTCTGATCGTCTGGCACAGCTGGTCACCGTTGCCGGTGTCGTGATTGCGTTTGTGATTTCGATCTTTGCCTTTGTCGATGTTGCCCTGGGTGGCAACCCGGTTGTGATTGAACTGTTTACCTGGATTTCCTCGGGCAGCTTCGATGCGTCCTGGTCGCTGCGTATTGATACGCTGACCTGTGTGATGCTGATTGTTGTGACCGGCGTGTCCTCGATGGTTCACATCTATTCCATCGGCTATATGTCGCATGACCCGGACAAGCCGCGCTTCATGGCGTATCTCAGCCTGTTCACCTTTGCGATGCTGATGCTGATTACCGCCGACAACCTGATCCAGCTGTTCTTCGGCTGGGAGGGCGTTGGTCTGGCGTCTTACCTTCTGATCGGCTTCTGGTATTCCAAACCGTCGGCATCGGCTGCTGCGATGAAAGCCTTCATCGTCAACCGTGTCGGTGACTTCGGCTTTGCCCTTGGTATCTTTGCGGTTTATGTCCTGTTCGACAGCGTTCAGTTCGACGTCATCTTTGGCAATGCCGAAGAAGTTGCGGGCACGACCCTGATGTTCCTGGGCCATGAGTTCTCAGCACTCGAGATCACCTGCTTCCTGCTGTTCATCGGTGCGATGGGTAAATCGGCACAGCTTGGTCTGCACACCTGGCTTCCCGACGCAATGGAAGGCCCGACCCCGGTTTCCGCCCTTATTCACGCGGCAACCATGGTGACGGCCGGTGTATTCATGGTCGCGCGTCTGTCGCCGATCTTTGAATATGCTGAAACCACCCTGATGATCGTGACCATCGTTGGTGCGTCGACTGCGTTCTTCGCCGCGACCATCGGCTGTGTTCAGAACGACATCAAGCGCGTCATTGCCTATTCGACCTGTTCGCAGCTGGGCTATATGTTCTTTGCCTGCGGCGTGTCGGCTTATTCGGCGGGTGTCTTCCACCTGATGACGCACGGCTTCTTCAAGGCGCTTCTGTTCCTTGGTGCCGGTTCGGTCATCCATGCCATGTCCGATGAACAGGACATGCGCAAGATGGGCGGCATCGCCAAAATGGTTCCGCTGACCTTTGCTGTGATGGTGATTGGGACGCTTGCGATTACCGGTGTTCCGGGCTTCGCGGG
>NZ_DCAO01000068.1:12564-19052 GCF_002311515.1 Thalassospira sp. UBA1131
GGTATCCTTGCGGCTCTGATGACCTCGTTCTACAGCTGGCGTCTGATCTTCCTGACCTTCTTCGGCGCACCGCGCGCTGATGAACGCACCATGGCGCACGTGCATGAAAGCCCGGCGATCATGACCGGTCCGCTCCTGTTCCTGACCGTCGGTGCTGTCTTTGCCGGCTGGTTCGCCAAGGACTGGTTCGGTGGCGGCGACTTTGAAGAAATGCTGACCTTCTGGAATGGCGCACTCTTCATGGCCGAAGGCCACAACGCTCTGGAAAATGCACACCATGTTCCGGGTTGGGTGAAATGGGCACCGTTTGTTGCCATGATCACCGGTCTGTCGCTTGCGATTGTCATGTACAAGCTCGTGCCGTCGCTTCCGCGCACGCTGGCCAACACCTTCAACGGTGTTTACCGCTTTGCGCTGAACAAATGGTACTTCGACGAGCTCTATGACAAGATTTTCGTCAAGCCGGCCTTTGCTTTGGGCTATGGCTTCTGGAAATCAGGGGATGGTGCCATCATTGATGGTTGCGGTCCGGATGGTGTGGCAGCTGCTTGCCGTAACATCGCACGTCGCGTCAGCGCCATTCAGAGTGGTTTCGTCTATCACTATGCATTTGCGATGCTGATCGGCATTGCAGCGCTGGTCTCCTACACAATTTGGAAGATGGGTTAACGGGCGATGAGTGATTGGCCAATTCTTTCGATCGTCACTTTCCTGCCGCTGGTCGGTGCAGCCCTGCTGCTGCTGATCAATGGTGAAGAGGCGACTGTTGCCCGCAATTCCCGTTGGGTTGCGCTTTGGACCTCGGGGTTCACATTCCTCGTATCCTTGATGCTGTGGGTGAACTTCGATGCAACGACCGCAGATTTCCAGTTCGTCGAGCAGGCGGACTGGATGCCGGGTCTGAACATTTCCTATCACATGGGCGTTGACGGTATTTCCGTTCTGTTCGTCCTGCTTGCGACCTTCCTGACGCCGATTTGTATCCTGTCGGCATGGGAAGCCATCCAGAAGCGCGTGAAGGAATACATGATCGCCTTCCTCGTTCTTGAAACGATGATGGTCGGCATGTTCAGTGCCCTTGACGGTCTGCTGTTCTATCTGTTCTTCGAAGGCGTCCTGATCCCGATGTTCATTATCATCGGCGTCTGGGGTGGTCAGCGTCGCGTCTATGCGGCATTCAAGCTGTTCCTTTATACCCTTCTTGGTTCGGTCCTGATGCTGGTGGCACTGCTTGCGATGTATTTCGAAGCGGGCACCACCGATATCCCGACCCTGATGGAATACGGCTTTGATTATAATATGCAGCTCTGGCTGTGGCTGGCCTTCTTCGCATCGTTCGCCGTTAAGGTGCCGATGTGGCCGGTCCATACCTGGCTGCCCGATGCCCACGTTGAAGCACCGACGGCTGGTTCTGTGATCCTGGCTGGCGTGCTGTTGAAAATGGGTGGTTACGGTTTCCTGCGTTTCTCGCTGCCGATGATGCCGCTGGCGTCTGAAACCTTCGCACCGCTCGTCTTCACGCTGTCGATTGTTGCTATCATCTATACGTCGCTGGTCGCCCTTGCGCAGCAGGACATGAAAAAGCTGATTGCATATTCGTCGGTCGCCCATATGGGGATTGTTACCATCGGTGCATTCACCTTTAACCAGCATGGTATCGAAGGTTCGATCTTCCAGATGCTCAGCCACGGTGTGGTTTCCGGTGCACTCTTCCTGTGTGTCGGTGTGGTCTATGACCGTATCCATACCCGTGAAATCGACGCCTATGGTGGTCTTGTCCACCGAATGCCGAGCTACGCACTGATCTTCATGTTCTTCACCATGGCATCGGTTGGTCTGCCGGGGACGGGTGGGTTCGTTGGTGAAATCCTCGCACTTCTGGGTGCGTTCGAAGCCAACACCTGGGTCGCCTTCTTTGCGGCAACCGGTCTGATCCTTGGTGCGGCCTATGCGCTGTACCTCTATCGCCGTATTATTTTCGGGGCACTCACCAAAGAGAACCTGAAAACCATCCTCGATCTGAGCCCGCGTGAATGGATTATCTTTGCACCGCTGGTGATCATCGTTCTGTGGATGGGGGTCTATCCGGTCTCCTTCCTCGACATCATGCATGTCTCGGTTGAGAACCTCGTCAACCAGGTCGAAACGGCCCAGGCTGCAGCGGCACAAGCCGCCCAGCTGGCTGCGAATTGAGGGGAATGAACATGGGAGTTTCTATGCTCAACCTCGGGGCCGCGCTGCCCGAAATGTTTATGGCAGTTTCTGCCTTGGCGCTGTTGATGCTTGGGGTTTTCGCTGGCAAGGACAAATCCTTCCGCACCGTATCCTGGCTGGCAGTTGCCGCCCAGGTCATTACCATCGCACTGGTGGTGATGGGGGATGGTGGTTCGGCATTCTTTGGTCAGTTCAGTGCTGATCCGTTTGCCAAGTTTTGCAAGGTCCTGATCCTGATCGGTTCTGCAACCGGCATCATCATGGCTATGAACTTTGCCGAGCGTGAAAATATGGCACGCTTCGAGTTCCCGATCCTGATCTCTCTTGCCACCCTTGGCATGATGGCGATGGTATCGGCAACCGATATGCTGTCGCTGTATCTCGGCCTCGAACTGCAGTCGCTTGCACTTTATGTTGTCGCGGCCATCCGCCGTGACACCGTGCGTTCGACGGAATCGGGTCTGAAATACTTCATCCTCGGTTCGATCGCCTCTGGCATCCTGCTGTATGGCATGTCGATGGTCTATGGCTTTACCGGCACCACGAACTTCGCCGTTCTGGGCAATACGCTTGTCGGTGGTGAACTGCCGCTGGGTGCGCTGGTTGGTCTGGCCTTCATCTTTGCCGGTCTGTGCTTCAAGGTTTCCGCCGTTCCGTTCCACATGTGGACCCCGGACGTTTATGAAGGTGCGCCGACCCCGGTCACGTCGTTCTTTGCGGTTGCCCCGAAGATTGCCGGTCTGGCGCTGTTCATCCGCGTTGCCGTTGGTCCGTTTGGCGGTGCTGTCGAAGACTGGCAGCAGATCATTGTCCTGATCTCCATCCTGTCGATGGCGGTTGGTTCGTTTGCCGCACTCCGTCAGGAAAACATCAAACGTCTGATGGCCTATTCGTCCATCGGTCACGTTGGTTTCGCGCTTGTCGGTCTGGCCGCAGGCACGCAAGAAGGTGTCACTGGTGTTCTGGTTTATCTGGGTATCTACCTTGTCATGAACCTTGGCACCTTTGCCGTCATCCTGTGCATGCGTCGTAACGACCGCATGAACGAGGAAATCACCGATCTTGCCGGTCTTGCGAAAACCAAGCCGCTGATGGCTGCGATCACTGCGATCTTCATGTTCTCGATGGCAGGTATCCCGCCGCTGGCTGGCTTCTTTGGCAAGTTCTATGTCTTCAAGGCAGCCGTTGATTCCGGCCTTGTGACGCTTGCAGTTATCGGTTTGGTGACCTCGGTCGTCAGTGCCTATTACTACCTGCGTATCATCAAGGTCATGTATTTCGACGAGCCGGTCGAAGGCTTTGATCGCAATGGTACCGAGATGAATGTCATCATGGCGGTTGCCACGATCATCATCCTGGCCTTCGTCTTCTTCCCGAACCCGCTGATGGATAGCGCAGCTGTTGCCGCGGCATCGCTGTTTGGGATGTAAGAATGGCATTGCGAACGATCCGTCTTCCCGAAGGTTTCACCCTTCACGAACTGGAAGCGGTCGACAGCACGAATGAAGAGGCCAAGCGCCTCGCAGACAAGGGCGCCCAAAGTGGCGCCCTTGTTATAGCCAGAACCCAGACGTCTGGCCGTGGCCGCCGTGGCCGTGCCTGGTCGTCACCGGTGGGTAATCTGTATTCGTCGCTGTTGCTGCGCCCGACCTGTTCACTGGCCGAAGCCGCCCGTCTGACCTTCCTGATTGCTGTTGCCATGGCCGAGGCGGTTGAAACCGTCACCGGCGGTATGGTGCGCCCGGATTGCAAATGGCCCAATGACCTGATGGTCAATGATCGCAAGATTTGCGGTATCCTGCTTGAAAGTGCGTCCAATCAGCGATCAGCAACCGATTATCTTGTGATCGGGGCTGGGGTGAATGTCGCCTTTTTCCCCGACGATGCCGAACGCCCGGCAACCTCGTTGGCGGCGTTGGGCTCCCCGGTGTCGGTTACGGATCTGATATCAACCTATGTTGCGCGCGTTGCACACTGGTTGCCGATCTGGGAACAGGACGGTTTTGCACCGATCCGCGAAGCCTGGCTGGCGCGCGGATATGGCATTGGCAAACCGGTTGTCGCCCGCCTGACCGAACGCGAACTTCAGGGAACTTTCGTCGGGCTTGATGAGGGTGGCGAACTTATCCTAAGAGAAGACAGCGGTTTTGAGCACCGCATCGGGGCTGGCGAAGTGTTCTTTGCCGCCTGATATAACGAAATAGCTTGCTTTGTAGCGGAGGCTTGTAAGCATCATGTTGCTTGCGATTGACGCCGGGAACACCAACATCGTCTTTGCCGTTTTTGATGGTGATACCATCAAGGGCCAGTGGCGCTGTTCCACCACCACCGAACGCACCGCGGACGAGTTGGGCGTGTGGTTGCACCATCTTTTCACGCTGTCTGGCGTGCCCAAGGATGCGATTACGGGGGCGATTATCGCCACTGTGGTGCCGGCTGCGGAATTCAGCCTCAAGACCCTGTGTCGCCGCTATTTCAACGTCGAACCGATGGTTGTCGGCGATCCTGCGGTCAATCTTGATATGAAAATCATCATGGATCGACCAAGCGAGGTGGGTGCAGACCGCCTTGTCAACGCGATTGCCGCCCATGAACTGTTTGGCGGGCCGCTGGTGGTGCTTGATTTCGGGACGGCCACGACCTTTGACGTGGTCGACGGCAATGGTGATTACCTAGGCGGTGTGATTGCGCCGGGTGTCAACCTGTCGATCAAGGCCCTGCATATGGCCGCGGCCCAGTTGCCGATGGTCGCGATCGAAGCCCCGCGCAGTGTGGTGGGCAAAAACACGGTCGAAGCCATGCAGTCAGGGGTCTATTGGGGCTATGTCTCGATGATCGAAGGGTTGCTTGCGCGTATTCGCCAACAGCAAAATGTCGACCAGATGAAAGTCGTGGCAACCGGTGGGCTTGCACCGCTCTTTACCAAGGCGGTTGATGAAATTGAATATCTGCATGGTGATCTGACCATGCTGGGTTTGTTGATGATCTATCGTCGCAACAGCCAGCAGACCGAACGCCCTACAGGATAAAGACTTGCGTGACGCAAGGGGAACGATTATCCCGCATGTAATTGATGCGCCGAAAACAAAGGATATAGCTTCCGTGGATTTGTATTTGCCAAAAGATGACGTTTTGTTCGTGCCGCTCGGAGGTTCCGGCGAAATTGGCATGAACCTGAACCTTTATGGCTATGACGATCAATGGTTGATGGTCGATATGGGGGTTTCGTTCGGCGAGGAAGGCCTGCCGGGCGTCGATGTGGTCATGCCCGACCCGACCTTTATCGAGGAACGCAAGGACAAGCTGCTTGGCTTGGTCCTGACCCACGCGCACGAAGATCACTTGGGCGCGGTGCCGTATCTGTGGCCGCGCTTGAAATGCCCGATTTACGCGACCCCGTTTGCCGCGGAATTCCTTAAGGCCAAGCTGTCCGAAACCGATTTTGCCGACCAGGTGCCGATCCATGTGATCGAACTGGGCGGGCGGTTCCAGCTTGGTTGCTTTGATATCGAATTCGTCACCATGACGCACTCGATCCTGGAGCCCAACGCCCTTGCGATCCGCACGCCTAAAGGCCTGATTGTCCATACCGGCGACTGGAAGTTCGATCCCGATCCCCAGATTGGCGAGGCATCGGATGTCAAAAAGCTCGAAGCACTGGGCGATGAAGGCGTCATGGCACTGGTCTGTGATTCGACCAATGTGTTCTCGGAGGGCAAAACAGGCTCCGAAGGCGACGTTGCCAAGAACCTGTCCAAACTGTTCGCCGAACATCCGCAGGGGCGCATTGCCGTTGCCTGCTTTGCCACCAACGTTGCCCGTGTGCAGTCGGTGATCGAAGCCGCCCATGAAAACGGCCGCTGTGTCGGGCTTGCTGGCCGGTCGCTTAATCGCGTGACAGAGGCCGCGCGCGAAGTCGGTTATCTTAAAGGCTATCCGAACCTTCTGACCGACGAAGACGCGATGGAAGTGCCCAAGGATCAGGTTCTTTTGCTTTGCACCGGGTCACAGGGCGAACCGCGTGCCGCATTGTCGCGCATTGCCAAGGGTGATCATCCCACCGTCCAACTCGATCCGGGTGATACAGTTGTGTTCTCGGCGCGTGAAATTCCGGGCAATGAAAAGTCGATTGGCTATATCCAGAACCTGCTGATCCGCCGTGGCGTCAAAGTCATCACCGCGCGTGATGAACCGATCCACGTATCGGGTCATCCCGGCCGCGAAGACCTGACGCGCATGTATCAGCTGACCCGTCCGAAAATCCTGGTCCCGGT
>NZ_DCAO01000068.1:19230-40372 GCF_002311515.1 Thalassospira sp. UBA1131
GTTATCGGCGTGGCAGAGGCCGGCGTTCTCGCCCTTGATGGCGGTCGGTTGCTTAAACGCGATGCCGATACCTTCCGTAACCGCAATCGCATCGTCTGGAACGGCGTGATGTTCGTGACCGTGGTGCTCAACCAGTTTGGCGAAATGGTCAATGAACCGATGATCACCGCCCCCAGCCTGTTTGACGAGCCCGGCGAAGAAACCCGTCTGGATCAATTTGCGGCCGAAATCGGCAATCGCATTGATCAGCTGAATGACGAAGAAGTCATGGATGATGCCACTGTGATCCTTGCCGTCCGTCAGGCCCTGCGCCGTCCGGTACGTCAACGTATGGGCAAACGCCCGTTGATTGAAGTGCATCTGGCGCGCGTGAAAGAGCAGGGGTGAGCCGCCAAGTAACGGGCATTCGACCAAAAGCGCAGTTGTCTTAAAGATGTTCACCATCCTAGATTGGCCCCAATCGGGCAGATGAAAGACGTAAGGAGAACACCATGATTGGACGGCTGAACCACGTTGCGATTGCCGTACCGGATCTTGAGGCCGGGATTGCGCAATATCGCGATGTTCTGGGCGCAAAGGTCTCAGAGCCGCAAGACGAGCCCGATCACGGCGTGACGGTTGTGTTTGTCGAACTGCCCAATACCAAGATCGAACTGCTCTATCCGTTGGGGGAAAACTCTCCGATCAAGGGTTTCCTTGAAAAGAATGCGTCGGGCGGTATTCATCATGTCTGCTACGAGGTCGATGACATTCTGGCCGCGCGTGACAAGCTGCAGGCAAGTGGCGCGCGCGTGCTGGGCGACGGTGAACCCAAGATTGGTGCCCATGGCAAGCCGGTCTTATTCCTTCATCCCAAGGATTTCAACGGAACCCTGGTCGAACTCGAACAGGTTTGATCTAAAGCGTTTTGCGAGATCCGCCGCACAACGTCCGGCCTTGCAAAACAGGTCGGGCGTTTCTATCGTCTTTTAAACATTCAGATGCTGCATCCAACCCGAAGGCACCCTTATGAACTGGTTTTCCGGACTTCTTGTTTACATCGTTATCTGGTGGCTGGTTCTGTTCATGGTGTTGCCGGTCGGCGTGAAGCGGGTCGAAAATGTTGAACCGGGCCATGACAGCGGCGCACCGGAAAAGCCGCATATGTGGAAAAAGATCCTCGCCACCAGTCTGATTTCGGCAATCCTGTGGGTGGTCGCATGGTTTGTCATCACCAGCGGCATGATCGCAGTTCGACCGCCGCAATAAGGCGCTTCACCCAATCCGGAAACATAAAACCCCGCAACATTTTGTGCGGGGTTTTGTCGTTTGGCGCGTCCTAAGCCCTGCAGAAAAATCATGGCTCGGCGCGTCGGATGGGGCAGGGGCAAAAAAAAAGCAAGATCACAAGGATCTTGCTAAGACGCTATTTTTATAGCTGTTTTCCCGTAATCTTTTTATACTTCCTCCTAAGACCTGGGCTTATGCACAGGTTTTATTTCGACGTCGCGCCTGCTTCTTGTATGCTTATTGGCAACAAAGCCTCCCGCAATATTATGAGCGGCTGCGATACGCCTTCCGGAACGATCTTGCGCCGTTAGCGGACGACTAAAAAGCCACATGTTTCATTTTTATGCAAGATGTTTTGACCAAACTTCACAAATGAATCGTTGCTGCACTGCACACAGATAGGACGAAACTAAATCATGCCCCAGTTTTCATTGGTCCAATCTATTTCAAACGCCGGATTTGGTCGTAAAATCAGACTATTGGCGCCTGTCGCCGCGGTGATGCTGATGGTGTCACCAATCATCGCGGCCAAGGCGCAGGACGAATCCCCATTCCCCTCCGCGACAGAACAAACGGATGGCGGTGCTGCGGATGATGCTGCAGCAACAAATGAGGCACCGGCACCAACGATCATTGTTACGCGTGCTGCCTGCAAGGAGTTGGTCACGCATGTGCCGGACGACGATGTGGCGTACAAGCCGGGTGTTGATGTGCGCGGGAATGCGGTTGCCCCGGCAGATTTGAATGGTGGCAGCAACATCTTGAAGTCGCTGCCCAAGGAAATCGAATTTCCGGTCACCATCGACTTCTTCAAATATTCCGGCATCACCGTGCCGGACGGGGTCAGCGGCGAACAGAATATCGGCAAGATCACCTATCGCAACGGGCGGGTTTATTTCAATGATCAGCCGCTTGGCGATGATGCCAACAACGCTGAACTGATTGATGCATGCCGCAAGGCGGGCTTTCGTTGATTGCCGTCGTTGTTTTGCCATCTTTGGCGCTTAACCAGCCATCGATGATATAAAGCAAGTTCCGGCTTGCGTTTCGGGCGGCTCTGTCGCATTTTCCGGGCAAGGTTATTACAGACCCAAATATTCAGATCTGATCATCACGAGGCATTGATGCGTCTTTCCCAGTTCTTTCTGCCGACCCTGAAGGAAACCCCTTCGGAAGCCCAGATTGCGTCCCATCGTCTGATGCTCCGCGCCGGTATGGTGCGTCAGCTGACCGCAGGGATCTATTCCTGGCTGCCACTCGGCCACCGTGTTCTTAAAAAGATCGAACAGATCGTTCGCGAAGAACAGGACAAGATCGGCTTTAACGAGCTTCTGATGCCAACCATTCAGCCGGCCGAGCTGTGGCAGGAAAGTGGTCGTTATGATGATTACGGTCTTGAGATGCTGCGCATCACCGACCGTCATGATCGCAAGATGCTGTTTGGTCCGACCAACGAAGAAGCGATCACCGACATCTTCCGCAAGGATGTGCGCTCTTATAAACAGCTGCCGCAGCTGCTCTATCATATCCAGTGGAAATTCCGCGATGAAATCCGCCCGCGCTTTGGCGTGATGCGGGGTCGCGAATTCTACATGAAAGACGCTTATTCGTTCGATATCGATTACGAAAGCGCGCGTCACACCTATAACAAGATCTTCCTGGCTTATTGCCGGACCTTCACCCGTTTGGGCGTCAAGGCGATCCCGATGGTGGCCGATACCGGCCCGATCGGTGGTGATCTTAGCCACGAATTCATCATTCTGGCCGATACCGGCGAAAGTGAAGTCTTCTGCGACAAGAAGTGGCTCGACAAGGACCTGACCGGCAAGGGTGTTGATCTCAATGATCGTACCGGCCTTGAAAACTGGGTGCAGGGCACGCTTGAAGATTACGCCGCGACCGAAGAAATGCACGATGCCAGCAACGAGGCCGTAACGGCCCTTGGTGATGATCTTGTCACCACGCGCGGCATCGAAGTTGGTCACATCTTCCACTTTGGTACCAAATATTCCGAACCGATGGGCGCAACCGTCCTTGGCCCGGATGGCACCGAAGTTCCGGTTCAGATGGGCTCGTACGGCATTGGCGTGTCGCGCCTTGTCGGTGCATTGATCGAGGCATCCCACGACGAAAACGGCATTATCTGGCCGGAATCTGTCGCGCCGTACAAGGTTGGCCTGATCAATCTGCGTACCGGTGACGATGAATGCGATGCGGCCTGTGAAGATGCCTATGCCAAACTGACCAATGCCGGGATCGAGGTCCTTTATGATGACCGCGATATCCGCGCCGGTGGCAAGTTTGCCGATATGGATCTGATCGGTCTGCCCTGGCAGATCGTCATTGGCCCCAAAGGCCTCAAGAACGGTGTTGTTGAACTCAAGAACCGCAAATCGGGTGAGAAAACCGAAGTCACCTTTGAAGCGGCGCTTAATCAGCTCAGCGCCTGATAAAATATGCTTTCAGACGGGGCAGCTTGTGCTGCCCCGTTGCCATTTTCGGTTTGAACGCTAAGTTCTTTGTTCATACCTTTTTCCTGACCCGCTTCCACAAGGATCGATTGCCCATGTTCAGTCCGTTCGAACGTATGGTGGCCTTTCGCTACCTGCGTCCACGTCGGCAGGAAGGCTTTGTTTCCGTCATCGCCATCTTCTCTTTGCTCGGCATCATGTTGGGTGTTGCGACACTCATCATTGTCATGTCGGTGATGAATGGTTTCAGGGCGGAACTGCTTGGCCGAATTCTCGGGCTGAACGGCCATATCTCGGTCTATGCACAGGGAAATGGCGGCCTTGGTGACTACACCAAGATCGAAGACGAGATTGCCAAAAACGGCAATGTGGTTCTGACCGTACCCGTGGTCGAAGGGCAGGTGATGGCATCGAAAAATGGCCGCGCGTCCGGTGCCATTGTGCGCGGCATGCGCCCCGAAGATGTCAAGAAACGCAAAACCATCGCTGACAATATCGTTTTCGGATCCTTGGATGATTTCAAGGGTGAAGACACCGTGATCATGGGCGCGCGTCTGGCCATGAAGCTTGGCGTGGGCGTTGGCGATACAGTCAACCTGATCTCGCCAAAGGGCAATGTCACTGCATTCGGTTCCGTGCCGCGTGTGCGTGGTTATACCGTTGCCGGGCTGTTTGATATTGGCATGTATGAATATGACAGCGGCTTTATCTTCATGCCGCTGGAGGCCGCGCAGGTCTATTTCCGCTTGCCGGAGAAAATCACCCATTTTGAAGTGATGCTTGAAGATATCGGCGCACTTGATGACACGATGGAGGAATTGCTGACAAGCTTGTCCGGGCAGTCGTTGCGTCTGGTCAATTGGCAGCAATCCAATGCCGGGTTCTTTAATGCGCTTCAGGTCGAACGCAATGTGATGTTCCTGATCCTGACCCTGATCATCCTTGTTGCCGCCTTTAACATCATTTCGGGCATGGTTATGCTGGTAAAGGACAAGGGGCGTGATATCGCCATCCTGCGCACCATGGGTGCCACCCGCCAGTCGATCATGAAGGTGTTCTTCCTCGCTGGTGCCTCCATCGGTGTGCTGGGCACGATTTCGGGCCTCGTCATTGGGGTTCTGTTCTGCCTGAACATCGAAAATATCCGTCAGTTTATTCAACGCCTGACCGGGACCGACCTTTTCAATGCCGAGATTTACTTCCTGTCGCAGCTTCCTGCCGACATGGATGTCAGCGAGGTCGTTATGGTTTGCATCATGTCGCTGACATTGTCCTTCCTTGCCACGGTATATCCGGCATGGCGGGCATCGCGCCTCGATCCGGTGGAGGCCCTGCGCTATGAGTGATCTGTTGAAAACAACCGCTGAAGAGCGCGCGCGCAAAGTCGTGCTGCGCCTTGAAAAGATTGACCGCATTTTCAATCAGGGCCCCGATCAGCTCGAAATTCTGAAATCGGTTGATCTCGAAATCCATCAGGGCGAAATCGTTGCCCTCGTCGGGCCGTCAGGTGCGGGTAAATCGACCTTGCTTCAGATTGCCGGTCTGTTGGAAAAGCCCGATGGCGGGCTGGTGTCCATCGGTGGCAAGCGCAGCACGGATTTGTCTGATCTGGCGCGCACTGAAATGCGCCGCAGCCACATCGGCTTTGTCTATCAGTACCATCATTTGCTGCCGGAATTTTCAGCCCTTGAAAATGTCGTCATGCCGCAAATGATCAAGGGCCTGAAACGGGCCGAGGCCGAAGAACGCGGGCTGGAATTGCTGCGTTGTCTTGGCCTTGAAAAACGTGCTGATCATCGCCCGGCGCGTCTGTCGGGCGGTGAACAGCAACGCGTGGCGATTGCCCGCGCGCTGGCCAACGTGCCTGATGTGCTGTTTGCCGATGAACCCACCGGCAACCTTGATCCGCAAACGGCCGAAACGGTATTTGGCATGTTGATGACACTGGTGCGTGAAACCGGCCTCGCGTCGCTGATTGCGACCCATAACCCGGAACTTGCGCGCCAGATGGATCGGGTGGTCACCCTGCGCGACGGTCATTTGATCGAACTCGATCCCGCTGATCTTCCCTAAGCGATCAAAATTCTTTAAGCTGGTTTTGCCGCGCCCGTGATGGGCGCGGCAGTCCTGCATTTTTCTTATATTTCAGAGGTCTGGCTCCGATGGAAAGTGGTTTCGTCCATCTTCGTGTACACACCAACTATTCGCTGGCCGAAGGTGCGATCACGACCAAGGAGCTTGCCAAACTCTGCGCTGCTGACGGCCAACCCGCCGTTGCGATGACCGATACCGACAACATGTTCGGCGCGCTTGATTTCGCCGGTGCGCTCAGCGGTGCCGGCATTCAACCGATCCTTGGCGTGCAGATGGGCGTGGAACGTTATGGCGATAAACCCGCTGTTGGCAAAATCGCCCGCGAACCGATGCCAGACCGCCTTGTTCTGATTGCCCAGAACAAGGAAGGCTATTTCAACCTGCTGAAAATCGTTTCGCGCGCCCACATGACGTCCGAGGCCGGCAGCGAGCCAAAGGCCCTTTACGAACATATCCGCAAATATGCCGACCACATCATCTGCCTGACCGGTGGCCCGACCGGGCCACTTGCGCGTTTGCTGGGCGAAGAACAGCTCGACAAGGCCGAAAGCTGCTTGTCCGAGCTTAAGGACATTTTTGGTGACCGCCTTTACATCGAATTGCAGCGCCATGGCGAACCGCTTGAAGAGCAGGTCGAACCCGGCCTGATCAAGCTGGCCTATGATCATGATGTGCCGCTGGTCGCGACCAATAACTGCTATTTCCCGACGGTCGATATGTACGAAGCCCATGACGTGTTTATTTGCGTCGGGCAGGGGGCGGTTGTTGGTCAGGAAGATCGTTGGAAACTGACCCCCGATCACCGCTTCAAGTCGGCAGCCGAAATGCGCGATCTGTTCGCCGATATTCCCGAGGCCTGCGACAATACCCTCGCCATTGCAAAGCGTTGCTCCTGGCACGTGGAAAAGATCGATCCGATCCTGCCGCCCTTTGATTGCGGCGAAGGCCGCACAGAGGTCGATGAACTCCGCCACATGTCTGAAGAGGGCCTGAAAGGCCGTCTCGAAAAATACGTCTTCACCGATGAAATGTCGGATGCGGAAAAAGAAGAAATCGCCAAGCCTTACTGGGAACGCCTTGATTACGAACTTGGCATCATCAACCAGATGGGCTTCCCGGGCTACTTCCTGATCGTTGCCGACTTCATCCAGTGGGCCAAGGATCACGAAATTCCGGTCGGGCCGGGCCGTGGTTCGGGTGCGGGCTCGCTTGTGGCCTATGCACTTTTGATTACCGACCTTGATCCGCTGCGGTTTTCGCTTCTGTTCGAACGCTTCCTGAACCCGGAACGTGTGTCGATGCCTGACTTTGACGTCGACTTTTGTCAGGACCGGCGCGGCGAGGTGATCGAATACGTTCAGAAAAAATACGGCCACGACCGCGTCGCACAGATCATCACCTTTGGTAAGTTGCAGGCAAAGGCCGCTGTGCGTGACGTCGGGCGTGTATTGTCGATCCCGTATGGCTATGTCGACAAGATCTGTAAAATGATCCCGGGCGATCCGGCCAAGCCGATCCCGCTGAAAGAAGCCATTGATATGGAACCGGACCTTCGCCGCATCGCGCGCGAGGACCCGGATATTGATCGCCTGCTGTCGATCGCCATGCAGATCGAAGGCCTTTATCGTAACTCATCGACCCACGCGGCAGGTGTGGTGATCGGTGACCGTGACCTTGATGAACTGGTTCCGATCTATCGCGATCCGCGTTCGGACATGCCGGTCACCCAGTTCAACATGAAGTATGTTGAAAATGCCGGACTGGTGAAGTTTGACTTCCTGGGTCTTAAGACCCTGACGGTGATTATCGAGGCCGTCAATTTGATGCGCCTTCGCAAAGACGTCCCGCAAGACTTTGATATCAGTGCAATTCCCCTTGATGATCGCCCGGCCTTCAAGCTCCTGTCAGCCGCCGAAACCGTCGGCGTGTTCCAGCTTGAATCCCAGGGCATGCAGGATGTCTTGCGCGGGCTAAAGCCTGATACACTCGAAGACATTATCGCTGTCGTGGCACTGTATCGTCCGGGTCCGATGGATAACATTCCGCATTACATCGCGCGTAAGCACGGTCAGGAAGAACCTGATTACATGCACCCGATGTTGCAGCCGATCCTCGAAGAAACCTATGGCATCATGATCTATCAGGAGCAAGTCATGGAACTTGCCCAGATCATGGCGGGCTATTCACTTGGCGGTGCTGACCTGTTGCGTCGTGCAATGGGTAAGAAGATCGCCGAGGAAATGGAAAAACAGCGCAGCCTGTTTGTCGATGGCGCGGAAAAGAACGGCG
Source organism: Thalassospira sp. UBA1131 (assembly GCF_002311515.1). Lineage (GTDB taxonomy): Bacteria > Pseudomonadota > Alphaproteobacteria > Rhodospirillales > Thalassospiraceae > Thalassospira. The sequence goes on from NZ_DCAO01000068.1 coordinate 27,354, forward strand.
TTGATCGCGGGCAGGCGTCTGACATCTTTGATCAGGTCGCCAAATTCGCATCCTACGGCTTTAACAAATCCCACGCGGCGGCATATGCGCTGGTGGCTTATCAGACGGCATATCTTAAGGCGAACTACCCGGTCGAGTTCATGGCCGCCTTGATGACGCTTGATATGCACAACACCGAAAAGCTGGCGATTTTCAAACAGGAAGTCGAACGGCTTGAAATCGAAATCCTGCCGCCTTGCGTGAATAACTCCCAAGTCGCGTTTTCGGTTGAAAACCACGATGGCGTGCGCAAGATCCGTTATGCACTGGCCGCAGTTCGAAATGTCGGCGATGCCGCAATGGAAAGCCTGGTCGCCGAACGTGAAGCCAACGGACCGTTCAAGGACATCACCGATTTCGCATCGCGCATCGACAGCCGCGCGGTCAATAAACGCCTGCTTGAAAACCTTGTACGGGCAGGGGCGCTGGATTGCCTTGCGTCCAACCGCAAGGTCATGTTTGAAAATGTCGATAAGGTCATCGCCGTTGCCCAGCGCGAGATGCATGCCCGCAACGACGATCAGATTTCGATGTTTGGTGACAGCAGTGGCTTTGGCAAGGATCAGATCCGTCTGCCTGATGAACGCGACTGGGTCCCGATGGAAAAACTGACCGAGGAATTCTCGGCCATTGGGTTCTATTTGTCAGCCCATCCGCTTGATACATTTGGCAAAAGCATCCAGCGCATCGGCATCGCCCCGATCAAGGAATTGCCGGCCCGCATGCGTGCATCAAACAAGGGTACCATCCGTCTGGCCGGAACCCTGATCAACGCACGCGAAATGATCTCGAAAAAGAACGGCTCGAAATTCGCCTTTGTCATGTTCTCGGACCCGACCGGCAGTTTCGAAGTCGCCTTCTGGGCCGAGGCATGGGCGGCATACAAGGAAATCATCAATGCCGGACGCCCGGTTTTGCTCAACGTTTCTGCTGAAATGCGCGAAGGCCAACTGCGCATTCAGGGCCAGCGCGTCGAAGACCTCGAACAGGCGGTCGCCGGTGCCGCCGAAGGCATTCGCATTCGTCTGAACCGTCCTGACCCCGTCGCGGAAATCCGTCAGTTGCTTGAACAGGCGGGCCGGGGGCGTGGTCTTGTCAGTCTGTCAACGGTCTGTGATGACGGTCGCATGGCCGAGATCGAGCTTGAAGAAAACTACAAGGTGGGGCCATCCTTGATCGGTGCAATTGGCGCGATTCCCGGTGTGGAATTTGCCGAGGAAATCTAGGGGCCAAGGCAAACAGTTCTTCAAAGCAAAACAGCCCGCCGCCGTGTATTTGGCGCCGGGCTGTTTTTGCTTGTTTGATGCTCAGGCGAGCACGACTTTCTGGCCGGTGCGGGCCAACCCGGCTAAAAGTCCAAGCACAGCAAAGGAAAGCACCGCATATGTAGGCCCAAACGTATCCATGATCAGCCCGAAAATCGGCGCACCGGCGGTCTGACCGACCGCAATCATCAGGAAGCCGATCATCAACCCTGTGGCAGGACGGTCGGGCAGGGCATTGACACCCCAAATCAGATACACCCCGGTCAAAAGAACGTAAGCCCCGCCAAACAGTGCACCACCGATAAATGTGATGGGGACACTGGTTCCCTCAAATCCGACGGCAAACATACCGACCGACATCAGCCCCAAAAATAACCAGTGTGTGCGACCTAGGCCAAAGCGCGCAACAAGGTTGCCCGAAAACGCCCCGGCGATGCCCGCCGATCCGATGGCAATCCACAGAATGCCAACATCACTGTTCTGCCAGCCAAGCCTGAAGGTCGCAAGTTTTCCGCCAAAAGACCAAAGCGCCGTGCTTGCAGCCCCCATCAGAAAGGCTGCAATGATCAAACGCCAGATATTCCCATCAAGTTGGGGCCATCGATGATGCTGACGCGGTTTCGTTTGTGTGGCTGGAAGGCTAAAGCCGGCGATCAATGCCATCACAACGGCGACAAAGGCAAACCCGGCAAAGGCCAAACGCCATTCCCCTGTCATCAGAAGTGCAATAGGGCCAGATAGGGCAACACCCACGCTGGTTCCGGCATTGATTGTTGCGTTTGTTTTATTCTGTTGATTTTTCTGTACTGCGGCTGCAACAGCGGCGGCCATAGGGGGGGATGCCAGACCCGTACTTGATCCGGCAATCAATACCGCCGACGCCAGCCAGATGGCATTTGGGGCTGTGGCAATTCCAATCATGCCAATGGCGGCGACCAAAGATGCGCCAACGGCGACAAGGCGCGCTCCAATCCGCTCTGTCAGAACGGCTGACGCAATAATCGCAATGCAATAGCCCAGAAAAGATCCACCTGAAATCACCCCGGAAACAGTCGCGCCTAATGATAGCTGCTGGTCAATGTCGGGCAAAAACAACCCAAACGCAAACCGTGCAAAGCCATAACAAACCGCGATCAGGCCAAACCCGGTTGCACCAATGCTGAATGCTTTTGTCATTTTATGGCCTGCGCAATCAGTGCCGATGCAGCTTTATGTGCGGATTTGAAGGCTTCTGCACCGCGATAAATGGCGGCCGCCGTGCTGCCCTCGATCAGGATAAGGATTTGCTCTGTCAGCAGCTCAAGGTTTGGATCATTGGCACTAAACTCGGTTTTCAGGATCCCTGCTATTTGCGCATGGAAGGCCGCCTTATGTGCCATCACGGTTTTGGCAATTTCGGGCGTCTCACCGCCGGTTTCACCATATGCACGCAGGAACAGGCAGCCGCGCGTCCCCTCGGTCTCCGCCCAGCTTTGCAGTGCCTCAAACAGATCATCAATGCTTTTAACGTCAATGATTTGCAAGAAACGCCGGTCGCGCTCCATAAGAACCGCTTGGATCAGCCCGTTTTTGTCACCGGCATGCTTATAAAGAGTCCGGCTCGACATTTCGGCGGCCTTGGTCAGCTGATCCATGCTGGTGGCCATAAAGCCATGTTGATCAAACAGCTGTTCTGCGGATGTAAGAAGTTTGGTTTTCATGTTCATGCGCACAGATGTAAAACGATCGTTTTACATCTGTCAAAGGTTTTTGTCCTTTGGTCATGTTTTGTTATGTTATCGGCTGTTGGTCCGAAGGTGCAGAGAGCAGCGCTTTTTGGGCTTGCATTCTGTTTCCGGGGGGGCTAAAAGCCGCCTCGAACATCGCACGCGGAAGAGCGGCGACTGCCGTCAAATGGCAACTCGTCCATCCGGTGTTTCATACATGGTGTATGGAATTCCCTTCCGCGGAGGTATTAACCGGAAAAAGGTAGGAATTATCATGGCTTTGCCAACCTTTACCATGCGCCAGCTCATGGAAGCTGGTGTCCACTTTGGTCACCACACCCGCCGTTGGAACCCGAAGATGAAACCCTACATCTTTGGTGCCCGCAACGACATCCACATCCTGAACCTGCAGGAAACCGTTCCGATGCTGCATCGCGCGATGCAGGCTGTTCGTGACGTAACCGCTTCGGGTGGTCGTGTTCTCTTCGTCGGTACCAAGCGTCAGGCTTCACCGATCATCGCAGACGCTGCAAAGCGTTGCGGCCAGTATTATGTGAACCATCGCTGGCTCGGCGGCATGCTGACCAACTGGAACACCGTTTCCAACTCGATCAAGCGCCTCAAAGAACAGGACGAAATCCTGAACGCTGGTGCAGAAGGTCTGACCAAAAAAGAAATCCTGAACCTGACCCGTTCGCGCGACAAGCTTGAGCGCGCTCTTGGCGGTATTAAGGACATGGGTGGTCTTCCGGACATTATTGTCGTGGTTGACACCAACAAAGAATCGCTTGCTATTCAGGATGCCAAAAACCTGAACATCCCGGTTGTTGCGATCCTCGACTCCAACTCTGATCCGGCAAACGTTCAGTTCCCGGTTCCGGGCAACGACGACGCGATCCGCGCAATCCAGCTGTATTGCGATCTGTTCGTTGGTTCCGTTCTGGACGGCATCCAGGAAGAAATGACTGCTTCTGGCGCAGACCTTGGCGAAGCGGAAGAAGTTCCGGCCGAGGCAGCTGCTGCTTCCGAAGCTGCAGAAGAAGCTTCCGCATAAGTTTCATTTTGTACCTGATGAAACGGCGGCTAGCATGCCGCCGTTTTGTTAGGTGTTAACCTGATCGCGTACTTAGGGGCTTTAAAAATGGCTATTACCGCTGCTCTCGTTAAAGAGCTTCGCGAAACCACCGGCGCTGGCATGATGGATTGCAAAAAAGCGCTGTCCGAAACCGATGGTAACCTTGAAGCAGCTGTTGACTGGCTTCGCACCAAAGGTCTTGCTGCTGCCGCCAAGAAAGCTGGCCGTGTTGCTGCCGAAGGTCTGGTTGCTGTTGCAGTTGACGGCACCAAAGGTGCAGTTGTCGAGCTGAACTCCGAGACCGACTTCGTTTCGCGTAACGAAGACTTCCAGAAATTTGTTGGCGAAATCGCAAATCAGGCGGTTGCTGCTAACGGCGATATTGATGCCCTCAAAGCTGCTGCTTATCCGGGTACCTCGCGTAACGTCGAAGAGCAGGTCACCCACATGATCGCCACCATCGGCGAAAACATGTCGCTGCGTCGCTCGGCTGGTCTGGCTGTCGACAAAGGTGTTGTTGCTTCTTACGTTCACTCCGCTGTTGCCACTGATCTGGGTAAGATCGGTGTTCTGGTTGCGCTTGAATCCGAGGCAGACGCTGGCGTTCTCGAAGGCCTTGGCAAGCAGATCGCGATGCACATCGCTGCAACCAACCCGGCATCGGCAACCGTCGATGATCTTGATCCGGAACTGGTAGAGCGTGAAAAAGCTGTTCTGACCGAACAGGCCAAAGAATCCGGCCGTCCGGCAGAAATCATCGAAAAGATGATCGAAGGTCGTATCCGTAAATATTACGAGCAGGTTGTTCTGGTTGAACAGACCTTCGTGATTGACGGTGAAAACAAAGTCAAAACCGTGATTGAGAACGCTGCCAAAGAAGCTGGCAAGCCGATCACCCTTAAGGGCTTTGTTCGCTTCGAACTCGGTGAAGGCATCGAACGCGAAGAAAAAGACTTTGCTGCCGAAGTTGCTGAGCAGCTGAACAAATAAAACATCTGTTCGGAATGGTGCGTTTGCCACCATTTCGTGTATGATCCAGACCGGCGAGGTCGGCAGCGCATATCCGCCCTGTTACTCGCCGGTCTTTTTATATCTGAATTCTGCATTTCCCGCGTTCGGGCAATGCGTTACATCGGCATTTAAGAGGCAATCCGACATGGCAGAAAACGGCCCATTGAAGTTTCGTCGCGTCCTTTTGAAGCTCTCGGGCGAGGGGCTTTTGGGTAAACAGCAATACGGTATCGATCCAGAAACTGTTGACCGGATTGCCAGCGAAATCAAAGCCGTTCATGACATGGGTGCTGAAGTCTGCATGGTGATCGGCGGCGGGAACATCTTCCGCGGTGTCAAAGGTGCCTCGCAGGGCATGGAACGCGCAACCGCCGACTATATGGGCATGCTGGCCACCATCATGAACGCCCTTGCTGTTCAGAACGCGCTGGAACGCCATGGCGTTCAGACCCGCGTTCAGTCCGCCATCCCGATGTCTTCTGTCTGTGAGCCCTATGTGCGCCGCCGTGCGGTCCGTCACATGGAAAAGGGCCGGGTTGTAATCTTTGCTGCCGGCACCGGCAACCCGTTCTTCACCACCGATACTGCTGCTGCCTTGCGCGCGGTTGAAATGGGCTGTGATGCGTTGCTCAAGGGTACTCAGGTTGACGGCGTTTACACTGCGGATCCGAAAACCGACCCGACGGCAGAACGCTATGACTCTCTGACCTATATGGAAGTTCTGTCCAAAGATTTGCGTGTTATGGACGCATCGGCTATTTCTTTGGCACGCGAAAATGATATTCCGGTTATTGTATTTTCTTTGCATAATCCGGGTGCCTTCGCAGACGTTGTTTCTGCGAAGGGGACGTTTACGATTATTTCGAATGGAGACTGAACGTGTCTGACGTTGCTGGCCTAAAAAAGGACCTGTCCCGCCGTATGGAAGGGGCTGTGGAAGTATTGCACAAGGAGTTCACCGGTCTGCGTACCGGGCGCGCCAGTGTGAGCCTTCTGGAACCGGTCATGGTTGAAGCCTATGGCGTTCCGACCCCGCTTAATCAGGTGGCATCGGTCAGTGTTCCAGAATCCCGTATGCTTTCGGTTCAGGTTTGGGACAAGTCGATGGTCAAGGCCGTCGAAAAAGCCATCCGTGATTCGGGCCTTGGCCTGAACCCGGCTGCTGATGGCACGCTTGTCCGCGTTCCGATCCCGGCACTTAACGAAGAACGTCGTACCGAACTTTCCAAGGTTGCCGGCAAATATGCCGAGCAGGCCAAGATTTCGGTTCGTAACGTCCGTCGCGATGGCATGGATCAGCTGAAAAAATGGGAAAAGGACGGTGACATCTCGAAGGACGAGATGCACGACGAAGAAAAAGAAGTCCAGAAGCTGACCGACAAGGTCATCGGCGAGATCGACGAAGCACTCGCCCATAAAGAACAGGAAATCATGCAAGTCTGATTATGGCTGTGCTTTCTTCGCAAACTCAACCTTCAGATGCGCTTTGTGTGCCGCGTCATGTTGCCATCATCATGGATGGCAACGGGCGCTGGGCGCGCGGACGTGGCCGACCGCGGACGATGGGGCATCGCGCCGGTGTTGACGCCGTCCGTCGTACCATCGAAGCCGCAGGCGAACTTGGTATCGAGTATCTGACGCTTTATGGTTTCTCGACCGAGAACTGGAAGCGTCCGGAAAGCGAAGTCAGCGATCTGATGGGGTTGCTGCGCCTGTTCGTGAAGCGCGAATTATCCACTTTGCACAAAAATGGTATCAAAATTCGCATTATCGGCGATCGTTCGCGTTTTGCTGACGATATCCGTGAACTTCTGGCAAAGGCCGAAGATCAAACACGCGACAACACGCGCCTGAACCTGACCATCGCACTGAGCTATGGCGCGCGTGCTGAAATCACGCAGGCTGTGCGCGATATTGCCGCCAAGGTTGCCGCAGGCGAACTGTCCGCCGACGAGATTACCGAAGACCTGATCGAACAAAACTTGTCGACAGCCGGTATTCCGGACCCGGATCTTCTGATCCGAACCAGCGGCGAACAGCGGATCAGCAACTTCTTGCTCTGGCAGTCGGCCTATACTGAATTCGTCTTTGAAGATGTGCTTTGGCCGGACTTTGATCGCAGCCACCTTGAAAAAGCTATCGATAATTTTGCCGGGCGGGAGCGGCGTTTTGGTGCCGTCATCTGAGACACAAGATCAAAAAGATACCAATTCCGGCCTGATACCACGCGTTCTTTCCGCGATGGTTATGGCGCCTGTGGCTGTTGCGGCGGTCTGGTTCGGATCTCCCTATTTTGACATATTACTGTTTGTGTTTTCTGCAGGCATGATGTGGGAATGGTCGCGGATGTGCGCCCCGAACCACCATAACGGCATATCGGTTGTTACCGCCGTTGCGCTTGCGGTCGCGATGATAATGTATGTTGCTGGTCAGGAAGAATATATTGTCATGCCGATTGCCATCGGTGTGATTATTGCTGCGGCCCGTTCGGGCGCAAACTGGTTGCTTGCCGGGTTTGGCGTTTTGTACATCTCGGTTGCTGCACTGTCAGCGCTCTGGCTGCGCACCCAGGATGGCGACGGTCTTCTGATCATTATGTGGCTGTTCTTCCTTGTCTGGGCCACCGACACAGGCGGTTATGCCTTTGGCAAGACCATTGGCGGCCCAAAACTCGCACCACGCTTCAGCCCGAAGAAAACATGGGCGGGGTTGATCGGTGGCATGTTCTGTGCCGGTTTGATCGGTGGATTGGTCACCTATTTCAGTTCCGATGCGATCAATTGGGCGATTGTCGCTGTCAGTATGGTTATGGCGATCGTTGCCCAAATCGGTGATCTTGGTGAATCCGCACTCAAACGTCGTTTCAAGGTCAAGGACAGCAGTCATCTGATCCCGGGCCACGGCGGATTGCTTGATCGTGCTGACGGGATGTTGTCGGTGTTTCCTGTGGCCTTTGCTATTATCTGTTTCGCAGGGCTTTCTCTGCGTTAAGGCGGCCAATCCTCGGGCTGCTGTCTTTACAGGTGTTTGATGACTTTGAAGAAATCCGTCAGTGTCTTTGGTGTTACCGGTTCCATCGGGGCCAGCACCGTTGATGTTTTGAAGTCCCACACTGACAAATATGTTGTCGAAGCTGTAACGGCGCATCGCAATGTCGATGCATTGGCCAAGGCCGCCATCGAACTTGGCACCAAATGCGCTGTGATCGGCGATCCTGCCTGTTTTGCGGACCTTCGCGATGCTCTGGCGGGGAAGGGGATTGAAATCGCCGCCGGTGAAGACGCACTGATCGAGGCTGCTGAACGTCCCTCTGACATCGTGATTGCCGCAATCGTTGGGGCAGCTGGCCTTAAACCGACGCTGGCGGCCATTCGCCGCGGTGCGCGCATCGGACTTGCCAATAAGGAAACACTGGTCTGTGCCGGCGCCCTGATGACGGCGGAAATTTCCAGGCATGGTGCGACCCTGATCCCGGTTGATTCCGAACATAGTGCAATTTTCCAGGTTCTCGAGGATCGCGAAGAAACGCGCATTGACCGCATCCTTTTAACCGCATCGGGCGGTCCGTTCCGGGAATGGTCTTTAAAGGATATGCAATCTGTCACCCGGGTACAGGCTTTGGCACATCCGAACTGGGAAATGGGCGCAAAGATTTCTATCGATTCTGCGACCATGATGAACAAAGGGTTGGAGCTGATAGAGGCTTGGCACCTGTTCCCGGTGGCCGAGGAACAGATTGAAATTGTTGTGCATCCGCAGTCAGTTGTTCACAGCATGGTGGAATATCCTGATGGTTCTGTGCTCGCACAGCTGGGATCTCCGGATATGCGTACTCCAATTGCTTATGCGCTTTCATGGCCGGATCGGATCAAAGTGGACGCACCGCGTCTTGATTTTGCCACGATCGGGCGTTTGAACTTCGAGGCGCCGGATACAAATCGTTTCCCGGCTCTTCGTCTGGCACGACAGGCCTTGCAGGAAGGTGGCACGCTGCCTACTGTTCTGAACGCTGCCAACGAAGTCGCCGTCGAAGCGTTCCTTAACGACAGAATCGGTTTCCTTGATATCGCCGGGACTGTCGAAAAGGTCATGACAAGGCTTGGAAGCGAACCGCTGACCAGCCTTGAACAGGTATTTGAAACAGATGCAATGGTGCGCCGGGAAACCTCGGCCCATCTTGTGTCGGCTTCTTAGATTGAAACTGCCGGTTTCACCGGCTTAGGGAATTCTTGATGGAAACCTTACTTGCTTTTCTTTTTGTGCTCTCGGTACTCGTGTTTGTTCACGAATATGGTCACTACTGGGTGGCAATCAAAAATGGCGTGAAGGTCGAAGCCTTTTCAATCGGATTTGGCCCCGAACTTTTCGGGTGGCAGGATAAAAAAGGCACGCGCTGGAAAGTCAGCCTTATCCCGCTTGGCGGTTACGTCAAAATGTTTGGCGATATGAACCCTGCCAGTGCCGGTGGTCGCGATGACCTTGACGCCGAAGAAGCAAAATATGCCTTCCATCACAAAGGGGTTGCCGCGCGCGCGGCCATCGTTTTTGCCGGACCTTTGGCCAACTTCATCTTTGCCATCATCGTCTTTACCTTCCTGTTTGCCGCTGTCGGACAACAGCGTGCCTTGCCGGTTGTTGGCGACGTTCTTGAAAACAGCCCGGCATCTGTTGCTGGCCTGATGACTGATGACCGCATCACGGCGATCAACGGTCAGTCGGTTGAATGGTTTTCTGAGCTTTCTGACATTGTGCGCGCAAATCCCGGGCAACCGATTTCCGTCACGGTCCAACGCGACAGCGAAATCGTTGATCTTGCCGTAACGCCCGAAGCCGTCGAAGTCGACGAGGGTGGTATGACTGCGACGGTCGGACGCCTTGGCATCACCGCTGGTGACTTTGAGACGAGCCGCACCGGGGTTGTGGAATCGGTCGGTCGCGCATTTGAGACGACCTATTCATTGACCACGCAGACCTTCTCGGCACTCGGTGAAATGATCAGTGGTGATCGCGACAGTTCTGAACTGGGCGGGCCGATCCGGATCGCGCAAATGTCAGGACAGGTGGCCGAAGGGGGCATCGCACCGCTTCTGTTCTTTATGGGCTATCTTTCCATCAGCCTTGGGTTGATCAACCTGATGCCTGTTCCGGTCCTGGATGGTGGTCATCTTGTGTTCTACGCGATTGAGGCAATTCGCGGTAAGCCATTGGGGGCAAAAGCACAAGAATATGGTTTCCGTATCGGCGCGGGTTTGGTATTCAGCTTAATAATTTTCGCAACGTGGAACGATTTGACGCAATTGGGTGTCTTTAGTTTCCTCAAAGGACTTGCTGGCTAATGCATGACAGCAACAGGGGGGTTAACTTGCTGCGTAAGGTAAAAGCGGCCGTTGTCATTACGGCCTTGCTTGGCGGAACGGCGCCATTGATTGTTCCTGTGGCCGTGCATGCCCAATCGGGTCTGATTCGCGATATTGAAGTCGAAGGCAATAATCGTATCGAAACGGCAACGGTGAATGCATACCTCACCGTTGCACCTGGCGATTCCTACGACATCCAGAAAATCAACAGTTCGCTCAAGGCGCTTTTCTCAACCGGCCTGTTTGCTGACGTATCCTTCTCGTTCAATCAGGGAATTTTGCGGGTAAATGTCGTTGAAAACCCGATCATCAACCGCATTGCGTTTGAAGGAAACCAGCGCCTTAAAGACGATACCCTGAGTGCCGAATTGCAGTTGCGCCCGCGCGTTGTTTACACCCGCACCAAGGTGCAGGCCGACGTTCAGCGTATCCTCGAGCTCTATCGCCGCAGTGGACGTTTCGCCGCAACGGTTGAGCCCAAGGTCATCCAGCTTGACCAGAACCGTGTTGATCTCGCGTTCGAGATTGATGAAGGGGATGCCACCGGTATCCGCAAGATCAACTTTGTTGGTAACAAGGCCTTTGACGACGGCGAACTTTCCGATGTCATTCGCACGACCGAGAGTGCCTGGTGGAAAATCCTGACGGCCGACGATAACTACGATCCCGACCGCGTGACCTTTGACCGCGAGCTTCTGCGCCGGTTTTACCTGTCTGCTGGCTATGCCGATTTTCAGGTTTTGTCGTCGGTTGCCGAGCTGACACCTGATCGATCTGACTTCTTTGTCACCTACACGGTGAGCGAAGGGCAGCGCTATCAGTTTGGCGAGATCAATGTCGTCTCACAGATTGACAAGATCGATCCGGAAACCCTGATGCCGCTGATCGAAATTGAAAGCGGTGAATGGTACAACGCAAACCTCGTGGACGATGCGGTTGATGCTTTGACCGACAGTGTCGGGGATCAGGGCTATGCCTTCATTGATATTCGCCCGAACGTGCAGCGCAACCGCGAAACCGGCACCATTGATATTACCTTCAATATTGCCGAAGGGCCCAAGGTCTTTGTCGAACGTATCAACGTTGTCGGCAACGTTCGCACCCTCGATGAGGTCATCCGTCGCGAATTTCGTCTGGTAGAGGGCGACGCGTTCAGCAGCTCCAAGATGCAGCGTTCCAAACAACGCATCGAAAACCTCAACTTCTTCAAATCGGTGGATGTCAAAACCCTGCCGGGCGCTACGCCTGATCAGACCGTGATTGAGGTCGATGTCGAAGAAAAATCCACTGGTGAATTCTCCATCGGTGCGGGCTATGGAACCGATGACGGCGCGTTTGGTCAGCTAGGCATTCGGGAACGCAACCTGCTCGGCAAAGGACAGGATCTGCGCCTGAACTTCACGCTAGGTTCTTCTGATCAGCAGATCGATCTTTCCTTTACGGAGCCCTATTTCCTCGATCGTGAAATTGCGGCAGGGTTTGACGTCTACCGCCGCGAAGAAGATAACCAGGATGAAAGCTCTTATGATGAAGAGCAGACCGGTGGTCGTCTCCGTGCCGGCTTCCGCTACAGCGAGGAACTTTCGCATTCCTTCCGCTATACCCTGGAGCAAAACAGCTATTCCAACATTAACCGCAATAGTGCGTCACGCCTTCTTTTGGCTGAAGAGACCGAGTTCGTTGAGTCGGCCATTGGTCATACTCTGACCTATGATGAACGTGACAGCTCGATTTCGCCGACAGAGGGTTATTTTGCTCGTCTGTCAAATGATTTGGCGGGGCTTGGCGGGGATGAGCAATATTTGCGGTCACGTGTTGAGGGTGGCTATTACTACCCGCTGGATCGTGAGCATGAGTGGGTACTCTCGACCCGTGGTTCTACCGGCTACATTTTCGGCTTCGACGATGATACCCGCATTTCTCAACGCTTTTCTGTCGGTGGTTCAAACCTGCGTGGTTTCGAAGCTGCCGGTGTCGGCCCGCGTGATATCGCGACCGGGGATGCTTTGGGTTCCAAACTGTACTACACTGGAACCGTTCAGTTGGACTTCCCGCTCGGGCTGCCGTCTGAGTTTGCTTTGACCGGTCGCGTGTTTAGTGATTTCGGCTCGGGGCAGGAAGTGGACGGTGCCCGTCCGGGCGAAATCTACGATACAGGCTCGCTTAGAAGCTCTGTCGGTTTTGGTGTAGGTTGGGAATCACCGTTTGGTCCGATTGGTGTGGACATCTCTCAGGCCGTCACAAAAGAAGATCACGACAAAGAGGAGTTGTTCCGACTTAACTTCGGAACGAGATTCTAAATGAAAATGATCAAATCGCTCCGTAATCTGCTGGTTTTTGCTGCCCTGATCGGTTTCACCGTTCAAAATTCTGGGGTGCAAGCGCAGGAACCGAACCCCGATCACATTGCATCTGTTATGATTGTCGATGTAGCCGGCATCATGCGCGAAGCATCCGCAATGCAGGACGCCCGCAAACAAATCCGCGATCGGCAGGTTGCCTATCAAAAGGAAATCGAAACCCGCGAACAGGGATTGCGCGAGGAAGAAAAACAACTCGCTCAGCA
>NZ_DCAO01000080.1:0-19092 GCF_002311515.1 Thalassospira sp. UBA1131
AACCTTTTGACGCAAGCCAACCAGGACAGCTGGGGCATGCTTGATGAGCAAATCTTCCCCTATCGCGGCCCACAGCAGACCGGTGGTCTGGTGGAACTGCGTGATGGTGAGTTCCGATCCGATTATGCCGCCGTTGGCACCAGCTTCATGAATGATGGCTGGTCGGGCAATTCCGATGCCACCAATCTGGCAAAAGATCTGATTAAAAAGGGCATGGTTGGTCAGGAACTGGCCAATGCAATCAATGATCAGATTTCCCGACATCTGCGTTTAAACAGCTCGGCCGAGGTTTTGGCGAACTGGAACAATCGGGTGGAGCTTGCCGATGAAAAGGACAGTTCGGGCATACCAAGACCGAAAGTGACCTTTACCCTTGATGACTACACCAAAAAGGGATTGGCAAATGCGCTCGAGGTCAATCGCAAGATCTTTGCCACCCTTGGTGTGGCAGACATGCAAACCGATAAACCGTATCTGTCGAATGCGATTATTGGTGGAACCACGATCATGGGCTCGGACCCGAACACATCGGTCGTGAATGCGGATCTTGTCGCGCATGATCACAGCAATCTTTATATTCTGGGATCAAGTTCGCATGTAACAACACCGGTCAATGCCCCGTCCTTGACCATTGCCGCACTGGCGATCCGTGCGGCTGATCATATGGCCGATGCATTGACCAAATGAATACACCACTCAAACAACTGATCCTGATTGAAACAGGGCTTCTTGCCCTGTTCGTTCTTCTGGGCAACGGAATGCGGTCTGTCGCAACAATGACCGTTTCCGTCTCCCAGGGTGAGTTTGCAAGCTTCCTGAACATCTCGGTTGAACGCACCGATATCCTGATTGAAGTCCTGATTGGTGGTGCCGTGATGGCACTCGCCATCGCGCCCTTTGTGATCAACAGTCACACTGCGCGCAAGGTCTGCCTTGCCACCGCCATCCTTGCCAGTGCCAGCTATGCCGCCGTTGGCCTTACCATGCACTGGGACCCGGCCCTTTCAGTACGTGAAGTCATTGTTCTGGCCAGCTTCTGCATGGGTGGCTTTGCGATTTCGTTCTTTGCCCCGCTGGCACAGCTTGCGATCAGCCAGGCCAAGACGGATCGCGAAAAATCGATGCTGACAACGGTGTGGACGGCCGCCCAGCCGATGGCGTTTCTGATTGCGCCACAGCTGGTTAAATATGTCGCCTTCGATGTCGGCACCGGAAATTACTTTCTGATCCTGGCCGTGATGCCGATCCTGTTCTTGTTGATCATGCCGATGGTGATGGGCACCGCTGACGGGGCTACCGCGCCAACAACCACCGGCAATACCGGCACAAAACAGGCCCCCAACTGGAAACTGATCGGCCTGTTTCTTTCGGTCGTCATCATTTTTGAAGCATGGACAACCGCCAACAGCTTCCTTGGTGTTGAAAGCCTGACGGGGCTTGGCCTGATGTCGGCTTTCCTTGTTTTGTCGGCCGTTTTGTATTTCAGTATGAAATCGGCAGTGCCGCACGACACCAAATTGCCATCTGATGCGATTTTCCTTTTGGTGGTGTTATTCATCCTCGAAATTCCGACCACCGGTGTTTACGACACTGCATATCTTGTGCGGCATCTGTGCTCGTCAGAATTGATTGACGATCGCGCGACCCTTGGCGCGGCCAGTCAGGTGATCATGGTGTTTGCCGCCGGGGCCTTGATTGCACGTAATCCGGTCTGGCGCGAACGACTTTGGCTGCTTGCCATTCCATGTCTGATCGTTTCATCGGTTGCGACGATCTTTTACCCCTACCCGGCAACGGATGCGGCCCTGTTCTATTGGACCAAGATGCTTTCAAGCATCGGGATCGGGATTGCCACGACAATTGTGGTTAGTGCTGTGATCGCGTCGGCCAATGGTAACAAGCTGATCACGCTGGCCCCGGCATTTGTCATCATGTTTGGTACAGAAGTCGGGATCGAGATCCTTGAAATCACGTTCCAGATTTCAAAACTGGCAGGGCTTGGCGTCACAGCCGCCTATCAGATGGTTTTTGTCGTGCAGGTAAGTGCTGTGTTGCTGGCCACCACGCTCATGGCGTGGCGCTGGCTTGCACCGAAAACACAAAAAACTTCTGCCGCCTGACTCAGGAGGACAACAGTCATCGTAATTGGCGCGCGCCTTTGGCGTGCCTGCGGGGAACTAAGCCATTACAAGACTTCCTAATTGAAACCAAGCCTAGCTTTGTTCGCGATCTGGCGACCGTGACCCTTTCAAAGGCATCGGCAAGACACAATATCAATTGATGGTTGCCATGCTTATTTCTTCGCGGGCTCTAGGAGCAACAGATTGCAAAACCGCTTTTGGGTATTGCTGATATCTGCCGTCATGTTTTCATTTACCGCCCCACCCGCACGGGGCGACGAAATCGTGCGCATGGCCTTCCCGACCGGTGCGGTTGAGTTTTTCAAATACGAGTTCGGTGTTATCGAGCTTGCCCTTGACCACGCCGACGGCGACTTTCGGCTTGTGATCGAAGAATTCGAAGGCATGACACAGGCGCGCATCAGCTCAATGATGCAAGAGGAAAAGGTGGATGTCATGTTCACCGGTTACAGCCTCGAGCGCGAAGCAATGTTCTTGCAAGTTGACGTTCCGATGACACGAGGCTTGCTGGGATATCGTGCTTTCATCACGCATAAGGAAAACATCCCGGCTCTTAGTCAGGCAGCTTCTCTGGAAGAATTGAAAAAATTCTGCATTGGCACCGGGTCAGATTGGCCGGATGCCAGCATCATGGAGAAAAGTGGGTTTTGCGTTGATCGCGCACCGCGTGATCAGCTTTGGCCGATGGTCGCCAATAAAAGATTTGATCTTCTCAGCCGTGCGGTGCACGAGGGCTATCGCGAAATTGATGTTATCAGCCGGGAATATCCCAACGTCGTTCTCAGCCCGTCACCGGTTCTGGCGTATCCGTTTGATCTGTTCATTTACGTGAACCGCAATAATGAACGACTGCATGCGATTTTGACGCAGGGACTTTCGCGGGCCTATAGCACTGGCGACTTCATGCGACACTTCTTGTCGAACCCGCATATTCGTCAGGCGCTCGAAACCCTGAAGGATCCTGACACCCAGATTATCCAGATTGAAAATCCGGATATGAGCCAAAAGTCGCGCGACATTGACCCCGCACTTTGGGAAAATATCGTGCGCCGCAATTATGATGATGACTTTGGCTATGAACCCCGGGATCAGATGTAAATCCGATATTTATCAACACGATATCTGATTTACTGCATATGCAGATTTTTCGTTCTCAAAACGGAATAATCTTATTTGGATCAGGCAATGATCTTTAATTGGTTTAATTTTCCAGCCAGTACCGGTGAATGTCGGCGCTGTTATGCTCTGTCATTTCCGGGTTACCAAGATCAATTATCCGCAAATCTGGATGGTCTTGCAGGAACCGGGTTGCGTAGGCAATTCCGGGATGTGCCTGAAAATATTTGTCGATCGCGCCGTTTTCTGTCGCCGCCTGAAACCCTTGTTCGATCAGGTCATGAAGGGGTTTGCTGTCGCGGCGAACATAAAAATAGAAATCATACGGATAGCGCACCAACAGGTTCTGATAGACCATCAGGCCATGTTGACTGATCAGGTTCATGACGCTCTTTGTTCTGAGCTCATGAAGTGCCAGGTGCATGACATCGAACCGCCCGTTTTCGAGCATGGTATAAAGATTGTGCCCCGGCCCACCAACCACACAAAGACCAGCATGTTCGAGAATGAGGGTATCAACCCAGGAGTTCCCGGACCCGATGCAGACACTTTTCAAATCATCCTGGTTTGCCACGTCATCAAGTGCTTCAAATGTGTCCTCACGGGTGATGAATAGCCGATATCCCTGCAACCCCTTGGTCAGGGGATAATCGATTTGCAGCAAATCAGCCTCAGCTTCACGGCTATACCCGGCAAGGAGAACATTGACCTGACCATCATCAAGCATGTTGAACATCCGCTTTTGCGACAGACCTTCCAGGGAAATAACTTCAAGGCTGTGATCACCGGGCGCGTATTGCAATGCCAGTTCAAGCAAACCGGACTCAAAGGCAAAATGCGTTTCGCGACCCGCCGGCAAGGGCAGTGTAAGTGTTTCGGCAGCAACCGGCCGCACCAGCATCAGGGGAAGGACAACCAACCCGCACAAACATCTGAAAAATGAAAACATTCCGCCTGCCACTATTCCCCGAAGTATCAGAAGCTTACCTTTGTTGTTTCAGGTGGGGATTGTTGCGTCTGGAAACACCCCTTCTGGTATGAAAACACCTGAATCAGAATTGAGTTTCATAGAAACCACTGATCAGCAGCCTTCATTTTGCCTGCCCTGGTCGTTTCCGCTTGACGATTTGTTATGTTATATCATAACAACACATATCGAATATCAAACCCACTGCAAACCGGATCAACCACATGCCTTCCTTGCGCCGAGCCCTCCGTAACGTTCTTTTTGCCGCCCCGATCCTTGTTGCCGCCCCGCTGACCGCGGCCGCCCATGGCGACGATGCCCCGAAAGTCGTGACCTCCATCAAGCCAATCCACGGCATCACCAGCGCGATTATGAAGGATATCGGGGAGCCGGTTTTGCTGATCGATGGCGCGTCTTCACCACATACCTATTCTTTGCGGCCGAGTGAGGCGCGTGCGCTGAACGATGCCGATCTGGTGATCTATGTTTCGCATGCGCTGGAAGGCTTCCTTGAAAAGCCGCTTGAAAGCCTTTCTGGCCATAGCCATCAGCTTGAACTGGTTTCCCTGTCGCAACTGTCACTGCGCAATATGCGCGAAGGCGGCACGTGGGAA
Source organism: Thalassospira sp. UBA1131 (assembly GCF_002311515.1). Classification (GTDB taxonomy): domain Bacteria; phylum Pseudomonadota; class Alphaproteobacteria; order Rhodospirillales; family Thalassospiraceae; genus Thalassospira. The sequence continues at coordinate 4,839 of NZ_DCAO01000080.1, forward strand.
GGTCACATGCATGATCATGAAGCCGACATGCATGATGATCATGAGGAGCATGACGATCATAACGACCATGCCCACGATGATGAACATGATCATGACCACGAAGCCGAACACGATCAGGCGGCACATGATGATCATGATCACGACCATGTGGCCGAACATGAAAAACATGATGATGATGATGACGACCATCATGATGGCGTCGAACATCACGAACATGACGGTATCGACACGCATATCTGGATGGATCCGGCCAATGGCGCGACCATCGCGATTGCCATCGCCGATGAACTGGCCGAAATTGATCCGGAACATGCCGACGACTATCGCGCAAACCTGCAGACACTACTTGCAAGCCTGACCAACCTTGGTAATGATCTTCGGGCAAAAGTTGCACCGGTCCAGGACAAGCCCTATGTGGTCTTCCATGATGCCTATCAGTATCTCGAAGCCGGCCTTGGCCTGAACGCGGTCGGATCGATTACAGTTTCGCCAGATCAAAAGCCCGGAGCCAAACGCCTTCATGAAATCGAAGACAAAATCCATGATACCGGCGCTGTCTGCATATTTGCCGAACCGCAATTCCGCCCGGCAATCGTTCAGGCCGTCGTGTCTGACACTGGCATCCGGACCGGCACGCTTGACCCGCTTGGCTTTGACATTGCTGCGGGACCGACTGCCTATCAGGAAATTCTCGCACAAAATGTCGACGCACTTGTCGATTGCCTTGGCGACGCTTCGTAAGCGCACCGCAATGATTTTGGTTGCCTGCATGACGATGCTGGCAACCGCCCCTTCGGCATTTGCGCATCCACATGTCTGGATCGACGCGAATGCCGAATTCGTTTTTGAGAACGACAAGATTACCGCCATTCGCGTGCGCTGGCTGTTTGACGATCTGTTTAGCATGACCATGATCGACGAGTTCGACAAAAACCACGACACCCGGTTCTTTGACGAAGAAAACACCGCCGTACACGACAATGCCTTTGCAGCCCTTTCCGAGTTTTCCTGGCTGACACATCTGCGCAAGAACGAAGAACTGGTATCCTTTGCCGGTGCGACTGATTTTGTTGCCGATATCACCGATGACCGCCGGGTAAGCTATGACTTCAAGCTGATGCTCGAAACACCGCTTGATCCGATCAAGGATGCCATCAGCCTGTCGGTCTATGATGCCGAATACTATATCGATGTCGCCTACACACAGGTCGATCCCGTCCTGTTTGCGGGGGCCAAAAACCTGTCCTGCCATTTCGAGATGAGCGAAGATGAAAAGAACCGCATCTATTTTGACCTGGTCGCGCCAATCCGTGCCGATGTTGTTTGCGCGGCCAAGGTGGCAGATAGCAGCAGTTCTGGCGGCCTTGCTCCTGGCGATTTCGTTCTCGTCGAATAATCCGGCAGCCGCACAATCATCAAACCTTCTGGGTCGCGGGGCAGCTGATAGCACCCAAAGCAGTCCTGCGCCCAATCCGGATGCCGATAACGCAGAAGACAGCCTGATTGCCCTGCCCGACTGGCTTTCAGACCTTATTGGCCAGACGGTGATCATTCAGACCAAACTCAACCGTGAAATCACCGCCACGCTCCGCGAAGCCAAGGACGGTGACAGCTTCTGGCCGGGCCTTGTCATTATTGCCCTGTCGTTTGGCTATGGCGTTTTTCACGCCGCGGGCCCCGGTCATGGCAAGATGATTACCACCACCTATTTCCTGTCGCGCGATGCCGGATGGAAACAGGGTGTGGCGATGGGCAGCCTGATTGCCACCGTTCAAGCGGTTTCGGCCATCGTCATGGTCGGTGGACTGACCCTGATCCTTAATCTGGGCCCGGCAGCGGTCACCAAGAACGGCCTGATCATGGAGGCGGTTTCATACGCCCTGATTACCGCCTTGGGCGCAGTGATGGCGCTTCGCATCCTGCAAGGCCGCGATGATTGTTGTGATCACCACGGACCGGGCGTGCATCATCACCATCATGCACATGATCATAGTCACGACCGCGACCATGACCATGACCACCACCTCACCCATCACGATGCCTCGGCTGTTCAATCCAACTGGCAGATGATCTCAACCGGAGTTGTCGCAGGATTGCGCCCCTGCACCGGATCGATCCTTGTGCTGCTGTTTACCTTGGCCAATGGCATGTTTCTGATCGGGATTGGTGCTGCCTTTGCTATGGCGCTTGGGGTCGCGATTACCATCAGCCTGATCGGACTGGCCGCCATCGGCATTCGCACAGGCACACAGCATCTGTTCAGCGTTTCAGAAACATCCTCGGGTATCATTCGCCGCACGGTCGGCTTTACCGGGGCTGCAATCATTACCCTGTTTGGTGTGATGCTGTTGCTGGCGTCGGCACGACAGCTTGGTTGGTTGTAATCAGGATTTATAGGCCGCCGGGATGCTGTCTGACGCCTTGATCAGGGCATCCATCACCATGCGGACACCGGGCGAACGCCGCATATCAGGATGCACCACCAACCAGACCGGTTTGCTAAGTTCGGCCAGACTGTCATCCGCCACCACTTCCAGTCGGTCATCTTCATCTGCCATATATCTCGGCAACAAACCCAGTCCGTGACCGGCGGCAACAAAGGCCTGCACCGTTGCGGTATCGTCGGCCTTTATGCGTACTGGCAATTCTTTATCCAGCGTATCCCAAACCCAGCCTTGCTGATAATCACCAAATGTGTTGCGACCATCAGCACAAAATTCCCATTTTTCCTTGGGGACACACTCTGTATAGCCCTTTGCCGCGTAAACCGCATAACGTAACTCGACCAGCTTTCGGACAATCAGGCCACTTTGATCAGGACGTACCATGCGCACAGCAACGTCCGCTTCACGCCGTGCCAGATTGGCAACGACGCTTGATGCCAATATTTCATATTCAAGATTTTTCTGATCTCGGAGCAACTCCGCCAATCGCGGCGCAAACAGCAATCGTCCGGCACTTGGCGGAACGGCGATTTTGACAACACCATGGGCTGTTCCCTCCCCGTGCGCCTGACGTTCGAACACGAGAACGTTGCATTCAACCTGCAACGCTGCAGGCATAAGATTTTCGCCAGCCTCGGTCAGTTTCCAGCCCGTAGCCAGACGATCAAACAGATGTGCGCCAAGATCGGCTTCAAGGGCCTCGATCCTTCGCGAAACCGTTGTGTGATCCTTGCCAAGACACCTTGCCGCACCGGACAAGGTTCCTTCCTTTGCCACCGCAACAAAGAAACGCAAATCATTCCAGTTCATTGGCTCCATCCCGGCACGGCTTTTAGAAATAGATAGCCTGCGTAACGCCGAAAACGATGCTTCGCCATTGCGCAAATCTGCACAACTGTAGCGCATTTTATCGGAATTCATTTGTGTTTTTGCGCATGGCAACCTTGTCGACATCACAAAGCCCACACGATCAAGGAGCATCAAAATGGCTGCCTTAAACCATATCAAATGTCATCCCGTCGTTGGTCCCCTGTCGAACACGTCATCGTCGGAGATACGCGCACAAAGCCCCAGTTCCCCTGCCTCGCGCCGCCACACCACCGAGGGTTTGCATGCGATCATCCCGACGATACTCGATACACTGATTACCGCATACAAGCACTATCAGGGTCGGAATGCACTGGATAAGCTCAGCGATTATCAACTGCGTGACATCGGTCTTGAACGCACACGTGACGGATACGCAACACGCGACTGGTATTGATTTTCTTCAATACCGCCCCCCGAACATCAAAGCGGCCCCGGCTCCAAACAGAACCGTTGGCAATCGACACGCTTTGATGCTGCTAACTTGGGAATACGACTATTGCCAAGTTGGTCAATGCCTCCCTTAAGGCAGACAAAGGCCCCTGCAATGCGGGGGCCTTTTGTTCATAGTCTGAAATTGCTCGGACTTGAGTTTGTCGATAACGGTATTAGCTGTTTTTGCCAACAGGACGCCGGACATAAAAACAGCCCGCAAGGGGACACTTGCGGGCTGAAAACGATCTCGTCTATTTGGGCAAGACGGTCTCTGCTTTACTGGGCAGATACAACTTTCATCACCAGTTTCCCGTCCGGCTTGATCGGGCCGTCTTCCTTGGCCCCGAGGGTGTATTCGAAGACACCCGTTTTCATGCCACCGGCTTCGGAATGCACCATCAGCATCAACATTTCGCCGGACTTGACCGGTTCCTGCAGGATGGCGGATACATCCATGTTTTCACCCTTTTTAAGCGGTGCATAGCCAACGACCGGTCCCGGCTTCATATCGCTGTTAGTGCGATGGACAACCAGCCAGCCGTTTTCGCCTGCCATGATTTTCGATGCGGTCACCACCCCAGCCGAAACATCTTGATCCATGGCTTCGACCATCGGACCCATTGCGTTTGCCGCACCGGCACCACCGAATACAAAACCGGCACTCAGCATCATTGCCGTGATCACGCCGGTTGCTTTTGCCGTTGCTTTGGCTTTGAAGGTCATGTGAAGTCTCCTTTGCTTTTGATCTGGAACGCGCTGTTTTCTGCGCTCGCTCATGTCATGCGTTTCATCGCACACACAGAAGCTACGCAGCCAAATCAATCGGGTTTCAGCAAAGGTGATTTTTTTTGATTTTTTTACTGAGCGACGGAAATAAGGCGCCCATGGATCGCAGGACCGGTTGGCTGACCAGTTGGTGAACCGCCTTCGGGCTCCAAGCTGATGCCAAACGTTGCATTGCGCAACATGGCGGGATCAAATCCGCCAAGCTGTTTGGTTGTCGGATTGGCGATGTTTTCAAGCAGGCCCAGCGATTTTGGCTTCGGCCCGGTTTCCTCCGTCACGATCCAGAGCTGATAGGTCTTGCCTTCGGGTACGGTTGCCTCGACCGGGCGAATGGTGACTTCACGGGTTTCAAGATCAACACTCATGACAAAGGCCGGTTGGGTGTCATCGCGATGGAAGACGGCAACAAACTGTCCGTTCTGGACCGGGGAATTCAGATCACCTGAAAGCACAACCACAATCAGACTGGCCGCAATCGCCGCCGCCCCCAGCGCACCGGCACGCCAAACGGCCAGTCGACGTTTGAGTTTGGCGAATTCCACCACACCCGGCACGTGTTGGCTGGTGGCTTGGCGCGTGGCCTGTGCGGCACCTTCGATCCGGGCACGAATACCGGCAAACAGATCGCTCGACGGGGCAACCGCATCATAATGGGCATTTAGCGGCGACAGGCGCGCTTCCCAGTCGGAAATCGCGCGATCAAGTTCGGGTTCCTGGCTGCGACGTGTCTCAATGGATTGGCGTTGCGCGGGCTCAAGAGTCCCCAACACATATTCCGCCGCCAACATGTCAATATCATCCCGGTCCGTCATGTTCCCAGGCATTCCTTTAATTGTCTCAGACTGCGATGCAGCCATGTCTTGATCGTTCCGACCGGTTGGGCAAAGCGTTCTGCCAGTTCGGCACGTGACCAGCCTTCGAGATAGGCCAGCTTTACAATCTGCTGGCGGTCGTCTTCGAGATCGTTCAGGCAACGGTCAAGTTGCCGCATCTCGTCTGCAACTGCCATCTGGTCAAATGCAGAGTCCGACGATATCAGCGTTTCAATATCTGCATCCTCGATATCGGCTTCCGGGCGTTGCCGCCGGACGATATCAATCGCCCGGTTGCGGGCAATGGTTGCCATCCATGTGATGATCGAGGCACGACCGGGCTCGAAATCCCCCGCCTTTTGCCAGATACGCACATAAATGTCCTGAAGGGCGTCCTCGCTCTCGGCGCGATTTCTCAAGATACGCAGGACGATGCCGAAAAGTTTCGCTGATGTTGCATTATAAAGCTGTTCGAAGGCATCCGTATTGCCTTCGATCGACTGCCTCAGCAGGTTTTCCAAATCCCGGGTCGATGTCATACCCACCGCCACATGCATACACCCCGCCACAAGTGCGGCTGTATGAAAGAAACAAATACGGGATCGCGCATGATCCCGAGCCATAAGTCATTACGCAGCCAGATAGCAACCTGATCAATTTTATTTCAAAGAAAACAACGCGTAGGGTTGCCTCCTTGCATGTCGGTTTGCTGCTCAGACCTGATATTCCTCGGCGATGTTGTTGGCCGCCTTGATCAGGGCATCCATCACTAGACGCACGCCCGGCGATCGGCGCATATCCGGGTGCACCACCATCCACACACTTTCACGACTGCGCCCTTCGACGTCTGCGTGGATCAGTTCGAGTTCATCATCGCGATCACCAAAATAGCGCGGCAAAACGCCAACGCCATGGCCGGCGGCAATGAACTGACGGACGGTTTCGGTGTCATCAGCGCGGAACCGACAGGGCAATTCGCGGTCAAGCACCGTGCGCACCCATTCCCGTTTGGATGCGCCATATGTGGTGTCCTCATAACCACAGAATTCCCAATCCATTTCCGGCACGCGGTCCTTGTAACCAACCCCGCCATACAGCCCCACGCCCAGTTCAACCAGTTTGCGGGTAATCAGGCCGGGTTCGCGCGGCGTAATCATGCGTACTGCGACATCGGCTTCACGTCGCGCCAGATTGACGATATTGGCCGCGCCAATGATTTCGAATTCGAGTCCCTTGTGCGCCTTGAGCAATCGAGCAAGGCGCGGCGCGAACAATACGCGTCCGGCAACCGGGGGCACGGAAATGCGTACAACCCCGTGGGCGGCTTCATCGCCCTTTGCCTGTCGCTCGAATGTCAGGGCTTCTTCTTCGACTCGTTCGGCCACAGGAACAAGGTTTCGACCCGCTGATGTCAGCTGCCAGCCACGTGGCAATCGGTCAAAAAGTTTTGTGCCAAGATCACTTTCGAGCGCCTCGATCCGTCTCGCAACGGTGGTATGTTCTTTACGCAAACGTCGCGCTGCACCGGACAGGCTATTTTCTTCCGCAAGAACAAGGAAGTAGCGTAAATCATTCCAATTCATAGGCGTTATTTGGTCCCTTGGAATCTGTCAAAATCGTCGTGCATTTTTGCACAGTAGCTATGCAAAACAAAGTAGTTCCCGTTTTATTTCGCATATGACATTTTCCGCCCATCGAAACGCAAATCAACCGTAGATCATAGGAGGCCATCATGGCACACACGGTTTCCGCTGCACCGCAATTCAATGCTGCTACCGACCCGTTCGCGAAACGCATGCCGTTCGGATCGCTTCTGAGCAAGATCGCCAACAAGATCGGTAAGGCACGTGCACCCAAAGCCGCGAGCTACGGTTGGGATTCACTGAGCCATGCTGAACTTGCCGACCTTGGTCTGCAGCGCAAATTCAACGGTTCGACCTGGTATGTTGACCGCATTTCGCGCTAAGGCGTGATCGGGCGCGGCACCGATATCGCCGCATGGACGACCCTGATAAAGAAGGGACCCAAACGGGTCCCTTCTTTTATTTGTCCGTCATCAATTGAACAGACACGCATCGCCAACGGACAATGCCACCTATACCATCACGAAAATGACTCGTAGTCACTTTTGAGAATTCTCATTCTCCTATCAACTCAAAGGATTTTATCGTAGATAATTATAAACTTATTGCGATTTTTGCGTAGGGAGTTGTCTTCGGAAGCGACAATAGAAATTTAATATCTGAATATACACATGTAACTCGGAAACCAAAGCCTCAAGGCAGGCAAACGACTGATTTCCAAGCAAAACCCTTTTGAAAACATAACGAACGCATCCCTGCCATGCCTTGACGCATGGCTAAACGGGGGGCGTAGAATTGCTCTATCAAATCAGGATCATGTCAGGAAAAGACCTGCTTAGCCGCCACTGCAGCACTCTTTTTCATCCTGAGAAAAGACGAGAGAGCAAAAAAATGAGTGAAGAAAACTTCAAGCTGAGCCGGCGCAGATTTCTGCAGGCCGGTGCAGTCGGGACGATGCTGTCAGCAGGATACTCTGCCAGTGCAATCGCCCAATCCGACACGCCCCACCTGTCCGACTACCAACCCGAATATTTCACCGCTGCGGAATGGGACTTCATTGTCGCAGCAACCGACCGCCTGATCCCGGCTGATGGAGAAGGCCCCGGCGCACTTGATGCCCACGTGCCGATCTTTATCGACCGTCAGCTTGTCGGGTCCTTTGGACAGGCCGCTGACTGGTACATGGAAGGTCCGCATGATCCAAATGCACCGGCCGCTCTTGGCTATCAATCCCCGCTGACACCGGCAGAGGCCTATCGTGCCGGGATTGCTGAGCTGAATACTTGGTGCAAAGAAAACCACGGTGCTGTTTTCGCCGAGCTCGAGAAAGAAACCAAGGACGCGGTTCTGACGTCCCTAGAAAAGGGGGATATCGAACTGGCTGACACCAAGGGTGCCAATCTGTTTGATCTGCTTTTGCAGAACACCAAGGAAGGTTATTTCGCCGATCCGATGTATGGCGGCAACCATGAAATGGCGGCCTGGAACCATATTGGTTTCCCCGGCGCACGCGCAAGTTTCCGCGAATGGGTTGGCATTGAAAAGCCATACCCGCTGGGCCCTGTCGATATTTCCGGGAAAAGAGGCTGATCATGGCAAGAAAAGAAAAGAAACGCGACGTCGTCATCGTCGGCCTGGGCTGGACCGGATCGATCCTTGGCATGGAACTTTGCAATGAAGGACTGGATGTTCTTGCGCTCGAACGCGGTGGAGACCGCGACACCGTGCCAGACTTTCAGTATCCTGCAATTGCAGACGAACTGAAATACGGTGTGCGCTATGGCTTTATGCAAAAGCCGCGTAATTCGACGGTGACCGTGCGCCGTTCGGAATCAGAAACCGCCCTTCCTTATCGTCATCTTGGCTCATTCCTCCCGGGCGATGGTGTCGGCGGTGCCGGCATGCACTGGAATGGTCATACATTCCGCCCGATGGCCGAAGAATTCCAACTGAAATCCTATGTCGAACAAAACTTCGGCAAGGACCTTATTTCTGATGAAATGGCGATCCAGGACTGGGGGATCAGCTATCAGGAACTGGAACCCTATTTCGACCGCTTTGAAAAGGTCGCCGGCATTGCGGGTCAGGCGGGCAACCTCAAGGGGGAAATCCGCGAAGGAGGTAACCCGTTCGAGGCACCGCGTTCCAACGACTATCCAATGCCTCCTCTGCCGCAGACGGTTGATTCCAACAAATTCGCCGACGCAGCACGCAAGATGGGTTACCATCCCTATCCGCGTCCGTCCGGTGTGGCCTCAAAGGCCTATACCAACCCTTATGGCATGCAGCTTGGCCCATGTAACTTCTGCGGTTTCTGCGAACGGTTTGGCTGCTACCAATATTCTAAATCTTCGCCACAGACTTGCATCCTTGATGCGCTTAAGCGCAAGGAAAATTTCGAATATCGCACCAATGCCGAAGTTCTGAAAATCGAACTGGCAGCGGACGGGAAAACCGCCAAGGGCGTCACCTATATGGATGCCAATGGCGAAGAAGTCTATCAGCCGGCAGACATGGTGATATTGGCTGCCTATCAGTTGCATAACGTGCATTTGATGCTGCTTTCGGGGATCGGTCAGGCCTATAACCCGGCAACGGGCGACGGCGTGATCGGCAAGAACTATGCCTATCAGACCAATGGCGGCACGGCACTGTTCTTTAAGGATATCGACTTCAACCCGTTTGTCGGCAACGGTTCAAACGGCCATGTGATCGATGATTTTGCGATCAACCGCATTGATTTCGGGGCTGAAGGCTTTATCGGTGGCAGCTATATCAGCTCTGGCACCTTTAACGGTCAGCCGATCCGCTCAATGCGTCTGCCTGGTGGCACGCCGAAATGGGGTGCGGGCTGGAAAAGCGCGATCAAGGAATGGTACGGCCATTCGATGGCAATCGGATCGCATGGATCGAACATGTCCTATCACACCAACCATCTTGACCTAGATCCGACCTACAAGGACAAGTATGGCCGTCCGTTAATGCGCATGACCTTTAACTGGAAATCCAACGATATCCGGATGACCCAGTTCATGAAGTCAAAGATCGAGCCGCTGGCCGAAAGCATGAACCCCGACATCATGCAGTCTTCGTTCAAGAAAGAAGGCGCTATGTATGATGTACGCCCCTATCAGACCACCCACAATGTGGGCGGCGCGATTATGGGGTCTGATCCGAAAAGCTCCGCACTTAATAAGTTCCTGCAGACTTGGGATGTCCACAATGTGTTTGTGATGGGTGCCAACGCCTTCCCGCAAAACATTCAGTACAACCCGACCGGAACGGTTGGCGCGCTGGCCTATTGGGCGGTTGAGGCAATCCGCAAGGATTACCTGCCCAATCCAAGGCCCTTGGTATAAAGCGGGGACAAATCCATGAAAAAGTTTGTAAAATTCCTTGCGGCTCTTGCCGTGGTTGGTCTTGTCGTGATTGGACTGATCATATTCCTGCCGGTGTCACGCACCGCACCACAAACCAATGTGGCTGGTGATTACACCACCACGAATGGGCATGGTGAATATGCTATGCGCATGGGTGATTGCATGGCATGTCACACGGCTGACGGCGGCAAACCCTTCGCCGGTGGCCGACCGATAGAAAGTCCGTTTGGCACGATCTGGTCTACAAACATCACCCCGGACCCTGAACACGGCATTGGCAATTATAGTCTCGATGACTTCCGGGCCAGTCTTTATGACGGCATCGAACCGGATGGCACCCGTCTGTATCCGGCCATGCCTTATGAAAACTATCGCAAGCTAAGCGAAGAAGACATTCGTGCGATGTATGACTATTTCATGCACGACGTCGAACCCGTCAACGAAGCGCCCCCCAAAACCGACCTTGGATTCCCGTTCAATCAGCGCTGGGGTATTCGCGTTTGGAACTGGCTGGCGCTTAGCGATGCAGGTCACGAAGATCTGTATGATGATACTGTACTTAATCGCGGAGCTTATCTGGTCGATTCTTTGGGTCACTGCGCTGCCTGTCACAGCCCACGCAGCACGATTTTTGCCCAAGCTGGTAAAAATGCCGAAGACGACCGCTATCTTGCTGGTGGTGTCATTGCTGGCTGGCCGGCACCGAGCCTGCATGGCCCGCAATCCGCCCCCGCAAAATGGAGCCATGACGATCTTGCGGCCTATCTATGGACCGGTCGTAACAGCCATTCGGCCGTTGCGGGCGAGATGACCCAGGTTGTTGGTGACTCCCTTCAATACGCAACTGATGAAGATATGAATGCGATTGTTACGTATCTGCGACATATCAATGGCCGTGGCGAAGACAAAACCACATTGGATGCATCCTCATCAAACGAACCGACCGAAACAGAAAAACTTCTGGCGTCGGCCGATCCTTCGATGCCACTTGGCGCGCGTCTGTATCTTGATAACTGTAATGCCTGCCACTTCGTAAATGGAAAGGGTGCACCAGAAGTCTTCCCGTCCCTTGACGGCAATGCGCTGGTTGTCGCCGATACAGCGGGTGGTTTACTTGATGTCATGCTGCATGGCGCCCGCATGCCTTCGACCGAAAAACGTCCTGCCCGTCTGGCAATGCCGGGCTTTGGCGACCGTCTGTCGGATGAAGAGGCGGCTGAACTGGCAACCTTCGTTCGTCAAGGCTGGTCAAATGATGCCAATGCTGTCTCCGCCGAAGACGTTGCAGCAGCGCGCAGCAAAAGTTCCGGTACGCATCACTAAGCCATCCTTGCATAAGACCTAAAAAAAGGGACCCAACCGGGTCCCTTTTTCGCATTTCGGCTTTGGCTACTGAGCCCAAAAATCTCAGCCGCGCAGCGCCTTGACCTTGTCTGTTGCTTCCTGCGCAAGTTTGGTGATCTTGCCCCAGTCGCCTGCCTTGACCGCATCCTTGGGCGCAATCCAAGAACCACCGACGGTGATGATGTTTGGCAGCGCCAGATAATCAGCAAGGTTGGCAAGCGACACACCACCGGTCGGACAAAATGATACCTGCGGGATCGGGCCGGAAATGGCTTTGAGCATCGAAACACCGCCCTGCTGTTCTGCCGGGAAGAATTTCAGCGTGTCATAACCATGATCAATCAGGTTCATGATTTCCGACGGCGTCCCGGCACCCGGAAGCAACGGGCATCCTGTATCTTTGGCCGCTTTCAGCAAACCTTCGGTATGGCCGGGCGACACGGCGAAGGCACAGCCGATCTCGGCCATGCGTTCCATCTGTTTGGCATTGATCACAGTGCCGGCACCGGTAATCGCATCGGGCACCTCGGCGATGATGCGCTTGATGCTTTCCTCGGCTGCGGACGAGCGCAGGGTGATTTCAAGTACCGGCAGACCGCCAGCGACAAGCGCCTTGGCCAGCGGCACGGCATCGTTGGCGTCTTCGATCACCAGAACCGGAACGACCGGTGCCTTGGACAGAATTTCACGCGATGAAAGGCTCATTAACTTTCCTCCAGGTTTCGATTACGCCGTTAAAATCTTGGCGCAACCGATCAGGGCCGGGTATTTCGCCGTCATCAGGCGCACCGGCACATCATTCATCAAATCACGGAACCGCCCTTTGGCGATCATGCGCTCCTTGAGCGCGCTTTTCTTCATAAATTCGGTAATGCGCGGACCGATGCCGCCACCAATAAACACCCCGTCAAAGGCCCCGAGGGTCAAAACCAGATCCCCGGCAACACCGCCAAGGAACATGCAAAACCGTTCCAGCACCTTAAGACACAGGGCATCCCCGTTCTTAAGGGCACCATCGACAATCTCGGCCGCTGTTTTGGGTTCGACATCAAGCCCCTCAATCGCGGCAAGCGCCCGATAAAGGTTCTCAAGCCCCATGCCCGACAACACACGTTCGGCAGATACACGATCAAGTTCACGGCCGAGGAATTTGACGATCTCGTAATCCAGATCGTCAATCGCGGGCAGCGACACATGCCCGCCTTCACCCTGTATGGGCAACCATTTGCCTTCGTGCGGCAGCAGCCCCGAGACGCCAAGCCCGGTCCCTGCCCCGACCACAGCAAGCGGAAGCCCCGGACGGCCCGGACCATCAAACAGCGTGATCAGGTCTTCGTCGCCCAGATAGGGCACGGACATGGCAAGACCGGTAAAGTCATTGACCACAACAAGCCGATCCAGATTGAATTCGGCCTTGAGTGCTTCTTTCGAGAACACCCACGGATTGTTGGTGAACTTGACTATATCGGCCATGGCGGGGCATGCCACCGCCACAGCAAATTCACGCAAATCCGTGCAATCGGTTTTCGCCATGAAGTCCCGCATGGCATCGCCGATGGTGGCATAGTCACGCACCGGCAATGTCATGGGTGTGTGGGGATCGCCAGCTTCATCCAGCCAGGCAAAGCGGGCATTGGTCCCGCCAATATCACCAACCAGCTGCATTACGCGACTTCAGCCTCCCCCGGGAAGGCCGCAGAGGCACCAAGTTCAGCCAGACCAACATGTTCGCGGAAGACACCAAACATCTCGCGGCCAAAGCCATCCTGATGTTCGGCCTTATGATCAAAGGTCGCAAAGTCACGCTTGGCCAATTCGGCATCGGTGACATTGAGCAACAATTCGCCGGTTTCGGCATCAAGACGGATGATATCGCCATCCTGAACCTTGGCGATCGGACCGTTCATCATGCCTTCCGGCGTCACGTGAATGGCGGCCGGGACCTTGCCCGATGCACCCGACATACGACCATCGGTCACTAGGGCAACCTTGTAGCCAAGATCCTGCAGAACACCCAATGGCGGGGTCAGTTTGTGCAGTTCCGGCATGCCGTTGGCTTTGGGGCCCTGGAAGCGGACAACACAGACGACGTCACGATGCAGCTTGCCTTCCTTGAAGGCATCCATCATTTCTTCCTGCGACGTAAACACCGCCGCCGGCGCTTCGATCACACGGTTTTCCGGCTTAACAGCTGAAACCTTGATCACGGAACGGCCAAGGTTGCCCGAAAGCATACGAAGGCCACCATCGGCACTGAACGCCTTTTCGGTCGGACGCAGGATTTCTTCGTCATGGCTGGTTTCCGGCGCATCCCGCCAGGAAAGCTTGCCATTATCCAGATACGGCTCGGTGCCATAGGCCGCCATGCCACCGTTATGAATCGTTTCAAGATCCGGGTGCAAAATACCGTTCTTAAGCAGATCGGAAATCACAAAGCCCATACCGCCAGCCGCATGGAAGTGGTTCACATCGGCCTGCCCGTTCGGATAAACACGGCAAAGCAACGGCACAATGCGCGAAAGTTCATCGAAATCATCCCAGCGAAGCTCGATCCCGGCCGCACGTGCCATGGCTGGCAGATGCAGGGTATGGTTGGTCGACCC
>NZ_DCAO01000080.1:19141-24532 GCF_002311515.1 Thalassospira sp. UBA1131
CGATAGTCATTGCCAAGCTTGGTGATGGCAAGCGCACGACGTGCGGCTTCTTCGGTCAGCGCATCACGCAGATCGGTGTTCGGGTTGACAAACGCCGCCCCCGGAAGGTGCAAGCCCATGACTTCCATCAGCATCTGGTTGGAGTTCGCCGTCCCATAGAACGTGCAGGTGCCCGGGCTGTGATAAGACGCGGTTTCGGCTTCAAGCAGTTCCTTGCGGCCGACTTTGCCCTGGGCATAAAGCTGACGGATGCGGGCCTTTTCATTATTCGGCAAGCCTGATGGCATCGGCCCCGCCGGGACAAACACCGCCGGGATATGGCCATAGGAAAGCGCGCCCATGACAAGACCCGGAACGATTTTATCGCAAACACCGAGATAAAGGGCCGCATCAAACACATCATGCGACAGCGACACAGCCGTCGACATGGCAATGACATCGCGTGAGAAAAGCGACAGTTCCATGCCCGGACGGCCTTGCGTCACGCCATCACACATCGCCGGAACACCACCGGCAACCTGTGCGGTGCCGCCAGCCTCAAACACGGCCTTTTTGATACGGTCGGGATAAACACCCAACGGCTGATGGGCCGACAGCATATCGTTATAGGACGTGACGATGCCAAGGTTCGCACCGTCTTCGCCGTTAATGCGCTGCTTTTCCGCAGCCCCGCAACCGGCCGAGGCATGGGCAAGGTTGCCACATGACAGGGCGGAGCGATGCGGGCGATCAGAGGCCGCTGCCTCGATCTTGGCAAGATAGGCTTCGCGGGTTGGTTTGGAACGCTCGATAATGCGTTTTGTAATCTGTTCTATTTCACGTTTCATGGGGTTCAGCCTTTCGGGTTCTCGGCGCTCCACCACAGATCGACGGGGACATCGTTCTGTTGCAAGATTGCGCGAACCGGCATCTCTTCGATTTCCGTGCCGTTTTTCGCGGTTTCATAGGTCGACCATTTGGATTGTCCGGTAATATGGATGGCAATGTACCGGGAATTCAGGATGGCGGGCAAAGTCATGCTGATGCGCGGGACCGGGGATACGGTCGGGCGGGCAGCGGCGACCAGTTCGCCATGCTTGGGATAAAGCCCATTACCCAGGGCTTCGGGGGTCGAGGACGGGAAAAGTGATGCGGTATGACCATCATCCCCCATCCCCAAAAATACGATATCAAGCGGCCAGTGCATTTCCGTGCGCAAACGCGCACTGACGGTTTCGACCGCGTCTTCCGGGCTGTTATCGCCTGTCTTCAGCGACACAAAGCGGGCGTTCTGCGCTTCGTTGATAAACAGGTTATCGCGCACCAGCTTCTCATTGGACTGATCATCATCAAGCCCCACCCAGCGATCATCGCCAAGGGTAACAATCACCTTTGACCAATCAAGGCGCGCCTGTGAAAGGGTTTGAAACAGCGGCTTTGGAAAGCGTCCACCGGCAACTGCAATGCTGGCGTGGCCGCGGGTTGCGATGGCAAATTCCAGACGATCAACGGTTTCCTTGACCATTGCCGCAAGCATTTCATCGCCGCTTTTGAATGTGCGTTCGTTTGTCATGTCTTCTTCCCGAAGTTGGGGTCATGGCGCGTTTGCGCAAGGCCCCGGCACACAAGTACCGGGGTGCACAATGCTAGAACCCGGCCTCTTCGTTCCAGGTCCGGCCATCGCGTTCGATCAGGGCGATGGCAGCAGACGGGCCCCACGTTCCGGCGGTATATCCCTTGGGCGTGACATGATTGTTCTGCCACGCATCCTGAATGGCGTCGACCCACTGCCAGGCAATATCCTGTTCATCGCGGCGGACAAACAGGGTGTTGTTGCCATCAATCGCATCCAGCAAGAGACGCTCGTAGGCATCCGGGCTGCGGCCACCAAACGCCTCGGCAAAGGACAGGTTCAATGCGGTCGGACGCAGACGCACAAGCCCCGGTCCCGGGTTCTTGTTATTGAGCACAAGATGGATACCGTCATCCGGCTGCAGGCGCAGGACCAGCTTGTTGGCCTGATAGTTGGTCATGGATTTTGCCAGCGGGAAAATCTGGTGCGGGACGTCACGGAACTGAATGACGATTTCCGAATGACGCTTGGGCAAACGTTTGCCCGTGCGCAGATAGAACGGAACACCCGACCAGCGCCAGTTATCAAGCTCCGCCCGGATGGCGACAAAGGTTTCGGTGGTGCTGTCAGTATTGGCCCCTTCCTCTTCGAGGTAACCCGGCACTTCCTTGCCACCCACGGCGCCCTTGCGGTACTGGCCGCGCACGGTGGAGCTATCGATGTTGCTATCATTGATCGGCTGAAGAGCTTTCAGCACCTTGACTTTTTCATCGCGGACCGCGTCCTGATCAAGGACATAGGGCGGCTCCATCGCGACGAGGCAAAGAAGTTGCAGCATATGGTTCTGCACCATATCGCGCATCGCACCGGCATCGTCATAATAGGACCAGCGGCCCTCAACCCCGACTTCCTCGCCGACCGTGATCTGAACGTGATCGATATGCGCGCTGTTCCACAGCGGCTCGAACATCGCATTGGCAAAGCGCAGGATCATCAGGTTCTGCACCGTTTCCTTGCCAAGATAGTGGTCGATACGGAAAATCTGGTTTTCCTCGAACACTTCACCGATCTGGCCGTTGATTTCGCGGCAACTGTCAAGATCATGACCCAGCGGCTTTTCAAGCACGACACGGGAATTCGGCGTTACCAGACCGGCCTTTTTCAGATTAAAGGCCATGTCGGCAAACAGCGACGGACTGGTCGAGAAATAAAAGACGCGATCACGATCAGGCTGATCGGACAGCTTTTCATACAGGACCTTGAACCCGCTTTCATCGCCGGCAGAAACCTGAACATAGGCAATGCGACTGGCGAACTTCGCCCACGTCTCGGGTTCGAACTCGCCTTTGGGAATGAATTTCTTCCCGGCTTCTTCCAGCTTGGCCCGGAAATCTTCGTCGCTATGTTCGCTGCGCGATGCGCCAAAGATGCGGGTCTCATCATCGAAACGCCCGGTGCGTTCCATTTCATAGAGTGCGGGAAAAAGTTTACGTAACGCCAGATCTCCGGTCCCACCGAAAATCACGATATCCGCGATACGATGCTTAAGCCTTTGCCTTTGTTTCATTATGCCCTTAGCCTTCCAACGTTTCCTTCCCGTCGCCAAGGTGGGACCCTGGATCTTGCGATCCTGGCAGACAATCGGGGCACGGCATTTTGCCGTGGTGGCAATCCCGGCCTTTCCGGAACTGCCTATCTGGCAGACAGCTGCGCCGCAAGCGGAGCGTTATCGACCGCAAGCCGGCGTTTCGCCTTCCCATTCTGGTCGAACAAATAGCAATCCTGTACCCGGGCGGTTACCCCGACAGAGCTCCCTGATGCGATTGCCGTATCGCCAGCAACACGAGCAACAAAAAGCTCTTCGGCACCGGTCTGCACATAGACGAGGCCAGCCTCGCCCAAATGTTCAACCACATCGACCGTTCCTGCGAACAATGCTGTGTCCTGATCAGCAATGCTGCAATGTTCCGGCCTGACGCCCACTGTTACACGATCTCCTGTGGCAAGACCACTGCCATCAACGGGCAGATCGATGTCTTTACCAGAATCCAGTTTAACCGTAACAGTTTGTTGCGAAACGGCCCCAACAACCGCCGGAACGAAGTTCATTTTAGGCGATCCGATAAAGCCTGCAACAAATTGATTTTGCGGGTGATGATAAAGTTCCAGCGGGGATCCAACCTGCTCGACCCGACCGGCCCGCAAGACGACAATTTTATCGGCCATCGTCATCGCTTCGACCTGATCATGCGTCACATAAATCATCGTGGACTTCAATTTTTCATGAAGTTTTGTCAACTCGATGCGCATTTGCACACGCAGTGATGCGTCAAGGTTCGATAGCGGTTCATCAAACAGGAACACGCCGGGTTGTCGCACAATCGCGCGCCCAATCGCGACACGCTGTCGCTGACCACCGGAAAGTTCCTTGGGCTTGCGGTCAAGAAGTTCTTCAAGCTGCAATATCTTGGCCACCGCCATGACGCGTTCGTGCTGCTCGTCCTTGGACTTTTTCGCCAGATCGAGCCCGAATGCCATGTTGTCAAACACCGACATGTGCGGATAAAGCGCGTAGGACTGAAACACCATCGCGACACCACGATCCTTGGGCGCGACATTATTAACGACCTTGCCGCCAATCGACAGTTCCCCGCCCGAGATATCCTCAAGCCCTGCGATCAACCGCAGAAGCGTTGACTTTCCGCACCCCGACGGGCCGACAAATACGCAGAACTCGCCATCGCGAATATCAAGGTTCACACCATGAATGACATGGACGGGCCCGAACCGCTTTTCGACCTGCTTTAAAACAACATCAGACATCTTAAACTTCCCTCAGACTTCTTTTGTTATATGGTCCCGAAATAAAAACCCCACCCCGGCAGCGTCAGGCGACTACCTGCAACTGTGCCGGTGGCAAACGGGCAGTTCGGTTCGGATTGTCCGGGCAGTGTGACTGCCACCGGATCAGGGGTGGTGTTGAACACGCAAATCGTACGCACAACGCCAGACATTCGGGCATAGGCAATGACATCACCGCCCAGATTTTCCAGCATCTCGATATCGCCATTGATGATTTCCGGATGGCTTTTGCGCCATGCCAGAAGATCGCGATAGAAATTCAGCAACGAGTTCGGATCGTCAGTCTGATCTGCCACCGAGAGTGCGCTGTGCTCTGGCGGAACCGGCAACCAAGGCTGATCGCCAAAGGTAAATCCGCCATGTGGTGCATTGGCATTCAGCCACGGCATCGGCGTGCGGCAGCCATCACGGCCCTTGAATTCCGGCCACATTTCAATGCCGTAGGGATCCTGAAGCAGTTCATAAGGTACAACTGCTTCTTCAAGGCCAAGTTCTTCGCCCTGATAGATGCACGGGGTTCCACGCAGGGACGTGTAAAGTGCCGGGATCATGCGCAGGCGCGCATCATTGTCCCCGCCCTTCTCCTTGCCCCAACGGCTGGCAACGCGCATGAAGTCATGGTTGGACACAGCCCAGCATGGCCAGCCATCCCCCAGCACATCAAACACGTTTTTGAGCATATCCCGCACAAGCCCGGTTTCAAGCGGGCTTTCAAGCAGGTTGATGGTGTAAGCCATGTGAAGCTTATCCCCGCCTGAGGTGTATTCCGCCATGGTCGCAAGCGAATTGTCCGAGCCGATTTCACCCACCGTCGTACTGCCGGGATATTTATCCATTACCGCGCGCAGCTTTTGCAGGAAGGCTATATTTTCCGGGCGCGTCTTGTCATAGACATGCATCTGGCGCGTATAGGGGTTTTCCTTTGGCGCACCTTCCGGGCGATGTGTGCCCGGAACCCATGGCGGGTTATCACGCAG
>NZ_DCAO01000080.1:24668-31961 GCF_002311515.1 Thalassospira sp. UBA1131
TTATGGAAATTGAGATCCGGCTGACTGACCAAGAAGTTATGCATGTAATATTGCTGGCGCGTGGTATCGAACTTCCACGCTGACCCGCCAAAGATCGACAGCCAGTTATTAGGCGGCGTGCCATCGGGTTTTGGATCGGCCCAGACATACCAGTCGGCTTTGGGGTTATCACGCGATGAACGGCTTTCCTTGAACCAATCATGCTGATCCGAGCTGTGTGACAGCACCTGATCAATCGTGACCCGCAGGCCCAAGTCATGGGCGCGTTCAACCAGATGATCGAAATCGGCCAGCGTGCCAAACATCGGATCGACATCACGATAGTCGGCCACGTCATAACCGAAATCCTTCATCGGCGAGGTAAAGAACGGCGAAAGCCAGATCCCGTCCACACCAAGCGACGCGACATATTCCAGTTTTTGGGTCACCCCCGGCAGATCGCCGATCCCGTCACCGTTGGAATCAAAGAAACTGCGCGGATAGATTTGATACAGGACGCCACCGCGCCACCAGTTTTGATCACCGGCCAAAGCCATTTTTGATCACCTTCAAGTCAATTTGGGACGAGATCGCATCAACCTTTGACAGCGCCAGCCGTCAGGCCGGACACGATGCGACGTTGGAAAATCAGAACCAGAACAATCAGTGGAACCGTCACGATGACCGATGCCGCCATGATATTGCCCCAAGGCATTTCAAACTGGCTGGCACCTGAAATCAGGGCGATGGCGACCGGCACGGTGCGCTGTTCATTGGTCAGAGTAAAGGTCAGGGCAAACAGGAACTCGTTCCAGGCCATGATGAAGGCCAGAAGCCCGGTGGTTACCATGGCCGGCCACATGACGGGCAGGAACACCCGGGTGATCACCGTCCACGGGCTGGCGCCATCCATGACAGCCGCTTCTTCGAGTTCGCGGGGCAGTTCGCGCATGAATGCTGTCAGGATCCAGACCGTGAATGGCAAGGTCAGCATCATGTAGGAAATCGCCAAACCGAACATGCTGTTATAAAGCCCGACCGCACGGATCAGCTCAAACATGCCGGACAGAACAGCAACTTGCGGGAACATCGACACCGACAAAATGGTGATCAGCAGCAACCCACGTCCGGCGAACTTGACGCGCGCCAGCGCATAGGATGCCGTTACCCCCATCAGAAGGGAAAGAGCAACCACCAGTACGCTGACAAAGATCGAATTGAAGATATTCCGCCCGAACGGCTGGCCTTCGAAGACTGACAGATAGTTCGCGAAGCTGAAGCTTTCGGGCAGATAATTGACTTCAAACAGGGCCGATCCGGTTTCGAACGCGGTCAGGATCGCATAGTAAAACGGGAACACCGCAAACAGGACGATCACACCGACCAGCAAATAGAAACCGGCCTTTTTGACGATGTCATTAAAGGTCATATCCATCTTAGTGCCCCCCTTCATCAAGGCGCACACGGCCAATCATGATATAAGCCATGATGCAAAACGCGATTACCAGGAACAGCAAGGTGGATGCGGCAGAGCCATATCCGACTTCCTGAAAATCGACCAATATCTGTCGGGCATAGACCGACATGGTCATGGTGTTGGGATTGTTCGGCGTCAGCACGTAAATCACGTCAAACACCCGAAGAGCATCAAGCGCACGGAAGATAACCGCAACCATCAGGGCCGGCTTGATCAGCGGCAAGGTCACCTTGAAGAACACCTTGACCGGGTGAATGCCATCAACCTTGGCGGCTTCGTAACAGTCACTTGGCAACATCTGAAGGGCTGCGAGTGTCAAAAGCGCCATAAATGGCGTCGTTTTCCAGACATCGACCATGATGACGGCGGCCATCGCCATTTGCGGATTGGCCGTCCATGCGATCGGTGCGTCGATAAAGCCAAGGGCAATGAACAGGTCATTGATGATGCCGAACTGATCATGAAGCATCCAGTTCCACATCTTGGCTGACACAATCGTCGGAATTGCCCACGGGATCAAAACAGCGGCACGGACAAGCGCGCGCCCCTTGAATTCCTGATTGAGGACAAGGGCAACAATGATGCCCAGAACCGTCTCAAGCGAGACCGAAATCACCGAGAAATAAATCGTGTTCCAGACCGCCTGCCACCATTCCGGGTCGGCCAAAAGCCCAAATGTCTCGCCGTCATAAACGGCATAGAAATTCTCAAACCCGATAAAGCCGTAGCTGCCAAGATCAGACAGATTTGCATCGGTAAAGCCGAAGATAAACGTTCGAAGCAAGGGCCAGCCTGCCACTGCGGCCAGAATGACCAGCATCGGGGTCAGGAATAACCAGGCCGAACGCCTTCTTGAACGTGTCAGGGACGAAACCTGCGCCATGTTACTGCTCTTGATATTGAAGTCAGACGGAGCAATGCCCGTCAGTCACCCGGCTTGCAATTTTATGATGTTAACAGCCGCCACTTCGGATGCGTTCATCACGGCAAACCGGCCTTGTGTCCGTCGGTGGGGCATCGTGTTTTGACGCCCCGCTCGACGGATGGGCGTTACCAACCGGAACGCTTGATGCGTTTAAGGCTACGTTCAAGCCCGGTAAGGGCCTCATCAGCAGTCTGGTTGCCAGAAAGGGCGCCATGAACAGCCTGCCAGAACTCGCTTGAAACCTTGTTATAGTTTGAACCGGTCACAGTTGATGGACGCGGTGCAGCATTGACAAAGGTGTCATAAAGATCGCCAAAGAACGGGTTGGCCGAAAGCACTTCTTCGTCCTGATAGAGATCGGCAATCGTCGGGTTATAGGACCCCTTGATGGCACGGCGTTTCTGTTCCTCATAGGAGGTCAGGAACTTCACAAGGTCTGCAGCCAGTTCAGGGTTTTCGGAATATTTGGAAACTGAGAGCTGCCAACCGCCAAGGGCTGCTGCCGAACGGCCATCTTCACCACCCTTTGGCAGGGCAGCGACGCCGACCTTGCCCTTGACCGGGCTGTCAGCAGAGTTTGCCAGCGACCAGGCATAAGGCCAGTTGCGCATGAAGACCGAGTTGCCCGACTGGAACACACCACGTGCTTCTTCTTCGGCATAACCAAGGACGCCCTCCGGCGAAATCGTACCTACCCAGCCCGCAGCAGTGCGGATGGCTTCCTTGGCGGCATCGTTATTGATCGAAATGTCGCCATTTGGCTCAACAACCGATCCACCGTTATAGGAAACAACCCATTCCAGCGCGTCGCAGGTCAGGCCTTCATACGCACGGCCCTGGAAAACATGGCCCCACATCTTGTCATTGCCAGCCTTGCGTTCGCCTTCCTGAATTTTCTGGGCCGTCGCGGTCAGTTGTTCCCAGGTTTCCGGGACGGGCTCACCGTACTTTTCCAGAAGATCCTTGCGGTAATAAAGAACACCTGCATCGGTGT
This sequence comes from Thalassospira sp. UBA1131, assembly GCF_002311515.1. Classification (GTDB taxonomy): domain Bacteria; phylum Pseudomonadota; class Alphaproteobacteria; order Rhodospirillales; family Thalassospiraceae; genus Thalassospira. Next base: position 28,044 of record NZ_DCAO01000080.1, read on the forward strand.
ACCAAGGCATCGCAACCAGACGATCTTCGAAGGTGTTGTTGGCAACAATGGCTTCAAAGTGTGCTTTGGCCTCTTCGGCCATATGATCATTCAGATCAATGAAGTGATTACCAAGAATACCCGGCCAGATCACATCGATCTGAAAGACGTCGATATCGGCCGAACCGGCGGCCAGAATTTGCTGGTAAAGGGCCAGACGTTCGGTGGTGGAGTTCGGAGTGGAAATCACCGAAACCTCGTTACCGGTTTTGGCCGCCCAAGCATCGACACCTTCCTGACACAACGCAAGTTCCTGACCAACCGCGCCACACGAAATCGAGATTTTGGCTGCATGTGCCGACCCGGCGATGGTGATGGCTGCGCCAAAGACGCCCGCAGTCGCGAGCAGCTTTTTCATCAAGGTCATGGAGACCTCCCTATATTGATGTTTGTTTTCCATGCAGCCTTTTGGCGGCTGCCTTGTTTGTTCTTATTGGACGTATTTCTGTGCAGGATGGGTTCCGCGCCAGAACCTCAGTCGCACTATCCGGCTACAATCAGTTCGGATTTTGCTTTCCCGGCGCGGAACCATCCGATTGAAAAAGGATACGCCTGATATGACCTTTTCAAAGTGTCATATCCTTCAAAGGATGATACTATTCTGCAAATTCAACGCCAATAGTCCTACAATTGACGGGTTAAAATGCGAATCATCCAGGAACGAATTACAAATCCAGATGGGTATAGCTGGGGTTATTTCCATTATGTCTGGGATGATTTCCGTTGTAACTGGCACCAGCACCCGGAATATGAAATGACTCTGACGCTCAACGCCAAAGGATCGCGTCTGATTGGTGATCATCGTCAGGATTTCGATGGCATCGACTTTGCCATGGTCGGCCCCAACCTGCCCCATTTATGGGAATGCAAACGTATCGACCCGTCCCGCCCGATTGAAGTTTATGTCATGTGGCTGTCTCAGGAATGGGTGCAGAACCTGACCCATGACTTTGTCGAATTTGCCGACTTCCACGAATTGTTTGATCGGGCACGCCGCGGTCTTTCCTTTACCGAAGACGCGGTTACCAAGGTAGAGAGTATCTGCCCCAAGCTTGACAGTGCCAAACCACGCGCACGCTTCATCCTGATGATTGAGATGCTGGAAACCCTTCTGGCCGGGATTGACCGCCCCCTGGCATCCGCCAATTTCCGGGGCGAGGCTGGTCACAACAGTGAATCGATCCGGGTTGACCGCGCCCTTGCCTTCATCCATGCACATCACGCTGAACCGCTGCGCGTTTCTGCCCTGGCCGATGTCGCGGGTGTAAGTGAAAGCAGCTTCTATCGTCTGTTCAAACGCTATACCGGGCGCAGCGTAGTGGAATATTTGAACGAATACCGCATATCGCGGGCGTGCGTTCAGTTGTCACGCACCGATCTGCCGATTTACCAGATTGCGGAAAATAACGGCTTTCCCAACCTGTCGAACTTCAATCGTCGCTTCCGGCAATATCGCGGCAAATCGGCCAATGCCTATCGCGAGAACATCCGCGTTCATGGCCAGTTCCCCGATCATCCGCCGACACCGGCCGCAGTCGCCGGTGCCGTTCCCGCCCGACCGCTTCCAAGCGAAGTTGATGGCATCCCGTCACGCACAGGCATCCCGGCAGCAACGATTGATGCGGCCGAGTAAAAGAACATCGGCGTTCTTTTTATCAAGACTCGTGTAAAGGCACTGTTTTCTGCGGATTTCATTGAACCCGAGTCCCATCCTTTGACGTGAATGTTCTCATTCTCAACCAAAAACGAGAACATTTGAGAACATCATATTTATATTTGAATTCAATCACTTAATACAGACACCGGCATTTTGTTCCAATTTTGTTCTTGCGAGAACAAAATCAGAACATTATGGTTCCTCCAGACAGATTGAGGAGGACACACCATGCTGAAACTGATCGAAAACCCGACCCGCTTAAACGAGCTTTGCAGCACAGTCGCTGTTGTCGGCAGCACAGGATTTTTCCTGTTTGTGATCGGACTTGGCATGGCCCAGACCCTTCGTGGTTTTGTCTAGGAATTCCCAACACACGTTATTTGTGTTTCTGAGGCCCGGACCATAAGCCACCCAGCTTTTGTCCATCACGGGCGTCTGACCGGCAGGCAACCCCGCACCCAAACCCTGTCCCGCCTGTCGGTCAGACCTTCCCTACGCCCTGTCTTCCCCATGGGGCCTCATGGACCGCAATAATGCTTTCCGCATACTCCGCCTACTGGCGCCGCTATTTCCCCAATAGCGGCGCTTTTTTTTTGATTTGCCCGTACCCGGCACCAGATTGACCCCAACAGAAAATGTGAGGCTTCCTCACATTCACTCCATCAGTCGCCTGCCAAGATCCAACGTTACATGTCAAAAACTTTTTATTGCATCGCAACAGTTTACGCTGCATTGCAAAATTTCACTCGACAAACCGGCAAAATTTCGTTTGAATCAGGCTGAAAAAAGATAATTCGTCATTTCCTCATACTTTATGGCTATTGCTTGTCTGCGGAACTCAAGTAGGCTTTGAAGCAACAATTGGATTTCAGAACGCTGATCCCCAGATATTGAGCAACGGGCGTCAGATCGGCCAACGGAAATTATTCGTCCAGACCGAAATTCTGAAACAAGCCAGATTACGCGCGCAGGTACGCTGTGCGCGGATAAAACAGGGTGAAATGCCGTAAACCAGGTCGGTGACCACTTAAATCTTTGTCGGTCACCCGGGAGTGAGAATAAATGCTGTATCACCTTTATGAATTGCAGCACGCCACAATAAGCCCGCTTCGCATGGCAGCTGACGCCAGCAAGAAGTGGCTGCGCAATCCGGCCAATCCAATGTCCTATACCCATCAGGGTCGGGCAGCGGCCGCAGCGTGTGACGTGTTCACGCATATTACCCATCGTTACGGCAAACCGGAATTCGGTCTGGACACGACGGTGATCAACGGCGAAACCGTGCCGATCACCGAAGAAATCGTCCACAGCGAAGCTTTTTGCAACCTGTTGCATTTCAAGCGCGAAACCGACCATCTGAAAACGCAGCCCGATGACCCGCGCCTGTTGATTGTGGCCCCGCTTTCCGGACACTTTTCAACACTTCTGCGCGGCACGGTCGAAGCACTTCTGCCCGATCATGATGTCTATATTACCGACTGGATTGATGCCCGTCTGGTGCCAGTCCACCTTGGCCATTTCGATCTTGATAGCTATATCGATTATCTGATGCGCTTCTTGCGCAAGCTTGGCCCGAACACCCACATGATGGCCGTTTGCCAGCCATCTGTGCCGGTGGTTGCCGCAGCATCCCTGATGGCAGCAGGCAACGAAGCCTGCCAGCCTGCATCGATGACCCTGATGGGGGGCCCGATTGATACCCGCGAAAACCCGACCGAGGTCAACAAGTTCGCCAAGCAGCATACCCTTGACTGGTTTGAGCAGCATGTAATTTCCCACGTGCCCCTTCCACATGCGGGTGTGATGCGCCGGGTTTATCCGGGCTTTATGCAGCTTGCCGGCTTCATGAGCATGAACTGGGATCGCCACGTTTCCGCCCATCACGACATGTTCAATCACCTTGTCGAAGGTGACGGCGAAAGTGCCGATGCCAAGCGTCATTTCTATCAGGAATACCTGGCGGTCATGGATATGACGGCCGAGTTTTATCTGCAGACGCTGAAGGTCGTATTCCACGAACACAGCCTGCCCGAAGGTACGATGCGCTGGCAGGGTGTTCCGGTTGATCCATCCGCCATCACCAAAACGGCCCTTCTGACCGTTGAAGGTGAACGTGATGATATTACCGGCATGGGACAGACCCGCGCGGCCCACAAGCTGACCACCAATCTGCCTGACAATATGCGCATGCATCATCTTCAGCAGGGTGTCGGCCATTACGG
>NZ_DCAO01000029.1:0-3931 GCF_002311515.1 Thalassospira sp. UBA1131
GCGACCGAGGAAGACCTTCTGACCATCAAGAAGCAGGTCCTGATTTCCGGTGATGCAGTTGGGCCAGATGATTGCTATTTGGCCCAGCGTGGCCTTCGCACCCTTGCCGTGCGCCTGAAACAGCACCATGAAAGCGGCCTTAAGGTCGCGAACTGGCTGCAAACCCGCCCGGAAGTCAAACGCGTGCTGCATCCCGGCCTCCCCGATGATCCGGGACACGCCATCTGGAAACGCGATTTCACTGGTGCCTGCGGCCTGTTTTCCTTTGTCATGGAACCGGTCGAAAAGGCGCAGCTCGCCAATATGGTCGATCATATGGAGCTGTTTGGCATGGGCTTTAGCTGGGGTGGCTTTGAAAGCCTGATCTTGCCGTCCGATCCAACCAAAATCCGCACTGCCACCAAATGGGACGAAGACGGCCCACTGGTCCGGCTCCATATCGGCCTTGAAGACCCCGATGATCTGATTGCCGATCTTGAAGCCGGGTTCGCACGGCTTAAAACGGCCTGAACCCGAAAAACATACCCGAAAAATCATTAAGGGCGCTGAGAGTTCAGCGCCCTTTTTCCGTTCAAACCTTCGAACTGGCGCGACGTCACAGCCACGCAAACAACAGCGACGCAATCACAATCACCGACAGGATGACGCGCAAGTTGCCATACCATGATGGAAACTGCCCACTTTTCACTGTCTGCAAGTCAATCAACAGCATGGCCGCAAAGCTTGCCGCCAGAACAGGCAACCCAATCACCAGTGGCACAAGCAGTGTCAACCATCCGATAAGCGACGGCACCACACTGATACCAAGCGAAACCCACAAGAACCTGTCGGCAACAGCCCCCTGATCAAAGGCCTTGATTGCCCGTCCCCAATGCACACCACCCAGAAATGACAAAATCACCGCGCCATAGGCGACAAGGGTGAAGTAGGCCAATGACTGATGCGCACCCGACAAGAATGCCCCGCCAATCGACAAGGCAACAAACGGGATCGCGCCACTTAGCCCGAACCAACGTGCGGGCACCGGGATGGACGCAAAGAAAGGCGCATTTTCCCGCAAACCCGAAGCGGATGCTGGATTACGCTCTGTTGATGATTGCTGCGGCACGCCGATATCCTTTCACGCGGTTCTATCTGCGCTTTACGGAATCGGGTGCCACTTTGATCACCGTGTTTGCAGTGATAACGCTTTAGCTACCTGCAAAGTGGCGCTTGGCACTCATTACAATACCGCTGGCAACAAAGATCGCCGCGGCTGAAATCACGATGCTTGGCCCGGCTGGCGTATCAACATGCCAGGACAGGGCAATCCCCGCCAGAACCGATGCCGCGCCAAACAGCCCGGCACCAATCGCCATCTGTTCAGGTGTGCGGGCAAAGAAACGTGCGCTGGCGGCTGGAACGATCAAAAGAGCTGTAATCAGCAAAACCCCGACAATCTTGATCGCCATACCGATCACAAGCGCCATCAGAAGCATGAAGATCAAACGCAGCCGTTCGACCGGGATGCTTTCGGCCGCGGCAATTTCCGGGCTGACTGTCAGCGCAAGCAAAGGCCGCCACATCCATGCAAGGATGCCAAGTGCAAAGGCGCCGCCAACCGCCAAAAGCAAGATATCCCCGGTATTGACCGCCAGAATATCACCAAACAGATAAGCCATCAGATCAACAGCCACACCTTGCACAAAGGCAAGCGCGACCATCCCCAACGCCAGCGTGGAATGCGCCAGCATGCCCAGCACCGTATCACTGCCAATCCGCGATTGCCGCTGCCCATAGGCCAGAATAAGGGCAACCGCCAGACAGGTCGCGATCATGCCTATCCGGACATCGACCCCGATCAGAAGGCCAAGTGCCACCCCCAAAAGGGCCGTATGCGCCAACATGTCGCCAAAGAACGCCATACGTCGCCAGACGATAAAGGCGCCGAACGGCCCACAGACAACGGCCAGCAAAACACCGCCCAAAACGGCACGAAACAGGAAATCGTCCATCATTGGTTTGTTCCCGCCCCTTCTTTGACGGCTTTATTGTGATCATCTGCGTGATGGTGATGCCCATGATCATGCGAATGATCGTGACCACATCCGCCAACAACATGGCCCGAAAGATCATGTTCGTGATCATGTTCGTGATGGTAGATGCCAATCGCATCGGCCTCACGCACGCCAAACAAGGACCGGTATTCCGGATGCTGGCGCACGGTTTCGGGAATGCCCGAACAACAGACATGGCGATTGAAACACACCACCTGATCGGTCTTGGCCATCACCAGATGCAGATCATGCGAAATCATCAGAACCGCGCAATCAAGTTCACGGCGGATCTCGTCAATCAGGCGATAAAGCTCCGCCTGCCCGGAAACATCCACGCCCTGCGTCGGCTCATCAAGCACCAGCAAATGCGGGCGCAGCAAAAGAGTGCGGGCCAGCATCACACGCTGCGTCTCGCCACCTGAAAGCTGGCTCATCTGCGCATCAATCACATGCCCTGCCCCGACTTGGGCCAGAACGCCTTCACAATCCGCCCGGCTCACGGATCGGGTCAGGCTCAGAAACCGCTTCACCGTCATCGGCAAGACCTGATCGATGGCAAGCTTTTGCGGCACATAGCCAATCGTAAGGCCGCGTTTACGCACGACCTCGCCGCTATCGGCTTTCTGCAAACCCAGAAGCGTCTTGACCAATGTCGATTTGCCAGCGCCATTTGGCCCGATCAGGGTAATGATCTCGCCCGGATGAATGGCAAGCGATACCTGATCAAGCACCCGCTCATTACCAAAAGAAAGGACAAGGTCGCGGCCTTCAATGAGTGGCGCAGTCATGGCACAGCCCCTTGATCTCGACCGTGGTCGCCTGAATGGTAAAGCCGACACTGCGCGCTGCCTTGCGCACCGCGTTGCTCATATCCTCATTAACCGCCTCGGCGACGCGGCCGCAATCAGTACAGATGAAATACTGCCCCAGATGTTCGCAATCAGGCCGGTCACAGCCGAAATAGGCATTTAGCGACTCAATTCTGTGCACCAGACCAAGCTCGGTCAGGAATTCCAGCGCGCGATAAACCGTTGGCGGTTGCACCCGCTGCCCCTCGGCGGTCAGCGCATCAAGCAACTCATAGGCCGTAACCGCCTTGTGCGATTGCCAGATCAGGGTAAAGACCTTGCGGCGCATGTCGGTAAAGCGCGCATTTTCGCTGTCACAGACTTTCTCTGCCTGCGCAAGTGCGCTATGCACACATCTGTCGTGATCATGGCCCTTTTTGGGGAAAAGATCGCTCATAGCTGAATATCTCGTATCGACGGCCATCTGGTTTCGGCGGTTTCGGCCCAACCGATTTCAAAAAGCCGTGGCATCTGATGAAATGTTATAATATATCATTTTCTGACGCGCCGAACGTCAAAAGTCAACCACCATCGACCGGAGCTTCCCCATGACGGGCTCAAATGCACTGATTGCCGACAAACTGAAATTCAACGAAAACGGCCTGATCCCGGCAATCGCCCAGCAACATGACACGGGCGAAGTCCTGATGATGGCGTGGATGAACCGCGATGCCGTGCTTGAAACGCTTGAAACCGGCCGGGTGTGCTATTTCTCACGCTCCCGCGGGAAACTCTGGCGCAAGGGTGAAAGCTCCGGCCAGGTGCAGAAACTTGTCGATTTTCGCTATGACTGCGACATGGACACCATTCTGGTCGAGGTCGATCAGATTGGCGTTGCCTGCCACACCGGACGGCGCAACTGTTTCTATTTCGCCGCACGTGACGGCAAGGAAGTCGTGATTTCCGAACCGGAAATATCGGCCGAAGAACTTTACGGCAAGAAATAAGCCCCCAAATCCCACGCCCAGCGCAAAAGACCTGATTGATCATGGCCCTTTCCAACGAACAGTTTGACCGCATCGCCACCACCGTCATCACCGGCTTTCT
>NZ_DCAO01000029.1:4230-9690 GCF_002311515.1 Thalassospira sp. UBA1131
GGCCTTGCCGACCCGGCCCCGATCCTGCACACCCTGATGACCGACCCGCTTCTGACCACCAAGTTCCGCCTTGATAGCGTGGTGACCACGGTTGATGCGATCCATGGCGCAGGCCAGCTTGATAATCATCCCGAAAGTGTGAAGCAGGCGGCTGTTGCCGACCGCATCCTGATGACCAAGGCCGATCTGGCCGATGAGGCCACGTGCACAGCCCTTGAAACCCGCCTGCGCGCCCTTAACCCGGCCGCACCGATCTATCCGGTGGTCAATGGCGATATCGCGGTTTCAAAGCTGTTTAATGCCGGGCTGTATGACCCGACAACCAAAAGCATGGATGTGCAGAAATGGCTGCGTGATGAAGCCTATGAACAGCATGGCGATGACCATGCGCACCATCACGACGATCGCGAGCATCATGATCATCATGACCATGACCACCACCACGATCATAGCCACGACGTCAACCGCCATGACGACCACATCCGATCCTTCTGCATCACCTTTGATGAACCGATCCATTGGGATGCCTTTGTTACCTGGGCCGAAATCTTTACCCAGATGCGCGGCGAAAGCCTTTTGCGCGTGAAGGGTATCCTTAATCTGGTCGGCGAAGATGCACCTGTCGCCATTCATGCCGTGCAGCATGTTTTCCACCCGCCGGCATCCCTGCCCGCCTGGCCAAGCGATGATCACCGGTCCAAGATCGTCTTCATCACCAAGGATCTTGGGCCCCAGGTGATCCGTGAATCGCTTTATCACCTTAATGCCGCGGTCAGCGAAACCAATGATGGCAATACGGTCAAAGAATAATCGACCGCGTTTGAGCCACATCAAGGATCATTACCCATGATTGCGGCAATCTCGTCCTTGGCTTGATACAGCCTCACTCTAAGTCCTGAACTTCGGGCGACCCATTAATTTGGTCGCCCTTTTTCTTTGCCTGAAAGCCCCCACCCGCACACGAGGCTGCCCCGGGCCTCTCGCCAATTGCACAGCCCGTACCATCCTGATGTACAGGTTGCGATCGGCGACATGCGCACTAAATCTGGCGCAAATCGGGCAAACTGACACCGGATCGTCATTTGCACATGACACCGCGAAGACCCAAAATCACAACAATCAAACGAAACAAGGGGGTACACCAGTATGATTTACCGGAACTGGCAGGACACTAAAATCCCGGCCCTTGGCTTTGGGACGTACGAGCTCAATAACGATGAAGCAGCGAAAATGATCGCGGAGGCCGCCAAGATCGGCTATCGCCATTTCGATACCGCCCAGATGTATCACAACGAACAGGGCGTTGGTCAGGGCTTGAAAAATTCCGGCCTTGCACGCAATGACTACTTCCTGACCACCAAGGTCTGGTACGACAAATTCCAAAGCGGTGATTTGCAGACCTCCGTGGTGGAAAGCCTGCGCAAGCTTGATCTGGACCATGTTGATCTGCTGCTTCTGCACTGGCCCAATGATGACGTACCGCTTGAAGAAACCATGGCAGCCTTGAACGAGGTCAAAAACCTTGGCATGACGCGCCTGATCGGGATTTCAAACTTCCCGACCGCCCTGATTGATCAGGCCGTGTCGCTGACCGATGCGCCGCTGACGGTCAATCAGGTCGAATATCACCCCTATCTTGACCAGTCCAAGGTACTCGAAAGCGTGCGCGCACATGACATGCTGCTGACGGCCTATTGCCCGATTGCACGTGGCAATGTCATGAAGGACGCAACCCTTAAGGCCATCGGTGAAAAATACGGCAAGTCCCCCGTGCAGGTCACACTGCGCTGGTTGCTGCAACAAGACAGCGTCATGGCGATCCCGAAATCGGGCTCACCGAAAAATGCCGCGGCCAATTTCGATATCTTTGATTTCGAACTTTCGGAAAACGACATGGAAGCAATCCATGATCTTGCCAATCCAAACGGTCGCCTGATTGATCCGTCCTTCGCCCCGGAATGGGACAAGGCCGCCTGATCACCATCCGGCGTAACCGCGAACAAACATACAAAACTACCAAGACCGGCTTGCTTTAAGCCGGTCTTTTGCGTTTGGCGATGCCGTTACATCAAAAACACGCGATTTACGCCGCGATCTTGCGCACCGCTTGTTTCGCACCTGCGAAAAGCGTATTTTATCAAGGCCCTGACCCTAATCTAATCAACCAACTGGCAGCACACCGCTTATGAGCACCGCAAACACCAACGATAAAACCGACCCGGCCGCAACCAGCGAAACACCCAAAAAGGACGATATCGCCCATCGCCCGTATGAGGACGTTCTGGCCCTGTTGCTGGGCACCATGGTGGTGTCGCTTGGTGTCACGCTCTATAGCGAAAGCATCCTTGTCACCGGCAGTACCGCCGGGGCCGCCCTTTTGATTGAACATGCCACCGGGCTGTCGTTTGGCGTGATCTTCTTTGTAATCAACCTGCCCTTTTACTGGCTGGCTTTCAAACGCATGGGCAAGGCCTTCACCATCAAAACCTTCATCGCCGTTGGTCTGGTCTCGGCCTTCTCGAAGCTGACCCCGATGCTGGTGGAGTTCAACACGCTCAACCCGATCTATGCCGCGGTTGCCGGGGGTGCGTTGATGGGGATTGGCCTGCTCATGCTGTTTCGCCATCGCGCAGGCCTTGGCGGGGTCAATATCCTCGCCCTGTACCTTCAGGAAAACTTCAACATCCGCGCAGGCTATTTCCAGCTTGCCGTTGATATGGTCATCCTCGTCTGCGCCTTCCTGACCCTGCCCTTCGACAAGGTCCTGCTCTCAATCCTCGGCGCTGTCATACTCAACCTGATCATTGCGCTCAACCATCGTCCGGGACGGTATTTCACGGCACGGTAATTAAGTCTCTTTACCATATCGGTAAATCAAACTGGACAGGATCGGCATTCTGGATTACCATTTTGGTAATCTTATAGTGCTTCCTGCAAAGGAACTGATTTGCCAATCAAGGATATTAAACACAAAGGATTGCGTGAACTGTTTGAACAGGGCCAATCGCGGCATGTCGACAAACGGTTTCAGAAAAACGCCCTTCTGATCCTTGATCATCTTGATGCGATTTCAGATTTGGCGGACTGCATGGGCGTCAGGAAATTTCATCCCCTGATCGGCAACCGGGCCGGACAATACGCCATGAGCGTTTCGGGAAACTGGCGCATAACCTTTACATGGGATGGCAAGGATATTGTGATCCTTAACCTGGAGGATTACCACTGATGGATACGAACCGCCCTATTCGCCGTAACCGCAGGCCAACCGCCCCCGGCGAGATCTTGCGTGAACACTACCTTGTGCCACGTAAAATCCTGCAAAAAGATTTCGCCTGCGATATCGAGATCAGCGAAAAACATCTAAGCCGCATGATCAACGGACATGTGCGGATTGATGCGTCTCTGGCGGCCCGCATTGCCAAAGTATTGGGAACAACGACTGCCTTCTGGGTCAACTTGCAAGCAGCGGTCGACGCATGGGATGGCGAACAAGCGGAAGCAAACTGGCAGCCCCAAACAACATATCCGCCAGAACGGGCAGCGAGTTGAGAGAAAAATAAATCTATCCCCTTTCTTTACAGGAATACATTTGATCAGAATGAACAACCTTGCGAAACCGGTACCAATCGCAATAGGGATTGCTTTCTGCGCTGTCGTGATCGCGCTAATTGCTATTGGCATTGGGGGAGATATTTACGATCTCAATCACGGACTTTGGTGGATCAGCTTTGCCAAACAGATTCAGTGGGAAAGCATACTTGCTGGTGTTCTTGGTCTTGCTGGTGGCATCTTTGTGCTCACAGCAAGCCGCGCTCAAATCGCGGCAATTGAGAAATCAACAGCCGAAACTTTGCGACAAAGTAAAATTCATCATGCAGATGCGAGAACATCGGTTCTTCGTCTAGCTATGGATATGAGCACAGACAACCACGAGTGGGCAAAAACCCGCATTAACATTCTAGAACACCATCAAAACGAAACGACAGAAGGCGTATATAGCTCCGAAAAATCTGCTGCCTGGGGAAAAGCACTCTTCAATGTTAACCAAGAGCTTCTAGTGCGTTGTCTATATGCAGGTGACATGCTTAAAGCTCATGGAGTGACCAGCTTCAACTATCCTATTCATACTGCTATTTCTCGACTATGTAACGCAGTTAGCATTGATGCGGATGTGATGTTACCTGCCAATCCTCGCATTCCTAATGAGCATCATACCGTAACAATGAAACGCCTTAGAGAAGTTAGCGATAGGTCAGCACAAGCAAAAAACTATATTGATTTTGAAATTTCCCGTGTCTGCCGCGAATGCGGTCTGGAATAATTAGCTCTCGCTCTCATCCACCTATACAAACCCTATTACTAGGCAATGCACGGTTCTACCGGTGTATTTCATATTAATGGTAGCTCTCTGCTAATTATCCTAAAACTACCCAAGCAGCTTCAGATGACATTGGTCACAGGAAAGGAACAGACCGAGCAGCAAGCACAGGTATAGTCGTTTCAAGGAAAAATGGCGATCCCTGCAGGACTCGAACCTGCAACCTACAGATTAGAAGTCTGTTGCTCTATCCAGTTGAGCTAAGGGACCGCTGGGTGGGGTGGTTACGAACCCCGGGGCATGGCATTGGGCGCCTGCCCGACTGTATTCACAGGCTTTAACGTCCCCTGTCAGACGAAACGGGGCGGAAATCCGCCCCGAGAATTGGTCAAATACGCTGGCGAGTGCCAGATCAGACGACGCGTTTGAATGCGAAGTTGTCGGCATAGGCCTTGAGCTGAAGTTTGCGCGGTTTCGGCATTTCGATGTCCGCGATCAGCTTGTGCTTGGCGGCAAAGGCCTGCGCTTCTTCAAGGGTTTCGAAATACATGCGGACCTGACCACGGGTGTCGGTCGATCCGATCCAGCCCATCAGCTGATCCGCGACCTTTTTCGCACCCGGTTCAAATTCCATGACCCAGTGCTTGGTCGCAGCCTGACCGGACTGCATGGCGTTCTTGGCAGGTTTGTAAACACGGACCTTCATCGGGACCCTCGTCTTGACCTTCGGGATAAGATGATGATGGCAGTTAAACGGGTCTCTCTAACCCCTGCTATCAGTTCATCTTTTACACCTTTTATCGTTACTTGGAAATCCCGTTGGGCATCCGAAAACAATAAAAGGGGAAATGGTCGGGAAGGCGAGATTCGAACTCGCGACCCCCTGCTCCCAAAGCAGGTACGCTACCAGACTGCGCTACTCCCCGACGCGGATGTGGATTTAGCACCATCTTGCTGGGTGGGCAAGACCGCATTGCGTGTTTTTCTCGAAAATATGACACAAAAACCGACGCAAAAACCAAAGGCCGCAGATATCACCTGCGGCCTTGCTATTGCTGATTGATTGTGTGGCGTATCGATGGCGCAGCCTAGCGCGGCAATCCTTCGACCTTTTCACCAACCTCAAACCCCATCCGGTCAGA
>NZ_DCAO01000029.1:9782-12029 GCF_002311515.1 Thalassospira sp. UBA1131
ATAATATTTTTTTCTTTCTCATATTAAAATCCGCTTCCACTAATTACTAAGCTATTCATATTATCTAATTTGTTCTTAAATTTATCGTCTTTATTATAAAGACACATAGATCTATTCACTAATTTCTGCAAACTCATTTTTGTGTTAACAGTATTAAATTTAAAATCNNTTCTTCGGGTGTGATGGCCAGTTCAACATTGAACACTTCGCCATCAACAAGAAGACGCGACCGCTCATAACCGGTTGCCTTTGCATTCAGCCCGGCAACAACCGCCGCGCTGACAAAGCACACAACCAAAGCCATCTGAAAGAACGACTTCATACCCCATATCCTCTTAGTCTTTTGACGCGATCCCGGACCTCGTCCCGGATGGCGCCACCCCGCCATGGATCCGCAAGCGTTGTGAACAACTCACTTGCCGGCTGTCTTCCACGACTATGCGCCCATTTTATGACACGCAGGATATTTTCCGCTGTGATGGGTAACACATCAGGTATTTCGATCCCGTTAATGGTTGCCCACACCCCAGACCAACAGCGTGCAACGCCATATGGACTATATCCTCCGCCGCCAAGAACAAGACTTCGGGGCGCCAATCGGGTCATCGCCCCCACGACTTCCCAGATCGACTGATTGCCCAAAAGCTGTCTGGACAGTGGATCCTCTGCAAGAGTATCACATCCACATTGTAAAACAATAGCTTGAGGCGCAAAACTTAATCCAAGCGGAATCAAATATTCAAAAAGGATGAAACGCATCTCGTCATCATGCATGCCGCCCGGCATCGGAAGGTTGCGCGCCATACCGCCTGCAATGTCATCAATTGCGCCGGTCTTGGGCCACAGGTCTTCCTGATGGATGGAAACAGTCAATACGCGTTCATCCTCGGCAAAGGCAATCTGCACCCCGTCGCCGTGATGGGCGTCGATATCAACATAAAGCACCCTGTCCAACCCGCTATCGAGCAAGGCATAAATGCCCAGAACCGGATCGTTGAAGTAACAGAACCCCGATGCCCGATCGCGCAAACCGTGATGGGTGCCCCCTGCCGGATGATGAATGATCCCGCCATCCTTGATCAGGTTGGCTGCCATCACCGATGATCCGGCGGCAGTCGCCGGACGCCGGAAAATTTCCGGATAGATCGGATTACCATTCTTGCCGAGCCCGAACCGCTCCATCATCTCGACCGGCAGCGTTTGATCGCGCTCAGCTTGCATCACGGCGGCAATATAGTCCGGGTCGTGGAACCGTGCGAGCTGGTCGGGCGTTGCCACCGGCCCGGTCAGATAGGTAGTCTCATCCACCCAGCCCAGCGCATGCACCATATCCACCACCAGCGACACACGCGGGATCGCCAGCGGGTGCTTGGGACCATAGCTTGAACCACGATAAATCTCGGCCGCAATCATGCGCGGGGCAGGATCGGCAATACGGTGGTCTGGTATCTCGTCAGAAAGGATCACAATGGCACGCAAGGCAGATTTGGTTGCAGTGCCGAAAGCATTGACCGTTTCATGATGCTCTTTCAAGTTCTGTTTTGCGCAATTCCAGACTCGGGACATAGCACTTTGCACCTATGGCCGGGATGCTTTTGGGCTAAACACCTGATTTCATCAACATAACCGGTTGCAAGGCAATTGACGGGCACCCTGACTTCTCGCAATCTGCGAACACTGCCAAATATTCCTTGCTGCCACCAACCTGAAAGGCTGTGCCGTGCCATCGCCCCGCCGCATTCGTTACCGCCACCTTGTCAGGGGGACGTTTGTTCTGTTTGTTCTGCTTGTTGCTGTTCCGGGAAGTCTTGCACTTGTCGGATTGTCTGACTTTGATATCAGCAACCGCCCGACCAAACAGATCAGCTTTGCACTTGGTGATGCTGTTCTGTCTGGCAGCCTGATCTTGCCAGATGCGCAGCATACAGGCCCGATTGCCCTTCTGGTTCACGGCGATGGTCCGCAGGACCGCTTTGCGGGCGATGGCTATTTACCCGTGATCAACGCCCTGCTTGATCGCGGGATCGGCATTTACAGCTGGGACAAGGCCGGCGTCGGCGAAAGCACGGGAAACTGGCTTTCGCAATCCATGAATGACCGCGCAAACGAAGCCGTTGCAGCATATGACGCAATCAAAACGGCCTATCCCGACAGAGGGCAAAAAATCGGTTTTATCGGTTTTTCCCAGGCGGGCTGGGTGATCCCCAAAGCATCGCGGATGATCCCGGACAATGCCTTTAATGTCAT
>NZ_DCAO01000029.1:12059-15182 GCF_002311515.1 Thalassospira sp. UBA1131
GTGCCGCAACCATGCACAGCCTTGAGGAATGGCAGAAACATCCGCAAGGAATATCCATTGCCACCGATCCACTGATCTGCTGGGACCACCACGCAAACACCAATGTCACCCCCGCGTCAATTGACTCGGCCCGCCCGCTACGTGGCATCCGCGTTCTTGATCTGACCCGTATCTTGGCCGGCCCCGTCGCCGGGCGTTTTCTGGCAGCGTATGGTGCCGATGTGTTGCGCATCGATCCGCCGGGCTGGGACGAAGGTGCGGCCATTCCCGAAGTCACACTTGGCAAACGCTGTGCGGGGCTTGATCTGCGGGACCGGGAAGACCGAAAGCTGTTTGAAGACCTGATTAGCGGTGCTGACATATTGCTGCATGGCTATCGCCCTGATGCCCTGGCCGAACTGGGGTATGACGCCAAAACGCTGCGCGCGATTAACCCGGCGCTGATTGNNCGTCAAATTGAACGCAACCACGTCCGCGACACCGTGATCTTTGCGCCCGATGCAAGTTACGAAACCTACCTTGCAAACACCAGTGATCCGTCACCGATGGCATCGGACCGGTTCGGATTTGTAAAACGCAACATCACATCTGACGCAAAAGCAGACCTGGCACAGCTTGAAACACCGACACTTGCCATGTGGGGGCATGATGATCTGAATGTGGATGCAAAATCCGATGCTGCTATCTATCGCGATATCCTGATCGGGCGAGATGCTGCAAATGAGGTGGTTGTCATCCCCGATGCCACGCACGGGCTGCTTAGAAGCAATTTGTTCAATTACCAGCTCAGCAGTGAAATGCCGACATCCCGCCAGATGCTTTATGTCGCCCTTGGCCGGTATGCCTATACCCCCGGCACGTTTGACAAGATCGCTGGCTGGATCAAACAGGTGGTTGCCCGCCCCTAACCCGACGCCCGAAGATCAAATTGCAGGGCGGTTGAGGCTTCGACCCCGTACAAATAACGCAAGGGTCAGATGTAACTTATGCTGCGCAACTCGGATCACATCAGGACACGCTGGCACTTGGCCGAATGATCTTGCCACTTTTGCGCTGTTCAAAAAGATGCGCGATCCAGCCTGCCATGCGCCTGATTGCATTGGCATGATCGCCGCGGAAACAGATGCCGATATTGCCCCACAGGTGGAAGACACAGACTTGGGTCCCGCCCGGCGCATCGCCTTTCCGGTCAGTATCGCAGGAACACCACATTACTGGCATCATCCGGCAGGAAAGCTGCATCGTCATGCTGCGCACTGGTAAGCTGTGATCAGGATCAAGTCCAAGAACTGTTACAAAACTTGACGGCAGCGATTTGTCTGCGCATAGTCCCCTGATCTCCGGGGGGGCCGATCGTAAATCGGCTGAGAGGTTCGGTGTTGCCGAACGACCCTTTGAACCTGAACCGGTTAAGACCGGCGTAGGAAGGATCGAATGCGCAGCACAGAACACGCGCCCCAGATGGCGCAAGACAATCCAACCAGATTTGATATTGCGCTCCGTGCGGCCCGCGTGGCTTTCAACGGCGTCGATATTTTCCATGATCTCGACCTGACCTTACAGGCGGGCAGCTTTACCTGCCTGCTCGGTCCAAGTGGTGTCGGCAAAAGCACACTTTTGCGCTATTTCGCAGGCCTCGTCGAAGGCGATGTTAGCGGTACCATCACCTGTTCGGACAAGATCGCGCTTGACGGTCGGGTCGCCTATATGGCGCAGCAGGACCTGCTCTTGCCATGGCGCAGTGTTCTCGAAAATGTCGTACTCGGTGCCGTTTTACGCCACGAAAAACCCGATTATGAGAAAGCCTCACATTTACTGACCGAAGTCGGATTGCGTGATGCGGCAGACCTGCGCCCGGCTGAACTGTCTGGTGGCATGAAACAGCGCGCGGCCCTTGCCCGCACTTTGATGGAAGATCGCCCGGTCGTTTTGATGGACGAACCGTTTTCCGCCCTTGATCCGCTCAACCGCCTGCGTTTGCAGGAACTGGCCGCACGGGTGCTTCGCGGCAAGACGGTGTTGCTTGTCACCCACGACCCGCTTGAGGCATTGCGCCTTGGCGATCGGGTGCATGTCCTGACCGGCAGCCCGGCACAATTGCAAGACGCCATCACGCCCAAGGGCCAAAGCCCGCGCAACATTGCCAATCCCGAAATTCTGGCGCAGCAGGCCGAACTGCTTGGCCAACTCGGTGCCGAGCGGTCGGAGGGCGCGGCATGAGCACGCAAAACAATACTCATACAAATAAAAAGGCACTGTCGGAGCACCGCTGGCTGATCCTTGCGCGGCCGCTGATTATTATCATTGCGCTGATTGCCACCTGGCAGATGCTGGTGATTGTTACCGGCGCGCCAAAATACATGCTGCCACCGCCCGCAGATGTCTGGCACACGCTGATCGCGCGTCATGCCGTCCTGCTTGATCATGCGAAATACACCATTGCCGAAACCGTGATCGGCCTGTTTGCCGGTGCCGCCCTTGGCACGCTGGCCGCCATTCCGATGGCGCTGTTTTCACCGGTGCGTTTCTGGCTGATGCCGATCCTTTTGGTTTCGCAGGCCATTCCGTTCTTTGCATTGGCGCCGCTTTTGGTTCTCTGGCTTGGCTTTGGCTTGGCATCGAAGATCGCCATGGCGGCCCTGATCATTTTCTTCCCGGTCACGGTTGCGTTCTTTGACGGCCTGTCACGGACTGAAACCGGCTGGCTCGATCTGGCGCGCACCATGGGAGCCAGTCGTTGGCGGCTTTTGACCCATATCCGATTGCCCGCCGCCCTGCCCGCCTTTGCATCGGGCTTTCGTGTTGCCACCGCAGTTGCCCCGATAGGGGCGGTGATTGGCGAATGGGTCGGGTCCAGTCATGGGCTGGGTTATCTGATGCTGCATGCCAATGCGCGGGTTCAGATCGATATGGTTTTTGCCTGTCTTCTGATCCTGTGTGCGTTTTCGATCACGCAATATTTCATTGTCGATCGCGTGCTGCGCGCGGCCCTGCCATGGCAACCCGACAGCCTGAAACCGGTTCGGTAAAACACCACACGCCTGCCTGTTTGGCAGCGATTTAAATCCTCATACTATTTATTTGGCGCATCTTACGGAGGTTCATCCATGTCACGCCTTAAAT
>NZ_DCAO01000028.1:0-15785 GCF_002311515.1 Thalassospira sp. UBA1131
TCTTTACCGTATCAAGTTGATCAAGCCAGTTCATAAAGGCCCGGATCTTGGGAAGCCGAGCGCGGCTTTTCGGGCAGCAGGCATAATAATGAAACGGACTGGCCTTGGGTTGGCCGAACGGGGCGATGATCCGGCCGGTTGCCAGTTCATCGGTGATCGCAAAGGTCGGCAACAACGCCACACCAAGTCCGGCAACAGCGGCCTGCATCGCCATGGTGAAATGCTCAAACTTCGGTCCGTTTTCACCGTCAATATCACTAAGCCCACTTGCCGCAAGCCAATCGGCCCAACCGCGTGGCCGGGTCGCGATATGCAACAACGGAAAGTTTCGCAAGTCTTCTGGCTGTGGCGCGCGTCCCAGATTGGCAACCAGTTGCGAGCTGCAGATCGGGACCATTTCCTCGCCATGCAGGATGTGGGCATCAAGTTCCGACCACTTTCCTTCGCCGAACAGAACCGCGATATCAATTTGTTCACGATCAAAATCGGGCATGCCGATCCGCGAAATGAAATTGATCGCAATGTCGGGATATCTGGCCCGAAAGTCAGGCAATAATGGAATAAGGCAGCGCGATCCGAACGTTGGCGGCGCCGCAACCGTCAAAACCCCGCTTTCCGATCCGCCCGACAAAAGGGTCAAGGTCGCACTTTCAAGCTGATCAAGGGCCGGGCGAATGGATTGCAGATAACTTTCGCCTTCTGGCGTTAAGATCAATCGCTGCTTTTCACGGGCAAACAGCTTGCAGCCAAGCCAGGTTTCAAGGCCCTGTATTTGGCGACTGACCGCACTTTGTGTCAGGTAAAGTT
The DNA here is from genome assembly GCF_002311515.1 of Thalassospira sp. UBA1131. Lineage (GTDB taxonomy): Bacteria > Pseudomonadota > Alphaproteobacteria > Rhodospirillales > Thalassospiraceae > Thalassospira. The sequence goes on from NZ_DCAO01000028.1 coordinate 808, forward strand.
CCTCTGCGGCGCGCGATGCGCTGCCAAACCGGGCAGTCTGTTCAAAGCAACTGAGTGCCTTCAGGCTGGGAATGCGACGGGCCAAGACGATATCCTGATGTGATCAATTCAGGATAGTTTATGATTTTTTTGCATAATCTGCATCACTTTTATCATTTGCAAGTTGGCTAGCGAGTTCCTAGCTTTAACCCATAAGCATCTAAGCTTTTCAGGGGTAGCGTCATCTCGCCCTTCTATGGCGCTGCCCCTGCTTTCTGTAGAAAAATTCATAAAGGACCATGTGAATGGCAAGCCGCGCACCGTTTCATTGGGAAGATCCGCTCCTGCTTGAAGAGCAGTTGAGCGAAGACGAACGCATGATCCGCGATGCGGCCCGTGCATATTGTCAGGAAAACCTCCAGACACGCGTTCTGGAAGCCAACCGTCATGAGATTTTCCATCGTGAAATCATGACCGAGATGGGTGAACTTGGCCTGCTTGGCCCGACCATCCCCGAGGAATACGGCGGACCGGGCGTGAACCATGTCGCCTATGGGCTGGTGGCCCGCGAAGTCGAACGCGTTGACTCCGGTTATCGCTCGGCAATGTCGGTGCAGAGCTCGCTCGTGATGCATCCGATTTATGCTTATGGCAGCGAAGAACAGCGCAAGAAATATCTGCCGAAACTGGCAACTGGTGAATGGGTTGGCTGCTTTGGCCTGACCGAGCCGGACCACGGTTCCGATCCGGGTGGCATGAAAACCCGAGCACGCAAGGCCGATGGTGGTTTCACCCTGTCGGGAGCGAAAATGTGGATCACCAACAGCCCGATCGCAGACGTATTTGTCGTTTGGGCCAAGGATGACGAAGGCGTCATTCGCGGCTTCATCCTTGAAAAGGATATGAAGGGTCTGTCGGCACCGAAGATCGAAGGCAAGTTTTCGCTCCGTGCGTCGATCACGGGTGAAATCGTCATGGACAATGTCTTTGTGCCTGAAGAAAACATGCTGCCGAATGCCAAGGGCCTTGGTGGTCCGTTCGGTTGCCTGAACAAGGCACGTTACGGCATTGCTTGGGGTGCGATGGGGGCTGCTGAATTCTGCTGGCACGCGGCACGTCAGTACACCATGGATCGTAAACAGTTCGGTCGTCCGCTTGCGGCGAACCAGCTGATCCAGCTGAAACTAGCCAACATGCAGACCGAAATCACCCTTGGCCTGCAGGGCGCGCTTCAGGTTGGTCGTCTGCTTGACGAAGGCAAGGGTGCACCGGAAGCCATTTCGCTGATGAAGCGTAACAACTGTGGCAAGGCGCTTGATATTGCCCGTGTTGCCCGTGACATGCATGGCGGTAACGGTATCGCCGATGAATACCACGTCATTCGTCATGCGATGAACCTTGAAGCGGTCAATACCTATGAAGGTACGCACGATGTTCACGCCCTGATCCTTGGGCGGGCGCAGACCGGAATTCAGGCCTTCACCGCAGAGGCTTGATCCCAAAAACTTGATCGGGCGGCGGCAGAAATGTTGTCGCCCGATTTGATTCCAGCTGCTTTTTCCCAGCTGCCTTTTTCCAAGTCGATATTTCGGGATATTCAGATGACTGGCGCACTTTCCGGGCTTCGTGTTCTTGACCTTTCGCGCGTACTGGCCGGGCCGTGGGCCAGCCAGACCCTTGCCGATATGGGGGCCGAGGTCATCAAGGTCGAACGTCCCGGTGCCGGTGATGATACCCGTGGCTGGGGTCCGCCCTTTGCCAAGGATGCCAATGGCAATGACACCACCGAGGCTGCATATTACCTGACGGCGAACCGTGGCAAGAAGTCGCTGACCATCGACATCACCAAGCCCGAAGGCCAGGAGATTGTGCGCAATCTCGCGGCTGAAAGCGACGTGGTTCTGGAAAACTTCAAGGTTGGTGGCCTTGCCAAATACGGTCTTGATTATGCGACCCTTTCCAAGGTGAACCCGAAACTCGTCTATTGCTCGATCACCGGCTTTGGTCAGGACGGCCCCTATAAGGATCGCCCGGGCTATGACTTCATGATCCAGGGCATGGGCGGGTTGATGAGCATCACCGGTGCGCCCGATAGTGCCCCGGGTGGGCAGCCGATGAAGGTTGGCGTTGCGGTTGCCGATATCTTTACCGGGCTTTACGCAACGATTGGCATTCTGGCCGCCTTGCGTCACCGCGATGAAACCGGCGAGGGGCAGTATATAGATCTCGCCCTTTTGGATGTGCAGACCGCCGTTCTTGCCAATCAGGCGATGAACTATCTTGCGACCGGTAATGCGCCGGGCCGTCTTGGCAATGCGCATCCCAATATCGTGCCTTATGAAGCCTTTCCGACGGCCGATGGTTATCTGATTCTGGCGGTTGGTAATGACAGCCAGTTCAAAAGCTTCTGCGCGGTCGCGGGGCTGGATGCCTTGCCGCTTGATGAACGCTATGCCACCAACCGCAACCGTGTGGCCAATCGCGTTGAGCTGGTGCCGCTAATCCGTCAGGCAATGGTGGCCAAAACCACCGACGCGTGGATTGATGCACTTGAAAAGGCCAATGTGCCCTGCGGTCCGATCAACACCCTTGATCGTGTTTTTGATAATCCGCAGGTCAAGCATCGCGGTATGGTCAAGCAGCTTGATCATCCGACGGCCGGAACTGTCCCGACAGTTGCCAACCCAATCAAGTTTTCCAAAACACCGATCACGGATGAAAAAGCCCCGCCGACGCTGGGGCAACACAGCGACGAAATCTTGCGCAACGTGGCCGACCTTAGCGACGACCAGATTGCCAAGCTGCGTGACGCCGGCATTGTCTGATCTGACGGCGATTACCGCGCGTTTGGTGTCCTCTGATTGCCTTTCTGTCCCAGATGTCCTCGTTTTGCGGGAATAGTGCGCTGCACATTATTTTGTAAAGTGTCTATATGACGCAATCAGAACCAGTTTGGATGCCATTTTAAGGCGGATATTGCGGAACTTCTGTAAATATCGACGCTTTCTCGACCACCGGATTGCAAGTCTCTGTAGATTTTATATCATTTTACAAAATACAAATTTGGGGAAGTGCATGTCAGAAGTAGTCATTTCGGCAAAGTCTGTTGGAAAAACATTTGGGTCGGGTGCCGATAAAGTCACGGCACTGGACGACGTATCTGTCGATATCTTTCAGAATGAATTTTTCACCATGTTGGGTCCTTCTGGCTGTGGCAAAACGACTTTGCTGCGTCTGATCGGCGGGTTTGAACAGGCGACTTCGGGGCAAATTTTGCTCGAAGGAAAGGCGCTAAATGACCTTCCGCCTTACAAGCGGCCAATCAACACGGTGTTTCAATCCTATGCACTTTTCCCGCATCTGACGGTCCGGCAGAACATCACGTTCGGTCTTGAAATGCAGGGTGTGGCGCGCAAACAGGCCGATGATCGCGCCGAAGAGATGCTTGAACTTGTGCGGCTCGCCCAATATGGCGACCGCGTGCCAAGCCAGCTTTCCGGTGGTCAGCAGCAACGTATTGCACTGGCCCGTGCATTGGCCCCGGCGCCAAAGGTTTTGCTGCTTGATGAGCCGCTTTCGGCACTTGATCTGAAATTGCGCAAGGAAATGCAGGTTGAACTCAAACGCCTGCAGACAGAAACCGGGATCACCTTTGTTTTTGTCACCCATGACCAGGAAGAAGCACTGGCGATGTCAGACCGCATTGCGGTTATGAAATCAGGCGAAATTCTGCAGATCGGCGCGCCGCGCGAAATCTATGAAGCCCCGACCCACCGCTTTGTTGCCGACTTTATCGGAGACAGTAATTTCCTTGTTGGCAATCTTGTCGATGATGGTGCTGGCAAGCGTGCTGTAAAGCTTGGCGGTGGTCAGGTGATTGAACTGACACAGGATGTGTCCAGTCAACGAAGTGGCGAGGTTACTGTTTCGGTCCGTCCAGAACGTCTTGGACTAGTTGCTGAAAATCAGGCCGGGGCCAATCAGCTTGTCGGGACCGTTTCCACCGTCATCTATTTCGGCACGGATACGACCTATCAGATTGATCTCGGCAATGACGCCCTGTTGACAGTCCGGATGCAAAACGGATCGGGTGCGAAGGCCGATTTCGCCCAAGGTGAACGTGTTGGCATCACCATGTCCCCTGACTCCATTCGGGTACTGGCGGATTGATCATGGGTAATATCATACGATCCAAACGATTTTGGCTGGTCGCACCTGCCGTGGTCTATATCGGATTTTTCATGGCCGTTCCGCTGTTGCAGATGGCCTATGTTTCGATGTTGGAACGCGGCGATTATGGCGGGGTGAACTGGGGCGTGTTCTCGATGGACGCCTATATCAGTTTCATCTTTGAACGCGATCTGATGGATAATCTGGTGGTCAATACCGACTATCTTCAGATCTTTGCCCGTTCTTTTGGCCTGTCGGCGATGACTACGGTATTTGCCCTTTTGTTGGGTTTTCCGACCGCGTTTTACATTTCAACCCAACCCCAAAGCCGTCGGAACTTCCTGATCTTTCTGGTGACCATTCCGTTCTGGACCAACATTCTGGTGCGGAACTATGCGTGGATGCTGTTGCTGCGCAACGGTGGCCTGATTGATGGGGCGCTGAACTGGATGGGGATTGAAACCGGTGGGCTTGATGTCCTTTACACGCCGTACGCGGTCTCGATAGGTCTGACTTATACCTATCTGCCATTCATGGTTTTGCCGATCTATGCCAGCCTTGAAAAACTTGACCATCGACTGGTCGAGGCGGCCTTTGATCTGGGCGCGGACAAGCGCCGCGCGATGAGCCGGGTGATCCTGCCACTTGCGGCACCGGGCATTGCCGCGGGCTGCATTCTGGTCTTCATTCCGTGTCTTGGTGCATATGTCACGCCAGAGCTTCTGGGCGGTGGCAAGTTCATGATGATTGCCAACCTGATCGGCAGCCAGTTTGGTGCCGCACGTAACTGGCCGCTTGGGGCCGGGCTTGGCTTTGTGCTTCTGGCACTCGTTCTGATCTCGATGATGGTCTATTCGTTCAAGTTCAAATCATTGCCGGAGGAAAGCCGATGAAAGTCGATGCTTCCAACCCGCTGTGGCGTTTTCGCGGGATCACTTCGACGGCAATGTTTTTCTTTGCCTATCTGTATTTGCCCATTGTCGTCCTGATCGCGCTGTCGTTTAACGAAAACCGTCTGGCGACGATCTGGACCGGCTTTACCATGGACTGGTATGTCACAGCCCTTTCCAACGATGACATGCTGCGTGCGGCCCAGAACTCCATTGTAATTGCGGTGTCGGCAACCGTGCTGGCCACCATTGCAGCCACCTTGGCTGCGATGGGTATGTCACGCGGCCGGTTCAAGGGCGAGGCAGGCGTTTCCGCCATGCTGGTTCTGCCGTTGCTCGTACCTGAAATTGTCACGGCGATCGCGACCCTTCTGTTCTTTGTCGCATTGGGGATCAAGCTTGGTCTTCTGACCGTGATCATTGCCCATACAGTCTTTTGCATTCCATTTGCCTATCTGCCGATCCGCGCGCGGCTGGAGGGCATGGATCCGGCATTGGTCGAGGCGGCAAATGATTTGTATGCCAACGAATGGAAAGCCTTCCGGCGTGTGACCCTGCCGTTGCTGTGGCCGGGGATTTTGTCAGGCGCGATGTTGTCCTTCATCATCTCGCTTGATGACTTTGTCATTTCCTACTTCGTTGGCGGTGCAGGGGCGACGACCTTGCCGATCTATATTTTCGGGATGATCCGGATCGGGATCACGCCCGAGGTCAATGCTGTCTCTGCGATGATGCTGATTGTTTCAATCTTGTTTGTCAGCATCTCGTTCCTGATTGATCGTATTCGATACTGATCTCTGAAATTCAAAACGGGATTGCCGGTTCCCGGACGGGCCGGCCATCCGAATAACAAAACAACCCACCGTCCTTATTTGGGAGTCTCACGATGAAACTACGTTCTGTGCTTCTGGGAGCATCCGCGATCGCCTTGTTGTCGGTCGGTTCGGCAAAGGCGGATGGCGAACTGTTTTTCTATAACTGGTCGAACTATTTTCCGCCGGAACTGATGGAAAAATTCGAAGCGGAAACCGGCATCAAGGTGACCCTTGATGTGTATGATTCCAACGAAACCATGCTGGCAAAGCTTCAGGCCGGTGCGTCGGGCTATGACATTGCTGTCGCGTCCGACTACATGGTGGACGTGATGATCAAGGAAGGTCTGGCAACCAAGTTCGATGCCAAAAGCCTTGAAAACTTTGGCAACGTTGCCAAGCCGCACGACACCATGAAATACGATCCGGAGCGCGAATACTCCGTGACTTATCTCTGGGGGACCACCGGCTTTACCTATGATGCGGCAGCAATCGACGGCGAACTTGAAAACAGCTGGAAAGAATTCTTCGAACCGCGTGAAGAATTCCGTGGCAAGATTGGCGCGCTGAACGACGAAGTCGAAATGTTCAATGCGGCGTCCTACTATGCCGGTGTTGAAAAATGTACCGAGGACCCGGCAGAGGCCCAGAAGGTTCTTGATGTTCTGACAAAACAGAAACCCTACATTGCTGTTTACAGCTCTGAGGGCACCATCGACCGTATGTCGGCCCGCGAAGTTCAGATGCACATGCAGTGGAACGGTGCCGCCCACCGGACCAAGGAAAGCATTCCCGAGGCTGTATTTGTCTATCCGAAAGAAGGTCTGACCTATTGGGCCGATCACTTCGTCATTCCGGCGGGTGCACCGAACCTTGAAAACGCCAAGACCTTCATCAACTGGATGATGCAGCCCGAAAACGCGGCAGAAGCGTCGAACTATGCCGGTTACATGAACTCGATCAAGGGGACAGGCGAATTCATGGATCCGGCGTTGAATTCGGATCCGGCCGTGAACATGCCAGAAGAATACGCAGACCTTTTGATCGCGTCGCAGAACTGCTCGGTCAAGGCGCGTGATCTTCGTAACCGTGTCTGGACCAAACTTAAAAACTAAGTCTGGTTCTATTCCCGATCTATCTGGTCCGGCTGTCAGTTGATGGCCGGATCATGCCGCTTTTAGCTAAACGCCCTCTGAATATCAGGAACGCTGATCATGACGTCTCCGGCATCCTTCCCCGAATATGTAACCCTGGCCCTTTGGGCGACGAACCTTGGCCAACCCGTTAAAGACATGGCGGGGTGGGCTAATCACGTTGATGTCCAGATGGCCGAGGCGGCAAAGCAGGGGGCAAAGATCTTTGTCCTGCCGGAATATGCCAGCGAACAATGGTTGGCCTTCAAGCCCGATGGTTTGCAAACAGGTGAAGAAATCGCCTGGATGGCTGACCTCGCGCCCGAGGCCCGAAAATATGGCGCCGAGCTCGCCAAAAAGCATGACATGCTGCTCGTGGCTGGCAGCATGCCCTGGCACATTGATCCCGAAAATCCGGATGCCGGGCAAACCAACAGCGCGATGATTTTCACCCCGGAAGGCGACGCCATCATTCAGGACAAGCTTTCCCTGACGCCGGGCGAACAGGAACCGGAAAACTGGAACCTGACACCGGGCAAGGCATTTAATGTGATCAAATGGCGTGGGCTGAATGTGGCCGTGCTGATCTGTCTCGATATTGAAATGCCGGCCTTGTCTTGCCTGCTGGCAACGCTTGATATTGATTTGTTGCTGGTCCCATCCATGACGCTGACACCATCGGGCTATCACCGGGTGTTTGGCTGTGCAAAGGCGCGCGCGGTTGAATTGATGACCGTGGTTGCCGCCTGCGGCACGACGGGGACTGCGGTCAACACCACCAACAACCCGACCAACTATTCCGGTTGTTCGGTCTATACCCCGTGCGAACCGCAATTGGGTCATACAGGCCACTTTGCCGAGACCGAACCGACCTTTGATGATGGTGCAGATGGCGAAGTTCTGATTGCCAAGGATGTACCGATTGGTCTGGTTCGTACCCTGCGCAATGGCGAAGCCGAGGTCTGGCCGGGCGGCTGGACGGCAGGCCATGTGTCGGTGGTCAAGAACGACTGACCCAATTTTGGGCGACAAGAATAAAGCCCTCCGAATGATACAAATCCGGAGGGCTTTTTGTATGTCTGCTTACGATGAAAGAATATCGGATGACTGCATGCGCGATACACCTGCGGCCTCCATGGCACTCCATGCCGCCTCAAGCGATCCGTTCAGGTCAATCGCTCGACAGGCATCCTCGATCACGGAGACATTCAGCTCAGCCTTGCGCGCATCCTGTGCCGACCAGCTAACGCAGAAATCGGTGGCAAGACCGCAAACATAAACGTTCTTAAGCCCGCGCTCCTGCATATAGCCGGTCAGGCCGGTTTTGGTTTCGCCATCGGCCTCGACAAAGGTTGAATAGCTGTCGACTTCGCTGTGATAACCCTTGCGAATGATCAGTTGCGCATGCGGGATATCAAGGCCGGCGGCAAGTTTGGCATCGTCTGATCCCTGAACACAATGATCAGGCCACAAGACCTGTGTGCCGTAATCAAGTTCGATGGTCTCAAACGGGGCCTTGCCTGCGTGGCTGGATGCAAAGGACGCATGACCCGGCGTGTGCCAGTCTTGGGTGAAAATGACATTTTCGAACTGCTGACCAAGCTTGTTGATCAGCGGAATGATCTGGTCGCCGTCACTGACGGGCAAGGTTCCGCCGGGCAGGAAGCAGTTCTGGACATCAATGACCAGAAGGACATCTTCCTTGTTCTTACCGATCATGCCCGATGCCAGTGCCGTTCTAGCAGATCCCAATAGGGATGCAGATGCAAGTGATCCTGCACCGATGACGCCAAGTCCGGTGAGGAAACGACGACGATTTAGGGAATAAGAGGAATTGTTCAAGATCGCCTACCTGATATTGGTGGCCAGCGCGTCGCTTATGATTGTCTGATATGGTTCTTTTGCGCGGCCCCTTGTTATAAGGGCTTGAACGTTCCTCTGATTTGATCAGGATTGGGCCAGAACGCAGGAAAGTCAAGCGGCACCAGCGGGTACCTGTTTGACGCATAGGACGCAAAGTCAGGATCAGGAGCAAGACGGAAGATGAAAATCGCGGTTATGGGTGCCGGGGCAGTTGGGTGTTATTATGGTGCGATGCTGGCCCGTGCCGGTCACGATGTTACCCTGATCGGGCGGGCAAATCATGTCGAGGCGATGAACCGCGATGGCTTGTTGCTCGATTTCGGGTCCTCGCAGGAATATGTCACCGTGACGGGGAATACGGATGCCGCCGGTGTTGCCGGTGCGGATATGATCCTGTTTTGCGTCAAATCCACTGACACCATTGAGGCTGGCGAGCAGATTAAGCCATTCATCTCTGCCAACACGATTGTGCTTAGCTTGCAGAACGGTGTGGATAACGCCGAACGACTTGGTGGTGTTCTTGGTCAACCAGTTATTCCGGTTGTGGTCTATGTGGCGACCAGTATGGGCGGCCCGGGCCACGTCAAACACCATGGCCGGGGCGAGCTTGTCATCGGCCCATCTGCGCAAAGTCAGACAGTCGTCGATACACTGGTGCCAGCCAAAATTCCGGTTGAGGTCTCCGACAATGCCGAAGGCGCCCTTTGGGCGAAGATGATCCTGAATTGTGCCTATAACGCGCTTTCCGCGATTACACAGCGCCCTTACGGTGAAGTCGTGCAAGGTGTCGGTGTCTGGGATGTAATGCGTAATGCGGTGGATGAATGTCTGGCCGTTGCCAAGGGATGTGGGGTGACGGTGCCGGGTGATGTTTGGGTCGCGATTGAAAAGATCGCCGAAACCATGCCCGGTCAGTTTTCCTCAACCGCACAGGATCTGGCGCGCGGCAAAGCAAGCGAGATTGATTTCCTGAACGGGTATATCGTTCGCAAGGGGGCGGAGCTTGATATCGCAACGCCGACCAATCTTGCCCTGCATGCACTGACCAAGCTTCAGGAAACCAAATTGGCGTAATCGCCGGATTATTCGGCCGGGGAGTTGGCCGGCTCGGTTGATGCCTCGGTCGTTCTTTTGAATTTGCGGGCAACGGCTGCAACGATCTGGTCGTTAAACATCACCAGGGCTGCGGCCATCACGATGAAGACACCGCCCATCAGGCTGATCGGGGCGGGCAAAACGCCAAACACGACAAGATCCAGAATGATCGCCCAAATCATGGCGGTATATTCAAAGGCCGACAGGGTCGATGCCGGGGCACGTGCCAATGCCTCGGTCAAGGCGATATGGGCAAGCCCGCCAGTGAGCCCGGCACCAATCAGGAAGACAATGTTGCTTGTCGAAAGCGGTGCCCAGCCAAACGGGATGGTCAGAAGTCCGCCGATCGAACAGATCACGGCAAAGTAAAAGGCAATCGTGCCAGACGGTTCTGTCGTGGTCAGCGACTTGATCTGTACCTTGGCAAAGGCCGTGGTGACAGCAAAGGCCACACCGGCACCAATCCCGATCAGGGTATTGTGATCCAGCCCCGGGGTCGACAGCATCGGCCACAGCATCAGGAATACCCCGGCAAAGCCGCCGATGGTTGCACTGATCACAAGCCATCCCGGATTTTCACGCAGCGTGATGATCGCAACCGGGATCAGAATAAGCGGGGCAAGGAAGCCAAGTGCAGTGGCCAGCGCCAGCGGAAGGTAAGCCAGCGATACAAAGGCCAGAAACATCGAAACGCAGCCATACGTGCTGCGTTTCAGATGTCCAAACGGGCGTTTGGTCTTAAGCGCCCTGGGAAACTGATTGCGCCACATCAGGTAAGCCACAATCGGGATCAGGGCGACACTGCTCCGCCAGAAAACGATCTGACCTGTCGGGGCCTCAAAGGATGCCAACCGGACAAACAGGTTCATGACCCCGAACAATCCGGTCGCGGCAAGGCGTAACCCAATTCCAGACCAGAAACTGTTCATTGCGATCTTCCTGAATGGTGGCGGGTGCTTAGCACCTGTTTTCAGGAATATCGTAAGTTGGGGGCGGGCAATACTGATAAAATTTCATGTCAGAGATGCGGGAAATCTGACACGGCTTGGCGGTAAAAGGGGCGTTTCAAAGGGTGTGCAGCCACTTTTCATAGCGTGTATCACGTTCACTGCCATCCGCGTCCTGCACGTTATTCAATGCATTTTGCTGGCTGCGTCTGAAATCACCCGGCGTCATGTCAAATTTTTCGCGAAATGCCCGGATGAAGGACGTGTCGCTGGAAAATCCGCATTCAAGCGCGACGTCGTAAAGGGAACGGGGGCGCTTCGTTGTGGTGCTAAGCAATTGCTTGGCACGGCGCAGACGCAGATCACGTGTGTAGCGATAAACGCCGCCATGCTCTTCAAGCAACTGATACAGCTTGGACCGTGAAATTCCGAGCTCTCTTGCCGCACGGTCCGGGGTGAGATCGGGGCGTGAAAAATTCTCCCGGAAATAACGCCGGATCAGCGTCATGACTTCAAGGTTCTGACGTTTGTTTGTGGTCTCGCTTGTTTCGCCATATGCGGAATTGAGGCAGGCGGCAAGCATATCGGCAAAGCTGTTTTCAAGCACATGGGCATGCTCGGTCTTGAGCGCAGACGCATTGGCCTTCAGCGAGCGCATCAGATTTGCAACAATCCGGACCATCGGGTCACGCGGGCTGAGAAACCGCATGTTGTGATCTTCGGGCAGGGTAAGCCGGTCTTCAAGAAGGGGGCGAGGAATGATGAAGGCAAGGTTATCAAAATCGCTTGTTGTCGCCCGTGCTACTTGCGACAGGTCCTGAAAGAGCAAGCCGTCGGCTTCTATTTCCTGGCCGTCCTTGCCATCATCTGTCGACATGCCGCCGTTATAGTAAAGCTGGACCATATAATGATCCATGCCGTCGGCAGCAATTGTCTTGGAACTGCGTTCCCAGAACTGATGTGTGCTGTTGGTGCGGGCGATCATCATCGATCCCAACAAATCCGCATCCAATGTTGCATGGAAGTTGTTCTTGCGGATGTCGGGAAGGGTTTCGACGCTGAAAATGCAGTCAATACTACTTTGCCAAACGTCATAACGTTTGGACATAGGTAGGTCATTGACCGTGAAAAAAGTATGGGTTGCTGACTGTGTCATGCCTGACTCCCGGTTTTGCTTCATTGCAAACAACGCTACTTGCGCGGGTTCATCTGGATTAATATTCGACATCTCTAATACCAGATTTTTTTCATATTAAGCGGAAACCGGACGTTTCGTCAAAACCACAAAGGTATAGGTTTAGGTGAAAATGAACGCAAAGGTATTATGATTGCGTAAGGGGATCTGGATTATACCTTTGGTTTTAAGGTGTTATGGCTATACGGGATGTTAGGGATTATTTTTCCGAAATCCCTTTATTAGGTGTTTTGGATGGTTCGCACATTTTTTTGGACGCTTCGTGCATTGTCACCCCGCTGCACATGGTAGAAATCCAAAAAACAGAGATGCCGCCTATGACGAAGAACAGAAAACGCTGGCGGCCCTTATCAGTGTGTGCACCGAACCTTGGGGGATTAGATGCATTCGACAGAACCACATCCGGCACGCCGGACGGGGGAGAAAAACTATGCCGGCCCCGGTCGTGACTGGGGAAAGAATTGCCACGTGTTACCCGGACGTCGTCAAGGCGAGAAAAATCACAATTTCTGGCAGAGCCGGGAAGATCAGGAACCGGTTTTCCTATCCTTTGATGATGAACCATCAGCAGCGTCATGCTTTGGCGATCCTGAGATGGCGCAAGGTGCAGAACCGTCTTCTGTGAACCAGTCTCTTGCGGCGACCTTCGATATGATGAAGTCGCTTTCTGAACTGGTCCGCGTATTGGAAGCCATCCGTTCTGTTTCCAATGAAAATGATATCTTCAGCGCAGACGAGCGACTTCTGGACCAAAGGAAAGACACGTCGTCAGCAGGTGGCGAAGGCAATGGCACCCGCCCATGGGTGCTGGCCGTGATTGACCAGCTGGCCGTATTGGGCGCATCGGAACGCATTCCGTCGCTCAACCATGGTGCGAAGGCAATGGCCTATGGCGACCGCATTCAAGCGGCGAATGATGTCGTATCACGGGTCTCGCACTAAAAATAAACTCAAGATCGACCGTAAAGGACTGGAAGTATCACTGCCCTAAGTGAGGCTGACTTGCGATCACCCGGTGTGTATTGCAGTGTGTATTTCTGTTTCCTGATCCAGGCATAAATGCGCGTCAGACCGGATAGTGTATCTGGGGGCTGTTGGCTGCTGCGTGCTTTTTGAAAGCCTTGTCAAATGCCGAAAAGCAGGGTTTTGATACGTTTTTTGGACAATTTGCATATTCATATGGATGGAATGTGCAATTCCAGCAAATAACCTGTGGTATTTGTGGATTAAATAATAAGACACATGTCCGTTCACAGAGTGGGAATATCTGCGTTCAAGTAAGGGCATGGATATCAGAGAAGCGCATTTATTACGCTCTGGGGAAAGAGATGATGTCGTACGAACCACATCCGGCACGCCGGAAGGGTGAGGTTAATTGTACCGGTCATGGACGTGACTGGGGACAAAACAGCCATATTCTTCCAGGGCGTCGCGTCAATGAGCCCAACCATCAGGCTTGGAAAAGCCGCATGGCAGCGGGCATATACAAATACGAACCTTCCGATGCAGACGGTGATGGATTATTTGCCGACTACATTGAAGAAGCTTCGGTCGCCGTGACCCGGACTTTCGAAAACAGTGTCGGGATGCTTAAATCCGTGATGGAAATGATGGCGTTTCTTGAAGGTATCCGCGTCATGCATCATGACGGTGCTGTTGCGCCGAAAACGGATAAACGCCTTGATCGTCTGAGCAATGGCAGGTTTACCAATCGTGCGTCGGAAAACGCGACGCATGAACGAAACGGCTTGTCCTCGGAATTCATGGTTCAGCTTCACAACATGTGCACCAATGGGCAGAAGCCCTGCCCGGACCATGTGAAAGTGACAAAGCGGTACGGAACATATCTTGAGCCCGAGCACGAGATCATTCCGCCGAAACCACGTGTAACCCGTTACGACCACTGAGTGTCTCGGGCTTATCGGAAATAGCTACCCGGTGTGCGGCCTGTGGCCTTGCGAAACATGGCGATAAAGGCCGATGGGGTCTCATAGCCAAGATCAAGTGCGATCTCGGTCACCGGACGGTCATTGGCGAGCTTTTCAAGCGCATGGAGCAGACGAAGCTTTTGCCGCCATTCGCGGAACGGCATGCCGGTTTCGCGCTGAAAAAGCCGGGCAAGTGTGCGGCTTGAGGCGCCGCATACCTTTGCCCAGTCCTCAAGCGTGCGGTTATCGGCCGGATCGCCTTGCAGATGATCGCAAATGCGTGCCAGTCGGGTGTCCTTGGGCGCAGGTAGATAAAGCTTGTCCTGATCGGGGGCCTTGATCTGATCGAGCAATACGCGGATCAGGCGGCCTTCTTCTCCATCTTCATTATATTCGACCGGAATTTCGGTTGCAGCCCGGATCAGTTCGCGCAAAAGCGGACTGACTTCCAGAACCATGCAGCGATCGGGCAGGTTGGCGGCAACGTCCCGACCGATATAAAGGTGGCGGGCCCGGGTAAAGCCCGTGCAGGTCACCGCATGCTGCGTGTGGGGCGGGACCCATACCGCGCGCTGTGGCGGCACGATCCACATCCCGGCCTCTGTCACCACGGTCATCGTGCCCTCAATCGCATATAAAAGCTGGTTCCAGTCATGGCTGTGTGCCGCAACATGATAGCCAGCAGGCATATCACTGACCCGGACATATACCGCGCGTGGCAACTCACGCGGGCGGGGGATCTTGTTGTGATGTTCCGGACGTCCGTCAAAGGTGTTGAGGATATGAACCATGATGCGGCGACATTCAAAACTGTCTTGATTGCGATATATGATGGCAGATTACCGCAAGACAGACGGATCGGACAGGTTTAACTTGGTCGCATTCCAAAACGCACAAGATGTGACAGGGGCGTCGCCACCACAACGATCCTGTCCTCGGAGGTACAATGTCCAAGGAAATCATACC